>JBAYRQ010000004.1:0-136905 GCA_041676545.1 Weeksellaceae bacterium | reverse complement strand
ATTGATACTCATAACGATTTTTATTTCGTTTTGGTAGACAAGAAACAGCAATATTTTGGAGAAACACTTCTTCCTATTGGAATTATTCCTAATCCTATAAACAAAGATATTTACGATTACCTATTTAAATCATTGATAAATAATGTAAATAATTAGGTGGGTAACATCAATAATGTAGGCGTTATATTGATGGGGAATAATGCCCTACCACCCGGGTTAGGCGATGACCTTTTTGCATTTAAAATCAATTATAACTCTCTTGTCAATGGAGGAGACGACCACGTAGACCCATTATACAACGGAAACATTTCTCAAATCTTATGGAAAACCGCTTCCGATAATAAAATGCGCGGTTATGTCTATGAATATGATAGGCTAAATCGTTTGACTGATGCTATCTATTATAAAAACGATGGAAATCCATATAGCGGCAATTATAACGAGCATGTAGCGTATGACCTGAACGGAAACATCACATCTCTTAACCGTTATGGCGGTTATGAAACTCAGTCTCTGCCCGACGAAATGGACATTCTCTCCTACACCTACAACTCCAACTCAAATCTGCTGGTAAAAGTAGTTGATGACGGACAAGACAACACAGGATTTATAGACAGCCCGACCAATACCTCAAACGACTATACCTATGATGCCAATGGCAGCATGATAAGTGACAAAAACAAAGGCATCACTTCCATCAAATACAACCATCTGAACCTGCCTTCTCGTATCCTTTTTGAAAATAATGATTTTATAGAATATACATACAACGCCGTTGTTCTAGCCCCGTAAATCATCGGACAGAGTTATATTAAATAATCTAGTATATATTTGTCATTATAAACACAAAAAGAACATTCAAAAAAGAAGAAAAGTTGTCCATTCTACAAGAAGCATCAGAAAACGGTGTAAATGTGACTTTGGAGAAACACGGGATTTATCCAGCAACTTACTATAGTTGGCGTAAAAAATTCAATGAAATGGGCGAAGTAGGTCTTGATCATGGAATGACTAAGGAGCATTTGAAACGTATTCGAGAGTTAGAAAAAGAGAACTCTCAACTCAAGGAAATCGTAGCGGAGAAGGAATTAGAAGGCAGATTAAAAGATGAATTGCTAAAAAAGAAATGGGCCTTGGAGAAAGGAAAGAAACAGTAACGCGTTATATCTCACAAGGCCTAAGAACAAGACGTGCTTTTGAAATAGCCAGAATCACAAAACATCAGTATTACTACGTTCCTAAGAATGGAAAACGAGGTAGAAAGCCCAGTACTCATGTGCTGAAGATTAACGATGAGGTCGCTCAAGATGTTGAAAACGGAAAGGTTATACAAGAGATTGAATCTATAAAATCAGACCCTGACTTAGATTATGGTTATTATGCCATGAGCAAACAATTACAGCTTTTGGGTTATCAAATCAATCATAAAAAAACCTACCGTTTAATGAAAGAAAACAGTCTTTTAAAGCCTCAAAATAAGAAGCCAGCAAAGAACTATGTGAAATACAGAAAAGTATTGCCGAGAGCTCCTTTGGAAGTTATAGAGATGGATATAAAGATGGTTTGGGTAGAAAGAGACCGCAGATATGCTTACATACTCAATATTATAGACACATTTAGTAGGAAATTACTGCATCAAAGCGTAGGACTTTCTATCACGTCACACCAGGTGAAAATCGCTTGGGAACACATCATCACTCAGTATCTTCAGCCTAATGATTGTATGAATAAAGCAGTGCATATCGAGATTAGAAACGATAATGACAAGCGATTTTCAGCAAAAATCGTCCAAGAATTTTTCAGCGAGAATCATCTCAATCAGGTATTCACTCACCCTTATACTCCACAAGAAAACGGTCATGTAGAGAGTTTTCATGCCATCTTGGGAAATCATCTCAAACGCTTCACTTTTTGGTCTATAAACGAATTAGAACAGAATCTAATCATTTTCACGGAAAAGTATAACAATCAACGTCTTCATGGTAGTTTGCAGCACCTTACACCAAATGATTTTGAAGTACTTTGGAGATTAAATCTAATACAAACAACGATCAATGAGAAGCGAAGAAAAATCACTTTTAAACTCATTATCCCAAGATATCGAGTGAAAAAACATACGGGTAATAGTGAGCCAGAGAGCAGTCTCTCGCCAAGGTTTCCTGAATCATCTGACAAGATGATGGAAGGAAATCTTACTAATAAAGAGATGTGTGGGCCCAACATCTCAAACAACATACGGTATAAAAAATCACCATCGGTTGTCTCTCGCATTGCAAAGATATCATCAAAAAGTTATAATATTGAATCTTAAAATTAAATAGTCCGATTTATAGGGGGCTAGACCAGTTGCTACTTTCGAAAAGTAGAATCTCAACGTTGGAATCTCTCACTTCGTTCGAAATAACAACAGTCACAATATCAGTTACTTGACACTACGTACAAAGGAATTAATCTCTTCCTCTCAAAGCAATCATCACGAAATACATCAATTGCGCCAAAGAAGCAATCGCTGCAACAAGATAGGTACGAGCTGCCCACTTCAAAGCGTCTTTTGCTCCATCGTATTCGTTTGGTAAAACCATATTTTTATCCTTTAGCCAAGCCAAGGCTCGATTACTCGCATCGTATTCCACAGGTAAGGTCACCAATGTAAACGCTGTCGTAACGGCGAATAATGCGATACCTATCCACAACATTGTGGCATTTTGAGAAGTTGCATAAATAATCAATCCACCCATCAAAATCCATTGCAAAAATTTACTTGATATGTTTACTGCAGGAACCATTTTTGAACGCATTTTTAACCAAGAATAGCCTTTGGCATGTTGAACAGCATGTCCACATTCATGAGCTGCAACGGCTGCAGCGGCAGCATTTCGCTCGTGATAAACCACTTCGGAAAGATTCACAGTTTTGTTTAGGGGATTGTAATGATCGGTTAATTGTCCTGGGACTGAAATTACCTTTACATCGTGAATTCCATTGTCTGCCAACATTTTTTCAGCAATTTCTTTTCCACTCATTCCATTTGCTAAATGTACTTGTGAATAATATTTGAACTTGCTTTTCAATTTTGAACTGACAAACATGCTCAGAAGCATCGGGACACCTATAATAATTAGATAAATTGGATCCATAGTTTTTTGATTTTCTTATTTTAATTTAAAAACGGTTTCTATAAATAGTAATCTTCCCTCTATATCAAATTCTATTCCATCTGCGCGCTCATCTGCCATCGGGGGAATAAAATTTTGAATTTGAAAGGACTGAATCGGTAAATATTGATTGATCTCTATTTTTTGTTTTTGTATCGAGTCGTAATTCAACTTTTCGAAACGCTTATTTTTCAACACTATGGAATTTATCTTCGCCGATTCGGGAAGTTTATCTACGACAACATAGACTTGAAATCCGCGCTCTGTTTCTCCAAAAGATTTTAAACTATACGCTGCTGTCAAAATTTCAGGTTCAGAAGATGTGATTGAATTTTTACATGAAAAATACAAGGTCATCAAAACTATACATCCAAATAAATAATATTTTTTCATACCTTTAAAATTACAATTTATTTTTAAATGAAAACAAAAATATATCTACTTGCTTTTTTACTTCTACTCAGTCTTGGATTTACTTCGTGTAATAACGATGACGATGGAAAAAGTCCTTCTATTTCGGTCAATGATTTTGTGTGGAAGGCATTGAATTCATGGTATTATTGGCAAGAAGATGTGGCTAATCTTGCGGATAATCGCTTCTCTTCGGACGGTGAATATATGCAATTCATCGAATCAAAATCAACCGATGATTTATTTTTTAGTTTGCTTTATAATTACGGAACAACCGATCGTTTTTCATGGATTGTACCCGATTATCACACTTTAGAAAATCAATTTGCGGGAATTAATTTTAGTTTTGGAATGAAGTACGGATTGGTTTACATCAATTCAAATTCCACGAATCTATTTGGATATGTTCAATATATTATTCCCAATTCTCCAGCGGCCAATGCTGGTTTAAAGCGCGGAGATATCTTTGTAAAAATCAATGGAAATCAATTAACCGATTTCAATTATACTGAACTTCTTGCGTCCCAAACGGCTACTTTTGGAATGGGTTATTTAGAAAATGGACAAATCTTTTCAACCAATCAAGAAGTTTCTTTAACCAAAGTAGAACTTCAAGAAAATCCGGTGTATTTAACCAAAGTTTTCAATCAAGGAAGCCATAAAATCGGTTATGTCGTTTACAATGGATTCAGAGCAAACTTTAATGATGAGCTCAACGATGCCATCGGTCAATTAAGTGCGCAAGGAATCACAGATATGATTTTAGATTTGCGATACAATGGCGGGGGTTCGGTGGAGACTTCGACCTATTTAGGAAGTATGCTTACGGGGCAATTTAATGGACAAGATTTTACTCGAATTGCTTTCAATTCAAAAGCGGCGCAAAACAACAAAAGTTACATCTTTGAAAATACAGGTAAAGTGTACAACGATGATTTGACTGAAGTCGGAACTTTTGGTTTAAACCATCTTCAACTCAATCACCTTACGGTGTTAACCGCTCGCGGAACGGCGTCGGCAAGTGAAATGCTCATCAGTTGTTTGAAACCGTATATTTCCGTTAATCTAGTTGGTACTAAAACCTACGGAAAAACGGTGGGATCGATTACCTTGTATGATTCGCCTTCTTCCGCTTACACATCGACAAATAACATCAATCCATCCCACACTTGGGCGATGCAACCCATCGTTTTTGAATACCGAAATTCATTGGATCAGCCCTCACCTACTCTGGGAATTCCTGCGGATGTAGAAGTCAATGAAATTCAATATTTAGAAAACTTACCTGAATTAGGAAATCCATCAGAACCTTTATTGGCAGCTGCTTTAAGTGAAATTACCGGAAGTGCAAAAGTTAAAAAGAACAGTGCCAATTTCTCAGAAGAATCCGCATTCAAAACTTCCCAAACCATCGATCGTTGGGGAACGGAAATGTACTTGAATAAAGGTTTTGCTTTTAATCCTTAGTTTAAATTATCTTTGCATCTATGGAAATTGAAGTTAGAGAAATTACAACGAAAAAGGAGTTGAAGCAGTTTGTTCAATTTCAACTTGATTTATACAAAGGCAATCCTTATTTCGTACCTCCTTTAATTAGCGGTGAATTGGAAAGTTTGGATCCCACAACAAATCCTTCTTTTAAATTTGCAAAGCCACATTATTTTCTGGCGTATAAAAACGGAAAAATTGTCGGTCGAATTGCTGCTATTATCAACGAGATTGAAGTAGAAAAACAAAATATAAAGAAAATTCGATTTGGGAATTTTGATGTGATTGATGACATTGAAGTATCCAAAGCATTGTTTGCAAAAGTGGAAGAAATTGCGCGAGCAAATAAGCTGGATTTCATGGAAGGTCCCATGGGCGCAACCAATTTAGAAAGAGTAGGCATGTTGAGTTTTGGTTTTGACCGTATTGCGACTGCAATTGCTCAATATAATTACGAATATTACCCACAGCATTTGGAGCAAATGGGCTTCGTAAAAGAAAAGGAATGGTTGGAAATGCTCTTGGACGCACCCGTTACCATTGCTGAAAAAATACGTAAGTTTTCCGATTTGGTAACCGAAAGATACGAACTGAAACTGGTTCAATTCAAATCCAAAAATGATATCAAAGCCTACATCAAACCTGTTTTTGATTTGTTGGAAGAAACGTATAGCGAATTGGAAACCTATGTTCCCATCACGGAAGAACAAAAAGCTTTTTATGCTAAAAAATATGCAGAATCACTCAGTCCAGAATATTTAACCTTCATTGAAGACAAAGAAGGAAAATTGTGTGCATTTGCTATAGTAATGCCTTCGTATGCAAAAGCGCTTCAAAAAGCCAACGGTAAATTATTTCCTTTTGGATGGTATCATTTATTACAAGCACAGAAGAAAAATGACACAGCAGAATTTGTATTAATAGGTGTTCATCCGCAGTACCAGAGAAAAGGAATTACAGCCATTATTTTCATGGAAATGTATCACACTTTTCAGAAATACAACATCAAACATTTGGAAACCAATCCTGAATTGGAAGGAAATCAAAGTGTTCAATTGCTATGGAATGATTACAATCCTGAGATTCACAAACGAAGAAAAACCTTTAAGAAGGATATTCGTTACTAATTAAACACTGAAATTAATCCAAATCCTTTTTTCGTCTTTCATAAATGGATTTTTCCACAGGATCCACATCGGCCAAACCAAGAATGACGGAAAAAATTACCAATGCAATTAAATACAAAACAGAAGCTGCCATAAATCCAACAATATAATTGATGGAATATCCAATAATGGCAGCTATAATGTATCCAATGGAATAATATACCAGCGTTTTAAATTTCATTGTTTTTAATTTGCATACGTTCTACTCACTTTTTGGATTCCTTCAATTCGTTTCAATTCACCAATGATTTTATCCAATTGAACTTTGTTTTTCACGGTAACCGCAATCTTTCCATCAAAGATACCATCTTCTTCGGATATATTGATGCTTCGAATGTGAACATGTAAATTCGCGGAAATAATTTTGGTTATATCGTTGATTAACCCAATACGATCCAATCCATTGATGTTGACAATCGCACGATATAGTTGAGAGGAGGAGTCCACCCATTCCGCACGAATAATTCGATAGGCTTGATTGGCTTGAAGCGCTACGGCATTGGGGCAATCTTTTTTATGTACACGAATCCCTTTTGAAACCGTTACAAATCCAAATACTTTGTCACCTGCAATGGGGTTGCAACACGATGCCAAATCGTAATCCAACTTTTCTTCATCCGCACCAAATACCAAGGAGTCGTATTTTTGTTTCGGAGCTTCTTCGGTAATGAAATTAGGTTTGGGACGCGGTCTGAAACGATTGATGAATCCTGAGAATCCCGATTTACTTTCGGCAAATCTTCGTAAACTCTTATTGTCAATCTCTCCCGTTGCCACTTTGTAAAAAATATCTTGGCTATTTTTGGTTTTATAGAAATGCTGCAATTCATTCAAAACACTTTCACTAAAATCTACTTTTAAGTGACGTAATTTCCGAATCAAAATTTCTTTTCCTTCTTCCGACAGAGCTCTACGTGCTGCATTCATAGAAGCTTTTATTTTTGAACGCGCTCTACTTGTAATTACAAAATTCAACCAATCTCCTTTTGGACGTTGATTGGGAGATGTTAATATTTCGACTTGATCTCCACTTTCAAGTTGATGGCTGAGAGGAAATAATTTTCCATTTACTTTTGCACCCAAACACGTATCCCCGATATTACTGTGAATTGCATACGCGAAGTCAAGGGAAGTTGCGCCTTTTGGCAAGGAAAACAATTCCCCTTTGGGTGAGAAAACATAAATCTCCTTGGCGTATAGATTAAAAGTGAAATTATCAATGAACTCCGCAGCGTCTTGATGTTCATTGTTTTCAAGCATTTCACGGACTTGATTTACCCATTCATCGACTTTGGAATCCTCCACTTGGTAATTTTCCTTGTATTTGTAATGCGCGGCCACACCACGTTCGGCCAATTCATCCATTCGTTCAGATCGAATTTGAACTTCCACCCAACGCGCCATCGGGCCCAAAACGGTGATATGCAAAGATTCATAACCGGTCGATTTCGGTTGAGAAATCCAGTCGCGCAATCGTTTGGGATTGGGTCGAAAGAAATCGGTGACAATGGAATAAATTTTCCACGCCAAAAATTTCTCATTCTTTCGGTCCGAACGATATACAATCCGAACTGCAAATTTATCATAGACTTCCTCAAAACTGATTCGTTGCGATTGCATTTTGCGGTGGATTGAAAAAACAGATTTGGAACGGCCTTTTATTTCAAATTCCAATCCTTCGTTTTCCAATTCTTTTTTAATTATTTCTGAGAAATCGTGGATATAGCTTTTTCGTTCTTCATTGGTTTCCTGAAGTTTTCGCTCAATACTATAATATTCTTCGGGTTTGGTGTATTTCAAACTTAAATCCTCCAATTCAGATTTGATGTTGTACAACCCCATTCGGTGTGCAAGGGGGGCGTAAATAAAAATGGTTTCAGAAGCGATTTTCAATTGTTTGTCTTCGGCCATCGATTCCAACGTACGCATATTGTGCAGACGGTCAGCGATTTTAATCAAAATTACACGGACATCTTCGGATAGCGTAAGTAATAATTTTTTATAATTCTCTGATTGAATGGAAACATCCTGTTTGTTTAAAATCGAAATTTTAGTTAATCCATCGATAATTCGTGCGATTTTTTCACCAAAAATCTCACGAATATCATCCAAAGTATAACTTGTATCTTCTACCACATCATGCATCAATGCAGCAGCAATACTGGTGGCGCCTAATCCAATTTCATTTGCAACAATATTAGCTACTTCAATCGGATGAAAAATATAGGGTTCACCTGTTTTTCTTCGTTGTTCCTTATGTGCATCCACCGCTAAATCAAAAGCTTTTCGAATGAGCAATTTATCCTCCTTCGTAAGCGTCTGATAGGAATGCTTCAACATCTTCTTATACCTTCGGGTAATTTCTTGGCTTTCTAATTCGGCCGCATCCACAATTTTTTCTTCTCCTTCCATAGGTTTAAAGTTAACTTTTTACGCCGAAAATTACAACAGTTTTTTAATCAAAATTGGGGGTCGCCCAATTACCGCTTGTTTGTCTTTTACAACTATCGGTCTTTCTATTAATCTTGGATGCAAACTCATGGCTTCAATGATCTGATTATCACTCATTTCTTTTCCTGCGTAGTTCTCTTTCCAAATTTCTTCATTTTTTCGAACCAAATCAATCGGTTTAATATTTAATTTTTCAATCAATTCCTTGATTTCATCCATCGATAAAGGGTGTTTCATGTATTCTATGATTTCAAAATCTTCCTTTTCTTCTTGTAGAATAGCAAGTCCTTCTCGACTCTTACTACACCGTGGATTATGATATATTTTTATCATTTTCTACTATTTTTTGTCTAAATTTATAGAAATAAACTTAGAGGATGAAAACAATTGCAATTATTATCGGTCTATTTTTTATGTTGACGTCTTGTTCCACTACGTTACCTGATTCCAAACCGGGAAATTCTATTTCGTTAGAGAAAGGGAATGAGGAAGATGAATATGATTTGATTGTATTTGATACGCAGTATGATTTATTTTTGCGAACGCAAGCAAAGCCAATGCATTTTTATTCCGAATCTTATTATCGAACCAAGAATCAGCGGTATGTCAGCGAGTGGAATTACCGAAGTTCACAACCTATGCGATACGATCCCAACATTTACACCTTGCGGATTGAATACGATTCGAGTACACACTATGGTTTGAACTTAGAATACAAATTGTACAACTATTTCAAATTCATTGAATGGAAGTACAAAGTTAATTTAGATTTTTAAAGATAAATCCTATCTTTGTCGCCATGTTTAACAGCGACCAAATAAAAGATTTAAGTCAGCGAATCAATGACTTATATACGTATCTTGAGATAGAAAAGAAAGAAATCGAAATCACAAACGAAGAAGAGCGCGCTTCATCGCCTGGCTTTTGGGATAATTCCAAAGAGGCTGAGGTGTTTATGAAGGTACTTCGTTCCAAAAAGAAATGGGTTGAAGAATACTATGCCATTAAAAATTCATTCAATGATTTGGAAGTTTTAATTGAATTCAACGACGATGGAGAAGATTTGGACGAAGATGTTCAGAAACAATTCGACCAAACACTTAAATTGTTAGAAGATGTCGAATTCAAAAACATGCTTTCCGACGAAGGAGATCATTTGAGTGCGGTACTTCAAATTACTTCAGGCGCTGGTGGAACGGAAAGTTGTGATTGGGCCGGAATGTTGATGCGAATGTATATCATGTGGGCCGAACACAGCGGCTTCAAAGTGCGTGAATTGAACTTTCAAGAAGGGGATGTTGCAGGTGTAAAAACCGTGACTTTGGAAATTGAAGGTGAATTTGCCTTTGGGTATTTAAAGGGTGAAAACGGTGTTCATCGTTTGGTACGAATTTCTCCTTTTGATAGTAACGCCAAACGGCACACGAGTTTTGTGTCGGTGTATGTGTATCCATTGGTCGATGATTCCATAGAGATTGAAGTAAACTCAAGTGATGTAGAATTGCACACTTCGCGTTCGGGCGGTGCAGGTGGACAACATGTAAATAAAGTAGAAACCAAAGTTCAATTAACCCACAAACCGACTGGAATTGTCGTTGTTTGTCAAGCCGGTCGTTCTCAGTTGGAAAACCGAGAAGGCGCGATGCAAATGTTGAAGTCGGAATTGTATAAAATGGAATTGGAGCGCAGAATGGAAGCCCGAAATGAAATCGAAGCCAATAAAATGAAAATTGAATGGGGTTCACAAATCCGAAATTACGTAATGCATCCGTATCAATTGGTAAAAGATGTTCGAACAGGACATGAAACAAGTGATGTTCAAGGCGTTATGAATGGTGATATCGATGAATTCCTTAAAGCCTATTTAATGCTAATGGGACAAAAAGAAGAAAGCGACATATAAATGAGAATAGTAATTGGAGGAGCTGGAGAAGTAGGATTCCATTTAGCAAAATGGTTGTCAAAAGAATTACTCGATGTAATTGTGATTGATACCGATAAAAAGAACCTTCAAACAATCGAAAGCAACCTCGACGTTATGGTCCATCGAGGCGACATTACTTCTTTCGATACTTTACGCGAAATTAAAATTGATCTAACTGATATTTTCATCAGTGTAACTCAACTTCAAAACACAAATTTGACGGCGGCTTTGATTGCCAAAAAGATGGGCGCAAAACGAACGATTGCTCGAATCGAAAACCCTGAATTTTTACGAAGAGAAAATGCAATTCCCGTTCAGCGAATTGGAATCGATGTGTTAATTAGTCCTGAACAATTAGCGGCATTGGAAATTCATCAATTGATTGAAGAGTCTGCATTCAATACCATGCATACTTTTACCCATGGAGAATTGAAGTTGTTTGGAACCATCCTCGATAAAGATTGTAAAGTATTGGATAAATCCGTAGGTGAAGTAGCAGATTCGTTCAAACAAGCACCTCATTTCATGCCGATTGCAATGATTCGAAACAATGCAAAAGGTGGCTATGAAACCCTCATTCCAAGTGATGATACCCTTTATCAACTCAACGATCAAGTTTATTTTATTGCATTAAAACATGCTACGGCAGAGATTTATAATTTACTCGGAAAAAAACAAGAGTTTTTTAAAAACGTGATTGTTTTGGGTGGTGGAAGTATTGGTAAAAAAACAGTTTCTTTATTAAAAGACAGTAAACACAGTGTAAAACTGATTGAAAAAGACCAAAACAGAGCGTTTGATTTGGCGGACGAATTCAGTAACGTTCTTGTAATCAATGGAGATGGTCGAGATGGAGATTTGTTGGAAGAAGAAGGAATCTCCAATTCAGATGCATTTATTGCGGTAACAGGAAGTTCAGAAACCAACATTATGTCGTGTTTGGTGGCGAAATCAAAAGGAGTAAAAAAGACGATTGCCTTGGTTGAAAACATGGACTACATCCACCTCAGCCAAGAAGTGGGAATCAATGCATTTATCAATAAAAAGTTATTAGCAGCAGACAGTATTTTTCGGTACATCCGAAAGGGGGATATAGTCGATGTAACTGGTTTGTCCGACATTGATGCAGAGGTAATGGAATTTAAAGTGGATGAAAATTCATTGGTTACAAATAAGACCATTCAAGAAATTAAATTTCCAAAAGATTCCATTGTTTGTGGAATTGTACGCAAGAGTGAAGGATATATTCCAACGGCTGACTTCAGAATTGAGAGTGGTGATCATGTCGTAGTTTTTGTTCAGCCTACCGCCATTTCAAAAATTGGTAAATTCTTTCAATAAATGAAACACATCAACTTCAAAGTCATTTTTAATTTGATAGGTATGTTAATGCTTATCAATGCTTTATTTATGCTTTTGTGTGTTTTTGTTGGATTGATATACAAAGAGCAGATTTATATTTCGTTTTTACTTTCAAGCATTATTACCGCAACATTTGGTGGCGTTGCTTACTTCAGCACCAAGAATGCGCCCAAGAAATTACACCGAAGAGATGGATATGTAATTGTGGGTGCAGGTTGGTTTTGTCTGATTTTATCAGGAGCACTCCCCTACTTTCTATCGATTCCCTTTTTATCGCCCGAAATTCTTGCGGCCAATGAATTCAGTATAACCAATATATTTTTCGAAACCATTGCGGGGTATTCTACCACAGGATCTTCGATTTTTAACGATGTAGAAATTTTACCCCGTGGAATTTTATTTTGGCGAAGTCTTACGCAATGGATTGGAGGAATGGGAATTATCGTTCTAACGATTGCAATTTTACCTTTGTTAGGTATTGGTGGGATGCAACTTTTTGTGGTGGAAGCACCGGTTATTTCGGCGGATAAGATTCATCCACGAATTACGGACACCGCTAAGTGGCTTTGGTTTGTATATGTGGCTTTGACACTTCTTCAAATCCTGCTTTTAGCCTTTGCGGGAATGGGTTGGTTTGATGCGATAAACCATTCAATGAGTACACTTTCGTCCGGTGGTTTTTCTACCAAAAACGACAGTACTTCCCATTGGAATTCGATGCCTGCGGTTCAATATATAATCATGTTTTTCATGTTATTATCAGGTGTAAACTTTGTATTAAACCACTTTTTATTGAAAGCGGACATCAGAAAAATGCTTAGAAACGAAGAGTTCCGATGGTATCTTGGACTTATTTTTTCGGTCTCTGTTAGTGTAGGATTGGTCATTTTCTTTTTTGCAGAACCTTCTTTGGATCCCATATCAAATGTTCCGAATGGCTATACACTTGAAAATTCTTTTCGATTTAGTTTTTTCCAAGTTATTTCCATTGTAACCACCACCGGTTTTGTTTCTGCAAATTACATGGAATGGACACCCTTTGTGTCGATGCTCTTTTTTGCGCTTTTATTTGTGGGTGGATCTGCGGGATCTACCTCGGGAGGTGTGAAGGTAATTCGGCATGTGATTTTGTTAAAAAACAGCTTGCTCGAATTCAAACGATTGATTCATCCAAATGCAATTTTACCTGTTCGATACAACAAAAAGAGTGTTACGCCCAATATCGTTTACAACATACTCGCTTTTTTTGTTTTGTATATGTTTATATGGATTACGGGTTCCATTATTTTAGCATTAATTAACGAAGGAATCAATCCAGGCTACGACCAATTTGTTTCTGCAATGAGTTTGTCTGCTTCTTCATTAGGAAACACAGGTGTGGGATTGGGCGATTACGGTCCGGGAAGTACCATGGCAAGTCTAACTTCTTCTGCCAAATGGTTTTGTGCATTTTTAATGGTTTTAGGTCGATTAGAATTGTTTACGATTCTGATCTTATTTTCACCTTATTTGTGGAGAACCAATTAAAAGAATTCGCACAATTCAACACCCAAAATTTACTAAATTCAAATCCCTTACCTTTGCACAAAATTAGTTTAAACATTTTATGACATTCGAAGAATTCAATTTAAATAAAAATATCCTTAAGGCAGTTAGCGAAATGGGATATACGAATCCCACCCCTATTCAAGAACAAGCAATCCCAATCATTTTAGAAGGAACCGATTTGATCGGTTGTGCACAAACAGGTACCGGAAAAACCGCTGCTTTTGCAATTCCTATGATTAATTACCTTCTAAATTCGGAAGAAAAATCCAAGCGTTCTAAAAAAGTTAGAGCCCTGGTTATAACACCTACACGTGAATTAGCGATCCAAATTGGTGAAAATTTTGACGCGTACGCAACCCACACAAACATCACGCAAACCACCATTTTTGGTGGTGTATCTCAAGTGGCTCAGGTAAATCAATTGCGAAGAGGCGTTGACATCCTTGTTGCGACTCCCGGTCGTTTGTTGGATTTACAAAATCAAGGCCACTTGGATTTGAGTCACTTACATTATTTGGTATTGGATGAAGCCGATCAAATGTTGGATATGGGTTTTATACATGACATCAAGAAAATCATCAAACTCGTCCCAAAGAAAAGACAAACTTTACTTTTTTCTGCAACCATGCCGAAAGCCATCCGTGAATTGGCGGACAACTTTCTAAATAAGCCGAAGTCGGTAAGTGTGGCCGTTATTTCATCGACAGCAGAGACGGTTGAACAAGAAATTTATTTTGTCGAAAAAGCAAACAAACGAAAACTTTTGGCGCATTTGATTGAAAATGAAAACCTAAGCAATGTGTTGGCATTTACCCGAACGAAACACGGCGCGGATAATGTGGCCAAATTCTTAAAAAAGAGCGGTATAAAATCCGAAGCTATTCACGGTGGTAAATCCCAAAATGCGAGACAACGTGTATTGGAATCTTTTAAAAACCAACAATTAACTGTTTTGGTCGCGACGGATATTGCAGCCCGAGGAATTGACATTGATCAATTGCCCTTTGTAGTTAATTTTGATTTACCGAACATTCCTGAATCTTATGTTCACCGAATCGGTCGAACGGGACGAGCTGGAAATACAGGTTTAGCCATTTCTTTCTGTGATACGGAAGAAAGAGCGTATTGGAAAGATATTATGAAGCTAACCCAATCAGATGTGAAAGTGATCGAAGATCACCCATACGTTTCCGATGTAGCGCATAAACCCGAAAAGAAATTCGCGGGTGAAAAAAGAGAAAGCGGAAAGATTTCGAATAAATCCAGAAAATCTGTTGGATCTAAACAAAACAAAAAACGCTGGTATTAATCAGCGTTTTTTTAATTTAGTATAAGAAGATTTATTTCTCAAGCATTTCATTCATTTTTGAAAGAATTTTCGAGCTTTCGAGTAAGATTCCTTGCAAATGTTCGCCGCTAAATTCGAAAAACTCTTTCGATGAATTTGCATTTGAAAACACAATCATACCTTGCTCAAAAGGAACTTCTTTGTCTTCTTTACTATGAATGATAAGAATAGGAATGTTTTGGATGGATTTGATATTCTCTTTTGCTGAATACGGAGAAATATAACTTTTCTCTAAATACTCTTTAAATTCAGGCGTATAAAACCCGGCGATATCACCAAAGGATGAAATCGGCCCATCCAATACCAAACCGTTGATTTTATTCTGATTCTTTTCAGCCAAAAGTGTGGCTATTTGAGTTCCCATAGACGCACCAAAGATTATTTTTTGAGTGTTCTTGATGTCTTTTCGTTTTATAAGTTCATCAAAAACCTTCTGACCGTCTTCGGCAATATTTAGATGCGTAGGAATTCCTGTTGAATTTCCATATCCACGAAAGTCGGTCATCACTACTTGGTAACCTTCTACAAGCAAGGGATAAATCAGCTGTAAATAATAGGTGTTATTCCCACCTGCACCGTGAAAATAAAATACAGTGGCTTTAATTTTCTTTGCTGGTTTTAATAATAAAACAGATAAAGTATCTTTCTCAACCGGAAATTTTAATTCCTCATAGTTTGTCAATTCAATGGATTTTAAATCTTTTCGCGGATAATAAAACTTATCATCCATTTGGGCGCTTACAGAAATGATTTGGGAAATGAATAAAATCAATACTAAAAATTGTGTTTTCATGTTAAATTTTTATCAAAAGTATTCCGTTGAATCCGTATTCAAAAAACCAGAAGGATGAGTTGTAGAATATCACTTCTGAATTGTATAATTACGGAACGAACTCGATTTACTTCAAAAAAAAACCGACGAGTTACTGTCGGTTTATATTTCCTATTAATATATAAGGAATGGTTCTCTAAATTTCATCCCCCTTATTCCTTGGATTTCGTTACTTTCACTTTCCACTCTTCCGGTCCATCTTGCAAATAATCCCATTTAAAAGGAACGCCACTTTCGGCTTCGATTTGATAATATAGCGGTTTGGGATCATGGTCATTGATAAATACAAAAGCCTGTCCAGGTTCCAATTCGTCGAAAGAATCGAAAACCATATCATGTCGTTCTGCGGGTGGAAAAGGACGAACATCAAAAGACTTCACGATGGTGATATCGGCTTCCTCGGTATATGCATCTTCGTTCTTTGTTATATGAACAACAAATTCGCCCAATTCTTCTTTCTTAAATTCCCAAGAATGCTTTTCACCAAACTTGGTTTTAAATATCGTTTGAATTTCTTCTGGAATTTCTTCGGCGATGATTTCCATCACATCACCTTCTTTCATCATGCCATATCGGTGGAAAATCACATGCTTCCAATCCTTTTTATCGACCTTCCGTAAATCCATCAAAGTAGAAATACCGGTAAATTCTCTTCCTTTGGAATCTTCGGTTCGCGTAACTTTCACTTTCCAGTCTCTACCACCTTTTTTTAGGTACTCCCATCCCACCACATCGCCATGAATTGAACGGAATTCATAAAACAAGGGCAAAGGATCGTGATCATTTATGAAAGTAAAACTTTCGTTTACGGGAAGTTCTTTGAACATTTTCAATAAAAGTTCATGTCTTTTGATCGGAATAAGTACCCGAACATCTATTTCTTGGTTGTTATTTAGCATTTGGTTCATTTTAACTTTATAATTTATTGATTTAAAATCAAGGTTCTACATTACTCTAGTCCAATTTAAATAAAGGACAAATGTATCCTTTTATTTTTAATAACTTTTAAATTTGGATAGTTTTTATTATTTCACTAATGCTGCAAAAATATTCTCATTGGCATACTATTTGGGTAAAAGAAACAGTTAAAGTTGTGAAAATCTTGAAATTAAATTTAAAAAAGATTTTAGAATTTATTTATTTTAGCTCTACCAAATAATTTACAAAGATGTTAACAGTAAGAATGTTTTCATTTTAACTCCCTAAAAGGTGGAGAACCCACACAATTGTAGCGAGTAAATATTTGGTTTATAGATGCTTTACCTTTAAAAGGAAGGTATGAAATAAACAAGACAAACCGAATTCGGATAGAAAATATTCTTTGACGTAAAAAAACTATTAAAAAAAAATGGTTTATTTAAAGATAATATTATAGATTCGCATTCTTGTAAATAGAAATTTAGTGATAATTATAATTAAAAATGGAAATGGAAACAAACGAAACAAATGTAACTGGAACTAAAACTAAGATAGGTGGAATTAATGCTCCAATAACTATCATTATTCTGATTTTAATCTCAATGGCAGTATTTTACGGAATATTTGGTATGAGTTCTAACTTTGAAGGGGGAGATCCTTATGCAGGTAATCCAAAAAACATGATGGGTATTATTTTTAAAGGAGGAGTAATTATTCCATTCCTTATGTCTTTCTTCTTGATGGACTTTGTTTTTGGAATTGACCGATTCTTTGCTATTCGAAAAGCAAAAGGAAAAGGAGATACAAAGAAATTTGTGAATGAGGTGAAAGATTTATTGGCTGCCAATAAAATCAATGACGCTATTGATCTTTGTGAAGTTCAACAAGGTTCTTTAGGAAATGTTGTAAAAGAAGGTTTGGTAACTTACAAAGCTTTGGCAAACGATACTTCAATTGATAAAGAGCAGAAAATGTATGCTTTGAGCAAAGCGTTGGAAGAGGCAACTACGTTGGAAATGCCAGGATTAGAAAAGAACACAAACATTATTGCAACGATTGCAACGGTAGGAACCTTGATTGCATTGATGGGAACAGTAATTGGGATGATTAAAGCATTCTTCGCATTAGGTGAAGGTGGAGGAACTCCAGATGCTGCAAAATTATCCGTTGGTATTGCAGAGGCTTTGATTAACACCGGTACAGGTATTGGTGCTTCCGCTTTAGCGATTATTATCTACAACATGATTACAAATAGTATTGACGATATTACTTTCAAAATTGACGAAGTAGGAATGGCAATTCAACAATCTTTTGCTAGACACCATTAATTCATTTTTTTTAATAAAATGGGAAGGTCCCATTTATATTGAGTTAAAATTAAATTTATAAAAAAATGAAAAATGGCAAGAAGTAAACCAAAAAGAACAGAAATGTTCATTGATATGACAGCTATGAGTGATATGGCTTGGTTGTTACTTACCTTCTTCATCCTTACTACCCAGTTTAGAAAGCCTGAAGTTGTGCCTGTGAAAACTCCAAGTTCAGTATCTGAAATCAAAGCTCAGGACGGTGGATTGGTTCAAATTACAATTAATGAAGAGGGTAAATACTATTACAGTATCATCGACGATAAGAATAAAAAGCCTATTTTAGAGAAAATGGGTGAAAAGTATAGAATTAAATTTACAGACCAAGAAGTGTATACATTTCAAGGAATGTCAGAAGTGGTAGTTCCTATTACACAAATGAAATCGTATTTGGAGTTATCCGATACCGATAGAAAAACTGTAATACCGGGAATTCCATTGGACAGTGTAAACCATCAATTGATGGATTGGTTGGATGTTTCGTATGAGGTAGATCCTGATTTGAAAATAGCAATCAAAGGAGATGTCAAAACTCAGTATCCTAAATTTAGAGATCTGATTAGACAGTTGGTAGATAGAGACTATAACAGGTTTCAGTTAGTAACAAGTTCAGAATCAAAACCGAAAGACTAAGCCATGGCAAATTTAGAAAGAAGACTTAGAAAAGATAAAAAGGTAAGAGCGAAAAAAGCTTCTACAAGGGTCGATATGACGCCTTTGGCAGACTTGGGTTTCCTTTTGATTACGTTCTTTATGTTTACGACTACATTTAGTAAACCAAATGTGATGGGACTAAATATGCCTCCGAAAGATCCAAACATAGAAACTCCTACAGAAACTCCAGAAGTAGATGTAAGAAATTCGATTTCAATTATTTTGGGAGGAGACAATACTATATTTTGGCATCAACAAGATAAAACAGAATTGACTCCAGAAACTTTAAATGAAACCAATTATTCAAAAGAAGGAATTCGTAAGGATATTTTGGCAGCAAAGCAAAGAGCACCCAAACCGGATAATTTCACGGTGATTATTAAACCCACCGATGACTCTACCTATGAGAATTTGGTGAATGTATTGGATGAGATGGAAATTACGCAATCAGAGCGATATGGGATAGTAGACATAGCACCTATTGAAGTGAAAGTCTATGAGGAGAAACGAGGAATTAGTAGTAATTAAAAAATCTAAAAGTCATGTCACAAGAAAAATATAAATCATTGGATGACATCGTATTTGAAAATAGGAACAAAGAATACGGTGCCTATGACCTTAGAAAAAGCGAACGTTCCACTCTTTTAAGGGCATTAATAATAGGTGTTACACTTATTGGTTTCGCTACTTTAGGAGTATATCTTTACAATACTGTATTAAGTAAAGCAGATAAAGTAGATACCGTAGTAGACATCAATCTTACGGATGTAGATATTCCGGAGGAAATTATTGAAGAGGAAATTAAACCTGATGAGCCTGAACCAGAACCCGAGCCAGAGCCAGAAATTGCTGAGGTGAGAGTGGTTATTCCAGAGCCAAAGAAAGATGTGGTGAAAGAAGAACCGATTGTGAAGGTTGAAGAAATGGAAAACAAACTGATCGGTTTGAAAAATGTGGAAGGAGAAGCATCCACCTCAACAAAAGGTAGATCTGAACCCGAAAGACCCAAACCAGGAACAGGAGAAGGTACAAAACCTGCTCCACCCGCAATTGTTAACTATTCAGCAAGACAGGTTAGAGATATGGCTGTTTATCCCGGATGTGAAAAATTCGCGGGAGATAAAACTAAGCTTCAACAATGTTTGCAACAGAAACTTAGTGAGGAATTGGGTGACCAATTAGCCGACTTTGCAGAAGTTATGAATAGTCGTGGAGAATCTTCAGCTGTAACTAAAATTCAATTTGTAATTGATAAAACAGGTAAGATTATCCAAGTTCAAGCAATGAAAGGAAGCGGAGGATATATTAACGAGCAATTAGGTAAAGAAGCAGAAAAAGCGATTCAAAGAATTGCAACTCGACTTGCTAGCCGTGGTAGATTAATTCAACCTGCTAAACTAGACGATGGATCTTCTGCAAATATGATTTTCCAAATGCCGGTTAAATACGATATTTCGAATTAATTATTCCATTTTTATAATAAAAAAAGAGAGGCCTTTTTACAAGCTTCTCTTTTTTTATGGTATAAATTCTACGGATTTTTTAAATCACTAATGATTCGGGTTCTACACCTAAACTAATTAAACTTCGACAAATTTCTTCTGTAAACCCTTCTGGACCGCACACATAAAATTGAGTATTGAAATCACGAATGGTCTCTATCAAATACTTTCGATCAATTTTTCGCTCCATAAAACCGATCACTCCTTGACGGGTAAATACATTTAAAAAAGCAGGCCCAAGCATTTTGAATAATTCATCACCCAAAATCACATCTTCTTCCGTTTGGTTGGAATACATCAAGGCAATATCTCTTAAATTTCCACTAAAATAAAGTGCGCGAAATATTGCAATAAATGGCGTAATTCCCGTTCCACCCGCAATGAAAATTCCAGGTCCTTTGAATTTAATCGTTCCAAAAACATCATGAAGTAATAGTTCTGCGCCTACATTCAATTTATCCAATTCGGCTGTTACTCCTTTGTGATCTTTGTATATTTTAACGATTAGCTCCAAATAAGGCCAATCATTTAATGAAGTGAATGAAAAGGGTCGTTTCTTATCTTCCCATCCCGGTAAATTGATTGAGAAATGCCCCGATTGACCGGGCCGATAAACAAATCCTTCCGGTTTTTCTAAAACAAAACGCTTTACATTGTAATTCACATAATTACTGCTTATTATTTTTAATTTTTGCATAATCTATTTTAAAATGAGTCAAAAATAAATTTGACTTAACTGATTTACTGTACTTCTATTCTTTTTGCCTTACTATTTGCGAATTTTTATCCGTCCTCCCCTATTCAATTTCTAAAATATCTTTTGCCAATTGAATCATTTTGGGATCGCCGGTATGCTTTGCCTTTTCATCGGACAGTTTGACCACATTGGTCCAAGGAAGATCCGGCTCTGCAACGGAAGTTAATTTAAGTACGATATTCATTGGTTTTAATCCCACATCATTCGTTAAATTCGTTCCAATTCCAAAAGAAATTCCAATTTTACCTTGGGTCGCTTCCGCAATATTTCGCACCTTTTCCAGATTTAATCCATCCGAAAAAATTATGGTTTTATGCATCGGATCAATTCCCATCTTTTTATAATGCGCAATTGTTTTGTATGCAAATTCAATGGGATCTCCACTGTCATGCCGAACTCCATCAAATAATTTGGCTAATTTTTTATTGAACTGAGTGAAAAATACTTCCGTCGTATACGTATCTGTAAGTGCAATTCCTAAATCTCCATGATATGCATTTACCCAACGATCCAACCCGATTCCGTTTGCAATTTTAAACCCAAAGCGCGCACCGTGATACATAAACCATTCGTGTGCATGCGTTCCAATTGGTTTTACACCGGTAATCATCGCCATGTGTACATTGCTTGATCCGACGTAACTCTCACCTCCATATTCTTTCAATGCGATTGCAACTTTTTTATGAACTTCGTACGAATGCCGTCTTCGCGTTCCAAATTCCGCAACTTTCACGCCCAAATCCAAATAACTTTTGGTTTTATTTCGAACGGTTTCCACCAACTTTTCATCCGAATCTCTCGTTTGATCTGTCAACTGATAATACAATTCACTGATTAAAGACAATATAGGAACTTCCCAAAGAATGGTTCGGTACCAATAGCCTTCAATTTTAACTTCTAAATCGGTTCCGCTCTGAGTTACTTTCACTTCGGAAGGGTCATACCGATAGCCTTTCAAAAAATCAAGATAGGCTGAGTTTAAATAAGGACAGGTCGTTTTTAAATATATTTTCTCTGCATGTGTTAAGGTAAGTTGACTCATTTCTTTGATACGGTTTGTCAACGCCTCTGCAAATCCATTGGGAAATTCGTGTTTACCTCGATTGATAAAAGCATATTTCGCTTTGGTATCGGGATAGAGTTTAACCGCTGCGTATTGCATGGTAAACTTATAAAAATCATTGTCTAACAGGGAATTATAACTCATAATTTCAATCTCGTACTTAGTTGGGTATTTACGAATGAAAAACGCAATATTAAATTCATTTTAGAATTGCATTTTTCTATAATCAAACTTAAACAAAAAAACCCGAAAACTTGTGTTTTCGGGTTTAAAATCAATTTTTAAAAAACTTATCTGTCAATGGATCCAATGACTCTTTTCATAAAATGGTTGGCAGCATCGCGCTCGCTCATTCCATTTTCTACCAAAGACTTCATTTCTATAGCTCCACAAATATTGGAAATAATTTCGCCAATCGCTTCTTTCTCCTCATCCTTTACAGCTGGGGAATCTGCATAGGCTTCCAATACGTTCAACGTGCTCTCCATTTCTTCAAAAGAACAAGCTTTTTGTAAATTTTTATAAACGGGTAATTTCATTGCAAATTTCATTTAAATGTTCCTCCTTCGAAGTAACGACTTGATTTACAAATTCACCTTTGTTATAAATAGCAAAAGTGGGTAAATTGGTTACTTCCGCTAACTTTCTACTTTCTGGGAATTTCTCAGCGTCCACATACACAAATTGAATATCTGAATTCGCTTCTGCCAATCGTTTAACTTTGGGTTTCAATAAACGACAGTTTCCACACCAAGCAGCTCCAAACTGAACTAAAACTTTGTCATTTTGGTTCAATACTTCGCTCAAATTATCTTCACTAATTTCTACAAACATCCTTAGTTCAAATTAGCGTTCGATAAATATTCAGCAACTCCATCTTTGGTAGCATTCATCGCTGTTTCTCCTTCTTTCCAGTTTGCTGGACAAACTTCACCGTATTTTTCAACATGAAGTATTGCATCCAATAATCGAATGTATTCATCAATGTTTCTTCCCAAAGGCAAATCATTGATGGTTTCATGACGAATTACTCCGTTTTTATCAATAATGAAAGTCCCTCTGTACGCAACTGGAAGTCCTTCAAATACGATTCTTTCTGTTTCAAAATCGGTTGAATATTCTCCCGCTAAAACTTCATAATCCATCGAAATGGTTTTTGCTAAATCAGCAACCATTGGATACGTTACACCTTGGATTCCTCCGTGGTCTTTTTCTGTGTTTAACCAAGCCAAATGTGACTCTTCAGAGTCAGTTGATACAGCAACTACAAGAGCATCTCTCTTTTCGAATTCTGTTAATTTCTCTTGAAAAGCATGCAATTCAGTCGGACATACAAACGTGAAATCTTTGGGGTAGAAGAACAATACAATGTTCTTTTCACCGATGGGTAATGTAAAATCTGAAACGATTTCTTCTCCGTTTAATACGGCTGGAGCTACAAATTGGGGGGCTTTTTTTCCTACTAATGACATAATTAAATTTATTTTATTTTGTTAATTTCTGGCACAAAACTACATCTCTCAATCAATGATAAAGAGCTTTTGTAATAGCAAAACACTATAAATCTATGTTTAAAATTTATGCGAACATCTAACTAGATGAATAACAGATGTTTGAGATTTTAGTCTAATTGAATATTTCGAATTCTTTTCCATCAAACGAAGCATACACCATGGATGGATGGGAATCTTGATGAAATATATTTCCTAATTTATCGATTCCAATGGCGCCTGCAAATCCATCAAAAGGTTTTAATTCATCAAAGGTTTTTCCAAATGCTTTTTGAATTGGAAAACCATCGGTCACACGCGTAACAATCTTTGCAGCCACGGCACCACTTACAATGTCTTCGCCAACTCCTGTACAACTTACAGCACATTCAGAATTGGCGAAATTTCCTGCAACGGTTGCTGAATCAGAAATTCTTCCCGGTATTTCAAAACCTTTTCCGCCGGTCGAAGTAGCAACGGCTAACTTTCCGTTGGCATCCAAAGCTACACACCCCACTGTTCCAGTTCCCCCAGATTTTAATTTCGCTAGATATTCTTCTCTTCGTTGTGGAATTTCGGTAGAGAATTCTTTGAATCCTTTTTTGCGTGCGAAATTCGTCGCTCCTTCCCCACCCAAAACTTTATCTTCGTAGTCCAACAAGATTTCGGCTACTTTTATTGGATTTTTTACATTCTCAATGTTGATAACACCGCTCATCTTCAAACTTTCACCGTCCATCAAGGAAGCGCTCATCCGGATTTTCCCATCGCCTTGTATTTGAGAACCAATTCCCGCGTTAAATAAGGGACTGTCTTCCAGCAAAGATACAGCATACACCACCGTTTCCAGTGCAGTATGACTTTCTAAATACGAATAAGATTTTTGGGCTATTTCCTTTAACGCATTTTGCTTTGCGGCTTTGGTTTCTCGATCGGTGTGCGATTCACTAAAAAAACCACCGTGTATAATCAATTTCATTTATTTGCAATTTCTTTTGAAAGTATTACTGAAGTGCCATTCAAGCTTTTAGGCATGGGTTCTTTGCAAATTGTCAATTCTGAAGTGGCCAAATCATATCGATCGTTGTGATTCATTACATGAACTACTAAATTATTGATGGAAATGGGATCGCCCAAAGAAACATCCGTCAAATTGGTATCTTTCACTTCTTGTCCATCCACCAAAATCACTAAGCCCGAACCAATGGCTTCCATCTTTGTACCGTCTTTAATTAACAATCCAGTGTCTTCGCCCAGACCTACTCCTAAAATCATCGGATTGGAAACAACCGCTTGAAACAATCGCCCAATTCTTCCGCGTTTTACAAAATGGGTATCAATAATAACACTATCTATAAATCCTAAACCGCTGGTAATTTTAATTTCACCTTTCAAAAGCGCTTCTTTACTTGCGCCTTGATAAATCATATTGGCAGAAGCTGCAGCAGCTCCAGCAGATGTACCTGCGTATAAGAATTCTTCTTTTCTATATTTCTCAAGTAGAATTTTATGAAAACGAGTTCCTCCCAAAATCGAAGTTAAACGAAGTTGATCTCCACCCGTAAATAATACCACATCGGCTTGCTCTGCACTTATTAAAACTTCAGGTGTAACCGCTTCTTCTCTCTTTTGAATGTCGAGTACCTCTACATGGGTTGCCCCTAAGTAATTGAATGCCTTTTTGTACTCTTCTCCAACTATTTGTGGAATTTTGGATGCAGTGGTTACCAAAATAATTTTGGAATCCAATCCATATTTAGATTCGCTTAAAATGCGCTTTAGAATTCCTTTTTCAAAAAAATTCAAATTCTGAGAAACATCCGAATCGAAATTAACCTCTGTGAAGCTACCTTTATCAATAGCTCCTCCAATGATTATAAGTTTTCCTTTAATATCCATGTGGCAAATCTAATTATATTTTATTTAATCAAAATCCAATAAAAATTTAAATAACTGCATTTTTTCAAGATTTTAAAAGTAAAAGTATTCTTTATTCAAAAAAAAGACTAATTTTATCTCGCTACAACTATTGTATCCTTTAGTGAATAAAGATACAGACTAACGTCAACCGAAATCTTTTATTGTTTCGGTTTCCCTATCTAAAGTACAAAAATTGAAGCATTTTTTACAAAAACAGGAGAACTTTTAATTAACATACACAGAACTAATATTTTACTTATGAAAATTCTTAAAATACAAGCACTTAGAGGCCCGAATATATGGAGCGTTAGACGAAAAAAACTAATCCAAATGCGGTTGGATTTAGAGGAATTGGAACAAAGTCCAACCAATACAATCGAGGGTTTTCGCGAACGTTTGGAGGAAATGCTTCCCACTTTGATTGAACATCGCTGTTCAGAAGGTGTACGTGGCGGATTTTTCATGCGAATCGATGAGGGAACGTGGATGGGACATGTCATTGAACATATCGCCTTGGAAATCCAAACCTTAGCAGGAATGGACACGGGTTTTGGTCGAACCCGTGAGACCAAGGAAAAAGGAGTATATAATGTTGTTTTCAGCTATATTGAAGAAAGTGTGGGCGAATACGCCGCCGAAGCATCTGTGAGAATTGCACAAGCATTGATTGATGGAACCGACTATGACTTGGCTTCGGACATTCAACGAATGAAAGAAATTCGGGAACGAGTTCGTTTGGGACCGAGTACCGGAAGTATTGTGGAAGAAGCACAATCCCGAAGTATTCCTTGGATTCGTTTGGGAACAAATTCATTAATTCAATTGGGATACGGTGTGAACCAAATGCGTTTTCAAGCCACCATAACCTGTAATACGAGTAATATTGCGGTGGATATCGCTTGCGATAAGGAAGACACCAAGAAAATGCTAGAAAATTCTTCCATTCCTATTGCAGCAGGTTCGATTTGTGTGGATGATGAGGATTTGGAAAGAACCATCGAGAAAATCGGTTTTCCTATTGTATTAAAACCTTTGGGAGGAAATCATGGAAAAGGTGCATCCATCAATGTGAAAACCTTAGAAGCTGCCAAAGAAGGACTGAAGCACGCCCAAGAATACGGACGAAGAGTCATCGTTGAGAAATTTATTACAGGCCATGATTTTAGAATTTTGGTTATTGACAATAAAATGGTTGCTGCAGCACAACGCGTTCCAGCCCATGTAATTGGCGATGGAGAACGTACGATATCTGAATTAATAGAAATCGTAAACCAAGATCCACGAAGAGGCTACGGACACGAAAATGTGTTAACCGAAATTACCATCAATCGCGATTCCTTGAATTTACTGCGAAAAATGGGGTATACCGAAGAGTCCATTCCTAAAAAAGATGAAATTGTTTATTTAAAATCAACAGCCAATCTAAGCACCGGCGGAACTTCTATCGATGTAACCGATCGAATTCACCCTGAAAATATTTTCATAGCCGAACGAATTTCAAGAATCATAGGTCTGGATATTTGTGGAATTGATATTATGGCTGAAAACCTTACCCAACCTCTGCAAGAAAATGGTGGTGTGGTTTTGGAAGTAAACGCAGCACCCGGATTTAGAATGCACTTGGATCCAACAGAAGGTCTGGCAAGAAACGTAGCTTCACCTGTGATCGATAGTTTATATCCTCCCGGAAAACCAAGTCGAATTCCCATTATAGCAATTACAGGAACTAATGGAAAAACTACCACTACCCGACTGATTGCACACATGGTTAAAAACAAAGGACTTCGTGTAGGTTTTACAACTTCAGACGGAATTTATATCCAAAACCATTTGTTAGAAAAAGGAGATACAACGGGTCCATACAGTGCAGAGTATATCTTAAAAGATCCAACTGTTGAATTTGCCGTATTGGAAACAGCACGTGGTGGAATTTTAAGAGCGGGACTAGGCTTTAATCGTTGTGATATTGGAATTATTACCAACATTCACGAAGATCATTTGGGATTGAGTGACATTCATACCTTGGATGATCTTGCACGCGTAAAAAGTGTCGTTGTTCGAAGTGTAAAACACGATGGTTGGGCGATTTTAAATGCGGATGACGTTCATTGTATGAAAATTGCAAAAGAACTCGATTGCAATATTGCGTATTTCAGTATGGATGAAGACCAAAGTCATGTAAGAGCGTTATCAAGAGCAGGAAATATAGTTGCTGTGTATGAAAATGGATTTATAACCATAAAAAAAGGAGATTGGAAAATTCGGATTGAACGTGTCGCTCAGATTCCTTTAACCGTTGGTGGAAAGGCTAAGTTCATGATTGCAAACGCATTGGCAGGAACACTTGCAGGTTATTTATCTGGATTTAGTACCGAAGATTTGAGTTTATCTCTTCAAACTTTTATTCCAAGCGCTGCACAAACTCCAGGACGATTGAACATTTTCAACTTTCATAACTTTAAGGTAATGATTGATTTCGCGCACAACCCCCAAGGATATTTAGCTATCGAAGATTTCTTAAGCAACATAGAAGCAACCAAAAAAATTGGAATTATTGCAGGTGTAGGTGACCGTCGTGATGAGGACATAAAAGAATGTGCGAAAATTGCGGGTCGAATGTTTGACCATATCATTATCCGTCAAGAAAAGTATTTAAGAGGAAGAACCGAGGAAGAAATCATCAGTTTAATTCTGGAAGGAATCAAAGAATCCAACAAAGAAATTACGTACGAGATAATTCCAAAGGAAATTGAAGCGATGAAACACGCGATGAATATTGCCGAAGAAGGAACTTTCATTACTGCACTTAGTGATGTGGTTGACAATGCGATTGAGACAGTTCAAACCTATCTTGACAGAGAAAATCAAGATATAATTTCAGGCTAATTGAGTCATAGCATAGACTAAGAATGATGAAACAATTTAAATTTCCTTAAATTTGAAAAAACTTGAATAGTATGGCAAAAATAATAAAAGTACATCCTGAAAATCCACACGAACGTGCAATAGATCAAATTGTAGAAGTTTTGAAAAATGGAGGTTTGGTCATTTATCCATCCGATACCGTTTACGGGTTGGGATGCGATATTACCAATGCCAAGGCAATGGAAAAACTTTGTCGAATCAAAGGTGTTAGACCTGAAAAGGCACAATTCTCCTTTGTTTGTAATGATTTAAGCCATTTGTCGTTTTATACGAAACCGATTTCCACGTCGAATTTTAAATTATTAAAACGTGCTTTGCCTGGTTCTTTTACTTTTGTAATGGAAGCATCCAATAATTTACCACCTACGTATAAAAATAGAAAAACCGTCGGAATTCGGGTACCCGATCATTTGGTGCCTCAAATGATTGTTGAAAAACTGGGAAATCCGATTGCATCAACTTCCATTCGGAATGATGATGAAATTACCGAATACATCACCGATCCGGAATTGATACTGGAGGAATATGGTAATTTGGTTGATTTGGTGGTTGACAGTGGTGCAGGCGGAAATATTGCTTCAAGTATTATTGATATCTCAGGTGAAGAAGTGGTTATTTTAAGAGAAGGAAAAGGAGATATCAACGATTATTTATAAAAAAGTCTATGAAAATTTTACTGTCTCCAGCGAAATTAATGTCGCTGGATACCCAAGTCGAATGGAACAAATCGAGTACGCCCACATTTATTTCAGAATCCAATCAAGTGATGGAAACGCTCAAAACATTGAAATCAGCTGACTTGGAGAAATTAATGTCGATATCAAAAGATTTGGCAGAAATGAATGTGGAAAGAAATTTAAATTGGAAAGAAAAACCGACTAAAAAAGAAAGCATTTCCTCCATTCTCGCATTTAAAGGAGAAGTTTACAGAGGTTTGGCTGCAGAATCTTTATCGGAAAACGCCAAAAATTACCTAAATAAAAACCTATTTATTCTTTCCGGGCTTTATGGAATTCTAAAACCAAGTGATAAAATCATGCTTTACCGATTGGAAATGGGTAGCCGATTAGACATAAACGGTTCCAAAAATTTATACGGCCACTGGAATGAACAATTAACAGCTTTCATGAATTCGAAAATTAAGAAGAATGAGATCATCTTGAATTTAGCAAGTGTAGAATATTCCAAAGTTTTGGATAATAAGAAATTAAAATCACCCAAAATAGAGGTTGACTTTTTGGATTTCAAAGACGGACAATTAAAGAAAATCATGGTATATTTCAAACAAGCGCGTGGAACCATGGCGAGATATTGTGCGGAAAATAATGTTTCTACTTTAGATGAAATCAAACTTTTCAATGAAGATAAGTATGAATTCGACACGAAATTATCCACCGATTCAAAATTGGTATTTGTTCGATAAATTCCAGTGAACCCAAAATTAGAATCTAATTTTTTAATTCAATAGACCAACTCTATCTCCTTGTGATTAAACACTTTAACAGTCGCGTCATTAAGTAAAACTTTCAATTGACCGAATTCATTCACTTCTAAAATTTCACCTTCAAAAACGGTTCCCTCTTTTTTAAATAAACTAACTTTATTTCGCCTAAAAAGATGGGTGTTGTAAGCTTCCGAAATCTGATTCCATTTTTTAGTTTCAATTAAATCATAGGTTTTCTCCATTTTTGTCAGTAAGTCTGCCAAAATTTCTTCTAAATTATATTTTCTCTCGGTTTGAATCGCTAGCGATGAAGCATTTGGAAAGGATTTAAAATCGATTTGATTCACGTTCAAACCTATGCCTGTAACTATATTTAACTCACTGCTAGCCTTATGAGTTTCAATCAGCACCCCTCCTACTTTTTTATTTTTTAGGATAATATCATTCGGCCATTTTACAAACACTTCGTCCGAATAACCTGTCAGTACCTCGTAAAGCACATTGCAAACCCATTTGTTAAAATAAATCAACTCTGCATACTTCAACTCACACTTAATCAATACACTAACAGCAATGTTTTTGCCTGGCTCTGATACCCATCGGTTCCCTGTATAGCCTCTTCCATCGGTTTGTTCCGAAGTCCACACGACCGTCCATGATTTGGCATTTTTTTTGGACAAGTCTAACAAAATAGTGTTAGTGCTAGAAACGGATTTATATTTTAATATTTCCATTATTTCTTTCCTCAATATTTGAATTGCTAAAGTTATTTTAAAATGGCAATAACTTAGTCAATATTTCCCTATTTTTGCAACTTAGTATAAAATTGAATGAACGAAAAGGTAGATAACCAAACGATAATTAACTGTATAGTTGACTCCATCTTGGACGGAAAAGGTGAGGATGTTAAGATTCTTGATTTAAGAGGAATTGAAAACGCATTTTGTGAATACTTCATTATTTGCAGCGGTAATTCGAATACACACGTGGCTTCTATGGCGAGCAACATTGAACGTAAAGTGCGCAATGAAACCAAACAAAAGCCGTGGCATGTGGAAGGAACGGAGAATGCCCAATGGGTTTTGATGGATTACACGAACATCATTGTTCATGTTTTCCAGAAACAATACCGCGAATATTACGACCTAGAAAGTTTATGGGGTGACGCAAAAGAAACAACAATAACACTATAAAAAATAGTAAATTGGATAAGAAAAATTACAATAAAAATAAAAGTACCAACAATAAAAAGCCAACTCCACCCTCGTTTAACCCGATGTGGATTTATGCTATTGTAGGTGCGATATTAATCGGTTTCTGGCTTTTTTCTAGTAGCTTAGGAGCTGATTCGAAACGACTGGATCGAGGAACCTTTTTTGAATATCTGGACGAAGGCTATGTGAAAAATGTAACCCTGAATTTAGAAGAAAACAAAGTGGATGTCTTTTTAACAGAAGAAGCTTTAAAACTCGATAAATTCAAAGGCTTTACTCAGAATTCAAATATGACTGCCTTTGCACAAGCTACTCCTCAGTACAGTTTTATTGTGGCGGACAATGCGAATTTTGAAACAGAAATCGAAAAAACCATTGCAGAAAAAAAATTAGATACTACCTATCGAAATATTCCTCCCGATAAATTCAGTAATTTCTTCTGGTCGATAATGATATGGGTATTGATTTTTGGTGCCTTGTGGTTCTTCATGTTCCGAAGAATGAGCGGAGGTGGCGGCGGACCCGGTGGTCAGATTTTCAATATTGGAAAATCAAAAGCCAAACTATTTGACGAAAACGATAAGGTTCGAGTAACCTTTAACGATGTTGCTGGTTTGGAAGGAGCCAAAGAAGAAGTTGAGGAAATTGTAGAATTCTTAAAAAACCCCGATAAATTCACCAAGCTAGGAGGTAAAATTCCAAAAGGTGCTTTACTAGTTGGACCTCCAGGTACGGGAAAAACCTTATTGGCAAAAGCGGTAGCAGGTGAAGCAAAAGTTCCCTTCTTCTCCCTTTCCGGTTCGGATTTCGTAGAAATGTTTGTAGGTGTAGGTGCGTCTCGTGTTCGAGATTTATTTAAAAACGCAAAAGACAAAGCACCTGCGATTATTTTTATCGATGAAATCGATGCAATTGGTCGTGCAAGAGGAAAAAACAATTTCACCGGAGGAAATGATGAACGTGAAAATACATTGAATCAACTTCTAACGGAAATGGATGGATTTGGAACCGATACCAATGTAATTGTATTGGCAGCCACCAACCGTGCAGATATTTTAGATAAAGCTTTGATGCGTGCAGGTCGATTTGACCGTTTGATTCATGTGGATTTACCGGAATTGAATGAACGTAAAGAAATTTTTGAAGTCCATTTAAAACCGTTGAAAACCGGTCCGGATATGGATCCCGATTTCTTAGCCAAACAAACGCCTGGCTTTAGTGGTGCGGACATTGCAAATGTATGTAACGAAGCTGCTTTGGTAGCTGCTCGAAAAAATAAAGACCAAGTAGAACGGCAAGATTTCTTGGATGCCGTAGATCGAATGATCGGTGGACTTGAAAAGAAAAATAAATTAATCAAACCCAAAGAAAAGCAAAGAATTGCGTATCACGAAGCAGGGCATGCCACCATTGGTTGGTTGTTACCTCATGCAGCTCCATTGGTTAAGGTAACCATTGTACCGCGTGGAAAATCGTTGGGTGCAGCTTGGTATTTACCCGAAGAAAGACAAATTACAACCACTGAACAAATGCTTGACGAAATAGCCGCTACCATGGGTGGACGTGCTGCGGAACAAGTGGTGTTTGGAAACATCTCTACCGGTGCGCTTAGTGACTTGGAAAGAGTTACCAAACAAGCTTCTGCGATGGTAAGTGTATATGGTTTGAATGATAAAATTGGAAATATTTCATATTACGATTCAAGCGGTCAAAATGAATATGGTTTCAGTAAACCGTATAGTGAAGAAACAGCGAAAATAATCGATCAAGAGATTTCAAAGATTATTGAAACGGAATATGAACGAGCTAAGAATTTATTGATTGCTCATCGTTACCAATTGGACCAACTTGCCGATAAGTTATTGGAAAAAGAAGTCATCTTTAGAGAGGACTTGGTTGAGATTTTTGGTGAGCGTGTTTTCGAAGATGACAGTTCCATGGATCCTCCCGGAAATGCCGTATCTTCCATTCATACCGATACCGATTTGGAAGTAAAAACAGTAAATTCCAATGATTCTATTGAAAAATAGTGCGAACTGTTGAGAAGTGTCATTAATTTTTGTTAATTTCGTTCAATCTCATCAGAAATGAGTATGTGGAAAAAAATAAAACAGCTTTTTATCCCCCAATCTGACGATTCAGAGCAAGAGGATTCCGAATTGGAATATGTTACATTTCAAACGAAAGTACCTATCGATGTATTGTTTACGAAAAACTTCGTAGCCGGTGGTGGTCTCTTTTTCTATTGTGAGAACGAACAGGAAACACTTGAAAACCTCAAAGAGATTATTATAAATGAACAAGTGGTGGAAGCCATCTGTTTTGATGATTCTTTAAAATCGCTATTAAATAGGCTAAATATAAAAAATACTGAAGAAGTGAGTCCAACTGCGGATTTTGCTTTTATTGAATGTGAATATTTAGTGGCTTTGGACGGTTCCATTATGCTTTCCTCCCATCAAACGAAAGGAGTAAAACAAATGGATTTACCAAACAACATCATCATTTTCGCAAATCCAAGTCAATTGGTTACCAACCTCAATGAGGCAATGCAGAGGCTAAATTCGAAAAAAGCTGGGAATATTCCAAGTCAAATCACATCGATACGAGGAAGAAATCCACACATCATTGAGGGAAATAGCTCGTCTAAAAATTTATATTTACTTTTAGTAGAACAATTTTAATGAAAAATTTACTTCCTCGTGTTCTTTCAGGTGTAGTTTACATCGGTTTAATCTATTTTGGAACTACAGGTCATCCGTGGGTTTTCTTAAGCCTGATGGCTTTATTCGGTGTTTTATGTTTCATCGAATACATTTCAATTACGGAGCTTACGGATAAATTATATGTCGCTCTTGCCTTTTTAGGTTCCGTAGCGGTTTTTTATTATTTCTCAGATTATTTATTGTTCCAACGCTCTGCGTTTGTGATGGAATCCCTTAGTTTTGCCGGACCTATTCTATTCATTCTCGCTTGTTATACCATCCTTTTTTCGAGCAAAGAACTCTATGTAGAATTTGGGAAAGCAACCGTAGGAGTCATTTATGTAACGGTTCCGTTTGCATTGGCATTAACGCTTCCGACCGTATATTTTGAATCGGGAAAAGAAGTAATTACAAATGAAATACTTTTTATATTTATTTTAATTTGGATCAGTGACAGTGCGGCGTATGTTGTAGGAAGTCTTTGGGGAAAACATAAGTTAGCACCCAAAATTTCAAGTGGAAAATCGTGGGAAGGTGCAATTGGAGGTTTTGTTTTCACCCTACTCTGTGGATATATTTTTCAATATCATATTTTTCAAGAAAGTCGTTTTAACTGGTTGATAATCGGATTCATTGTTGCTTTGTTTGCACCGATTGGTGACTTGATAGAATCCAAATTAAAAAGGAGTTTCAATGCTAAAGACAGTGGGAAATTAATTCCCGGTCACGGTGGTTTCTTAGATCGATTGGATAGTTTTATATTTGTAATCCCGATGGTCTATTTATATATGTTATTAAATGAAGTTTTATGAAGCTACACAGAGAAGGTAGAGCTATTTTAGTTGGTTTTTTTTTATTCTTTTTGGCATTAAGTGCTGTTGCGTATTACATTAATCCTATACATGGAATTTGGTTAATAACACCTATTTGGATTTTGTATGGATTCATCATTTGGTTCTTCAGAAACCCTACACGTCTTTCGGAAGCTGAAATTCATGACATTATAGCACCCGTTGATGGGAAAGTAGTTGTTCTAGAAGAAGTGGAAGAAAATGAATTCTTAAAAAGACGTTGTATTCAACTTTCAATATTTATGTCGCCTTTGAATGTGCATGTAAACCGCTACCCTATTTCTGGAAAAGTAATTTATACCAAATACCACAAAGGAAAATACTTGGTTGCATTCCATCCGAAATCATCAGAATTAAATGAAAGAACAACCGTAGTCGTCGAAACCGAAGAAAAGAAACAAGTTCTTTTCCGTCAGATTGCAGGTGCAGTTGCACGGAGAATAGTGATGTATTCAAAAGTGAACGATGAGGCACGGGCTGGTGAAGAGTATGGATTTATAAAATTTGGTTCGCGATTGGATATATTTTTACCGCTCGATACCGAAATCTTGGTTAAGATTGGAGACAAAACAAAAGGAGGTGTTCAAAAGATTGCAGAATTAAAGTAAATTTGTAAATAATAATCTTTAAATTAAATAATTATGAAAAAAATTGGACTTTTATTGGTAGGTGCCTTTCTTATGGCATCTTGTGATTCTACACCAAGTGGTAATAAAGCTATTTTACCTGTTGAACACGAAGGCAATATGGAAGTAGTAGAAGATACACCTGCAGACAATGCAACGATTGATACGGTTGTAGATGCTTCAACAGTTGATGTAGCTGAAGAAAATGCAGCTACAAAGAAATTGGAAGAAGAAAGAGCTGCTGAAGAAGCGAAAGCTGCCCAATAACATTTTTAATTTCGTCTTAGGGCTTGATTTCCGTTAATCGAGAATCACCGATGATTACGTTCATTCCATTGGGATGAATGAAAAACTGACGATTTAATTCAGCATGATGGGAGATAATTTCAATCATTTGTTGATGCGAAAAAACCGATCCGTCCAATAGAATTTGGGCGGATTTTTTATTGATTTCTTTTTCGGATTCAATGCGTTGCATATTCTCTATTGGGATAATTGCCTTCGTGATTTTATCTTCCTTTTTGAAAGCGCCTTTGGATCGCGCTAAATAATACCGAATTCGTAAACCCAAATTAAACAGAAAAAACTGAATCGGATTGTTTCGATAATATTTTCCAATAAAAATTTTCATCGCTCCAAAAAAAACTTTTAAATACTTGGTATCCTTTCGGGTGCTTTCCCCTTTGTAATGAATCACCGTTGACTTTCCGTAATAATAATTCGTAAAACCATTTAAAACCAAAGTATAACTCAAATCTATATCTTCGCCGTACATAAAATAAGCCTCATCAAATCCACCAACTTTTTGATAAACCGATTTTCGAAGCAACATAAAAGCACCAACTAAAATTTCTGCCGGAGCGATTTCATCTTCCGCAACTTCTATTTTGTAATAGGATTTTGATCTTTTAGAATTTACCAACGAGCCAAACAATTTCCCAAAAGTGTTCTGAAACGTTGGAATGTTTCGTTTGCTTTCCGGATGAAAATTTCCATCGGCATCAATAAGTCGAACGCCCAAAGCGCCTAAATCAGATTTAGAATCGGCAAAAGACAAAATCTTTTCAAACAAGTCTTCGGGAATCAATGTATCTGGATTTAAAATCAATACATACTCTCCTTTTGCTTTTTCCACGCCTACATTATTCGCTTTTCCAAAACCTAAATTCGTTTGCGATTCTATAAAATGAACCGTCGGGAATTTATCACGAATAAAATCAATCGTTTTTTCGGGTGAATCATTGTCAACTACAATGATTTCGCCTCCCACAGAATGCAGCGCTGCCAAAACACTTTGCAGACATTGCTCCAAATAATAGCGCGCATTGTAGCTAACAATTACAATCGATACTTTCATCCTTTCGAAGTTGATTCAATATACGGAACACGGTGTTGTAAAGAACGAACCAAAGTCGCTTCATCGGCATATTCCAACTCATCTCCAATTCCAATTCCTCGCGCAATGGTTGAAAAAGTAAGTTGCGCTTCTTTCAGCACTTTGAAAAGATAGAATGCTGTAGTATCGCCTTCAATCGTGGAACTAAGTGCAAAAATAATTTCAGAAATCTCATCGGTTTTCACTCTTTCTACAAGTGTATCAATGTGAAGTTGGTCGGGACCCATTCCATCCATCGGAGAAATTCGTCCACCTAAAACATGAAAAACTCCTCGGTATTGACCCGTATTTTCTATGGCCATCACATCGCGCACATCTTCCACTACACAAATTATCGACGCATCCCGATTTGGGTTTGCACAAATCTGACAAAGCTCTGAATCCGAAATTGTATGGCATTTTTCGCAATATTGGATGTCGTTCACTAAATTTTTTAGCGCATTTGCTAAATTTTCTGTTTGGATAGATGGTCGCTGTAACATGTGGAGTACCAGCCTTAAAGCAGTCCTTTTTCCGACTCCTGGAAGGTTTGACATTTCATCAACCGCACGTTCTAATACTTTACTAGGATAATTCATTCGCCCAAAAATACTATTTTTGAACGAAATTTGAATGGATTATGAACACAAACATTATTCTCTTCTTTGTAATTCTCTATTTTATAGGATTATTATACATTGCGAATCGAACGAGTAGAAATTCGGACAACCAATCTTTTTTTATTGGAAATCGGAAGAGTAAGTGGTGGTTGGTAGCCTTTGGAATGATTGGAACGAGCCTCAGTGGCGTTACCTTCATTTCCGTGCCAGGAACGGTGGGAAAGCTGACAGGAACGGAATACATCTACGGTGGATTTGAATACTACATGATGGTCATCGGATTTTTCTTGGGTTATTTTATTGTTGCCTTTGTTCTCCTTCCACTCTATTACAAAATGAATTTAACGTCCATCTACACCTATTTGGGAAGGCGATTTAATGTAGAAGCACACAAAACGGGTTCAATTTTCTTCATTGTATCCCGAGCCATTGGAGCCACTGCACGATTGTTCTTAGTTATCAATGTTTTACAAATATTTCTACTCAACCAAATTGGCATTCCTTTTTGGCTGACGACTTTGATTATTTTAATAATGATTGTTCTCTATACCTACGAAGGCGGTGTGAAAACGATTGTCGTCACCGATACTTTACAAACGAGTTTCATGATTTTGAGTTTGGTTATTTGTATTATATATGTACTAACGCAGTTGGATTTATCGGTTTCAGAAGGATATTCTAAAATTTCAGAATACAATTACACCCACTTGATGAATTTCGATACGAATTCAGCAACTTTCTTTCTGAAAACCGTAATTGGTGGAATGTTTATAACGATTGGTATGACTGGATTGGATCAAGAAATGATGCAAAAAAATATCAGTGTTGATAATTTATACAATTCCAAAAAGAATATGTTGACTTTCGCATCCATCTTATTGATTGTGAATTTCGCGTTTTTATTTTTAGGGGGATTGCTTTATTTGTATGCCATGCAAAACGGCGCGGTATATGGCGATGGCGTATTTGGGTTTAAAAATGAAGCGGGCGAAATCATAAACATCATGGGTGATGATATTTTCCCCGCCTTATCACTTGAAGGATATTTCCCCATATTCCTTTCGGTTATCTTTATCATCGGTTTGATTTCCGCACTTTTCCCATCGGCAGATGGTGCTTTGACTTCTTTGACCAGTTCATTTTGTGTGGATTTATTGAAAATGAATGACAACGAGAAAACGACGGAAAAACAGAAAAAGAAAACCCGAATCACAGTTCACTTGGCATTTACAGTCATTTTCTTCTTGTTAATTTTGATATTCAAGTGGATCAATGATAAATCGATTGTCTATCTAATTATGAGCATCGCAGGTTATACCTACGGACCTTTGTTGGGATTGTTTGCCTTTGGAATTTTAACCAAACGCACGATAAACATTCGGTTTTCAATTCTTAGCATCGCGTTGATTGCTCCTGTAATCACGTTTTTAATCAATGAGTATTTCATTCATTATACCGATTATAGAATTGGAGTTGAGTTAATTGTTTTAAATGGTCTTTTAACTTTTGTAGGTTTATGGTTGTTCAGTAAGAAAAAGCAAAAATCTATGGCTTAATTAAAAACTGAGTCCATTTACTTTTAATTGCAATTGTCCTTTTGTTTTGACCAAGACTAGCATATAATCGTCAAATAAGAATACTTGGGTCGGTTTTAAGTTCAAAACTTTTCCGCTTAGGAATATTCCTTTGTAATATTCTTGGTTAAAACTCTCATTTAAACTTTGTTTGGATGCCGTTTCAATATCGCCCAATGGAATTCCATATTCGGTTTCAATCATTTTGCGAATCTTTTTCTCGAACAAAAAGACCAAGGTTTTCTGAAGTACATTTCCGGTTTTCAACTTAAATTCAATATCCGTCAATGCAATTTTATTCTGAACTGGGTCGTAGTAAGGAAATCCTTTGATTGTCGATGTTCCCTTGATTTTTCCTTCCGTATCAATTTCAATAACGATGGATTGTTTGTCGGGATACACACGGATGTCTGTTACCAGAACTTCGTTTTTATCATTGATTGGAAAAGTTTTGTCTTTGAATTGTTTTCGTGCCACTTCCGTCGCCTGCGCAAAAGGAATATTGACCGTCGTATTGATTTCAAATTCAGTCGGTAACGATTCTTTCAAACGAAAATTCGGAATCGTCATCGACATAGGAGATGGAAGAGGAATCCGACCCACAAAAGTTTCTGAATACAAATCCAATCCGACACTTGCTTTTATATAATTCGAATAAACGGTAAGAGGCGTCATATAAATTGACTCAGGTGTTAATTTCAACCAGGTTTGGTAATCAGGTGCTATTTCTATCGGTGTATTAAAATAATTCCATACCGAAAGTAAATACGGTTTCAAATCCAGACTTTCTTTAATCTGTTGATCAATGATTCCCGTGAATTTTTGTTGCTGTTCGGTCAATCTCGATTCTACAATTGATGCAATGGGAATTTTCACTTTTCCGAAATCCAATACCGGCTTGGTCGTCCATTCAAAACCATGTGCTTTGGTTTTTGTTTCCATTACCCAATTCGATTTAAAATCCAGCGAAGTAATAAACTGCATCACCACACCAAATGTAACGTCTTGATATACATAATAGCCCAAACCACCATATCCTTGTTCGGTCCAGATATTCAAAGGAATACTTATTAAAAGTCGATTTCCTTTCAAAGGTTTTATTTCAATTTCTCCGTCCTTTGTAACCTTTACTTTAAACTGGTCGTTGTTATTGTCGGTATAGGAATCATCTTGATACAATACACCGTGCACTGAATTATTAATTAAAGAATGAATTTCACTTATTGGAATGGAAATAGGAATAGAGATATGGGAATCCAATTTCGGAAAAGTATAAGTCGAACGTAATTGTGCCAACGAATTGGACGATCCGCTTACCAACAAATTAATCACAAAAAAAAGTAGGTTATATTTTGCTTTCATACGATTACAAATTTAATAGAATTCCTTTAGATTCCATCGATAAAAAATTTAGATGAAGAAAGGATAGAAAGAACCGTTCCAATTCTACGGAAATTATTACCTACTGTATTTCAAACTTTATTTTGCCCCTATGGTATAAGTTCTTAAATTTGTTTCATTCAAAAAATCATTAAACATAAAAATCAATGAAAGAGCTAAGAGGAACTGGAATTGCGCTGATTACACCTTTTAAAGAGGACCGAAGTGTGGATTATGCGGCTTTGGAAAAATTAGTGAACTACACCATAGAAGGCGGTGTAGATTATTTGGTTTGTTTGGGAACTACGGCAGAGACTCCTACCCTTTCAGAAAAAGAGAAATCGGAAATCGTTTCAACCATTAAATCAGCTAATTCCGGAAGATTACCTATGGTTTTAGGAATTGGTGGAAACAATACTGAAGTCGTGAAAACTGAATTTAAAAATGCAGATCTTCAAGACTTCACGGCTATTTTATCCGCTTCTCCTGCATACAACAAGCCAAACCAAGAAGGAATTTATCAACATTACAAAGCCTTAGCCGAAACCACGGACGCAAATATTATTCTTTACAACGTTCCGGGAAGAACAGGTTCCAACATCCAATCAGAAACGACGATTCGTCTTGCTGAAGACTTTCAAAATATCATTGCGATCAAAGAAGCTTCTCCCAATTTCGTTCAAAGTACAGAGATTTTTAAAGAGATGCCATCTGATTTTATGGTAATTTCGGGGGATGATGAATTTGGATTGCCGATGACTTTGGCAGGCGGAAGTGGTGTAATTTCTGTTGTTGCTCAAGGACTTCCTACATTCTATCCGAAAATGATTCGTTTGGGATTGGATCGAAAAGTGGATGAAGCCTACCAATTGCATTACCTATTGATGGACATCACCCGTGCTATTTACGACGAAGGAAACCCATGTGGAATCAAATCTTTACTTGCGCATAAAGGAATTTGTGAAGATTATACTCGACTACCTTTGGTACCCGCCAGTGAAGACTTATCCCTAAAAATTAAAGTCTATTTAGATAATTTAAGTTAATCTACTGATTATCAAAAAAATAATTAAACAACGAGAAACTCTCATAATTTGTAAAATGTTAACATTTCACAACCTATAAATACCTTAGGTTTGTGTTAAATTTTTAATACCTTTGCAGAATGGTTAAAAAAGCGTTAGTAGTATTGTTTATGGCAAGTGTTTTTGTGTCTTGTAATAAACAAATGGAAAGAGCACTAAAGAGTACCGACAAGGACTTCATTTTAGAAACAGCCGATGAATTTTACAATCAAGGAAAATGGACGAATGCACTCGAATTGTATTCCAAAATTACGGTTGCCTTTTCAGGAACAGAACAAAGTGCAGACATTGCATTCAAACAAGCCACTGCGAATTTCAACGATAAGAATTTCCGATTGGCAGCCCATCAATTCAAAACCTTTTATCTAACCAATCCAACGGATCCAAGAGCAGAAGATGCCGCTTTTCAATCCGCATATTCGTTTTATACCGACTCACCGGAATACAATTTAGATCAAACCAGTACGTATAATGCCATTGATGAATTGCAATCTTTTATCAATGCTTATCCGAATTCTACCCATGTTACGGAAGCAAATGCGTATATTGATGAATTAAGACAGAAATTAGAAAGAAAAGCGTTTGAAATAGCTAAAATCTATTACAAAACCATTAAATATAAGGCAGCTGGAATTGCATTTGACAATATGTTGGATGATTTTCCAGACACCAAATACCGGGAAGAAGCGATGATGTATTCCTTGCGTTCAAAGTATGAGTTGGCCGTGAATTATAGCCGATTTGATACAAAAGAACTTCGATTACAAAACGCTTTGACCGAATACCGATTATTTGCAAAGGCATATCCGGAATCCAAGTTTTTAAGTGAAGCAACAAAAATCAACCAAAAAGTATTGGAAGATTTAGAAAAACACAGAACCTTGGTAGCAAAAATTGAAAATGAGAAAAAAGTAGCAAAAGAAGAAGCAGAAAAAGAAGCTTCGAAATTAAATTAAATAAAGTAAAAACATATACTATGAACTTCAAAGAAATTGACGCACCTCTTACCACCAAGACTTTTAATCGTAGTCTAATTGAAGAAGCAACAGGAAACATGTACGAATCTATCGTTATTATGGGAAAACGTGCAGAGCAAATCAATCAAGAAATGAAGACGGAATTGATCCAGAAATTGGATGAATTTGCATCAAATACAGATTCTTTGGAAGAAATATTTGAAAACCGTGAGCAGATCGAAGTTTCTAAATTTTACGAACGTCTTCCAAAAGCAACTTCCATTGCGATTACAGAGTGGTTGAGTGGCGATATCTATCACAGAAATCCAAACGAAGAAGAAGAAAAATAAAAATTGATTTTATGTCGATTCTGAACCGGAAAAAAGTTTTGTTGGCAATTACGGCTGGAATTGCTGCGTATAAAGCTACTTTTCTGGTTCGTTTATTTATAAAACAAGGTGCAGATGTGAAAGTAATACTTACACCCGAAGCCCTTGATTTTATTACTCCTCTTACGCTTTCCACCTTATCCAAAAATCCTGTTCATTGGCAATTTACCGATGAAGCTGAAAACTGGAACAACCATGTAGATTTAGGTCTTTGGGCCGATTTTATGGTCTTTGCTCCTACCACTGCTAATACACTCTCCAAAATGGCGGATGGTGCTTCTGACAATTTAGTTTTGGCAACGTATCTATCGGCAAAATGTCCGATTTATATTGCGCCAGCAATGGATTTGGATATGTATCTTCATCCAACGACCAAAGCGAATTTAGATAAACTCAAAAGTTTTGGAAATCATATTATTCCAGCAGAAAGTGGTGAACTCGCAAGTGGATTGAGCGGCGAGGGAAGAATGGCTGAGCCGGAAAATATAATCGCTTTTTTAGAAAGTCATTTGCTTCGAAGTGCGCCATTGTATGGAAAGAAAATACTCGTTTCTGCAGGTCCTACGTATGAAAAAATTGATCCCGTACGTTTTATTGGTAATTTCTCTTCCGGAAAAATGGGAATTGAAATCGCAAAAGCCGCTTTGGGAATGGGTGCGGATGTCACTTTGGTCTGTGGTCCTTCTTCGATTTCTACTGAAAACTATTCCATCAACCGAATCAATGTTGTTTCGGCAGAGGAAATGAAAAAAGCAATGGATGACGCCTACGAAAGTGCGGATGTAGTCATCATGTCGGCTGCCGTGGCAGATTATCGTCCGTTAAATAAAGCCGAACAGAAAATTAAAAAATCAGACGAAAATCTACACATTGAATTGGTTAAAAATCCGGATATACTAAAAGGATTGGGCGAACGGAAAACCCATCAAATTTTGGTTGGATTTGCCTTAGAAACCACCAATGAAATAGCGTTTGCAAAAGAAAAATTAGAAAAGAAAAACTTGGATTTAATCGTCCTCAATTCGTTGCAAGACAGTGAGGCTGGCTTTCAAAAAGATACAAATAAGGTGTCGATAATTTCTGAAAAAGCAGAGATTGTCCATTACAAAGCCAAAAATAAATCCGAAGTTGCAAAAGATATTCTTAACTTTATACTTGAAAATTACGATATATGAATCAATTGAAAGCCTTTTTCGTTTGTTTGTTGGTCTCAGCAACTATCAATGCCCAGGAGTTTTTGGCAACGGTAACTGTAGATTATTCCCAAGTTCAAACTTCGAATAATCAGGTGTATCAAACCTTAGAAAGATCGTTGAGCGATTTTATCAATACAACCAAGTGGACGGAAAACCGATACAAAGTGTATGAGAAAATCGAGTCGAATTTTCTGATTATTATTACGTCTAGAAATGGAAATAATTTCAATGCACGTCTTCAAATTCAATCGAGAAGACCGGTTTTTAATTCCAATTACTATACACCCGTTTTAAATTTTGTCGACACCAAATTTGATTTTGAGTATACTGAAAACGAAGAGCTTATCTTCAATCCACGAAAATTTAGCAACAAGAATTTAACGGATGTGGTTGCTTTCTATGTCTATTATGTTTTAGGAATGGATGCAGATACATTCCAGTTGGAAGGAGGAACTCCGTATTTTAAAATCAGTCAGCAAATCGCGAACAATGCCGTAGGAACAAAATTCGGTGGATGGAGCGAAATGGACGGAAATAAATCAAGAGGTAGTTTAATCAACAATGTGTTGAAAGCAAACAACAAAACCTTACGAAACATCTATTATCAATACCACAGAGTGGGTCTCGACGCGATGAGCGACAACGAAACCAGAGCAAAAAATGCCATTGGAAACACCTTGGAAACACTGAAATTCTATGAAAAAGGAAATTACGGTTTGTTCTATCCTTTGGACATTTTCTTTATGGCGAAAAAAGATGAAATCGGGAAAATATTTAATGGAGGAATGATGTCTTCTGTGAATATTGTGGGCCTGAAAGAAACCCTGAGTTCCCTTTCGCCAACCAATAGTTCTATCTGGAATAATATGAAGAAATAATGTTAACCCGACTTTCGGTATCCAATTTTGCCATCATTGACGAACTGGACATTCAGTTTAACAAAGGTCTGACTATCATCACCGGAGAAACCGGTGCAGGTAAATCGATTTTATTGGGCGCGTTGCGTTTAATTATTGGTGAACGTGCCGATATGAAACAGCTCAATGATGAAACCAAAAAATGCATCATCGAAGCTAATTTCAACATTTCTAAATTAAATTTAACTTCTTTTTTCGAAGAAAATGAACTCGATTTTGACGAAGATTCCATTCTCCGAAGAGAACTTTTACCCAGCGGAAAATCCAGAGCATTTATTAACGATACACCCGTTACATTAACGGTTTTACAAGAATTGGGTGAGCAATTAATCGATATTCATTCCCAGTTCAATACGTCTGAATTGCTTGAGCAAAGTTATCAAATGCAGATTCTAGATGCCCATGCAGGCCAGCTTCCTTTGGTTCGGAAATATCAAACCCTGTTTTCAAAACGAAGTCAAAAACGATTGGAATTGGAAGCTCTTAAAGATCGGATAGCGGAACTTTCAAGGGAATCCGATTATAAGGATTTTCTTTTGGACGAATTGAAAACCGCGAAATTGAAAGCCGATGAATGGAAAGAATTGGAGCAAGAACAAAAGGAATTGGAACATATTGATGAAATCCAATGGATTTTGAATGAAATTCGTTCCAAATTGGAAACTCCTGAATTCGGAATTCTGACTCAAATGAATGAAATCAATACCCAATTGGATAAAATTTCTGAGTTTGGTGAAGATCTTTCAGAATTCAGCCAACGAATTCATTCAGTAAGTCTAGAATTGGATGATATTCAAAAAGAAATTGCAGCAAAAAGCGAAGGATTGGAAGCGAGTCCTGAACGTTTGATGGAAGTGAATGAACGCATTGATTTGATTCATTTGTTGTTAAATAAACATCGTTTAAAATCCATTGAAGAATTGATTCAATTGGAAAAAGACCTTGAAAACGACAAATCCGATTTTGATCAATTGGAAATTCAAGTTTCAGACTTGGAAACTAAAATTGCAGCGATTGAAAAAGAGTTGAAAATAGAAGCTGAAAAAATTTCTTCTTCCCGGAAAAAAGCAATTCCAAAAATTGAAAAAGAAATTTTGGATTCACTTTCTGAATTAGGAATGGAAAATTCGCAGCTAAAAATCGCTTTTCAAACCACCTCAAAATTCACATCCAACGGAATGGATGAAATTTCGTTTTTATTCAGTGCCAACCAAGGATCCACACCCAAACCCATAGGTAAAACCATTTCAGGTGGTGAACGTTCACGATTGATGTTCGCAGTAAAGAAAAGCCTTACGGGCCGATTAGAACTCCCCACTTTAATTTTGGATGAGATTGACACCGGCGTTTCTGGAAAGGTCGCAAATGAAGTCGGAAACATGATGAAGGAGATGGCAAAGCATTTGCAACTCATTACCATCACCCACCTTCCACAAGTTGCTTCAAAAGCTGATAAACACTTGAAGGTTCGAAAAAGAATCAGCGATGGAAAAACATTAACCGATGTACGTGAATTATCTTCGGAAGAGCAAATCCGAGAAATTGCGGAATTACTCAGCGGATCCAATATTACCGACTCTGCATTGGAACAAGCTAAAGAATTACTCAAAGCGTAAGTTTATTCCAAAAAAAAACCTCACAGTAGAGAGTTTCACTATGAGGCATAAATAACTAACACACAAATAATCTTATAAAAAGACTATATTTTTTTTAACTATAGAGTATAGTTTGATACTTAAACACATTGCAAATATATAAAAGTCTACCAAACTAGTGTACTATTCAAGCTTAAATGTATTCATTCTAAATAAGATCGGAAAGGTATTGATTCTCAAGCACGTTTAAAGTCTGATCACGTACCTGAATCATAACACGGTTCAAGGAACAGAATTCCTCGTCTACACAATCATCACATTTTTGATAATAATTCAAACTTACACAAGGTAAAAGTGCAATCGGTCCTTCCAATGTTCTAATAATTGTTGCGACGGTGATGGTTTTAGGGTCTTTGTTTAGGAAATAGCCCCCACCCTTTCCCTTCTTCGATTCGAGTAAACCACTTTTCTTTAAACTCAATAAAATTCCCTCCAAAAATTTTACGGGAATTTTCTCTTCTTTTGCAATGACAGAAATTAAAATCGGCTGGCCTATTTGATGGGTTGCCAAATAAGTCATTGCCTTCAATCCATATTTCGTCTTTTTCGTAAGCATTTTCTTAAAATTTAATTCCTATATGAAGCTTCAATCGCTTTCACAAAACAAAGTTCGCTAATTTATTTTAACTTGCGAATGTTTTAACACTATATAAAAAATTATGAAAACACGTTTCTTATTTAGCCTATTATTAGTCTTTATTTTTACGAATTTAAAAGCGCAATTCTCAACTCCAAATACCGGTGTAAACTGGACATTGGACTCCATTGCCTACCATTCACCCACCACAGTAACCGTTTCTGGAAATGAATATACATTGCACGAAGATTTGATGATCGAAGAGAACGATTCACTTTCGATTATCGAAATTCAAACTTTAAAAATCGCTGCTGGAAAAGAAGTCGGTGTAAAAGGATTTTTCAAAAGTGATGGAATGGATATTACCATCACAGCGATTGATCCTGCCAATCCTTACAAAGGATTTTGGTTTTACGACGAATCTGAGGTTTATTTCAACAATACCTTGATCGAATACGGAGGCGGTTTAAAAGTTGTCACTGCCAACTTTGAAATGTACAACAGTGAAGTTTCAAACAACAGCAGCGGATCATCGACTGGCGGCGCAATCTCCTTTTCAAAAGGAAGTCCCAAGGTTATGTTCTCAATTTTTGAAAACAATCAAAAAGCAGCGCTAAGTTCTCCAGCAAATGCTTCGGTTTCAGCATGGATTGAAGGAAATTATTTCGAAGGAAACCATCAAGCCAATGGAAATGCTCCTCAAATCAATATGGGACCCAGTGGACCGTCAGACACCATTCGAATTATCAATAATTTGGTTATTGGAGATCGAAGCCTAACGAAAGTAGGTGGAATTTCTGCTTCGAGTTTAATGGGTGTTGATAATTTAATTCTCATCAAAGGAAATGTAGTGAGAGATAACCGATATGGAATTACGTCAATGGGAAATTCATTTGGAATTATTTCTGACAACATCATTGAAGACAACGATACCGAAGGCGACCCCATGCTGGGCGGAAGTGGAATCAATCTATTTAGCACAAATGAAATTGTAGTAACCAACAACCAGATTCGTAGAAATCTTTGGGGAATCACTTTGCAAGGAACTGCGTTAATTAATTTAGGTAACGACGATCCTGATAATTTCAATCCGGGACAAAATGTTTTCAGCGAAAATGGAAATGACGGGGAAATATTCGCACTTTACAACAATACACCCAATCCAGTGAGCGCACTTCACAACTGTTGGATTGAAGATCAAGAATCTATGTACGAACAAGTGGAAGCGGTCATTTTCCACAAAGAAGACGATCCTACTTTGGGAGAAGTTTCCTTTGATCCATTTGAATGTGGTGTAATTATGTCCACTCTAGATTTAAACAAAAATGCATTCAAAATCTATCCAAATCCAGCGAAGAATTCTTTCTTTGTTGAATCTGAAGAAAAAGGAAGTTTAAAAATCTATGAGTTGAATGGGAAATTAATTCAATCTCAAGGGAATCTAAAAGGAATCAATCAAATTCAGATTAACGTTGCGCAAGGAGTATACTTGGTTGAATTTGAAACAGTGAACTCAAAATCCACTCAGAAATTGATAGTAAGATAATTAGTCTTATGAAATTCTAAAAAAATCTTTTCGAAAAACAAAGCATAAAAAAAGCCGGGATAAATGCCCGGCTTTTTGATTTCAAGTATTCGAATTGAATTACTGTTTTGAATAGGAAACAGAGATATCAAGTGTTTGCCCCATAAAAGTCAAAGGATAAACCAAAACCAATTCTGAATTGGTAACAGATTCGATGTTTCTTATATCCATTCCTTGCAAAGTAATTACGTCTTCTGTCCAAACGCCGTTTGCAGTTTCATCTACACAAACATCCTCAGCGTTTTTGTTGTTTTCCTTTAAAGATGCGGATTGATTTTCATTTAAGGTTAAATAATCAGTCGCACAACCTTCTTTGAACATAGGGTGATCGTACGGATGAGTGTTAGTCTGACCTCCAAAAGTGTACGTAAGCGTTTCTGCTTTCCATGTTCCTACTAATGGATTTACAGCTGCCGCATCGTCATCGCTACTACAAGCGGTTGCTCCTAATCCTACTACAGCCAAAGCTGCGATAAAAAATATTTTCTTCATTGTTGTTTGATTTTAATGCGAATTTAAGATAATCTCAAAATTAAACTATGATATTTATTGGAATTAACAAAATAAATAAATGTTCATTCAAAATTTTAAATTCTTTTAAATCATTGAAGGTTAAGCGAAATATTTACTTTATGTCAAACAATTTCATATTTTGACAGCATAAAATTTTACGAAGTAAGATAAGGTATTATCTGAAGTCGGGATTGAAAGGATTTCCAAAGTTATAGCCTAAACTAAACATAAATCCGTTTCCAGCTTCTTTGGCAATGTCAGATAATCCTAGGTCATACGAGAAACCGACTTTTAATTCTCCGATTTTCAATTTCATAATTGGAGACATCGTTAATCCTTGCGAACCGTTTTTATCGACATCTTGACGATAGGAAACGCCCAAGTCCAAACCTTGTTGACTTTCACCAAAAGAAAGATGAGACATTAAGTTCACATCAAATTTTCGAGCGGAATTTGAATTTAGATTCATCACCACCGATGGATAGATGTAGAAGTTTTCACCAAAGTAAAAAGTATATCCTAAAATAAAGTTATACCATGCAGGCAAGGGTTCAATTCCGTTTGTAACGGCTTCATTTTCTTTCAAAGGAATGTCCAAAACAGAAATACCTCCAAAAGCTCCGGCATAGCGGAAAGAAGCACCAAAATTAAAGTAATTCATTCCAAAATTTGAATCGTTTATCAAAGGGTCATTGGGATCATTGGCAATTACTCGGTCTATATCCAAGGACTGAGAAAAGTTGTTGTACGACAAACCGAATGAGAAAATATCTTCCGGTTCATCCCATTTGTAATCCCGGTCTGAAGAAATCGGAATGTGATAAGCGGCGGATAGATTAATTCCTTTTAAGCTCGACAAACCATTTCGGTCATGAAACAAATAAAGTCCAAAAGCCAATCGATTAACGACGGTTGCATGTGCACTTAAAGTCTGTGTATTCGGACTTTCGGGTAAATCTGCCCATTGATTTGCATAAGTTGCAGTTACATTTAGTACTTCTGGATCTTGTCCTGCGTACGAAGGGTTGATCAAATACGCATCACCTACCAAATAATGTTTATAAAACGGTAATCCCTCTTGTGCCCATAAAGACACGGTTAAAAGTACCAAGATTGTCGTTAATAAATTTTTTCTCATGTGTTATTATCTCTTTTCCTAACGCTAATTGCTCTACTATATTTCATTCTGACGGTTTTTTAATCCGTCTTAAACGATGTTTTTCCTTCTCTAAAAAGGAACTTTATGCTCTTTTCTTATTCGTCAAATATAAACAATGACTTATAAAAAATCGAATCTACAAATATTTTTTTTAATTGCTAAGAAAATTAACAATGCTTTTTAAGGAAACCCTAATTAATCGCTAATATTCTATCTAAATCAGGTCACCTCGATGAAGTAAATAGTATAAAAAAGGGAACCACTTTTTCAAGGATTCCCTTTTGAATGCTATATCTCTTATTTATTCCGAACGGTTACATGTCCTACAAATTTCTTTTCAGAAAGGATTCCATCGGACGGAATTTCGATGATGTACCAGTAATCACCCGAGGCGACATTTCTTCCTTGGTATTTTCCATCCCATACATAATCTCCTTCAAAATTCGTATCGACAAATATTTTACCGTAACGATCAAATATTTTTAGGGTTGCATTCGGCGTGGTTTGAATTCCTCGGATTTCCCACACATCATTGATTCCATCTCCATTGGGAGAGAAGAAATTTGGCAAACTTAAAATCGTAACAGTGTATTTTGAAATCATACAGCCCGAAGAACGAACCCAAACGGTGTAGGTTTCACCTGGAATTAAATTCATAAATACATTGGTATTTTGCCAGAAAACTCCATCGAGTGAATATTCCATGGGTCCTTCTCCATTGTTGGTCGCACCTACCGTTAAATTATTTCCCGAAACATCTAAATTTACAATTTGAGGTGTAGCAGGTGGACTTACGATTAAAGTTTGAGATTCACTACGGCAACCCTCTGCACTATAAGCGGTCACTATATAGGTTCCCGTCTCTGATATAATTTGAGTTGCACCCGTCCAAATCGTACCGTCGCTTAATTCCCATTCAAAAGTAGCGGTAGGATCATCACTCGACAATGTCAATTCAAGACTATCATTGTCACACAAGAAACTATAGCTCGGGACGGACAAACTTGGACTTGGTAATCTCTTTAATTTAATTTCAACAATCGCTGAACACACTCCGGTAGCATCTAAACGCACAAAAACAGAGGTTTGATTGGCAGTTGGTGTATAATTTTGTGCATTTAATATTTCGGCTGTTTCTGTTCGTGCATTGTCTAACGTATGGTAATAGCCATAAACAACCCCATTGGTATTACTTATAATTCCTTCGAACTGCGTTAAATCCACCGTATCTTCTGGACAATACTCAATCGGACCAAATGGACCTACTGCATGTTGCACTTGTGCTTCTTTGTCAAATTGAATCGCAATCGGCTGGGATTTACACGATTGACCATTCATTCCCACTACAAAAATGGTGGTTGGTAAATTCGTGATTGGGTAATTACTTAATTGACCACCCGGAATGGAAATATTGTTATCCATGTCCGCTTGGGATGCATAATAGGTATAATTCACTCCAGCCCCTCCGCCTAAAAGACCATTGAATCCAGAAAGATTGGTTAAATATACGCCATCAAAATCATCGTCACACAGCAATTGAACTGGAAGTGAATTCAAAACAGGTTCTGGGAATATTTCCACGTTAAGTGTGATGGGAGATGAACATTGATCCGCGTCGGGCGTAAATGTATAAATACTTACACCTACAGTATTCGTATCAATTGTTGCTGGGAACCATGTTCCGGGAACGCCGTTGTTTGAAAGTGTATTCAAGGCATCCGGCGTTTCAAATTGACAATAACTGTTATCAATAATAAATTCAGGAACAATATCTGCCGTAATTTCAATTTGAATGGTTACCGGTTCCGAACACTCCATATCGGGTGTAAATGTAAAGTTAAAAATCCCTTCGGTATTGGTATCAATCACAGCAGGAAACCACGTTCCGGTAATCAACTCATTCGGTTGCGGAAGTGCAGGTGGCGTTGAAAATTGACAGATTGGATTTACAGTTGCAAAAGTGGGAAGAATGAATTGTTCGACTTCGATTTCTACTTCAAATTCTTCTGCACACAATTCTGCATTGGGCGTAAATGTATACGTCACCGTTCCGACTTGAGACGTATCAACCGTAGCTGGAAACCAAGTTCCAGGGAGTCCATTGTCAGACGTTGTTGGCAAAGTTATAATTTCTGTACCTGAGCAATAATGATTTTCAACCACAAATTCAGGAGATAGCTTTTCTTCAATAATTACTTCAATCATTGCATCTTCTGCACAGGCATCTTCGGGTACAAACGTATATTGAAAAACACCGGGAATACTTGTGTCAATCACCGCGGGCACCCAATTCCCAGGCGTTCCTTCCAAAGGATCAGGAAGCGTAGGTGGGGTTGCATTTTGACAAATTGGCTCCACTTCGGGAATGGTCAATGTAATCAAAGGCAAGATTTCAACTTCCAAAGAAACAGGATAAACCGCACATTGTCCTGGATCCGGAAGAAACGTGTAAGTCATTGTATTAAAAGGATCATAAGCAGGCGACCATGTTCCCGTTACCCCTTCAATCGAAGTAGGTGGTAAAGGATTGGGGCTATCTGGACATTGTGGATCAATGGGATCAAACGTTGGAATATCACTTGGCGGCAAACAGTGACCGATTACAACTGGGCTACGTTCACATCCTTCCCCATCGGGACAACAAGAAGCATACAAAACCGTTCCTGCGGGACATTGATTCCCTGGAGGATCATACATAAAAGGAGAACCTGTACCAATTAAATTCCCTCCCGCTGGAGCATCCCACCACGTTACATCATCACCTGTTCCACATTCTGCTTCTAATACTGCGATGTAATTCAGTGTATCGCCTGCATCAAAACATTGGGTTATTACTTCGGGACTCCAAGCGGGAAGTGAAAATAAAGGAACATCACTCGCGACTGTTTGAAGTGAAAACGAAACTGTATTATTATTGTAATCTGGAGAAGTCCAACAGCCGGTATTACCATCTGAAGTACCTCTTAACAGAAAGTCCGTAATTCCTGTTTCAACCTTACTGTTACAAAAAGTCATATCAAATTGAATACTGAAAGGAGTGCCACAGTCCATAGAAGAGTCACCCCAATTATTACTAGGATTACCATCATTATTGGGATTACCAGTACAGCACCATGAAGAACTGCTTGTTCCATCAAAATAAAAACCCGCACCTCCTGTTTCACCCGTTGAACAACTTGCACCTGTAACCGTGTTCATAGGAATCCATCCCGCTGGCAAATTCACATTAGATACAGAAATATTTTCACCTTCAGGAAAAAAGAAACCATGTGCCCAATTTGCAGCAGGTTTATAGTATCTAAGGTTACTCATTGTAATTTTTAAGGTGGTAAATCCACACGGGTCAGTTATAACTAAATTGCCATTAACAACCGTACTACCGTCTGAAGTTATCATCTCGGCAATTATTATAGGGTCTGGGGAGTTTGAGCAAAGATTAAAGTTTCCATCTCTATTTATATTGATGATATTTACGGTTCCTTGTGCCGAAACGAAAGTAGACGTTCCAAACAAGGAGAGTAAAAATATAATAAATAAATTTCGAATCATTTGGTAAAATTTTGTTGTGTTAATTAGCAGTGTATTTTTTTGAATTACTTAACGGAACCTGTTCTCACGTAGGCTTCCAAGTAAGGCATAATAGGTATCAAAGGTTCGTACGATCTATCTTGTAAATAATGATTACAAATGAACTTTTTATCGTCCGGATGAATACGATTATTGTAAAGAACTTTTAAAATTTCTTCTCTTTGCAAAGTTAATTTATGATGCAAATTGGGCTCATCAGGAATCGCATCCAAAAAATCGGTAATTTCGGATGGCAAATCCACCGAATGACTATTTAAAATCAAATAATAAAGTCGATCATGGACTTTATTTCCTTCCAAAGATTTGGACAGGTCAATTACAATGTAATCACCATCTACTGCTCTTGTGGAATTTGTTTGTTGTGAAAAAACTACGCTCGAAACCACCATTAAAAGTGGAATCAACAACTTACCTAATCTCATACCTAGCTCTCTTATGTGTTAATAATTAATCGTAAAAGTAAAAATTATTTTCATCTTACCAACAAGTTAAAAATAATTCTTCGCGAATTCTTTTATAAAAATAAGGATTTTATTTGATTTTCTTCGAAATTTTAACGATTGAATTCCATGAAAAAAGCCGAAAACCCTCTAATTATTTTTTGAGAATTCTCGGCTTTTACTATTTATTATTTGGGTTTATCTTCTTCTTGAACCGCCCGAAGAACTTTCTTCCAAATCGGTATTGAAGATTTTTACTTTATCTCCTTTATTCAGTCCGCTTTTAATTTCAGTATAAACGCCATCGGTTAATCCCACCACAATTAATTTCTTCAAATAAACCGGTTGATCGTATTCTTCCGTTCCGGGTTTAAGAACCTCCACAAATGCTTTTCCATCGTCATCGTATCGAATATGTGCAGATTCCAATGTCAATGCATTTTTCGCTTCTGACAAATTCACTTCTGCATTTGCACTGTAATTGGCTCGCAAGAAAATATCATCTTTTAAAGTTACATCTGCCTTGATTTCAAACTCCACAATTCCATTGGTTTCCACACCTGAAGGGGAAATGAAATTCAGAATTCCTGAAAACTTATCATCCGGTAAAGCTCCAATGGTAATGGTCAAAGGCATATTCTCTTTTAATTTTCCCACATCGGCTTCATCTACTTTTCCTTCAAAAATCATTTGTTTCACATCCGCCATGGTCGCGATGGTTGTACCTACACTAAAGTTATTAATTTCCTGAACCGTATTCCCGATTTCAACCGGAATCGATAACAACATTCCCGAAATGGTAGCTCGAATTTGGGTATTGGCATATTTCTCCAAACCGGGTGCTACACCCGATTGTGCCAATTTGTAATTGCTTTGTGCTTCGCGTATCGACTGTTGTGCCATTTGGTATTTTGCCAACGCATTGTCGTATTCTTGTTTGGGAACTACGCCTTGATCGTACAAAGATTTGGTACGGTTGTATTGAATTTTCTCGTTGTTCAACGTAATTTGTGCAGAACTAATTTGTTGTTGTGCTGCATTTAAACTGTTTAAATTTGGAATCACTTTCAGCGTTGCAATCAAAGCACCTTGTTGAACGACATCTCCTTCTTTCACGTGAATTTCGGTAATAACACCTGAAATATTGGGTTTAATTTCAATTACTTCCCTTGGTTTCACCGATCCAGTTGCCACGGCTTTGGTAGAAATATCACGAACTTCCACTTCCGTCGTTTCAAATTTATCCAATTCCTTTGTGCTGGTTTTGTACATATAAGCTAGTGCGCCAACTACGGCTAACACAAACAATAGAACCAATCCAATTTTTACAATCTTTTTCATTATTTATTTAAAATAAAGTTATTCATCTCTTAAAGCATCAATCGGTTTGATTGAAATTGCTCTTTGTGCCGGAATCATTCCTGCCACCATTGCCATTATTACCATTATTAGTAAGGCAAATCCCAAAGTTGTTACATCGACTGATGCATTTATAAAAGGAAATTCATTTTCATTGCCTGAAACCACAAATGCATTGATTAAATACAGCACAAAAGTTGCTCCGACAATACCTGAAAGTCCAGCGATTAAGGTTAATACAATTGATTCCAGCAAAATTTGGGAACGAATTTGATTGGGTACTGCACCCAAAGCCCGACGAATTCCAAATTCCTTGGTCCGTTCCGAAACCGTAATCAATAAAATACTCGCAATCGCAATCACGCCTGAAAATAAAGTTAATGCGCCCACGACAATGGCCAACAATTGCAATCCATTCATAAATGAAAACATTTTCCCTAAATTCTCACCTAAGTTAAATCCGCCAATTGCTTTGGTATCTGCAGGATCGACTCGTTTTCTTTCTTTCAAAAATTCTTTTACACGCCCTTCAAATGCAACAATATCCGTTGCATCCGTCGCATTGATGATTACATAATTAACCACACCTTGTCGGTTATACACGCGTTGAAATGTAGTAAATGGAATATGAATTTCGTTGTTTCGTCCAAAAGACATCGCACCTTGTTTGTACACGCCCACAACGGTGTACATACTCGCACCGATTCGAATCATTTTTCCGACTGGTTTTTCATCGGTTGGAAACATTTCATCTACGATGTCTTTTCCTATGACACATACTTTTTTCCCGTAGCGAATATCATCTTCATCGATAAAACGTCCTTCGATAATCGGTTTTTTAAACATATCATTTTGGGAAGGATAATCACCCGTCACAGAAAAATTGTCGTGTTTTCCGTTGTATTGAATCGTTACACTTCCTTCTTGACTTCGGGGAGCAATCATTTTAATTTCCGGAAATTCATTTCGCAAAGCGTCAATATCATCCACTTTCAATTCCAAAGTTCGCCCTCTTTGATAGCCTTCAAAAGGAATCGATGTTTCTTCCAACCAAACAAAAAGACTGTTGGTGGCTGCATTGGCAAAGAGTTTATCAAACCCATTTTGAACTCCTTTGGATGCACCCAAAAGTGCGACAAACAAAAACATACCCCACCCCACACCCGTTAGGGTAAGCATAGTCCGCATTTTATTTTTACGGATGGCGGCATACACTTCTGTCCAAGCGTCTCTATCAAATATAATTGGTTTCATTCGTCGTTTAAAGCATCTATGGGTTTAATTCTTGCTGCATAGCGCGCCGGTAAAAATCCAGCCAAAAATCCAGCAACAAACAATATAATACAAGCCACAACCAAGGAGTTGGTACTTACTCCGGGATTGTATATAAAATAATCCGCTAAACTTTCATTGATGTTTTCTACCAACAAAGTTGCAGCTAAAATTCCAATTACGCCAAAAAGCAAGGTTATCGTAATCGCTTCTTGCATAATCAAGGCAACAATATTTCTCGGCGTCGCGCCCAGCGCTTTTCGAATGCCTATTTCTTTGGTTCGTTCTTTTACACTGAAAACCATGATGTTTCCAATACTTACAATTCCCGCAATCAAACTTCCACCACCAATTACGAAAACAATAATCGTCAGTACAAAGAAAAACGCGTTGGTATTACTCATCTGTTCGGAACTGTCCCAAACCCGTATACCACCTTGATCGGTGGGATTTACTTTATGAATTCCTTTTAAATCTGATTTAATATCCGTTGCGAAATCTCCTAATTCTTTGGTGGTAAGTCCATCTTTGGGTGCGATCGTAATCCGTGGTAAATCTTGGTTTCCATATATGGTTTGCAAAGTGGTAATCGGAACGTAAATATTTCGTTCTTCCCGATCGTCATTCGTATTGCTCGAAAAAACACCGACAATTTCATACATACCCGTTCCCATATTTAAATATTGACCGACAACTTCTCGACCTTTCATTAAATCTTCGACCACCATTCGGCCAATGACTGCGGTTTTCTTTCGGCCTATTAAATCTTCATCACTTACAAATCGGCCTTTTTCTAGATTGATGTCGATCATATTGAAATAACCTTCATTCACTCCATTCACCGAATATCTTCCCGATTCACCGCCTTGTTTTATCAAAAGCATCTGATTGTATTCACCGCTGATGTATTTGATTTTGTCGGAATAATTATCGACGATGTAATCCAAATCTCGGTTTTCTAATTGGATTTGTCTTCCTTTTTGATAACCCGCATGGGATTCGGTAGTTTTGGTTCCAAAAATACTCATGTTTAATGCGCCTGCTTGGAAGAATTCTTTTTGGAAACCGTTTTGCAAACCGTTCCCCATTCCGAACAATACTATAAATACGAATAATGCCAATGAAATCGTCATTCCCGAAAGTAGAGTTCGTAATTTATTACTTGCTATAGAAGCCCATATTTCCCGCCAACGATCTATATCAAACACTGTTTTTTTTATTTTTGATTTTTGTCCACTTTCTTAAAATTCCTTTATTTATTTTACAATTGAGCGTCAAAAGGAGTATAAACCGCTCTGACCTGCTCCACTTTTTCATCGCTCATAATCATTCCATCTTTCAGACGGACGATTCGTTTACACATATGGGCAATGTCATCTTCGTGCGTTACCATCAATATCGTTTTTCCTTCGTCGTTAATTTCTTGAATCAATCGCATAACTTCTTGGGAAGTTTTGGAATCCAAAGCTCCAGTCGGCTCATCGGCCAATAGTAATTTTGGTTGTGCTGCCAACGCGCGCGCAATAGCAACTCGTTGTTTTTGGCCACCGGATAATTCATTGGGTAAATGATGGGCCCAATTGGCTAATCCTACCCGTTCCAAATAGCTTATCGCCATTTCAGCACGTTTTCCTCGACTGACTTTTTGATAGTATAAAGGAAGAGCTACATTTTCCAATACATTTTTAAAGCTGATTAAATTATAGGATTGAAAAATAAATCCCAAGAATTTATTTCGATAATTCGCCGCTTTTTTTTCGGTTAATTTCTCGATTTTCACGCCATCCAATTCATACAAACCGGTGTCGTGGTTATCCAACATCCCAATGATATTCAACAAAGTGGATTTCCCTGATCCAGAAGCACCCATAATTGCTACAAATTCTCCGTCTTCCACATCCAGGTTGATTCCCTTCAAAACATGAAGTGAATTGGCGCCCATTTTATAGGATTTATTTAAATCTCGAATTTTAATCATTGTTCCAATACTAATAGCCTATTGGTAGAAGTTTTTCTCGAAATGTTACAAAGAAATCAATGGATTTCTAATTAAATGTATTGGAAGGATTTTCTAATAAAAGAATGAAATTTAATTTCCATCCCAGATTTGAATCACATTTTCTTTGGGTTTAAATTTCTTTTCGGTTTCAAATCCTTCGAATTGTTTTAAAATATACTTCATGCTTTCCAAACGAGCTGTTCGCTTTTTATCGGTTTTTATTTCCACCCAAGGTGATTTTTCGGTCGATGTTTCATTCAGCATTTTATTTATATAAAACGTATAGTCATCCCATTTAGCTTGCGCTTGTTCATCCAATCCACCAATTTTGTAGTTCTTCAAGGGATCGGCACGTCGTCCATCCAACCTATTTTTTTGTTCCTTTTTACTAATGTTTAAAAAGAATTTAATCAAAACAATTCCATCATTGATTAACAAATGTTCCAAATCATTTACATTTTCCATAAAAGTCTGATGTTGTTGTTCGGTACAAAATCCAAAAACCGGTTCTACCACAGCACGATTGTACCAACTCCGATCATAAAATGCCGTTTTTCCTCTTTGAGGCAAATGTTGAATGTATTTTTGAAAATACCACTGCTTCATTTCCACTTCCGTCGGTTTCGGTAAAGCGACGACATCATATAATTTTGGATTCATTTTCGCAATCGCACGGTTGATGGCTCCACCTTTTCCTGCGGCATCTCTCCCTTCGTAAATCACAACCAGTTGCAAGTTGTTTTTTAATATAAACTCCTGCAAACGAAGCATTTCAAATTGAAGTTGATTCAATTCTTTTTCGTATTTCAGTTGTTTGAGGAATTTCTTTTCTTTGATAATCCCTTTGTCAACCAATAAATCGATGATTTCTTCACTTCGTGCAATTTCTTTTAAGTCGTTCAAATTAAATTCAGCCATGTTTTTATTTTTCTATCGATAAATTTAATACAATCTCATTGACTTACCCAAAATCAAACCTCTATTTCTACTTTTGAACCATTTCTATATTATTTTGAAATCAATTGAATTAATTTCCTAAATTTGATATCTATCTAATTCGTAACCAATGAAAAAATCAATCCTACTTTTTACGTTTTTAGCCTTAATTATTCTAGGTTGTAAATCAAAAAAAGACGTAAACAATTACCATTTGATGGATGTAAATCCTGAATACGCAGCCTACGTTTCTGCGTATACTTCCGGATTGATTTCAACGGAAAGTCCGATTAAAATCCTAATTCAAGCGGATATTCCCTTGGAAATAAATGACGATAAATCACTCAAAAAACAAGTTCTTCATTTTAAACCTTCGTTAAAAGGAACAACCTATTTGGTGGACAATACGACTTTGGAATTCCGTCCGGATGAAAAATTAAAACAAGGAGAAATTTACACGGCTACCTTGGAATTGGAATCCATAGTTCCTACCATTCCCAAAGAATTACAGGATTTTCAATTTCAGTTTCAAGCAAAAAAACAAGATTATTCGGTAAGTTTAGAAGGAATTCAAAATACGGATGCAGGACAAGGAAACTATAAATTCGTAGGAAATGTATTTACTGCCGATGTTGCCGATGCTTCTGAAATCAATAAAATGCTTTCGGCAAAGTTCAATGGAAAGGAACTTCCCGTTTCTTGGGAACATTCACAAAACAGACGAAATCACCGTTTTACAATTGATGGAATCGCATCCAAAGACAAAGCAGAAAATTTAGTACTGAAATGGAAAGGTTCAGCCATTGCGACAAAGAAGGATGAAAAAAATGAATTCGCGATTCCCGCTGTCAATGATTTTAAAGTAACCCAAATCAAGGCGATTTCTACACCGGAACAATATATTTCTATCAACTTTTCAGAACCCATTCAAAACGACCAATTTGTCGATGGATTGATTGAATTAGAAAAAACAAATAAAAGTCAGGAAACGGACGATAATTATTATTCCGACGAAAAGGAAAATTACATCAAATCCACCATTATCAACGGAAATGAATTGAAAGTGTACACCTCAAAAAAGATTGGTGGAGAATATGCACTCAATATTTTCCCTGGAATTAGTAGTTCGTACGGAAATAAAATCGAAACCAAACAAACCGAAACCCTTAATTTTGTTAATCTATATCCGCAAGTGAAATTCGTAGGAAATGGAAGTATCATTCCTTCTTCCGATGGAAAAGTCAATCTTCCTTTTCAAGCCGTTGGACTGAAAGCAGTTCGGGTAGAAATCACTCAGATTTTCGAAAATAACATTCATCAATTCTTTCAGTACAACCATTTTGACGAAACCAACAACCTTCGTCCCGTTGGTCAAAAAGTTTTAAGTAAAGTGATTCCGATTTCAAATTCCGATAATTTCAACAGCAATGAGCTGAATGTGTATCAATTGGAATTGTCAAAATTCATTGAACCTCAACCCGGTGCGATTTACAATGTAGAATTTTCTTTTGAACATCGTTTTGCTGTTTATCCCTGTTCAGGCGTTCAAAATCAAGAGGAATTTTTAGCACGCGTAGAACCCGAAAGAGATAATTACGACGCAGATTCTGAAATGTATACCTACGACTATTACGATTATTATTATCCAGAAGATTACAACTGGAATGACCGAAATAATCCGTGTACCGTTTCTTATTACACATCGGATAAAAAGGTTTCAAAAAGTATATTAGCAAGTAATTTAGGAATTACATTTAAAACCGGAAAAAACCGAATTGCGTATGCAAGTGTTTCAGACATTGTTAGTTCGGACCCAATGGAAAATGTAAAAATCAAAGCGTATGACCTTCAAAATCAATTGGTTGGCGAAGGAAGTACGGATGGAAATGGTTTTGCAGAATTCAATTTGAAACGTCAACCGTTTTTAGTAATTGCCGAAAAGAACAAACAGAAAAATTACATTCGTGTGGACAATGGTTCTTCACTTTCGTTATCAAATTTCGATGTGGAAGGAGAATCTTCGGCCAACAGTTTGGGAGGTTTTATATATGGTGAACGTGGCGTATGGCGTCCGGGCGATAAAATCCATTTGACCTTTGTTAGCGATCCATCGGTACTCAATGTTTCCGATCAACAACCTGCGATTTTGGAATTAAACGGTCCGGATGGACAGTTGATGCAACGAAAAGTGAATACAGCTCCCGTAAATGGATTCTATACCTTTGAATTGGAAACGGCACCCGATGCGAAAACAGGGAATTGGTCGGCAGAAGTAAAATTAGGTGGACGCACTTTTTACAAAACCGTGAAAATTGAAACCATCAAACCCAATCGTTTAAAAATCAATACGATTTTCCCGAATGATGTTTTGACGAAATCAACCACCTCAAGTGGGTTTAAAATCAAAGCCAATTGGCTGAGTGGTGCCGAAGCACAAAGTCTAAAAGCAACGGTTACAGGCCATCTTTTTTCCGAAGATACAAAGTTCAAATCGTTTCCGAATTATATTTTCTCTGATCCTTCCCGTAGTTTCCCAATGCAAGAATTAACCCTTTTCGAAGGTAATTTAAATGCAAACGGCGAAGCAACGATTTCGACGAATATGAATTTGGATTACGATGCGCCAGGTATGTTGAAGTTGGGTGTTTTCACCAAAGTTTTTGAAGCCGGTGGAGATTTCAGCACATCGTACGTAACCAAAGATTTCTCGCCCTACACTTCCTATGTCGGTTTAAAAATCCCGTCCAAAAATGATTATTTTGAAATGTTGGAAACCGGAAAAGAACATCGGATTGAAGTTGCAAGTGTAGATTTCAAAGGAAATCCCATTTCCAAAGATCGATTGGAAGTTTCGATTTATCGAATGAAAAATTCATGGTGGTACAATTCCGACGACAATGATTTGGCGTATTATGTCAATCGAAACTATGAGTTTTTGCAAGAAGAAAAAACCGCAATGACCACCAATGGAAAAGGAAGTTTTACTCTTCAAGTTCCCAACGAAGAATATGGAAATTACTTCATCCGAATTTATGATCCGGTAAGTGGACATGCGACTGGAAAAACGATTTGGTTTGATTGGCCCGATTGGAGAAGTCGTAGCGATGGGAATTCAGAAAGTGCAGCGATTCTGAACTTTAAAGCAGACAAAACAGCGTACAAAGTTGGAGAAACCGCACAAATCACTTTGCCTTCTTCCGTAGCTGGACGTGCTTTGGTTAGTTTTGAAAACGGAACGAAAGTAATTGAAAGAAAGTGGATAAAAACAGCGGAAGGCAATACCAAATTCGATGTGAAAATCACACCTGAAATGGCTCCGAATTTTTATGTCAACATCAGTTTACTTCAACCACACAACGCAACCACCAACGACCGTCCGATACGGATGTATGGTGTAATTCCGATTCGGGTAGAAAATCCAGATCGAAAGTTAGAACCTCAAATCAGCGCGCCGGAAAGCATTCGTCCAAACAGTTCGTATACCGTTTCAGTTTCGGAAAAATCAGGAGGACCGATGACATATACCTTGGCAGTTGTGGATGAAGGTTTGTTGGGAATCACCAATTTCCAAACGCCGGATATATTCAAACATTTCAACCAAAAACAAGCGTTGGGCGTAAATACATGGGATATTTTCAATTATGTTTTGGGTGCGTACGGTGGACGAATCGAAAGTGTATTCACCATTGGAGGTGACCAAGCGTTAGCGAATTCCAATAAAGAAAAAATAAATCGTTTCAAACCGGTTGTCACTTTCCTCGGCCCGTTTACACTTGCAAAAGGAGAAAAGAAATCCCACAATTTAAAAATGGAGAACTACATCGGCGCGGTCAAAGTAATGGTCGTGGCGGGACAAAAATCTGCGTTTGGAAGTGCGGAGAAAAATATATTTGTGAAGCAACCTTTGATGACCTTGACTTCTTTGCCACGGGTTTTAAATCCGGGCGATGAAATCACACTTCCCGTCAATGTTTTTGCGATGGATGCGAAGATTAAAAATGCACAAGTCAGTATAAAATCCAATGATTTAATTCAAATCGATGGAAGTTCTTCCCAGAATTTAACGTTCTCCAAAATCGGCGATCAAATGGCTACTTTTAAACTGAAAATTCCGGAAAAATTAGGAAAAGCAACCTTGACAATTCGTGCGGTTTCTGGAAATGAAAAAACATCGGAAGAAATTGAAATTGAAGTTCGAAGTCCAAATCCACCCATGACTTTTACAGATAGCAAGGAAATCAGTGGAAGTGGAAATTGGGACGGAACGTACCAACCCTTTGGTATGAAAGGAACGACGGATACGAAGTTGGTTCTTTCGTCCGTTCCTGCAATGAATTTGGATGCGCGACTTCGTTATTTAATTCAATATCCACACGGATGTGTTGAGCAAATCACCTCATCCGCTTTTCCGCAATTGTATTTGGAAAAATTGACTCAATTAACAGATGCGCAAAAGAAAAGTACACAATACAATGTTGAAGAAACTTTGAAAAAACTCAAATCCTATCAAACTCCAAGTGGAGGTTTGGCCTATTGGCCGGGATTGGGAGATGCCGATAAATGGGGAAGTACGTATGCGCTTCATTTCATTTTGAAAGCAGAAGAAACCGGTTATAAATTACCGGCTGGACTGAAAGAAGGATTAATTAAATACCAAAAGAAAATTGCGAAAGATTGGAACGGCTACAACGAGAAATACTATTACAACGACTTGGATCAAGCCTATAGACTGTACACCCTTGCTCTTTCTGGAAATTCAGAATTGGGATTAATGAATCGTTTAAAAGAAAAGAAAACCAATGTAACTACGGTTTGGAGACTAGCTGCAGCCTATCAATTGGCAGGGCAAGGAAGTATTGCTAAAAAATTAGTCGCAGACCTTCCCAATACCGTAAAAGAATACAAATTCAATGCCTACACTTACGGTTCATCTGTCCGTGATGATGCGATGATTTTGGAAACATTGACGCTCTTGGGTGAGCGCGATAAAGGACTCGTTCTGCTTAAGAAAATTGCAGCTCATTTGCATTCCGATTCGTGGTATAGCACCCAGACTACCTCCTACTCTCTTTTGGCAATTTCGGAATATCTTGGGAAAAACAAAGCAGGATCGAACATCGATGCAACAGTGCGTATCAATGGGAAATCATCCAAAATTTCTGGAAATAAACCGTTTGTAAATGTTGATTTACCAGAAGCTTCCGGAAGTTTTTCAGTAGTCAATCATTCAGGTGGAATTTTATTTGTGGACTTGGTTCGAAGTGGCGTTTCTATGGAAGAAAACATACCGGAAATTCAGAAGAACTTGGGTTTAAAAGTAACGTATTTCAATATGGATAATGAGGCGATTGATCCTTCTCAACTCTCACAAGGTACCGATTTCAAATGTGTAGTAAACATCACCAATCCGGGAATGATGGGAAATTACAAAGAATTAACTTTGACTCAAATGTTCCCATCGGGTTGGGAAATCATCAATAAACGACTCAATAACCAAGCGACTTCAGCCCAAAACACAGGACTGAATTACCAAGATTTCAGAGATGATCGAGTGTATTCGTATTTCGATCTAAGTGCAGCCCAGCAAATTTCAGTGACAATCTTGTTGAATGCGACGTACAAAGGAGATTATTATTTACCTGCAACCTATTGTGAAGCGATGTATGATAATTCAATTCAGGCGGTGGTTCCAGGGAAGAGGATTCGGGTTAATTAACTGGAAATGAGCTAGGTTAGGTTCTTAGGGATTTTCCTCAAACAAGGGAAATACATTGTTTTTGTAAAAAGCTTCTTTTATGACTTCAAAGTATGGATTGTAACCAATCTGAATTATAGGATTTTGTGTCATAATTGAAAAACAAACCTCCTTTAAATCGCTTTAAAAGAGGTTGAAGTTTTGTGATTTACATATTTATATTTTGAAAAATGGATGTTGCGTGACAGTTACCAATATTATCTGCAGTCTTATTTTTTTAGATTAGTTTTAATAAATCCTAAAAGAAGTGATAATAAAAGTAATGTAGGACTTACAATTATCATTAATGACATTCCTAATCCTAAAAAAAATGAATTCAAATTAAATGGTAAAGATATAGTCCAAGAAATCGCATTTATTATAAATCCTATTGGCAATAATAGTATTGCAAATAAGCAAATCTTAGTAAAATTCAATTTCCAAATCATAAACTATTTTTCTTGTTAATTATTTAATAACTTTTGAAGCTGTTTTTCATTCATATTATAATTTCATAATCTGAATCATTATAATGTCAGGTAGTTGAAACTCAGTTTTTAATCAGATTCTTAGAATCTACAATTTGCCCGTCACAAACAAGTGTTATAATATAATGTCCTGCTTGGTAATCGTTCAGGTTGATTGTAGCTTGCGTGCTGCTGATATTTAAAACATATCAAACGACAACTCCATAGGAACGGTAACAAATCGGTTCCGTTCAACAGCGTTTTCATCTCTAGCCTTTCGGGCAAGACGAAAACTTAGTTATTATGGGCTGGGCTTCTTTTTAGTCCACTTGTCCCCATTGTGTCCATTCGTAATTTGATTTGTCAAAACGATATAATTGTTTTGTTAAAAGTCTTTCACCGTCTTTAAAAATTTCCGTCACAAAGTCTTTGAGTGAATTTATTTTGTCTTTGTCATTTTCTGGAACCATCATTATCAAGTCCTTTGCTGGAACGGCAACTATTAAATTATCTTGAATTTGGTCGGCACACCACTCCCAAATTCCTGTCAATGTCAATGAGCCTGCCTCGTGGTCTCCGCCCGCAATTAAACCGTGTCCACCAAAACCTGTTTCATTAAAGGTAAATTCAACATCTTTGTCTAGGTTTGTTGTTGCAATTTCGTGTAGTTCTTCAATTGAAACTTTTGTAGGTAAGTCTCTTTTTAATACTAAGCTGAATTGGTCGCCTTCGTCAACTGCGTAAAAAATTGCCAAGTTACCAAGCCAATTTTGCATAATTGGTTGTTCTTCGTCTTTAAGTTTAATTTCCCGTGTCGAATTTGGAACTTCTTCGTCAGGTTCGTAAACGACCTTAATCCAAGGATATATTTTGTCTTTTATTTCTTCAAAATTCATAACGTTGTCTCTGTCTGTTGTGTCGTTTTAGCCTTGCCCATAACGATTGGGCTAAAAAACTGTGGCGGATTAAAAGAACCTCACTTGCTAGCTTATATAAAGATAACAAAAAGCGAGAAGGCCCAATTACCTGCAAAACCGCCATTGTTTTTAGCCTCGTGTTATAGCCATTTTTTTTCTTATCGTTTATGTCCTTCTGCTTATTTAATTGAATTTTGTTGGTCTGCTAATTAATCTATTATTAAACCCTTCTGCTTCCGAATATATAATTTCAGCGTCTCCAAATACGATAATTGTTCCAGAATCGCTTCCGATAGTTTCTCTTAGTGCTGTATCAATATCAAGCTTCTTTTTGTCAAGTCGTGAACAATCAGATATTATATAACAGTCTTTTAAAACTCCTAAACTTTTTATTCTCTCTTTAATTGCATCAAATTCATTTCCTTCAATCTTGTCAAAAAGGTCCACTTTTAAAAAGTTCATATGATGAAGGTCGTTGATAAACTTTTCTCTAGTCTTGTCATTTTTAATAAAAGTCAAGTACCTGTCTCTTTTAGCTTTAATAACAAAACGTTCAATTACTTTCGTTTCTAAATCAAGATTACTGCTAGTGGTCATTTGATTACTCTGATTTTTCCTTTTTCCGTTGTTTTAAAACTTCTTTTTTAATTGATGATTTTTTAGCTAATGAAGCTAAGTCTGAGTTCGGGTCGTTATACTGTTCTTCAAGTTCCTTTTTTGTCAGTCCTTTAACGTCTTTATGTGTTGTATGAATGCTTCTTGACATTATGGTCTTTTTTTACAATTGGCTATAACGTTTAGTGTATGATTTCGTAAGGGATTGCGGGCTTCAAACTTATCAAGTTACCACCTAAATTTGATGCGGGAGATACTGCTCGAAAATCTCTGAAACCCTTATGAATTATACACATTGTTACCAGCTTTTATTCTTTAAATTCAATTATATCTTGTTTCATTTCCCTATTCCAGAAATCAATTTTGTTTTCATAAATCCTTGTTATAGGATATCCGTCAACTTCTGTTTTTGATTTCCAAGTCAAATGAACTACAGCTATTCTTCCATTATCCAATTCTAATATAATATCGTCGTTATTTGTTTTTCTAGCAATCAGCTCATAGGACTCATTATATAAAACATGATTTTCAGGCAATTCAATTTTAAGTTCGTTAATCAAAGACTGAATACTATTTTCTTCCATTTCCAATGCATCCCAATATGGCTCAAGAAAGTTCAATCCAAAACTTGATTCATTTAAAATCTCATCTAAATTTCCATGGCTTAATAAGTCTTTTATGGTTTCTTCAATACAATCTCTGGTAAGAATTTTTACAAATAAGTCAGGAGGTATTATATAATTTGAGTTGCCTTCTTTTTGTTCTTCACTTTGAGCTACAGTTAAATATTTAAAAGTCCAAACATTAATTCCATAAAGTTTTCCGTCTAAAGTATCAACGATAATATTGGCAAAATCATTTTCCAAATCATTCCAAGGACTAGTCTCTTCAAATTCAAGCCATAATTTGAATGAGCAGTCTCCATTTTCAATAATTTTATCACTCAATTTATTCATCTCTTTATTTAGACTTTTAATATTCATTGCCGCAGCGTCTTAATTGCTGGTAACAATTGGATATACGCAACTCGTTGCGCCTATCTCCGTTATATATTTAGATCAAACTTATTGTTTTTTAACATAGAATCCAAGGGGCTTTCTATTTTTTGTTGGAAATGCTCAAAACATGAGTGTAGATCTCGGTAGTCTTAAAACTGCTTGATCTAGTATGACTTGTATATTTCAGATTGACTTCATTTTGTAGTCATAGCTTTTAGAGGCTTCGACACGCTACCAAAGGCAGCGTTCAACACGAAGCACAATGAAGTCTGGCCTTACATTGATGCTTACTTGTTGACAGTATTGTCTTTTATGCTACTTTAAATTCCGAATCGTTCATTTCAACGCTAAATCGAACATTGGCTTTCAGTGCTTTAAACACTTTCAAAATCGTCTCTATAGTTACGTTTTTAGTATTCCGTTCTAATTTAGAGATTTGTGATTTTTGAACTCCGATTAATTCTCCGAGTTGCTCTTGTGTTAAATTCCTTTCTTTTCGGACAGACTTTATCATATCTCCAAGAACTTCCATGCGCAATTCAAATTCGTATGTATCACGTTCCACTGTTCCAATCTTTCCGATGTCTTTATCCTTCATTTGGTCAAGGGTCATCATTTTCATTTTTTTCTTTTTAGTTTCCATAATCTTTTTTATTGTTCAAAATATTCAGCTCTGATTTTCATAGCCTTTTCGATTTCTGATTTTGGTACTTTACTTACCTTTTTAACCATTCCGTGTGTTGATAATACAAGCGTTTCTATTTTGTCAGTTTTGTCCCAGAATGCAAATAACCTGTATTGAATACCTTGATAGAGTGTTCTAAATTCCCAAATATCATCTGTCAATTTTTTAAAAAGCTTTGGATCATTTTCAAGTTTTGCTTTATCCAAATTAAAGTAGATTTTCATTCTTGCTTTCCCATCTAATTTGGACATAAAGTCAATAGCCTCCTCTAGAAAAACCACATCGAATTTTGGTTTCATTTAGTTTTCTTGTTGTTACTATTAGCAAAGATAGTGAAATAGTTGAGTTATATGGAAACTTTATGTTTGGTTTGCTTTAATAGCAACAATTAAATAGTCGTAATTCATTACGCCTATCTACCTAATTTCTATCAAACCACTTGTCTTCTAACTAAGAATCCAAGGGGCTTTCTATTTTTTTGTTGGAAATGCTCAAAACATGGATGTCAATCTCGGTAGTCTTAGAACTGCTGTGACTAGTATGACTTTTATATTTCAGATTGACTTCAGTTTGTAGTCATAGTGTTGACGGCATGTAATCGGTTCCGTTCAACAGCGTTTTCATCTCTAGCCCTTCGGGCAAGACGAAAACTTAGTTATTAGCAGATGTTTTATTTACATTTAAAATCTTTTTGAAGTAATTCTTTATCATAATTACCTCCATTATCATTTTCTGTTTTATAAATATGAAGTAAGATTTTAGAAAGGTTATTTTGCGTATTTGAAATTGCATCTACATAAATAACTTTATATTCCGAAGTTTTATTATTTCTCCATCCATTTATGAATTTATCAGGAATTTGAATGGTATCATTCTTTATAATCTTAAAATATCTAAACAAATAATTACCGCCATAATTTTTTATTTCACCTTGATAGAATAAAATTCCGTCTTCTGGTATATATAATTTATAATAATTATTTTTTATTTCTTCCTTTTGTCCACAAATATTTTTTGAAATAATTAAAGCGTCTCCAATAAAATTTTCAGGAAAGATGAAATCGATTTTTTGGGAATTACTTATGCGATATTTTTCTTTAATATTATAATTTAATCGTTGCAAAGGTTTTGATAATAGTAATAATAACAATGGTGTTACAAACACAAAAATTTTATGAGTTAAACTAGATTCAAATACACAAATTAATATTACGCATAAGATATAGATAAAGATTCCAAATATTAAAAAATTGGGAATGATTAGGGAACATATTAAATTTAGTACTGCAATTATTATAATGTAGTAATGTTTCATAAAATTTCTGCAAACTCCGTTATATATTTAGATCAAACGTATTGTTTTTTAACATAGAATCCAAGACGCATTCAATTTTTTTGTTTGAAATGCTCAAAACATGGGTATAAATCTCGGTAGTCTTAGAACTGCTGTGACCTAGTATGACTTGTATATTTCGTAGATTACTATTTGAATTATCCGAAACAAGAAAATACTATTCTTTTTAATTGGTCAATTCAATTTAAATATTAACTTTGCAATACAAAGTACTTTTAAAATGAGTTAAACTATCAAGAAGATTTAGCGCACATTCGCAACATGATGGAGAAATCCTCTCGTTTTATTTCATTAAGTGGATTGTCGGGTATATTTGCAGGGACATTTGCTTTGATTGGTGCCGCTATAGCCTATTATTTACTTCAGGCGGAAAATATAAATTATTTTGAAGGCAGTAGAAATTTCTATTCTACCGAATTAATCATCAAGCTATTTTTTGTAGCCTTGTCTGTATTAATTTTTTCGATTGCATTTGGAATTTATTTTACGGTACAAAAAAGTAAAAAGAATCAACTTAATTTCTGGAATCCTTTGACCAAAAATGTAATCATTCATTTGGCCGTTCCCCTATTCGCTGGAGGTTTATTTTGTATCGCTTTACTTTATCATAGCATTAATTATTTGGTGGCACCTTCCATGCTTTTATTTTACGGTTTGGCCTTGGTAAATGTTTCTAAATTCACGTATGGCGATGTAAAGTGGTTGGGCTATTTAGAGATTTTATTGGGATTGATTGCCTGTTATTTTATTGGGTATGGTTTGGTTTTCTGGGCGATTGGCTTTGGAATTCTTCATATTATTTATGGCAGTATTATGTTAAAAAAATATGATAACTAATGATATTCTCATTGATATATATGTTTTATGACCGAATTAGTAAACCTCGTTCCCAATCAACATTTCATAATACTAAAGCTACAAAATGAGCTTAATAGAAGGATTAAATAAGGATTTTGAAAGCAGAGTACGTTTGGGGATAATGTCTATCCTCCTGGTAAATGATTGGGTAGAATTTGGAGAGATTAAAGAATTATTGAATTTAACAGATGGAAATTTAGCCAGTCACAGTAAAACTTTGGAAAAGAATAAATACATAGAAATTAAAAAAGAATTTGTGGGTAAAAAACCACGAACCACGTATCGAGTGACAAGATTCGGCAAAGAATCTTTTCAGAAACACATCAATGCATTAGAGAATTTGTTAAACTAAAAAATTTTACATTTTAACTTTGTGTTACAAAGTACTTTTAAATTAAAAAAATATGAAAACAAAAACAATTTACTATTTAGCGAGCGTTTTGCTCTTTGTAGTTCTTTTTTATCATCAAAACATAGGACTAAACGTATCCCTACTTACCATGGCTCTATTAACCACAAGTTATTATGTTCAAGCCCAAAAAGGAATAAATCGAAACTATAAATTCGCGTTTTGGGGCGGAATTTTGGGTGCTTTTTCTTTTGCTTATTATGGAGACTTTTTTTCTTTTATGGTTCTATTTTGTTCACTCCATTGGGTTGCCATGCTCATGTTTGATCCCAATCAAAAGTTAGTTAAACTCTTTGTTTTGGCACCGCTCAATTATTTGATGTCTTTACCGAATATCCTCGAATCGAAACCCAAAATTCCTCCAAAAAACAGCCAGCATTTATTCAAATCCGTTATGGCATATGTGCTAATTCCTTTGGGGATTACCTCCCTATTCGTATTCGTTTACATTTCTTCGAGTGATGTGATTAGCGACTTCCTTTCCACACTTTCTTTTACCATCGATATTCAGCTAAGTCATATTCTATGGTTAGTGTGTTTAGGAAGTGTATTCATGTATTTCTTCTGGTATTTTAAACTTCCAAAAAAATGGCAAATAGTAAACACGTCTCTCAATGATGATTATGCCACCACCTCTTTCGTTCCTACTTATACTTTTGACATGGCTCGTAAAAGCGCAGAGATTACGTTTGTAATGTTAAATAGTAGCCTCTTCATTTTTATCATTATTTACGGAATCGAAAATTTATTCACAACCGAGGAAATTAATTCTATAAGTTCCAATCTTCACAAAAGAATCTATGCTGTAATCCTGTCTATACTGATGGCGATAAGTTTAATTTTATACTTTTTTAGAGGTGCTTTCAATTTTGATAAACAAAACGCTCAGTTAAAGCGGTTTATCTTTATTTGGATTGGTTTAAACTCTTTGTTGGTCTTTATTGCTTTGGCTAAGAACATAGAATATGTCTATATGCTGGGATTAACTGAAAAACGATTGGGTGTGTTTTTATTCTTAATTTTAAGTTGGATTGGACTTTATTTGACCTTCAAAAAAGTAAGAGTGAGAAAAACTAATTGGTTTCTAATTAATCGAATGACGACAATTACCTTTGCTACTTTTGTACTTATCTCCCTTTTGAATTGGGGATGGATTATCACGAAATTTAATATAGAAACTGGGATTGATATTGAATCAGACCTCAGTTATTACACGTACAATTTAAGTGGAAATGATGTCGTATTGTATGATTATTTCAAATCCAAAAATAAGCAAGAGGAAATAGCTCTGCTAAAAATGAAATATACCTATAACGAAGGTAAAATTAACCTAAGCGGAAAATTACAGTCGATTTACACCAAATATATTTTAGAAAAAAGAGAAAATTAAACGAAAACAAGATTAATTAGGTTTAGTTCGGAGTGATTTTTTACATCCATATTTTTCGACTAGTATGACAAGCAGAATGCCAATTAGGTAGGCCAGCAAATCGAACCAAGAAAAAGAAGTCCCAATAACAATTTGAGCTATTTTTGAATTTTCCAATCCAAGTAGTTCTATAACATTAATTAGTTGAAGGAATTCTACTATAAATGAGAAAACTAACGTAGAAATAGCAACCGTTAAAACCGGTAATTTAATAAATGATTTCACAAAGCAATAGATTAAAATCACCACCAATACATCACCCAAATAAGGTCGGATAAAATTATCTCTCACATAGAGCGCAATGAAAATTTCAACAATAAAAAGTAAAATAGTTAGAATGAAATATCTTCTATTAAATGGTAGCATAGTGTGGTTGCATTGCGTGTAGATTCTCCTCGTTTTATAGACTCGTCCTCTAAGAATGAAAGGTAAATATATTCCCTTTTTTGATTTCTACAAAAACCAATTGACTTTCAATTTGCCGAAATTGTAATCTTAATTAAAAAACACAAATACTTTTCAAAATTTGTATAAAAGTAAAGGACTGTAAATTATAAATTCACATTAAAAAAACGAGAGGATGTACTTGTGTACGCCCTCTCGTTTCAATGTTAATGTTTAATAGTGTTAATTAATCTATCAATTCAAAACGAAGATAAAGGAATGCTTTTTCATCCACCGATGACCCGGAATTTCTAGCTCTTAAAACAGCATCCAAATAAGGTTGATTTCCTTTAGCAGCATCTGTTCCTCTGAACATTGCAGGATAATCATCATTAAAATTGTGAACCTTCAATGTCAAAGCACCATCTTTTGAATAATTCTCGCTAAAAGAAACACCACTGGATAACCCTTGAAGTTCATTTAAAACAAAATAGATTGGGATTTCTTGGGGTATAGAAAAATCATGATTCATCAAAATATCTTTATCTGAATATTCTTTCACCCAAGTCTGAACTTCAAACTTCGCATTTTTATCACTTGCTTCTTCTGTGCTAATATCAAAAACTACCGAGTTTCTAATATTATTTAATCGTTTACGATTTTTATCACCATTCACATTGACATGAATCTGATCTTTGCTAGACCCACATGCCAATGGGATTGCACCTGACCAATCTTTATCACCTGCTAATTTACACGGATTCGTCTCCTTTTTGAATGTATTGTAAACTACATTTCCTGAAGCTTTTTTTACCGTTTTATTCGCTGTATATTTGACATGCTGTCTAATTCCATAATCTCCTTTTTTATCGCTATCGGTGGTCACTTTAGGATCAATCTCTAAAAGTGTCACTTTTAGCTTAAGTGCTTTCTTAGGCACACAGTTTCTATTGGGTTGTGTAAAGACTGATTTTAATTGCAACTGCTCTCCTTTTAAGTTTTTAACCCTATATGAAATAGGTAAAGCTAACAATCCATTTCCAGCCTCTGCTGCTACCCAATTATCAAAACCATTTTTCATGTCATTTTCTTGTAGAGAACGTGCTGCAACGTTAGAGCTACCACCATAAAAGAAAACACGGATTTCACGTGAATCGTCTTTATTAACGGAACTTACAAATCCGCTAATATCCCCTTTGTGAATACCCGAATTAGCAGAAATCTTCATTTCGGCTTTTATTTCACTCATGCTTTTCTTGGTTTTAATCATCATCAAACCTTTTCTTCCATAAGTTACTTCTGACACATAAGCGAGTTTATCCGCTCCAGAAATATCATTTGCAAAACTAACCGTATTAGGATCTACCGCAACATTGTACATGTTTTGTGTGAATTTGATTAAATAGTAATAGTTTTTACTGAAATCCCCGCCCGTTACACCAAACTTTGCTGAAAGCATAGATCCATAACTGTAAGATCCTGTAACTCCATATTGAAATTCTTTTTCTGAACTGATTTCTGAAATTTCAAAACTCATATTAGCAGGTATACTTTGTGTATTTAACTGTCCGGTTAATTGCCCTAACGCATTATTAATACCACTTACATTCTGTGGGTTTTCAACATCTACAGATAAATTATTATTCCCTGCGCCCGCCGATGTATTTATCAAATATATTGTTAATGGATTTCTTGGAGTTGTGTTGATGGTATTTCTTCCATCTAAAATAGAGGAGTAATTGATTACTACACCCGGTTTTATGAAATCTGGAGTTGATGACTCTGTAAAATAACTAAAATCTGTGGTTGTAATATCTAGAGTTTTCGTGGAAACTAAACAATTATTTGCATCTTTCACAGGTTTTGTTTCAGTCACATTCACACCGTTTGAGCCACCCCCTCCGGTAGTTTGAATCGTCGATTTATCACTTCTGTCTTTGGAATCGCTTACATCTATTTTTTTCAAAGGAGTAATGTTCTTATACAATCCCGCATTAAGTGTTGGTATTTTTACTAATTTAACAGGTTTTGTGTTCAAAACCCTAATTGGCGGATCTTGTTGAATCACTTTGGGTTGAGTACCAACTTGAACAGTGTTTTTTGGAGGTTTTTGATTTTTGACTTTTATGGTTTGTTTGGGTTGTACAACCTTTGGTTTTTCTTGGCTGTACACATTCCCTGGGAGACCAACAAAAAATGCTAGGCTCAGTATTAATAAGATCTGCTTCATAGTATTATTGTTTAATAGTGAGTAAAAAAATGATATTTTTTGCTGATTTTATTTCCATTCTGAATTCAATTTTTTGATATTTTATTTAGAAATTACAGCAACTTTTCTTTGCATTGAGACTTATAATTATTCTCGCTTTTCTACGTATAGATTAAAGCGTCGGGCTATTTTATTTCCTTATTCTCAAAACATTAAAAAAAAATGAATTTAAAAGCAACATGTTTCAAATGTCAATAAATTTATTCTAACAAGTATGTCATATTGAGCATTCACCCCTTTTGAATGAGTATTCAATAGGTCTGAATTAGTATTCAGACGATAGAATTAAGATAAAAAACTCATAAATAGAGTGTATTTAGCAAAATCCGATTAAATATAGGGATGAAAACAATCCATTTTAAGTGTAGGATTATTCTATTAAGTTTATCAAAACTTTTTTAGAATATTATAAGAAAATGTAAACTTTTTATCGATTGATAACAAATATTTAACCCGCCGTTTTTGCATTCCCATTTATTGCCTTATTTATTTTCTCTTCCAAACTCTTTACATCTTTCAGTAATTGCGGGAAATCCAGAGTTGAATCGGGAATTTCTTTGCTAAAAAACGAATGGAATTTCCAAATTTCCAATACATTCTCCACCTCCACTTCATACGGCTGATAGGTTGGGTTCAACGACTTCAATAAGAACGTACGATCTTCTTGAAGACTGATCAATTTAAACACGAAATCTTGTTGACTTTTTAAAATCACTATACAAGGTGTTTCCGGCTTCAACGACTGCCAATCTTCGACATACTGTCCCACTACTTCACTTCCTTCGGGAATGGGCAACATGGAATCTCCGACGGTTGGAAAAATTCGGAAACTGCCTTCTTTGGGTAAATTGGGCAAAGAAAATCGAGGCAACGAAGCAATAAATTCCGGATCGTTGTAGCCGGATTGATATCCTGCCTTGGCTTTTATGGGCACATATTCCACATTTTCGTTGTTTCGTTTATCCACCGTAATTGCTAATACCCGAAGATTTCCTCCTTTTATATACACATCATTTCCCGCTTCCAAATCCCGAAGTTTCAATTCGCCCACTTTGGACAAATCAATTTTTATAAACGTATCAATACTCAATTTAAAGTATGATGAGAATTTCAACATATCTTCGATAGAAGGAGATTTCGTTTGACCTATCTCAATGCAGTTCAACTTTGAACGGGTCATGGCCAATTCTTTGGCTAAATTTTCTTGGGTTAATTTCTGACGGGTTCTCAAAAATTTAACATTGGATCCTAAAAAAATACTTGGTGTTGTCATTTATAATTGTGTAAATTGGAGTCGTTAATTTGACTAAATTAGAGTCAAAGATAGAACTAATTTTTAAATAATGGAAAGGAACATTGTACATTGTGATTTGGACTCGTTTTTTGTGAGTGTAGAAAGATTGCTAAACAGCGAATTGAATAACCGTCCGGTTTTGGTGGGCGGAAAAAGCAATCGCGCCGTTGTGGCTTCGTGCAGTTACGAAGCACGGAAGTTTGGTATTCATTCCGCCATGCCCATGAAGATGGCACTCCGGTTATGTCCCGAAGCGACTGTGGTACAAGGTGATTTTGATTTGTATTCCAAATATTCCAACATGGTTTCTGAAATCATCGGCGAGAATGTTCCCTTGGTCGAAAAAGCAAGTATCGATGAACATTATTTTGATTTAACAGGAATGGATAAATTTTTTGGTTGCTGGAAATGGGCAACGGAGCTCCGAAGACGAATCATCACCGAAACGGGGCTCCCCATTTCCTTTGGAATGTCGGTCAATAAAACGACGTCTAAAATCGCAACAGGACAAGCCAAACCCAGTGGTGAATTGAAAGTGGATTACGGAACAGAAAAACTGTTTTTGGCTCCTTTGTCGATCCGAAAAATACCGATGGTTGGCGACAAAACCTATACCCAACTTCGGAATATGGGAATTTCAAAATGCTTGACTTTGCAACAAATGGAAGCTTTTACACTTCGTCAAGTTTTGGGCGAAAATGGAGTGAGCATTTGGAAAAAAGCAAACGGTTTAGACGATAGTCCGGTGGTTTCGTTCCACGAGCAAAAAAGTATGAGCAAGGAACATACTTATCAAATCGACACCATCGACAGCGTTTTACTGAAAAGAACCGTCGCAAAAATGGTGAGTGAATTGGCTTTTGAATTGCGAAAAGACCAAAAACTGACCGGATGCATCAGTCTAAAAATCAGATACAGTAATTTTGATACACACACCAAACAAGCGCGGATCCCGTACACCAATTCGGATAAAGTGATTACAGAAAAAATCAATGAATTGTTTGAGAAACTCTATAGCCGACGGATGTTGATTCGACTCATTGGAATTAAATTCAGTCATTTAATCAGTGGAAATTACCAAACCAGTTTGTTTGACGACCACATCAAAGACCTTCGACTTAATCAAGCCATGGACGAAATACGATTGAGGTATGGATTTCATGCTTTAGCCAAAGGAGATTGGTTCTTATAATCCCACACCAAATACTTGATACCTGATACCAAATACCTGATACCAAAATGATACTAAACACCCATTCATACTACAGTTTACGTTACGGCACTTTCAGTTTGGAAGCGCTGATAGAAGGTATGCTCAAAAATGGGTATGACACGGCGGTTTTGACGGATATCAACAACAGTTCCGGCGTTTTGGACTTCATTCGTTTGGGCAGAAAAGCAGGATTAAATCCGTTGGCAGGAATGGAATTCCGAAATAAAGATGAATTACTCTACATTGGAATCGCACGTAACAACGAAGGTTTCAGAGAACTGAATGAGTGGATGACACTTCACAACCAGCACAAACGAGAATTACCCAAAGAAGCCCCTGAATTCTTCAACTCCTTTGTAATTTATCCGTACGGCGTTCAGAAAATAAAAGAGTTAAAAGAAAATGAATTCATTGGAATTCGACCTACAGAATTAAATAAAGTACAATTGGAACCGAATGAAAATCGGAAAAAGTACGTGATTCTTTCGCCAATTTCTTTCACCAAAAAAAGTCATACGCTGCATACTCAACTTCGAGCCATTGACCACAATATTTTAATTTCTCAATTGGAACCGCATCAAATCGGTCGATGGGAAGAACAATTCGTTCCGCGCGGAAGGTTGATGGAAGTGTACAAAAACTTCCCCGAATTAATCACCAATACCCATCGACTCCTTTCCGAATGTAGTTTTGATTTTGACTTTACCACCATTAAAAACAAACAGACATTTACCGGAAATCGATACGACGACAAACGACTATTGCATAAATATGCGATGGATGGATTTGCACATCGCTACAAACCCAAAGATGCAATTGCCAAAGAACGGGTGGACAAAGAATTGGAAATCATCGATAATTTGAATTTCTCGAGTTATTTTTTAATCACGGATGATATTTGCAGATATGCTCGCAATCGGGATTTTGAATATGTAGGACGAGGAAGTGGCGCCAACAGTGTGGTTGCCTATTGTTTAGGTATAACCGATGTGTGCCCCATTGAGCTCAATCTGTATTTTGAACGTTTTTTAAATCCCAAACGACAATCTCCACCGGATTTCGATGTTGATTTCTCGTGGAAAGAAAGAGATGAAGTCTATGATTATATTTTCACGCGCTACGGTTCGAAACACACGGCTTTGATGGGCGCAATGAGCACGTTTAAATCCCGAAGTATTCTTCGGGAATTAGGAAAAATCTACGGTTTGCCCAAACCCGAAATCGATCGATTGATTCATTATCCCGAAGACATGCTCAATAAAAATGAAGTCACTCAATTGATTTTAAGTGTGTACAACCAAATGGCTGATTTTCCCAATCAACGAACCATTCATTCCAGCGGTGTATTGATTTCTGAATTGCCACTGAGTTATTATTCCGCCTTGGATTATCCACCCAAAGGATTACCGACGGCTCAATTTGATATGTACACAGCGGAAGAGGTTGGTTTTGAGAAGTTTGACATTTTGAGTCAACGCGGAATTGGACACATCAAAGACAGTAGAGAAATTATCAAAAAGAATACAGGAAAAACAATTAGCACACAGAATCCACGTCGACTTCTGAAAGATCCCAAAATTGCGGAACAACTCAAATCCGGAAATACGATTGGTTGTTTTTATGTGGAAAGTCCAGCGATGCGGCAGTTGATAACCAAATTGGATTGCGATGATTATCTCACTTTGGTTGCGGCGAGTTCCATCATTCGTCCGGGCGTTGCTTCGTCGGGTATGATGAAGGCTTTCATTGAACGTCATCATAATCCTGAAAAAGTAGTGTATCCACATCCTGTTTTTGAAGAACAACTGAAAGAAACCTATGGCGTGATGGTTTATCAAGAAGATGTAATGAAAATTGGCCATCATTACGGCGGATTGGATTTGGCGGATGCGGATGTACTTCGACGGATGATGAGTGGAAAATACCGAGGCGCGCATCATTTGGATGAAATTCGGGATAAATTCTTCAACCATTGTCGATTGATGAGTTATCCAGAAAAAACGTCCCAAGAAATTTGGCGACAAATGGAAAGTTTCGCTGGCTATTCATTCAACAAAGCACACAGCGCGAGTTTTGCGGTAGAAAGTTACCAAAGTTTGTATCTAAAAGCGTATTTCCCCAAAGAATTTATGGTTGCAGTTCTGAATAATTACGGTGGATTTTACAGTCGCAAAGTATATGTGAACGAAGCCCGAAAAGCGGGAGCTACAATTTGTCTTCCGTGTGTCAATAAAAGTCTTTATCAAACAACGATTTATGGAGATAAAATTTATTTGGGGTTTGATGGAATTCTCAGCATGGAACAAAATTTGGGGGTTCAAATTGTAGAAGAACGCGAAACAAATGGAGAATATACAAGTTTGGAAAACTTCATTTTCCGAACCGGAGCGGGTTTGGAGCAAATTGTTTTATTGATTCGTTGCGGTGCTTTTCGGTTTCTAAAAATGAACAAAAAAGAATTGTTGTGGGAAGCGCATTTACTATTGAGTAAAACGTCCGAACGAAATCAAGGAATTCCTTTGTTGGAAGTGGCATCGCGAAAAGCGGTACTTCCGCCTTTAGAAACTTCGGTTTTGGAAGATTTGTATGATGAAATGGAATTGTTGGGATTTCCCGTATCGGCTTCTTTTTTTGAATTGGCGAATTCCAATTACCGCGGACAAGTACAAGCTATGGATATGCCTAAGTTCGAAGGAAAAACCGTACGAATGGTCGGCGATTTTGTGACCGATAAAAGAGTACGAACCAAAAATAACCAATTGATGAAATTTGGAACTTTTTATGATTCAAATGGAGAGTTTTTTGATAGTTTACACTTTCCCAATTCCTTGAAAAAATATCCACTCAGAGGTGCAGGACTTTTTTTGTTGGAAGGAAAAGTAGTGATTGATTTCGGCTGTCCCACTTTGGAAGTCAGTCGATGTGCGAAATTGAGTTTAAAACAAGACCCAAGAAGTGAATAAAATGAAGAATAAATCAAATTCAGTAGGATATGCCATTGTCGATATAGAAACGACCGGTGGAAGTGCGCACAACGGAAGGATTACAGAAGTTGCCATTTTGATTCATGACGGTGAAAAAGTCATTGATCGATACGAGACACTCATCAATCCCGGAAGAAGCATTCCGTATTCGATTACGATGCTGACAGGAATTGACAGTGAAACCGTTGCCCATGCACCTTATTTCGAAGAAGTTGCCCATAAAATTCATTCTTTACTTAAAAACAAAATATTTGTAGCGCACAATGTAAATTTTGATTATTCTTTTCTCAAAAATCAACTCGAAGCAACCGGTTATCCTTTTACGACAAAAAAACTATGTACGGTTCGGCTCAGTCGTAAATTGAAACCGGGATTTCCTTCGTATAGTTTAGGGGTTCTTTGTGAACGATTGGGAATTCCGATAGAGAATCGCCACCGCGCAATGGGTGATGCAACGGCAACCACCATTTTATTCTCCAAACTTTTGGAATGGGACGATCAAGAATTAATCCCCCGAATGCTGAAAAAAGATTCCAAAGAACAGCAACTTCCTGCCAACCTTCCAAAAGAAGAATTCGAAAAAATCCCCGAACAATCCGGCGTATATTATTTCCATGACCAAGCGGGAAATATATTGTACATCGGAAAAGCGGTCAATCTTAAAAAGCGTGTATTCTCTCATTTTACGGGTCACAATGCAGGTGCGCGAAGACAAAGTTTCTTGCAATCCATTTACAGTATTTCTTTTGAAATTTGTGCGACGGAATTGATTTGTCTTTTGTATGAATGCAGTGAAATCAAACACTATTGGCCGCCATTTAATCGGGCTTTGAAAAAGTACGAAGCAAGTTTCGCTATTTATACATACACGGATATAAACGGCTACAAAAGATTGGTCGCTGGAAAAGTAAGACCCAATCAATTAGCACTTCAGAAATACTATCGCGAATGGGATGCGGTGAATGATTTACTTAAATCGATCGAAAATCACGACGTAGACATTCGTTTGTGCAACTTCGGTCAACAAGCAGATTCGTTTGATGTGGCATCCAATCCCGCTCTTCATACCAAAGAACTTCCGGACGTGGAAATACACAATCAAAAAATAGAACAGATACGAGAAGATTTACATTCGGAACGGCAAACCTATGCCATTCTTGACAAAGGACGCACAAATCAAGAGTTGAGCTGTATTTGGATTGAGAAAGGTGAATTCTATGGAATGGGTTACATCGACCGGAATTCGGATTTAAATTCCTTGGAAGAAATCAAAGAAAATTTGACACCGCACAAAGCCAATCATTACATGATGCATTTGGTAGAAACCTTTGCCGAGAAATATCCTGAAAAACAAGTAAAAATAGAAAAAGGAAAATTACAATCTATTTCTTCTTTCATCCAACGATAAAACGTACTAAATAAATTAAACAGAAAAGGCTCCGATTTTCATCCGAGCCTTTTCTTATTTTAAAACATGGTTTCCCACGTTTATAGTTGATTTTATCTACCTCCTGATCTTGGTTTTCCTTTACGAGCACCACCGAAACTTGAACCAGAGCTTGAACCTCCACCTCCACTTCTGCGGTCTGAACCACCACCGGATTTAGAATATCCACCTCCGCCGCCACTTCTGCGTTCGGAACCACCACCGGATTTGGAGTAACCTCCTCCACTTCGGCTTCCGCCGCTTCTACCTCTTGGTCGGTCCTCTCTTCCACCGGAACGATCGGAACTTCTATCCTTTTTTTCAACAGGATTCGAAACTTGAACATCTACATCTTTATCCGCAAATGCTTTCAGAATCACTTGTTCATATTCGCTATCCGCTTCAAAGAAAGAAAAGTTTCTTAGAATTTCAATTTCTCCGATTTTAATGTTGTTGCTATCGGTTGTGTCATTGATTAACCCAATTAAATTTGGAGCTTTCAATTTTTGCTTCTCACCCATTCCAATAAAGAAACGTGTAAATCCACGACTTGTACCTCTGCGGTTGTCTCTTTCTCCGCGGTCTCCACGAACTCGATCGCGTCCTCCCCCTGAATCAGATACATTCAAATCTTTGGCGCCTTTGTAGTATTCTAAATACGTACTAAACTCCATAGATACAAAACGTCTCAACAATTCATCACGGTCCATCCATTCCAGTTTCTTAGAAATCGTTTCCATGTAGGGATTGATTTGAGCTTCGTCCACTTCTAATTTTTCGATTTTATCAATCGAAGCATACAATCGTTTTTCAACGATTTCTTTTCCACTTGGAACGGTTTGTTGTTCAATTTTTTTATTGATCAATCTTTCCAAATCCTTGATTCTTCTTCCTTCACGTGAATGTGCGATGATGATAGATATCCCTTTGTTTCCTGCTCTACCTGTACGTCCACTACGGTGTACATAGATTTCTGGATCATCAGGTAAATTAAAGTTAATTACGTGTGTCAATTCATTTACATCAATTCCACGTGCAGCAACGTCGGTAGCCACCAATATTTGAAGTTGTTTACGTCTGAATTTATCCATCACACTATCACGTTGTGCTTGTGACAAATCTCCGTGAATCGCGTCTGCATTGTATCCATCTTGAATCAATGAATCTGCAATCTCTTTGGTTTCTCTTCGTGTACGACAAAATACAATTCCGTAAATATCGGGATTGATGTCGGCAATTCGTTTTAAAACTTGGTAACGGTCGCTTGCACGAACCATGTAATATTGATGCTCAACATTCAACGCTGTTTCATTGGATTTACCGGTTTTGATTTCAACCGGTTTATTCATGTATTCAGCTGCAATACGACGTACTTCTGCGGGCATAGTTGCAGAGAACAACAAAGTTTGTTTTTCAACCGGTGTTCCTTCCAAAATCGAGTCAATGTCTTCACGGAATCCCATGTTCAACATTTCGTCTGCTTCATCCAAAACCAACCAATTGATGTTATTGATTTTTAAAACGCCTCTTTTGATTAAGTCCAACGTTCTTCCCGGTGTACCTACAACAACTTGTGGATTTTTTCTCAATCCATCCATTTGCTTTTTAATATCAGCACCTCCATAAACGGCTTGAATTTTCACATTCGGCAAATATTTGGAATATGCTTCCATATCTTTTACAATCTGCAAACAAAGTTCACGGGTTGGACAAAGGATAATGGATTGGATGGTACGGCTATCAACACTTAGTTGATTCAAAACAGGCAATCCGAAGGCGGCTGTTTTTCCCGTTCCTGTTTGAGCCAAAGCGATTACATCGACTTCAGATCCTAAAATTTGTGGAATGGCTAATTCTTGTACCGGACTCGGCTTTTCAAACCCTAAATCATGAACGGCTTGAACAAGGGCATCATTAAGGCCCATTTCTTTAAATGTACTCATTTTTTTATTTAATTAACCGGCAACCTATCATCTCTTTCGCACCGGACGTTATATTTGAACGAATGCGTAAAAGATGAAATTCAATGGCCACGCAGCCTAAAAAACCCAAAATGAATCTTTTTTTACATTCGTGTTTTCAATCTGAAAACGGCGGCAAAAGTAAGCATTTTAGTTAAACTTCCTAATGAAAAGTGAAATTTTGGCTAAAGTTTATGATTTGAGTGGGATTCGAGAAGGTTGATTGAAAAGAAAAAAGCGAAACTTTTTGTGTTTCGCTTTTTGTGACCTGGCTGGGGCTCGAACCCAGGACCCCAACATTAAAAGTGTTGTGCTCTACCAACTGAGCTACCAGGTCTTATTCTTTTTTCCGCTCTACGAGTGTTTCGTAGTATTTCTGTAACGGGATGCAAATGTAGAAAGATTTTTCAATTAACAAAACGGTTTTGAAACTTTTTTTGTTTTTTTTTCAAGCACTTTCATTTAAGTGATTGATAATAAGAATTTTTTGCCAAATTTGCAGAAACAAAGTTTTTATGAAAATTTCAGTATTGGGCTATATGGGAAGTGGAAAAACCACAATCGGAAAGGAATTAGCTGATAGATTGAATGTGAAATTCATTGATTTGGATGAATGGATTGAAATGAAAAATGAGATGTCCATCACGGAAATCTTTAAATCACAAGGTGAAATTCGATTTCGAAAGTCAGAAAGAAATGCTTTGGTTGAAATTTTAGACCAAAAAGAAGATTCTGTTTTGGCTTTGGGAGGTGGAACGCCGGCTTATTATGACAATATTCAATTAATCAATGAAAAAACCTTCTCAATTTATTTACGAATGTCACCTCCAGAATTGGTTCACCGTTTATCCAGTGAAACCGAACTTCGTCCGCTACTTTCTCATTTGAATGCGGAAGATATGCCGGAATTTATCGCAAAACACTTATTTGATCGCCGAAGTTTTTACGATCAAGCAAAAATTACAGTGGATTTAAAAAATAAAACGGTGGAAGAAATTGTCGATGAAATTATTCGGGCTCTTCCCCACCCATAAAGCCTTCCAAATCCCGACGGTCTTTTTTAGTCGGTCGCCCTTCTCCCCTTTCTCGGTAATAATCTTGACTCAGTTTGCGTATTTCCAACTTTTCCAATTCTTCTTTGGGCGTTTTATCAATGATATATAGAGAAACCAATTTAGCGCCCAATCTACTTTTTGGAAGTTGAAGAATTTCAATTTCGTAATCGATCTGATCTTTTCGAATCGTTATTTTATCGGAAGGCATAAGTTCTTTCGACGATTTCGCGACGATACCATTTACTTTCACTCGATTTTTTTTCACGGCTTCTGTTGCCAAGGTTCGGGTTTTGAAATAGCGAACACACCATAGGAATTTATCTAATCGCATTATAATATCTATTTTGAAGAACTTAATTTTTGTACATTTGTCCCTTCGCAATTTAAATAGAAATTTTATGATGAAAAAATGGGGAATTGCACTTCTTCTTGCAGGTGTTTTTTTAGGAGCTTGTAAAAGTGACGACGACAATAGAGATTTACCGCAGGATGAGCAAAATCAAATCGATGATCAAGCGATTGTGGACTATTTAGAGGACCATTATTTTGATCCTGAAAGAGGTGTAATCAAAAAATACGACGAGGAGGATGAAGAAGACGATACGTATCCAAATCTGAAATCACAAGGTGTAAAATTGCCTTCTGGAGTTTGGGTTGTTAAACGTCCAGGCGTTGAAGCAGAAGGAACTTCGGTAGTTTCAAATACCCAGGATAGTATCTTAATTTCATACAATTCCTCCCGATTCAAAGCTTCATATGAAGATTTGAACGAAAATCAAAGAGCATACAATAAATTCCCAGCTCCTTTTTTCAATACGATTTATTCAACAGGAACAGCAGCTTGGGATCCTGTTTTCTATCATACCAAATTGACCGAAGAGATGATTACTCGAAATATTGACTTGTCTTATTTTGTAATCGAGGGATTTGTGGAAGGATTGAAAGAATTTAAATCTACCCAAACAAACGGTTCCGATTTGTACAATTTCCAAGGTGCTATCATCGTTCCTTCGAGAATGGCATACGGTCGTGATTTTGTGTATTTAGGCGGTCAACTTGATCCGAATTCGTATAGAGACAATAGTTTTGTATTTAATTTTGAAGTACACAAAGTAATTCCACGAAATACAAATTAATACATAGAAAATTAAAACAATAAAGACCGTCTCGTTTTCAGAATGAGACGGTCTCTTTATTTCTAATTCATGGAAATAATAAACACCAAATCCGTTCCCATAAAGCAACTCCGGTTTAACAAACTTTAACTTTTTTTAACTCAATCTTAGCTTTCAATTCCATTTGATGGAATAATCCTTGCCTTTTATGAAGTATTATTAATCATAAAAATTAAAGATCATGAACAAAGATGAATTAGAAGGAAAATGGAAACAAATTAAAGGAAGCGTAAAAGAAAAGTACGGTGAGTGGTTTAATGACAACGAAGCTTTGGCTGAAGGGAAAATTGACCAAGTAATCGGAAACATTCAAGAAAAATCTGGAAAAACCCGTGAAGAGGTAGAAAAGATGATTAATGAATGGAAAGTTTAAGTAGCGAGTTTGTTTACACAAACGAAAAGCGTCAAATGTGAGTTTGACGCTTTTTTTTATTTTTATTTTTAATTCAAACTTTAAAAAAATCTGTAATATATGTAACTAAAAATATAAATATATAACACTGTTGCAGTGAGTCTTTCGTACTTTTATTCTACTTCTTATTTCGCTATACACACTTAAATAAATTACGATGAGCACGCAAATTTATCCGTTGAAGTTCGATCCGATCTATCAATACAGAATATGGGGAGGTAGAAAATTAGCGCATTTACTTTCAGAACCTCTTCCTGAAAATGACCCTATTGGAGAAGCATGGCTTTTAAGCGATCGAAAGGATCATGCGAGTAAAGTATCCGAAGGAAAGTTAAAAGGAACCACACTCCCCGAATTAATGAAGGAATACCGATATGAATTTTTTAAATCGTAATAATCAAAGTGGTCTGGTAAATTCTCTACAATCGCTTTGGAATACTTTTCAGGAATTTTCATCTCTTTCATTTTCTCTACAAACCGTCCTGTATGGTAGGATGTTTTTTGAGAAACTTTCGCAATATCCATCGATTTACCTATCGTCATCAAGTGCAAATCATTGTTTCGATCCAAAATCGCCCTTCGGAATACAATGGATGAAATATGTCCCTCACCCGTTGCTCGAAAAGAAATAATAACGCGGAGTTCTCCTTCTTCCAAATACGATTGATCAATATCTGGTATGATAGAGGGATTAAAAAACGCGGTCGATTCCAAAGAATATTCCATGGTGAGATACGACCCAATGAGCAGTTTACGCTCCTCGGATATCGCATCCATTTTTACCGGCATTTGTTCAATTAGTCCAACTACATTTTGATAATGTTTCTTAAAGAGTAAAGTAATATTCCGATGCCTGTATGCAAATTCTCTCAGTGTTTGATTAAGCGCAATGTGAACATCGCTTTCATTCATTGCAAAAACCAGTGCAAGCATATCTTTTGTAGGTTGATCTCCGTTCATAAAATAGCGCGCCACCACGCGGCTGGAATCGGGAAGAAAATGAACTTGTTTTCGGATTACAGGAACTCTCATCGTATTGATTTTTAAGACGTAATTTACGTCTATTCCTAAAAAATAAATACATATTTACGATATAATTATGTTAAAAATTACACGGAAATAAATCCTTTTGGATAAGCTATTAATTAAAAAAAACACGCTCCGGTTTTTAACTTACCTCACCTTTCTTTTCCCCACTGTAAATATTTTTCAGTATATTTGCAATTCGGATGAAACAAATTTTTCATAAAATAGTATCCTTTTTAATGGCGATGGTCGTGTTCTTTTCTACGATGTCGTTCACAATAGACTTACACTATTGTGGCGATATGTTGGTGGACGCTGCAATTTTTCATAAAGTAGATACCTGTGGAATGGAAATGGAAATTCCTTCTACAGAATCGTGTTCCACCGGTAAAAAAGATTGTTGCAACGATGAGCAAATCATCGTTGAAGGACAAGGTGAATTGCAATTAACCTTTGATACGTTAACCTTTGAGCAACAAACTTTTGTTGTTTCTTTTTACCATTCGTATATCTCTCTTTTTGAAAATAAAAATGTACGCGTTATCCCATTTAAGGATTACAAACCGCCTTTACTCATTCGGGATATACAGAAGCTCCACGACATTTATTTAATTTGATTTAACAGTTACCAATCCAATCCCGATACCTTTCGAGATGGATTGGAAAGTCTGCCCTTTGGTCTCAACCATTCAGGGCTTATTTTGTTGACTATAACATTCTGATTTTCAGGATTCTATTCAATACTTAACTGTTTAACAATCAATTCAAATGCTAAATAAAGGCATAAAATTTCTAATCGAAAATAAATTGGTAGCGGTCTTAATGCTCGCACTCTTTATAGGTATGGGCGTGGTAAATGCTCCGTTTAATTGGGATACCGGCTTTTTACCCACGAATCCCGTCGCTGTAGATGCCATTCCTGACATCGGTGAAAATCAACAAATTGTTTATACCCAATGGGAAGGTCGATCTCCACAAGATATTGAAGATCAAATTAGCTATCCACTTACAACTACATTGTTAGGAATTCCTGGCGTTAAAACCATTCGAAGTTCTTCCATGTTTGGTTTCTCAAGCATCTATATCATTTTTGATGAAGATGTTGAATTTTATTGGAGCCGAAGTCGAATTTTAGAAAAGCTAAACTCTTTGCCTTCCGGTTTACTTCCATCCGGCGTGAATCCATCCTTAGGTCCAGATGCAACAGGTCTTGGCCAAATTTACTGGTACACCTTGGAGGGACGCGATAAAGACGGAAAAGTAACCGGCGGTTGGGATTTGCATGAATTGCGAAGTATTCAAGATTATTATGTGAAATATGCGCTTTCTTCGGCAAGTGGCGTTTCTGAAGTCGCGTCGATTGGTGGTTATGTGCAGGAATATCAAATCGATGTGAAACCTGAGTTGATGCGTCAATACAATATTGGTTTGGCCGAAATTGTGAAAGCTGTAAAAGAAAGCAACAAAGATATCGGCGCACAAACCATGGAAATTAACCAAGCAGAATACTTGGTTCGTGGTTTGGGCTACATAAAATCCGTTGCAGATATTGAAGACGCTGTGGTTACTTCTGAAGAATATACGTCCATTCGAATTAAAGATATTGCGAATGTAAGTATAGGTCCAGCACCACGAAGAGGGATTTTGGATAAAGAAGGTGCTGAAGTGGTAGGCGGAGTTGTAACCGCGCGATACGGTGCGAATCCAATGGAAGTTATCCATAATGTAAAAGAGAAAATTGACGAATTAAAAGCAGGTTTACCTTCCAAAGAACTTTCAGACGGGACGATTTCCCAACTTACCGTCGTTCCTTTTTATGATCGATCGGAACTTATTCAAGAAACCCTAAACACGCTCGATGAAGCTTTGAGTTTAGAAATTCTCATTACGATTTTTGTGATAATTATAATGGTTTTTAACCTGAGAGCTTCCATCCTTATCTCCGGACTTTTACCGGTAGCAGTTTTAATGGTTTTTATTTCAATGAAGTTCTTTAATGTCGATGCCAACATTGTTGCCTTATCTGGAATTGCGATTGCCATTGGAACCATGGTTGATATTGGAATTATACTTTCTGAAAATATAATTCAACATTTGGATGAAGAAAAACAAAGAGTTGCAGAAACAGGTGTAAAACAAACCATAAATACAGTGGTTTATAATGCAAGTGCCGAAGTTTCAGGTGCTATTCTTACTGCGGTTTTGACAACGATTATTAGTTTTATTCCGGTGTTCACCATGATTGGTGCAGAAGGTAAATTATTCCGTCCCTTGGCTTTTACCAAAACAATGGCGATTGCAGCATCGCTTGTCGTTGCTTTATTTCTAATTCCTCCTTTTGCAGCATATTTATTCCGAAGAAAAAGCCTGAAAAGAATTACTGCGAATTTCATCAGTTTCCTATTAATTCTTCTAGGTATTCTATCCTTAATTTTTGGATATGCATTGGGAGTTATTCTAATTGGTTTTGGAATTACAGGACTTTTGAAAGATGAAAACATTACGTCCAAAATATCGACCAAACTAACAATCACAGATAAACGCGCCAACACACTCAATATATTTATTTCAGCCTTTGCGGTTATTTACTTACTCGCTGAATTTTGGCGTCCGCTGGGATTGGATAAAAATATTTTTTGGAATTTAGTGTTTGTAGGATTAATTTGTTTTGGTCTTTTAGGAACTTTTTGGGTATTTCAACATTACTATACACGAATTCTAAGTTGGGCATTACGGAATAAGCTTTTGTTCCTTTCTATTCCTACACTGATAGTTATTTGTGGTGTTTTAATTTGGCAAAATACAGGCAAAGAATTTATGCCTTCTTTGAACGAAGGTTCTTTTCTACTGATGCCGACTTCCATGCCTCATTCCGGGGTGGACGAAAACAAACGCGTTCTTCAGCAATTGGATATGGCGGTGGCTAGTATTCCCGAAATTAAAACCGTGGTTGGAAAAGCAGGTCGAACCGAGTCTGCGCTTGACCCGGCTCCCCTATCGATGTATGAAAATGTCATTTTATACAAATCGGAATATGCATTAAATGAAAATGGAAAACGGCAACGATTTAAAGTCAATAAGGATGGGCTTTTTGTACTGAAAGATGGAGGTTTGGTGCAAAATCCAAATCGTAAAAAGGATGAGGATGAGGATGGCGATCATTCCAATCACAAAGACGCGTTTTTTGTACAGGATCAAGATCTCATTCCCGATTCTAAAGGTGAGTTTTATAGAAATTGGCGACCGGAAATAAAATCTCCGGACGATATTTGGAATGAAATTGTTCGGGTAACAAAACTCCCCGGTGTCACTTCTGCTCCCAAATTACAACCCATAGAAACGCGTTTAGTGATGTTACAAACAGGAATGCGCGCACCGATGGGAATTAAAGTCAAAGGACAAGACCTTCTGAAAATTGAAGCCTTTGGAATCGAACTTGAAGAGATTTTAAAACATGCAGAAGGCGTAAAAGTAGAAGCTGTTTTTGCCGATCGAATCGTTGGGAAACCGTATTTATTGATCGACATTAATCGAGAGCGATTGGCTCGGTATGGAGTTTCCATTGAAGAAGTTCAAGAGATTCTGGAAGTTGCAGTGGGTGGAATGGCTCTGACTCAAACGGTTGAAGGTAGAGAAAGATACGGAGTTCGTGTCCGTTATCCGCGCGAGTTACGTGCAAATCCAGAAGATTTAGAAAGTATTTATGTTCCCGTAGAAAATGGAACTCCTGTGCCTTTGGGTGAACTTGTGGAAATTCGGTATGAACAAGGACCTCAAATGATTAACAGTGAAGATACTTTTTTAGTCGGTCATGTTTTGTTTGACAAAATCGAAGGGTATGCCGAAGTGAATGTGGTGGAAAACGCGCAGGATTTAATCAAAGAAAAAATTGCAAGTGGAGAACTTGTCGTTCCCCAAGGAATAAATTATCAGTTTACAGGAACGTATGAAAATCAACTGCGGGCCGAGAAAACACTTTCCGTCATTGTGCCTTTGGCATTGCTAATTATCTTTTTAATTCTATATTTCCAATTCCGTTCGGTCGCTACATCTTTGATGGTATTTTCGGGAATTGCCGTCGCCTTTGCAGGTGGATTTCTCATGATTTGGTTCTATGGACAAGATTGGTTTTTGAACTTCTCCTTTTTTGGTGAAAATTTGCGGGATATGTTCCAAATGCATCCCATAAATCTAAGTGTCGCGGTCTGGGTCGGGTTTATTGCTCTCTTTGGAATTGCAACAGATGATGGTGTGGTTATGGCCACCTATTTAACACAAACTTTTGAAAAGAATACGCCCGAAACCAAAAACGAAATTCGTGCGGCAGTGACAGAAGCAGGAAAAAAACGAATTCGACCTTGTTTGATGACTACAGGTACGACCCTCTTGGCGCTTCTACCGATTTTAACCTCCACAGGACGTGGAAGTGACATAATGATTCCTATGGCAATTCCCAGTTTTGGTGGAATGTTCATCGCGCTGATTACCTTATTTGTAGTTCCCGTATTGTATTGCTGGAGAGCTGAATCTCAACTTAAAAACAAAGTAAAATGAAAAATACAATCCTCTTAATCTTGGTGTTGCTTACTTCAACACTCACAGAAGCACAACATCTTAAAGACTTAATTCAAGAAGCAGTAAGCAACAGTCCTGAAATTCAAAAATATGAGTATCAGTATAAAATTGCTTCTGAAAAAATAAACGAAGTCAACAGCTTACCCAATACCGATTTTAATGTGGGGTATATGGCAATCGGTCCCGAAATGGATATGCCCATGGAACGATTTAGAGTGTCGGTAATGCAAATGATACCGTGGTTTGGTACTCTTTCTGCACGAAAAAACTATGCATCTTCCATGGCGGATGCGCAGTATGTGGAAGTGACCATTGCCAAAAGAAAATTAGCACTTTCGATTTCGGAAAATTATTACCAACTTTATGAGATTAAAGAAAAACAAGAAGTTTTGGAAAAGAATATTACACTTCTTCAAACCTATGAACGTCTTGCACTTACGGCCTTGGAAGTAGGTAGAGCTTCCGCAGTGGATGTATTGCGTTTAAAAATTAGACAGAATGAATTAAGACAAGAAATCGATGTCTTAATTCAGCAGAACAAAGGCTTGGAAGCGGCTTTGAATAGTTTGATGAATAGAGCGATTACGACCAAAATTGATTTAATTTCTTCGATGGAAATTCCAAAAAATGATGATTTTTATAACTATGAAAGTTTGGCTGTAAATCCAGAATTAGTGAAATACGACAAACTCTATGAATCGGTTGAACAATCTGAATTGGTAAACCAAAAAGAAAGTGGACCTACTTTGGGATTTGGAGTGGAATACATCAATCAAGAAAACAGTTCCATGATTACAAGTCCTTTCAAGGATATGGTTATGCCCATGGTTTCCTTGTCGATTCCTATTTTCAATAAAAAATACAAATCTCAAACGATTCAGAATGATTTACGCAAACAAGAAATCCAATTCCAAAAAGAAGAAAGATTGAATGTGTTGTCCGCGGAATTATCAAAAGCCATTTCGTTACGAAATCAAGCGCGAATTAAATTCAATACCCTAGGAGAAAATTTAAAACAAGCAGAAGATGCGGAAGAAATTTTACTGAAAACGTATGAAACCGGAACCATCGATTACAAAGATGTATTGGACATTCAAGAATTGCAATTGAAATTCCAAATGGGTCAAATTGAGGCGATAAAACTTTATTATGTGCAAACGGTGTTGATTAATTATTTAACCCATAATTAATCAGAAAAAATTAAAATTCAAAAATAAAAAATACAAGTATTAACAAATTAAAATCAAAAAAAAATGAAGAATGTAAAAGTAACAATGATGGCAATGGCTTTTGTAGGACTGACAACACTGTCTTGCGACAGTAAAAAAGAAACCGTAACGGAAGTACAAACCGAAGAGGTGGCAACAAACAATTCTGAAAAACAAAATTCAGAAAGCGAACGTGTATTGGCAGATTATATGACCCTTAAAAATGCGTTGGTAGATACCGATGAAAAAGCGGCAGCAAACGAAGGAAGAAAATTGGAGGAAACTTTAAAAGGATTGAATGTTGAAAACTATTCTTCGGAACAACAAGAGGATTTGAAAGAAATTTTAAGTTCGGCAATTTCGAATTCCAATCAAATCACACAAGGTACCATGGAAACACAAAGAGAATATTTCCAAAAATTAACCAAAGACATTACGGACATGGTTGCGATTACAGGAACAGAACACACGCTCTACCAGCAGTATTGTCCAATGTATGCAAATGATACAGGTGGTGCTTGGTTGAGTATGGAAAAAGAAATTAGAAATCCCTATTTCGGAAGTAAAATGATGAAATGTGGAGAGGTTCAGAAAGAAATAAAATAAGCAAAACACACAAAGTGAACCCCGCATTTTTGGCGGGGACTTTGCTCAATTTATTTATTTAATTACTGAATATCAGGCAAATAAAAATAATAGGTTAAACAGATACTAATTTTCAAATCGTTTATAAATCATAAAAATAACTCAAATGAAACATACATATAGCATCGATGGAATGACCTGCGAAGGATGTAAAAATCACGTAGAGAAAATGCTTTCTGAAATGGAAGGAGTAAAAAGCGCGCATGTAAATTTAGAGAAAAAGGAGGCATCCGTCGAAATGGAAAGCCACATCCCTATTGAAAAGTTTCAAGAAGTTTTAAAAAACGATGGAGGAAATTATACGATTTATAATTTGGGAGAACAACCTCATACTTCCGAAAAGAAGAAAGAAAAAGCACAAAAAGGAAACGGTTCAGGTGTCTTTTATTGTCCCATGCACTGCGAGGGCGACAAAACCTATCCAAAACCGGGAGATTGTCCTGTTTGTGGAATGCCCTTGGTAGAGGAACAAAATCTTTCAGCCATTCAAAAAGAACAATGGACTTGTCCGATGCATCCCGAAATTATACGAGACGAACCGGGTTCCTGTCCAATATGTGGAATGGATTTAGTTCCAATGAAAGCCGACAGTTCAGCCGAAGAAAAAACGTACAAAGTTCTGCTTAAAAAGTTTTGGATAGCTATGATATTCACGCTGCCTATCTTTGTCATTGCGATGAGTGAAATGATTTCCAACAATCCTTTGTATGACATCATGCATCAAAAATATTGGAATTGGATTCAGTTTGCACTTTCTATTCCGGTCGTATTTTATGCCACTTGGATGTTTTTTGAGCGTGCCTATCGAAGTATCAAAACTTGGAATCTCAATATGTTTACATTAATTGGGATTGGTGCCGGAGTCGCGTGGATATTTAGTGTAATTGGAATGTTGGTTCCGGATGTTTTTCCAGAACAATTCCTATCGGAATCGGGTGCAGTCCATGTTTATTTTGAAGCGGCAACTGTAATTCTAACCTTGGTTCTTTTGGGTCAACTTTTGGAAGCAAGGGCGCATAGTAAAACCAATTCCGCTGTAAAAGAGTTATTGAAATTAGCACCCAATAAAGCGGTGAAAGTTGTCGATGGCGAAGAAATAGAAGTAAGCATAGATTCCATTGAATTAAATGATATCCTAAGGGTGAAACCCGGCGACAAAATTCCGGTGGATGGGGTGATTACCGAAGGAGAATCGAGTATTGATGAATCGATGATTACCGGCGAACCTATTCCAGTCAGTAAAATTAAGGGCGATAAAGTAAGTAGCGGAACGATTAACGGCAATCAGTCTTTCTTGATGAAAGCTGAAAAAGTGGGAAGTGATACTTTACTTTCGCAAATCATTCATTTGGTGAATGATGCCAGTCGAAGTCGTGCACCGATTCAAAATTTAGCCGATAAAGTATCGGGATATTTTGTGCCGGCTGTTGTTGTGATTTCACTTATCACATTTGCTGTTTGGGCAATTTGGGGTCCAGAACCCGCCTATGTTTATGCGTTGGTAAATGCCATTGCGGTTCTAATTATTGCTTGCCCTTGTGCTTTAGGATTAGCCACGCCCATGTCTGTGATGGTTGGTGTAGGTAAAGGAGCTCAAAATGGCGTATTAATTAAAAACGCAGAAGCCCTTGAGAAAATGGACAAAGTAGATGTGCTCATTATTGATAAAACCGGAACCATTACCGAAGGAAAACCAACCGTTGAAAAAGTGGGTTCATTTACCTCGGAATTCTCAGACAAAAAAGTATTGGAATATATTGTTTCCTTAAACGGAAACAGCGAACATCCTTTGGCAGCAGCCACGGTGCAATACGGAAAAGAACAAAGTGCAGAAACTTTACAATCAGACGGTTTCAGCGCGGTAACCGGAAAAGGAGTTGAAGCCATAGTGGGCCAGCAAAAAGTTGCTTTGGGAAATCCGAAAATGATGGAACATGCACATGCTGAAATTCAACCGCAGATGGAAGAAGAAGCGAAAAGCTATCAACAACAAGGAAAAACGGTTTCGTATTTAGCAGTTGACCAAGTTGTAGTGGGCTATGTCGTAATTGGTGATAAAATAAAACCGACCAGTGCAAAAGCCATCAAGGAACTTCAAGAAAGAGGAATCGATGTAATTATGATGACGGGTGACAATCACAACACTGCACAAGCTGTTGCCAAAGAACTCCATCTTACCGATTTTAAAGCAAGTATGCTTCCTGAAGACAAATTACGCGAAGTAGAGAAATTACAAAAAGAAGGAAAAGTAGTTGCTATGGCCGGTGATGGAATTAACGATGCACCTGCCTTAGCAAAAAGCGATGTAGGAATTGCGATGGGAACAGGAACCGACGTTGCCATAGAAAGTGCGATGATCACCTTAGTCAAAGGAGATTTACACGGCATTGTGAAAGCGCGGAAACTAAGTCATGCAGTGATGAAAAACATCAAACAAAACTTATTTTTCGCCCTTATTTACAACACTTTAGGTGTTCCCGTTGCTGCGGGAGTTTTATTCCCGTTTTTTGGAATTTTATTATCGCCGATGATAGCTGCTTTGGCGATGAGTTTTAGTTCCGTTTCAGTCATTGGAAATGCCTTGCGATTGAGAGCAGAGAAAATTTAATTCTAAAAGTAAATTTATATGAAAACTTCAACAGAACATTCAGAAAATAAAAACTACACAAAATTTATTTTGATGCTTGCTTCTTCCTTTGTAGCAATGTACGTCACTATGTATTTGAATACGTACGAAATTGACCATGTCTATTTCAGTATAACTCGTTTTTATATGACGTGTTTAGGAATTTCAGCTATGGCTGTGATTATGTGGCTTTTTATACGAAAAATGTATCAAAATAAGAAGAAAAATGTTGCGATTCTGTTGGGAAGTTTCATTCTTTTTATGACGGCATTTGGATTGGTCCGAAGCCAAGGCCCAATTGTGGGTGATGTGCTTTGGATGAAAGCAATGATACCTCATCATTCCATCGCTATTTTGACCAGTTCCAGAGCAGATATAAAAGATCCAGAAGTGAAAAAATTAGCAGAAGATATTATCAAAGCCCAAGAAAAAGAAATCATCGAAATGAAAGCGATGATTAAACGTTTGGAAAATATTAAATAAATAAAAATGAAGAAGAATATTATATACTTCGTTCTTGCCTTAGCCGTTGGCGTTTTGGGTGGTTATCTACTCTTTGGAGGAAATACAGCTCAATCAAAATCCGAGAATCATGAGCATGCAGAAGCAGCTACCGATCAGATGTGGACGTGTTCCATGCATCCCCAAATTATGCAACCCGAACCCGGAGATTGTCCACTATGTGGTATGGATTTAATTCCAGCCGAATCCGGTGCGGAAGGTTTGGGTGCGGATGAGATTCGAATGACAAAAAATGCGATGGCCTTAGCAAATATCCAAACAATGGTTGTCGGCGATATGTCAGATTCGGAAGAAAACTTCATGACGCTTTCGGGGAAAATAATGCCGAATGAAGAAGCAAACGCTGTTCAAGCAAGTTATTTCGAAGGAAGAATTGAGAAATTACACATTAATTACACCGGCGAAAAAGTAAGCAAAGGCCAATTGTTAGCCACTATTTATGCCCCATCGTTGGTGGTGACGCAACAAGAATTATTGACAACTGCTTCTCTAAAAGCCTCTCAACCCGCTTTGTACAAATCCGTTCGAAATAAATTGAAATTATTGAAATTGTCAGACAAGCAAATCGATGAAATCGAATCTTCGGGAAAAATACGTGAGAAATTTCCGGTTTATGCCACTGTTTCTGGAACGGTTTCAGAGAAATTGGCAGAAGAAGGAGATTACGTTACCCAAGGTCAACCCATTGTGAAAGTCAGTGATTTGGGAACGGTTTGGGCCATGTTTGATGCGTATGAAAATCAGATTTCTCAATTAAAAGTAGGTCAAAAAATTACCGTTACTACCAATGCCTATCCCGACAAAGCGTTTGATGCAACCGTATCTTTTATTGATCCCAGATTGAATACCCAATCCCGAACGGTATCTGTAAGAGCAACCTTGACAAACCGAGGTGGAATTTTAAAACCCGGCATGTTTGCTGTTGGGAAACTTGAGAATAAAATCCGTTCAGAAGGTCAACAACTTCTCGTGCCTGCAACCGCCGTCATGTGGACAGGAAAACGTTCTTTGGTCTATGTGAAAACCAATCCCAATGAACCCATTTTTGAAGTTCGTGAAGTAACTTTGGGTCAGCGAGGTGGAGATAATTATGCCATTCGAGAAGGATTAAAAAGTGGAGAAGAAATTGTTTCGTATGGTACGTTTACCGTAGATGCCGCAGCGCAATTGCAAGGAAAAAAATCAATGATGAATACTGCCTCTCAACACAGTTCGGACGTAGAAATCGATGAGAAAACGGGCCATCCGAAAATGATGGATCGAATCAAAGTCGATAAAAAATTCCAAAACCAATTAAAAGTTGTTTTTGAAGACTACATAAAACTAAAAGATGCTTTGGTGAATGATGATCCGAAAACGGCAAGTCAAGCCGCAAAAGCAGTTGGCACGAGTCTTTCTAAAATCGATAAGAAATTACTTACCGATAACCAAGCGTCCACCTTATGGACGAATTTCGAAAGTGGAATCCAATCCGGAGCAAATAAAATAAGTTCAGAATCTGACATTAAAAAGCAGCGGAAACATTTTGAACTCCTTTCCTCCCATTTAATAAGTGCTGTTGAAACTTTTGGAATCAACCAAAAAGTATATCGTCAATACTGTCCCATGGTTGATGGAAACAAAGGTGCCTATTGGTTAAGCAAAGAAAACAAAGTGCTGAATCCGTATTTTGGAGAATCCATGCTTACGTGTGGTGAAGTGACGAATGAGATTAATTGAGAATTTGATTTGACTGATTTTTAAAGTATGTCTTCAATATTTAAAGGTATGGAATAAAAATAAATAAGAAATAAACCCTCTTAAAAACAAAAAAGCAAGTTCGTTATGAACTTGCTTTTAGTCTGTAGACCCACAGGGATTCGAACCCCAACTAACAGTACCAAAAACTGGTGTGCTACCGTTACACTATGGGTCTGCCTTAAATTTCGATTGCAAAGATAGCCTTAATTTTTAATCCTCCAAATAATAATTAGACTTTTTTATTATTCCCATTCAATGGTTGCCGGCGGCTTTGAACTTATGTCATACGCCACTCGATTTATCCCTCTGACTTCGTTAATGATACGGTTTGAAACCTTCTCCAAAAAATCATACGGTAATTTTGACCAAGTCGCCGTCATAAAGTCAATGGTATCGGCTGAACGAAGAACCGCGGTGTATTCATACGTCCGTTGATCGCCCATTACCCCTACCGATTTCACCGGTAAAAGAACAACGAAGGCTTGACTTACGCGATCGTATAAATCACTTTTGTATAATTCTTCGATGAAAATATCATCTGCTTCTTGTAAAATTCGCACTTTCTCTGCATCGACTGCACCCAAAATACGAACGCCCAAGCCTGGACCTGGAAACGGATGACGATTGACCAATTCCGGAGCAATTCCTAGATCCACACCTACTTTCCGGACTTCATCTTTGAACAACTCGCGCAACGGCTCTAAAAGCTGTAGTTTCATGTCCGCTGGCAAACCGCCTACATTGTGGTGGGATTTAATAACGGCCGAAGGTCCTTTTACGGATTCCGACTCGATTACATCGGGATAAATGGTTCCTTGGGCCAAAAATTCAGCATCGTCGAACTTTTTGGATTCCGCGTTGAATACTTCAATAAATTCATGGCCGATGATTTTTCGTTTCTTTTCCGGATCGCTTTCACCTGCTAATTTCGAAAGAAATTGGTCTCTTGCATCCACCAATTTAATGTTCATGTGAAAATGCTTTCCGTAATTCTCAAGCACTTTTTTGCCTTCGTCTTTTCTCAAAAGACCTGTATCCACAAAGATACACGTCAACTGATCACCGATGGCTTGATGAATTAAAACGGCCGCTACCGATGAATCTACTCCACCCGAAAGACCCAAAATCACCTTTTTATCGCCTACTTTTTCTTTGATATCTTTAATTTGCTTTTCGATGAAATCTTCGATTTGCCAATTTTTCTCACATCCACAAATCGTAAATATGAAATTCTCAATCATCATTCCACCAAAATCGGCATGCGAAACTTCCGGATGAAATTGAACGGCGTAAATATTTTTTTCTTCGTTAACAATGGCCGCGATATCTATATTTGATTTTCCTGCAACTTTAAAGCCGGAAGGAAGTTCTACTACTTCATCGAAATGACTCATCCAAACCGTGGAAGTTTTGGGAACATTTTCAAATAATTTAGATGATTTAGAAATTGTAAATTCGGATTTACCGTATTCGCCCTTTTCGCCCTTTTTCACTTTTCCACCTAGAAGATGTGCTGTCAATTGCATTCCGTAACAAATTCCCAAAATGGGAATATTCTGTTCGTACAAAGCTTTATCGATCAAAGCGGCTTCTTCTGAAAAAACGGACGAAGGTCCGCCTGAAAGTATAATTCCTTTGGGTTTTCTTTCTAAAATCTCTTCCAAAGGAGTGTGGAAAGGTAAAATCTCTGCATAAACTTCAAATTCGCGTATTCTTCGTGCTATTAGTTGATTGTATTGCGAACCGAAGTCCAAAATGATAATTCCGTTTGTCATTGTCTAAATTTTGAGCAAAAATAAGGAATTCCAAGGTGTTATATCCGATTTCTACCAGAATTTATATTCTATTCAATGGAAATAATTAACGCTAGACTAAAATTAAATCTGCAAAGTTTGCATCGACCATCTCTGCGAGATCTTTGGGATCTATTACAATTTGAAGTCCTCGTTTTCCGGCACTCACAACGATGGTATCAAACAATTCTGCGGTTTCTTCAATGTAAGTTGGGAAAAGCTTTTTCATTCCAATCGGCGAGCAACCGCCACGTATATAACCGGTTACATTGAAAATGTCTTTCATTGGAATCATTTCACACTTTTTGGAATGGGAAATCGAAGCTAACTTTTTTAAATCTAAATGTGCATTCCCTGGAATAATTGCGACCAAATACTGTTTTTCAGAATTGATCAACACCAAGGTTTTAAAAATCCGTTCGGGTTCTATTCCCATAGATTCAGCGACGTGTTCTGCGCTTAAATCGGTTTCATCTACTTCATAATGCTGTATATCAAATGGAATTTGTTTTGATTCTAAGAGTCGGACCGCATTGGTTTTGGCAGACATAATTTAAGGTTGAATTAATTTTTTAATTTCCAAATCACCTTCTAAATTCCGCATTTGGCCTACTACCCATTTAGCACGTGAGCTCACAAAGGGACTGGGTGGATTGACTTTGTACTTTTTAGGATTGGGTAAATTCACTGCAATTCGTGCTGCCTCGTTTCGATTTAATTTGGAAGCCGGTTTTTGAAAATAGCGCTGTGATGCAGCTTCAATTCCAAAAGTGCCAATACCCATTTCAGATACATTTAAATACATTTCTAAAATCCGTTCTTTTCCCCAAATAAATTCAATCATAAACGTAAAATAGGCTTCCAATGCTTTTCGAAACCAACTTCGTTTTTGCCATAGAAAAACGTTTTTGGCTACTTGTTGGGAAATGGTACTCGCTCCACGCAGTTTTTTTCCTTTTTTCTTATCGTTAAATTCCAACGCTTTTTCAATGCTCTTTTTATCGAAACCATTGTGGGTTGCAAAGAGTTGATCTTCCGACGCAATCACCGCTAATTTAGCCGAAGCAGGCATTTCATGGTAGGAAATATAATCTCTATTTAAACCGTTTCCCTCGATCAAACTATTAATTTGGGTAATTGTAATGGGAGGATTGATCCATTTCAAAGCTACGATGTAAACCAATTGCGCAAGAAATAGAATAAGAAAAGTTCGTTTAAAAAATCGCCAAATTTTTCTCATTTGAAATTAAACCAAGCCAATATCGTTTCTATAATACTCATAGTCAAAATGGATTTTTTTGATGTTTTCATACGCAATTTTCCGTGCTTCTTCCATCGTTTTTCCTAAGCCCACTACATTCAAAACCCGTCCTCCTGAAGTAACGATTTGATTATTTACTTTCTTTGCTCCGGCAATAAAATACGGAGATTTCACATTTTCCAATCCACGGATTTCAAAACCTTTTTCATAACTCAAAGGATATCCGCCCGAAACCATCACCACACAACAAGCATGTTGGTTGGAGAAATTTAATTCAAAAGATTCTCCTTGGTTGGATTTGGAAATCACTTCAAACAAGTCATTTTCCATCAACGGTAATAGCACTTGCGTTTCAGGATCGCCCATTCGTAGATTGTATTCCAATAGATAAACTCCTTTGTTTGTAATCATCAATCCAAAGAAAATCACACCTGAAAAAATTAAATTATCTGCTATCAATCCCTGCAAAGTGGGTTGTAAAATTTCTTTTTCAAACGTTTTAAAATGTGCATCTGTAAACAAAGGATTCGGAGCTAAAACCCCCATTCCTCCTGTATTGAGTCCCACTTCTCCTTCCCCAATTTTTTTATGATCTTTGGCAGAAACAAAAGGAACAATTTCATTTCCATTGAAAATCGACAAAATTGATGCTTCAAATCCTTCCAAATACTCTTCAATAACTACTTCATTTCCAGCATCACCAAAGGTTTTATCTTCCATTATATCCAAAACCGCTTTTTTAGCTTCGGCAAAATCTTTGCAAATCACCACTCCTTTTCCGCCAGCCAATCCACTTGCTTTTACAACGATAGGGAATTCTTGGGTTTCCAAATATTCTATCGCCAACATCGGTCCTTGAAAGTTTTTAAATTTCGCGGTTTTCACACCGTGCTTTTCCATAAATTCTTTTGCAAAAGCTTTGCTCGCTTCCAACTGTGCTGCATTTTTATTCGGACCGAAAATTTCCAAACCTGCTTCTTCAAATAAGTCAACAATTCCTCGTGACAATTCATCTTCCGGACCGACAAAAGTCAAATCCATTTTCTTGAATGAGGCGAAATCACGCATTTCTTCCAGTGAATTTAAAGTTACATTGGTTCCTAAATCCGAAGTTCCGGCATTTCCAGGTGAAAAATACAATTCGGTTTCGTAGTCATTAAGAATTCCATCTTGTTTGAATTTCCATCCTATTGCGTGTTCACGACCGCCTGAACCTATAATGAATATTCGTTTGGGATTGGTTGTAGGAAGTATTTCGTTGTCCATTTTTCGATAATTTTTTTCTTGTTTTATTGACTTTCAAAAGAGTTTAAAATTCAACAAAACGGTTAATTGCTTACTTCTGCAAAGATTGCAAAACAAAGCTGATTTCTATAAAAAAAACCGAATTAAATTTTCGTGAAATCTAACTCGGTTTTTGGATGTATTTCTTAACTGATTTTTTACGATTTACTTCCTGTACTTGGAATTTTTCGGCCTTGGTGACATGTAAAACAATTCACACTAAAATCCTTAGGATTTGTTTTCTTAAAATGCTTTTTATTAATTTTCATCGTCATTTTCATCATCTGTCGCGCGACTTCTTTGTAATTCACTGCATCACTTGCAAAATCCAAAACTCCTTCAGAAACTACAACATGACAAAAGCTACACTTCACGCCCAAAGCGTCATTGAAACTATTCATCACTCCTTTCAATTCCTCTTCGGATATATCTTTGGGAAGAATTTTTAAGTTTTTAAATTTTGGATTTACTGTCACTTCATATCCCTGATCTTCTTTGGAAATCGAGTTATTAAAACCGGTTAAAACTGCAAAAGACAGTAATAAAACCACAAAAAAAGGAAATTTATTTTTCATATCTATCTATTTTGAATTCTAAAATTACAAATTAAAAAGACATAGATTGAAAAGTGGATTCATTTATTTTAGTTTTTAATAATCTGATTTCTCTTAAGTAGCATCTACACTTTGTTTCGAACTTTCTACTTTCTTATCAATGTAGGTTGAATTCATCACACGCAACAGACCCATATAATCCAGTCTAAAACTGATTAAATCTCCTACTTTTTTGTTTTTTGTGTTCTTTCCTAAATCCAAAACAATCATATCTGAACTTTCACCAATAATCGAAATGTCTTTATCCATCGGTGAAATATGGGCGGGATCAATATCCAAAAGTCCCACATCTACAATCGCGCGCAACGTATTTTCTCCGTATTGACTTTCGTCGATTTCTTTGATTTCATTGTTCAAATTATACCCCAACTCTCCGGATGGAAGGGATGGTTTTTCACTCAATTCAATAATTTCTGCATAGAGTGTAAAAACATCATCATGCAAGGTTTCATACGGACGGTTGTTGTACACATCGGTTCCTAAAAATAAGGTTTCTCCTACTCGAAAGTGATTGATTCCTTTGGGCAATACACCTCGTTCTATCAAAGGAATAGTTACCGATGCTCCTCCCGAAATATACGGGATTTTCCGGTTGAATTTCGCTTCGATCAATTGGGTGTACAACGAAAGTTGAATCAATTTATCGTGATTCGGCAAAACTCCATACATACATGTTAAATTGGCTCCAATTCCGGCGATTTCAATGTTAGGTAATTCAAAAACCTTTTCATAAAAATCAATGAATTCATCCCGCATAACACCTTCTCTCAATTCACCCAACTCAATCATAATGACGATTTTGTGCACTTTATTCGCAGCTCTAGCAGCTTCAGATAAAAGCTTAATGGTTTCTAACTCGGTGTTGAAACTCACGTCGGCAAATTTCACAATGCTTTTAATACTTCGTTTGGCGGGCGGTTTTATGTACACCGTTTCTATATCGGGATTAATCGATTTAATCGCTCTCAGATTGGAGACTCGGGAATCACACACTTGCTGGATTCCTAAATTAATCAGTTCCTGAAGAAATATTTTATTTCCACATAAAACTTTGGACACAGGACTCCATTCAATGTCATTCGCTCCGAATAACTTGTTGAGTTCTGCATAATTATGCTGTAATTTTTCTGTACTTAATGTTATAAAAGCCACAATTTATGATTTTGGTTGATATCTCATTTCCAAATACTTATTGGTGAAACCTAACTTTTCATACAAGTATTTGGCGGGATTATCGGGCTCAACATGCAGTGCGATTCCTCCTTCTGCACGTTCGATTACTTTCTCCATTATCTTTTTTCCTATTCCTTTTCCACGCTGGTTTTCATCGGTGGCGATGTACACCAAAATATTTTCAGGAATGTATCCACCCATTCCGGTTTTATTTACAACTACCGAACACACCAATTTTCCATTTTCTTTCAGGGCAGTAATAAATCCACCTGGTTTTCCGTCTACACCCAAGGAATAATCCATGGCTGCGTGGATTTGGGAAATAGGATCGCCATAACCACCTAGTTCTTTGTATAAAAATTCGGAAATGGATTGTTTCTCTTCTTGAGAAGGTAAATTGTCTTTGTCGTAAATGTTGATTCCGTTGTTCATTTTAGATTTTTTGAGTCTAAGCATCCTACGACCATCAAGAAAAATCCAAAAAAAACCAAACTTTGTTTACTGAAGTTTGACGTAAACTATTTTTTGAAATAAAAAGAATGATAATGCAGTCGCTTAAACTTTGTTATTATTTGTACTGAAAATCCTTGCAAAGGTATAAAAAATTTGACAAGCAGACCTGATTTACATCTATTTAACTCATTACAAGAAGTTTATAAGTATTCGATTTTTTTTTAGATTTACTCAAATTTCCTTCTACTTTTTTTCAAAAAAAGCAAACGAACAACCCGTCCAAATTGTTTGATCATCCATTGAACTCATGTTTGCCCATTCGGATTTGGTCATTCGAACCAAGTTGATGATCCATTCGGGATATTCTTTTTCGTCTTCCCATACATACATCATTCGAATTTCGGCTTTTGCGAAATCACCGTTAATATCCTCAAAAACCGATTCGTATTTTACTTTTCGTTGCAGTATGTAATTGGAAGTATTCTGAATCTGATCGATGTCTTTTTGAGTCGGATTTAAATTGACTCCACTTCCCGCAAAGGAATACAAAGGTTTTAAAACATACGTATCCAAATTTTCAGTAGAAGGAAAATCCTTCAAATAATAACTTTTGGGAATGTAATCGTGAGTTAATTTCGGCAAAATAAATTTCGAAATCTTGAAAAACCAATTCGGATGGCTAATCCACTTCACATTCAAATCTTCGTTAAAATCAAATTCCAATTTGAGGTTTTCAACTTTATCCAATTCATCAAAAATAACGCGATTGTAAATGCGATGTATGGGAATTTGAACTTCCTCTTTTTCGTAATATAAATTCTTTCCTTTTTTCTTTACTTCAGTCACACAAACGGTTTGAATACCTAACATCTGTTCCGTAATTTTAAAATCAATATTTGTTTTTTGTTTGGTTGGAAAGATTTCCAATAAGATAACATTTTCGGGTTTTTCATTTCCCAAAATCACGTTTTTCAATTTGGAAACATAGTTTCGATGGGAAAGTTCTGGATTCAATTCCTTCAGAAACGGATACGTTTCACTGTAACTTTCTTGTTGAATTTTCATAAAACCATACAAAGAGGGAAAAGCCTGCAATTCGATGAGTTGAGGACTGATTCCTCCCTTTTCATCTTTACAAATCCCAAAATCAAAGATTAGAAAATGAGGATTTCCTGAATCATTTGGAACGCAATGTTCTACTGGGACGGCTTTTAATAATTCTTCATTCGGAATGGCTTGAATTTGTTGTAGAATTGATTTTCCCACTTCTTCCAATTTCTGACGAAAAGAATACGGCATGAAAATAGGACTTTCACTCACTCTAAACTTCATTTCAGAATGGGGTTTCAACTGAATTTTATTCAAGAATTCTCGGTGTTTTTCAGCTGAAAATTCCTGATTGAATTTCTTTCTGTAGATGGGAATCATACGTGTTTTTTAGAAAAAATTAAAGATTCAAATTTAATTTTTCAACAGCATTTTTCAAAAATCCCGGAATTATTTCAGCTTGGGTTCGAAAGAGTTTGTCTTCGTCATCCGCACGTTCAAGCGCGACTTTGTAATTATCCAAACCGATTTTCTCAATCAAAATCTTTTTGTAGTTTTCATCGACCAATTTACACATCACATCTTCGGAATTGGCTTCGGGATGAAATTGGGTACCAAAAATCTCTTTTGAAAAACGAATTGCCATCACCGCACGTTCTAATTTTTGGTTCGGACGAATGCGTTCAATCGCTACCAACTTCATTCCCAATTGCTTTATTTTTTTTAACTTAGGACGCACGCATTGAAACGACCTAGAATCCACTGCATAAAAGGGATTTCCCAAATTCTTGAATAAGATTTCATTTTCACCCAATCGGGTTTTATAGATCGGAAGAATTCCAAAAGAAAACGATTCACGGGGTTCAACTTTCGCTAGATTCCAGTGAATCACAGCCATTTGAAAAGAATGACAGATTAATAGCAAATACTTTTTGTTGGAATTATTTAGGTTGTTCTCCCAGATTTCATCCAAGAAATTCGTGTATTTTTCTTCCCACTCTTCTCCAACTTTGTGCGGCGTTCCAGGTCCACCTGATGAGATAAAAATCTCAAAATCCTTCACTTTAGGAACTTCCGATTTATGACGAACATCGAAAATCGCATAGCTGATTTCTAGATTGGAGTTTTTCACAAAAGATTCTGTCAACGCAATGATATCCTTCATTCCTTGATTCGGAACGTTATCATTCATATCCAACAAAGCTATTTTAATTTTCTGATTTTTCATCCGCTTTTTATTTAACCAAGCATTCTTTTTCTGTTTCTTGAATCATAAAATCCACTACTTTTTTCAAATCACCGGTTTGTTCAAAAACCTTCAATTGCCGATCTGCACCAGTTCCCATTTTCAGAATTTCACGCGCATAAGCGACTTCTTTTCTGCAATCCAATTCATCCACTACATCATCGACAAAATCAATCAATTCCTCCAACAAATCTTCATAGGGCACACTTTCTTCTTTTCCAAAATCGATTAATTCTGCATTCACACCATTTTTACCCGCACGCCATTTATTTTCGGCTATAAAAATTCGACGGTATTCTCGAAAGCTGGTGTTTTGTCTATGCATCTTATAAATCTTCGCCACCAAACTTTGAACAATGGCCGAAATACAAACCGTTTCTTCAATTGTAAAAGGCATATCGCAAATCCGAAATTCAATGGTTGGATATTCAGGGTGAATCCGTAAATCCCACCAAATTTTCTTAGCATTATCAATGGTTTGGGTTTTAATCAAGATGTTGATGTAGTGATCAAATTCTGCAATACTCGAAAAATAACTCGGAATTCCCGTTCGTGGAAATTTCGCGAAAACTTCTTGACGATAGGATTTAAAACCGGTATTCCTTCCTAACCAAAAAGGAGAATTGGTTGAAAGCGCAAAAATGTGCGGTAGAAAGTAACGAACTACATTCTGAATCCGTAAACCCTCTTCCCTATTGGGAATTCCAACATGGACATGCAATCCGAAAACCAAGTTTTCTCTGGCCACATCACCCAAATCACTGACGATTTTATTGTATCGATCGCCCGAAACGATTGCATTTAATTTCCAATCCGAAAAAGGATGTGTTCCACCGCCTGAAATACGTAATCCTTGTTCATGCGCTATGGCAATTAATTGTTTGCGCAGATCAGTTAATTCTACTCTGACTTGCGCCACATTGTTGCATATTCCAGTTCCTAATTCAACGGCAGAAGCGTGCATTTCATGTTTTAAACTTTCTTTTAAAGTCGGTTTTCCACCTTTGATGATTTTATAAACATGGGAAACCAAATCACGGGATTCCGCATCGATGATTTGATATTCTTCCTCTACGCCAATCGTAAATTTATTTTGTGTGCTTGTATTCATGGGTTTGTTTGAATTTAGATTAAATTCATACATGCAATTTAGGCATTATTTGACTCTTTTCGAAGGTTTTTCGAATTAATAATTGGATGTTAAATTGTTCTATTCTGAAAATACCAATCAAAAAAAGCCGACTTTTTTACGAGTCGGCTTTGAATTATAAAAAATTAAAACTTCTAAAGTTTTGTTAGTATTTAATGCAAGAAATGTCTCATCCCTGTAAATACCATCGGTATTTCATGTTCATTACAAGCTTCAATACTTTCTTGATCTTTTACAGAACCGCCGGGTTGAATGATGGCGGTAATTCCATTTTCAGCCGCGAAATCAACACTGTCACGGAATGGGAAAAACGCATCCGATGCCAATACCAATTCTTCGGTCTGCACTCGTTTTGCTCTTTCTATCGCTTGTTGCGCTGCCCAGATTCGGTTGGTTTGTCCACCTCCAATTCCAAATGCTTGTCCATTGGTTGCAACAACTATTGCATTGGATTTCACCCATTTTACAATTTTCTGCGCAAAAATCAAATCATCCATTTGCTTTTTAGTCGGTTCCATTTCCGTTACAATTTGAAACTCATTTGAAAACTGATTATCGACACTCTGAACCAATAAACCTCCATCTGTTTTTGAATAACTCACGCGATCTGAAATGGGATGGTTAACTTTAATAATTCGTAAATTCTTTTTTACTTTGAAAACCTCCAAAGCTTCTTTTGTAAACGAAGGAGCGATCACAATTTCTAAAAATATTTTATTTAATTCTTCCGCCGTGGTTGCATTCACTTCCGCATTGAAAGCGATAATTCCTCCAAAAATGGAAACCGGATCACACGCATACGCTTTTTGATACGCCTCATCTACATTTTTTCCGATAGCTACGCCACAGGGAGTGGAATGTTTTACCGCACAACACGTGATTTCTTTGAATTCAGAAACCACTTTGTACGCCAAGTCCATATCTCGAATATTGTTGAAAGAAAGTTCTTTTCCTTGCAAATATTCAAAATCCTTCATTGCGCCATTCTTGGTTTTATCGACGTAATAGGCTGCTTTTTGATGGGGATTTTCGCCGTAACGTAGATCCATCACTTTTTCATAGGATGATTCCAAGAAATGAGGGAAATCTTCATTTAATATATACGTTGAAATCGCAGCATCATAAGCCGAAGTTAAGTTAAAAACTTTTCCAGCTAATTGACGTCTTGTTTCCAAAAGCGTCGTTCCATTTTCTTCAATCTCTTGTTGAATTTTCGCGTAATCTTCAACTTCCGTTAAAACCGTTACATCGTTAAAATTCTTAGCCGATGAGCGCAACATGGAAGGTCCACCGATGTCAATGAATTCAATCATTTCTGCTTCGGAAAGTCCCGAATTCATTTTCGCAAAGAAAGGATATAAGTTTACAATGACAATATCAATGGGATGGATGGAATGTTCTTGTAAAGTTTTCATGTGATTTTCGTCTGAACGACGTGCCATAATTCCACCGTGAATAGCAGGATGAAGCGATTTCACGCGACCGTCTAAGATTTCTGGAAAACCGGTTACGTCTTTTACTTCCGTTACATCGATTCCGTTGTCTTTCAAATGATTGAAAGTTCCTCCGGTCGAAAGTAAACGATATCCTTTGCGTACCAAAAATTGGGCGAATTCCAATAGATTTGACTTATCAGATACACTGATTAAAGCTTGTTTTTGCATTCTATTTTGTATTAAATTGTGTGAATATTGAATTTCAACTAGTGTTTTTCAGCTTGGATTTTTTGAATCGCTTGAATGAGAATTTCTCTTTCAACTTCCGCTACTTTTCGTTGCAAATCTTCCACTTCATCTCTCAATTCCACTTCAAAATCTTTTTGAACGATGATTTCTCCTTCATCAACTCCTGCAGTGACATAATGAACGGTTGCACCACTCTGTGGATCTCCCGCTTCCAAAACAGCTTTGTGTACTTTTTTACCATACATTCCTTTTCCACCAAATTTGGGTAACAAGGCAGGATGAATATTGATGATTTTATTTTTCCATTTTTCAGTGAATTCTTCGCTTAAAATCGATAGGAAACCGGCTAAAACAATTAAATCAATGTTTTCTCCTTCCAAATTTCCGTCCGCATCTTCCGAAAACGTACTTCGTTCTTCCAAAAGAAAAGTGGGGATATCGTAATCCAATGCACGTTCAACGGCATAACAATCGCGATCGGCCATAACCATGGCGATTTCTACATTTTCCAATTGTCCACTTTGGACAGCATCGATGATGTTTTGTAGATTAGTTCCAGTTCCTGAAACAAATACGGCTATTTTCATTTTTTTTAGGATAATAAGCACCTATTTTGTGTGCTCCATTTAATTTTGCAAAGATAGTTTTTCTAGAAGAAGTTCACGAAACAATTCGGTGCTTCATGAGAATTCCTTGTATGTTTACGTTTTTGTTCGTTTTACCAAGAAAATTAGGACGTTTTATCGATAAGAAAAGAACTAGAAAATCATTGAAAAGAAAAATGTATGAAAAAAAATCATAAAAACAGCGGTAGAAAGAAATGGGATGCTAATTTCAATATTTACTCTTCTTTTGATAAGAAAAAGGGCAGTGTCCATCCGGCGGAATTGGCCGAAATCATCGATGAAATTCCTTTGGAGGCAGCACTGCATTCTTTTTCGAAATTGGATGAAAATACCCAAGTTAAGGTTTTCAGCTATTTGGATTCACAACTTCAACAAAAACTTATCCGCGGATTGAGTGAAGAAAAAACGGCTTTTTTATTAAACCATTTAGACAGTGACGATAGAACCCGATTTTTTGCGCAAGTTCCTTTAAGCGAGCGTGCGAAATATTTCCATTTTCTAAACAAAAAAAATAAAACTTCCACCCAAGATTTCTTGGGATATCCCAAAAACAGTGTGGCTCGAATTGTCGATACTAACTATGCGACGATCTCAAAAGACATGAGTGTGGGGGAAGCTTCGGAATATGTTCGAAAGAATTTCAAAGACACCGAAGCTGTCAATGTAATCTATGTGGTGGATAAAAACGGAAAGTTATTAGACGATATTCAAGTTCGTCGGTTGGTATTAAATTCGCCCGAGGTGAGGATTTCCGATTTGATGGATGGAGATTTTATTGCGCTGAACATCACCGATAATAAAGAAACAGCGATTGAAAAATTCATGGATTATGATCGAGTTGTGATACCGGTTGTGGACGATGAAAATTATCTAATGGGCGTTTTGACGGTGGACGACATTATGGACGTTGCGGTACAAAAAGAAACCAAAGGACTTCAAAAATTTGGAGGAGTTGAAGAATTGGATTTCCCTTATGTAAAAACCAGTTTTTTCAAACTGACTCAAAAGCGAGCCACTTGGTTGGTGGTTCTATTTATTGGTGAAATGCTTACTGCGACGGCAATGGGATTCTTTGAGGAAGAAATCGCTTCCGCTGTTGTTTTGGCCTTGTTTGTTCCTTTGGTCATATCAAGTGGTGGAAACAGTGGATCACAAGCTGCCACTTTGATTATTCGAGCGTTGGCACTTAAAGAAATCAATTTAAAAGATTGGTGGTTTGTGATGCGACGAGAAATCTTCTCAGGATTGACGTTAGGAGTTATTTTAGGAACCATAGGTTTTGTTCGAATCTCACTGTGGCATTACCTCGGATGGTATGATTACGGCGAATATTGGTATTTAATTGCATGGACAATATTATTATCGTTGGTTGGAATTGTATTGTGGGGAACTTTATCCGGTTCCATGATTCCGATTGTGTTGAAAAAATTGAAAGTAGATCCCGCGACATCATCCGCACCTTTTGTTGCTACCTTAGTGGACGTAACGGGTTTAATCATTTATTTCACCATTGCCGCCGTAGTTTTAAAAGGAACTATATTATAGGATACATTTTTAACGAAATCCGTTCCAGCGACTTATCAGCTTAATTAGTAGTTAGGATATTTCGCTGATCATTCAATCCAAAAAAGTCCTTTTCACTTTCTTCAAAATCTTTTCACTATTTTTTTTCAACGACATAGATTGACTTTATGAAGGTGTAATTTCGTATTCAGTAAAACAGTATAAACCAAAATTCTGTTTTGCCTAATTGAATAGTTAACCTAAACTATCAAAACCTAAACCTTTTTTGAGCCTATTCTGTGGATAGGCTTTTTTTGTTTTCAATTCCAAATGAAAAGTAAAGAAAACTGGGTACAACGTCAAAATGAAAAGCTTATTCAAATAAATTCAGAATACATACCAATAAAATACTTCCATTTAAAATTCACGATTCAAAAAACATTTATATGACATAGCTTGTCGTTTTGAATTCCTATATTTACAAAAACTTTAAAGTATGTCTAAACAAGAAGCATTACATCGGCATCAGATAATTATCAAGAAACTAAGGCGAAACCCTTGTACTTTTGAGGAGATATTATCCAAACTACGTTCGGAATCAGAGTTGTATGAAATTGATTTAGAGATTTCAAAGCGAACTTTTCAGCGGGATGTAAAAGAAATTGCTGCATTATATAAGATTGAAATCAAATTTAATCGAACCAAAAAGGCCTATTATATTTCGGATGATATTGAAGATACGTACAGTGATCGATTGTTCGAAGCTTTGGATGTTTTTCAACTGTTGAATCTGAATCAGACCATTTCTCAATTCATTCAATTCAAACCGCGAAAATCTACGGGAACCGAAAATTTAAATGGATTATTGCATGCGATTCAGAATCGATATCAAATTCAGTTTCGATATGAAAAGTTTTTTCCAGATGAAATTGATTCCCGAAAAGTAGAACCGTATTTATTGAAAGAATTCAAAGACCGTTGGTATGTTTTGGCGTATGATTTAGAAAAGAAAGATTTCCGAACATTTGGATTGGACCGAATCTATGCTTTGCAAATTTTACCGATTAAATTTCAACATCCTCAAACCATGGATCCCAAACTATATTACAAAAATTCGTTTGGAATTGTAGGGCCGAGTAATGGAGAACCCCAAGACATCATTCTGAAATTGACTAATAGTTTTGGCGAATACATTCGCACTTTACCGCTTCATACCTCACAGGAAATTCTCGAGGAAGATGGAAGAGATATGCTGATTAAATTGCATTTGATTCCTACCTATGATTTTGTATTTGAATTGATGTCAATGGGTGCAAATTTAAAAGTTTTAGAACCCCAAAGTTTGGCGGATGAACTGAAAAATAGATTTAAAAGTGCATTGGAATTATATGCGGATGAAGTTTCTAACTAATTCTAAAATCAATGTATAATTCAATATATTTGGAATATAAATCGAGATTTTTTGTTTTTTTTATGTTAATTAAATAAAATATCCTAAATTCACTTAAAATTCAAATTTGATGAAAAAATACTTTATATTCTCTATTGCTGTATTGTCTCTTACAAGTTGTAAAACGACTATGAAAGAAGCTTGGAATTATTATCCAAATGAAATTAACTTAAATGATTATGACCATTTACAATTCGTAAAAGTGAAAAAAGGCGCCACCGTTTTGGTTAAAGTGGATGCTAATCCTTCAACTGGCTATGCTTGGAAAACAGAGACTGAAAATGATTGTTCGGTCAATGTAAACGAAGGGGATTACAAACAAAATGACGCACCAGAAGGAATGGTTGGTGTTCCAGGTGTTCGTACGTATGAAGTAAAAGGTGAGAATTTAGGAAGCTGTTTGGTTGAATTTCAACAAACGCCTCCCGGTGAAGAAACACCTTCGGAAAGAAAAGGAATCTACTTTATTGTAGAATAATTACGACATTTGAAAAAGGATAGCAGAAAGTTGATGACTGTAGATTCATAGCATTTGTCTAAATATCACTTCATCAACTTTCCTATTTTATTTCTTTCTTCGATTCAGAAAAATCAAAGCTCTCTTTATTTCATCGTAACTTACTTCCTCGTTTAAATCTTCAAAAATAGGACGTAATAAAATCTTATCTTGTTTCTGTTTTCCCATTGATTTCGCAACTTTTTTAAGTATCGCTTCAGAAGGTTTGTAAAAGTCCAAATTAAATTCCGGATACATATCTGCGAGCGATTCTATATGTTTAAAAATAGTGTCTTGGGAAACTCCGCGTTGTTCTGCAATTTCTTTTATACTTAACTTTTCTTCCAACAACTTTTTTGTAACATCAAAAGTCGATATTTTTTTTACGACTTGTTTCTCGGCTAATTTTTCTTTGGCGCGCGCAATTTCTCTTTTGTCCAAAGTTCCTCCACACCGAATTATAAATCCACGGAACTCGGGTTCCAATTCTTCTTCCTCCAACGAATCATCCCAATCTTGCGAGAGTTCTCGAAAACGGAAATCGGCTTTCATTGCCAACTCATCGACCTCCAAAGCCGTTTGATTTAATCCTCTCAACTTCAAACCACTTAAATCACGCAATCGGGAAAGCGCGACGTAGCCTTGCCCTTTTTCAAAGGCTTTACTCAAATCAATCATAGCGGAATCCAAAGTCATTCCTTGACTTTTATGAACCGTAATTGCCCACGCCAAACGAAGGGGAACTTGGGTAAAAGAAGCCAAAGTTTTCCCGGTCTCATCTTCAATCGCCCAAGTTTCTAGTGCGGCTTCAATTAAATCATTGTCCCTTGTTTTAACGAGTGGAAATCCTTTTTCAGTAAATCCACTGATGCGACCCAAGGTTCCATTCACAAAACCTGCATCGTAGTTGTTACGAATAAACATGACTTGCGCTCCGACTTTTAATTCCAAAACCTCCATGGCCAAAACCGATCGTTTCAGGGTTTCAATCAAAATATCATTTCCTTTAAAAGTAGCTTTGAATGTTCGGGATGAACTCCCGATTTGCGCTAAAAACATTTGATTGATTCGATCTACATCCGCATTGTGTGTAAATAATTTGGTTTCCATTTCTCCTTCATCTGGATGATATTCTATACGAGATTCCAACAAATCAATCGACTTTTCAGTCACTTCTCCATTTCTGATTTCATTCAAAATCACATTCAACGCATTTTGGGACTGACGGTGTTGCTCGGTCAAATAACAAATAATGGGATCGGCCTCCAACCACGCATCGGACATAAATGCAAACTTTTGACGGGATGATTCTTCATCATTTCCAATGGGTGGTAATTGATAAAAATCACCTGAAAAAATAACCTGAATTCCACCAAATGCCCTTTCATCTTCTTTAAAGAATTTCAACACTCGATTCACCGAATCCAATTGATTTCTATGCAACATTGACACTTCATCCACCACCAATACTTTCGTGTTTTCCATCTTATCCCGAAAGTATTTTCGCTTTTTCAAACTACTTAAGTAACTGTAAGAAATTTCATCTCGGATCCCAATCCCAGACCATGAATGAATGGTTTGACCATTCATGTGTGTAGCGGCAATTCCAGTCGAGGCTGTTACTGCCACACCAATTTTGTGTTCTTTTAAATACTGTATATATTGATTCAACACATAGGTTTTACCGGCGCCCGCAGAGCCTGTCAGAAAAACATTTCGTCCCGACTTTAAAATGGCTAAGGCTTTGGATTGAGTCATCGAAGATTTATTTTAAAATTTTTAAGTGAATTTACAAAGTTAGAGAATCTATTGCAAAATAGACGGATTCCTTTTCAAGAGCAAAGTCAACGCATCCTAAATCCAATTAAATTTCTCTATTTGATTATCCCAGCCCGTTTTAAAGCGTTTTTCGTTTTCTTCAAACTGCCCTTTCAGGGCGAATTTCTTAATACATGATACTTTGTACTCAATACTCTGTACTTTGTACTCCATACTTTATACAAAATAAGAAACTACCATTCATTCGTCACATAAAATTGCAACAAAACACTTTGGTAATGGTAGTTGTATTTCGCTTGTAACAACGCATTTTGTGCATTCAGCAAACCATTTTTCGCAGCAAAATATCCATACGCATCCAACATCCCCAAACGGTATTTTTCTTCCGTCTTTTCAAAAGAAATTTCTTGGGCAGCTACGTTTTCTTCCGCTTTTCGCCAATTGTCATAGGCATTTTCTGTTTGGGTAAACACTTCTCGCAACGCATTGAAGTACGCTTGTTTTTGCTGTTCTACTTGCAAATCTGCTTGTGCCCATTCAATTTTGGCTTGTTGAATTGCTGTGCGCGTTTGCCAACGGTTGAACAAAGGCATTTGAATCGACAAACCCAAATAATGGTTTTTGTTGTTTTTGAATTGATCGCGCAAAGAAGCAGTTTCCAAATCGACATAAAAACTCGATAACGAATAATTTCCATTGATTCTGGGTAAAAAATTACTCCTTTGCAATTGAATTTTCTTTCGGGCAATTTCTTTTTGCAAATTCGCGGATTTGATTTCTGGACGCAGCGCCGAACCTACCGCATACAATTCCTCCACTTCATCTTGCAAAGGCGCAATCCTCAATTCTTCAGTCGATAAAAAATCGATTTTTTCTTTGAGATTCAATAAATTCAGCATAGCCGTTTCCGATACTTTGAACGCATTTCTAGCCAATAGCAACAATTGTTCTTCCGAGATTTTATTGGCCATCAATTCATACACATCACTTTTGGCTTTGTTGCCCAATTCAAATTCTTTTTGGATTTGGTTCAAAGTGATTTCTGTGTTTTTCAATTGATTTTCTAATAATTCAATTTGTTCTTTGTCGTATTGAATTTGGGTAAACGTTTGAACAATCCGCACAATCAATTCATTTTTCTTGATTTCTTGGTCGAATTTTGCTTTCTCTTTTTGCAATTTGGTGGTTTGAATGTGGATGAAATTTCCCCAATTGAACAATTCGATGTTTGAAGAAAAACTCAAAGAATTCGACTGAATGTCCGAACTCACCCGCGCATTGGTCGTTGGATCGATCACCGAACCAAAATTGTATTGATGGTCCGCATACAATGCAGCATTGGGCAATAAATTCCCGTAAGCTGCCGTGATTTCTTTTTGATAAAATTCCGTGTCCAATGCCGCTTCTTTCAACGACAAATCATTGTCCAAAGCATATTGAATGCAGTCTTGCAAAGTCCAGGTTTTTTCTTGCGCCATCAAAGCCAAACTGAGCAATGAAGTGAGGATTAAGAATATTTTTTTCATGATTTGAAATAGAATTATTCGTATTTTAAATAGTTCACCAAATTAATTTTGGTCGCACGCCACGCTTTCAAACTGACCACCAATAAAGTCAAACTCAACAGAATCAAAAAGCACCCTAAGAAAGGCCAAATGCTGATGTCAATTCGGTAAGCAAAATCCTGCAACCATTCGTTCGCCAAATAAATCACCAATGGAAAAGTCAATAAAATCGACACCGAACCGATGAACAAATACGGCTTGGCAAATCGTAGGATAATGTTCTTGGTTTCTGCGCCCAACGTCTTTCGGATCGCGACTTCTTTCAATCTTTGTTCAATGATGAAGGACGACAAAGCGTACAATCCTAACAGCGCAACCAAAATCACCAAGGCGGTCATGACACCAAAAATGTTTTGTTGACGAACGTACTGTTCATAGGTTTTTTCAAAATTCTTATCGATAAAAGAATACTCAAAAGGCGCATTGGTGATGACTTCTTTTGGCCAATAGGTTTCCAATTCGCTCAAAATATGCGGCAATTTCTCTGCATCAAATTTGATCACCACATTGCGAAGGTTGTACACCATGCTTCCATCAAAAGCTTTCCAATGGTGCATAAAAGCAGCAGGAATTGGTGAAAAAGCATCTGCGATATGATAATTTTTGACCATACCGACGACGATGGTATTCTCTCCTAACTTTTGATTGATGGGATCGTCATAAATGCCCAATTCTTTCGCCAAAGTTTCATTGATCACCACACTGCTGATGGTGTCAGAAGCAAATTGATCCGATAAAAACCGTCCTTTTAACAAAGTCATTTGGGTCATTTCCGGATAGCCAAAATCCACCGAATTGTACTGTACATTGCTGACTTTTTTGCCTTTGAAATTAAATTCAGTCGTCGAATATCCCGTTTGGGTTCCCACCAAAGGACGAACGCTATTGACCGCAGAAACGCCATCGATGTTCATCAAATGCGTTTTGACTTTTTCGTATTCTTGAAAAGGTTTGTCCGTTTTGTACCGAAAATTGAGCGCCATCAATTGTTCCTTGTTAAAACCCAAATCCAATTGGTTCAAATAATTGATTTGAAAATAAACAATCAAACTGCCCATGAAAAAGAAAGATGCAATCATGAATTGTACACCCAACATCGCATTTCTCAAATAAATCCCTTTTGAACTTCTGGAAAAACTGCCTTTCAATACTTCAATGGTTTTGATATTCGACAAATAAACCGCAGGAATAATGCCTGTCAATAGAGAAATCAAAACGACAATCAATACAATGATGCCTAAAAACAAAAGAAAATGAAGTTGAATTTCGGTTTGCATGAAATCATTGAAATAAGGCAAAATCAATTCGATACCGACCATCGCCAAAACAAAAGAAAACAGGGTCAATAAAGTGGTTTCAAATAAATTTTGATAAATAATCAATCCTTTTCCTGCGCCAATCGCTTTTCGAACGCCGACTTCTTTGGCTCTTTTTACGGCGGCTGCCATCGATAAATTGATGAAATTCACCATCGAAATCACCAAAAGTAAAATGGAAATCGCAAACATGATTCGAATGATGCTTTTGTTGCCATAGGGTTCAAAAAAAGTAGCGGAATTCAACATTTCAAAACGGCTATCAACCAACAAAGCAGCGGCAATTTGAAACGGAAAATTCTCCAAAACTTCTTCTACAGTCATGCCTTCCTCTTGAGCTTCTCTTTCGATTTGCTCTGCCCAAACGGCTTGGTAATATTGGTCTTTGAAATCCGAAATACTGATTGGCGTTTTCATTTTGATGTACGCATTGTAGGAATAATTTCCCCAATAATCATCCATTTTCTCAAAAGGATAAATAATTTCAGGCATGATGCTGCTTTTCTCCTCAATTCGAAAAACGCCTTGAACGATGTAATTGGTTTTTCCAATTTGAAGGTTTTTTCCCATGGGATTTTCTTCTCCAAATGCTTTTTTAGCAAAATCCTCCGATACGACCAAATGGTTTTTTGCATTCAGCGCAGTTGCTGGATTTCCTTCAATGAATTTGTATGGAAAAAACGCAAAAAAGTTGGGCGTAGATTCAACGATTTTGGTCGCATGCACGATTTTGTCACCGTTGATGACGTTGGTACTTTCATAACCCATGGCGCTAACGAGCAAAATATCTTCAATGCTGCTCATGTTGGCTTTTGCTTTTTCCATTTGCGGATAGGAAACGCCCCAAACGTCTTTTTCATCATCAAATTGATAACCAACGGAAATGATTCGATCTTTGTCTTGGATCCATCGATCGTAACTCAATTGGTCATTGGTGTACAACAAAGTAATGATGAGCCCTAATAAGCCCAAAGTCAAACCAAAGACATTGATGAAAGTGGCCATTTTGTTTTTGGCGAAATTTCGAAACGCTATTTTTATCCAGTTGTAAATCATTGTTATTTTTTGCTTAATTTTTTAGAATTTGAATTTCTTTATTATGTTTAAACTCATGTGGCCAACGGCAATACTAAGTACTTGATACCTGCTACTTGATACCTATTACTTGCTACTTTGCACTTTAAACTATTCGTATTTTAAATATTTGATTGGGTTTTCTTTGACAGCTTTTAAAGTTCTGAAACCAATGACCAAAAGCGCCAATAGCGTCAAAACCAAGAAGGCAACTGCAAATGGCCACCACGGTATTTCAATGCGGTAAACAAAATTTTCCAACCACATTTTCATGAGATAATAAGTCAACGGAATGCTGCAGAAAACAGCAATGACCGCGATAATGATATATTTCTTGCTGAACATTTCGATGATGTCTTTTTGAGAAGCACCTAAAGTTTTTCGGATGGAAATTTCCCGCATCCTTTGTTCAATGACGAATGAAATCAAGCCAAACAATCCGAGCAAAGCAATTAAAACCACCACGATGGTCAAAATCAAAAATAGATTTTTTTGTTTTTTGTATTGGTCATAGGTTTTCGCAAATTGATCATCAACAAAACTGTAGGAAAAAGGATAACCTGGCTCGATGTCCGTTTCCCATCGCTTTTGCAATTCATTCAAAACTGATGCTGTTTTTTCGGGTTGAATTTTGAACAAAACAGCCGAGAAGTTGTACTGTTGCCAATCCACCGTATGCCAATGAAAAAATAAAGTCGGTTTAATTTTTCGGTCAAATCCTTCAATGAAGAAATCTTCCACGACGCCAACAATGACCAATTTTTCATCCAACATCCCTGATTGAAGTTGTTTTCCAATGGGATCTTTGATGCCCAATTCTTTCACCATGGTTTCGTTGACCAAAACATTTTGAATGGTATCCGATGAAATTTCAGCAGAAAGCATTCTGCCTTCCACTAGTTGCACTTGCATCATGTCCAAATAGTCAAAATCCATCGCACAACTTGCGGCATTGATCGATTGATCCAAATAACTTAAATTATTGGTCACACTATTCAAATAACCAGGCACACGCATTCCAGCTGTGATTTTCTCAACCCCATCGATTTTGTTGAATTCTTGTTTGATGCGTTTGTATTTGTCATAACGGCCATCAAATCGGTAATCATTCAAATAAACCATCACAGTTTGGTCAGCATTGAAACCCAAATCTCGCGTCATCATGTAATGCACTTGTAGGTAAACAATCAACCCACCAATCAAAAAGAAAGTAGAAATGAAAAACTGAAAACCCATCAAAACATTTCGAACCAAAACGCCTGATTTGCTTCGGGAGAAATTGCCTTTCAACACCTTCAAAGGCTGAAATTGAGACAAATAAATCGCAGGAAAAAATCCTGAAACCAAAATCACCAAAAGTAAAATCAATACAAAATAACCGAACAAATCACTCAAGCTCAACTGCATGCTTTTGTTCAGGTATTGGTTGAAATAAGGCAAAATCACTTCCACCAAAGTCAAGGCTAGTAAAAAAGAAAACACACAAAGCACCGCACTTTCGAACATGAATTGTACGATGATGTTTTTTCTTCGTGCACCCACAGCTTTTCTCACACCGACTTCTTTAGCACGTTTCATGGCATTGGCTGTCGTTAAATTGATGAAATTTACACAAGACAAAAGCAAAATCACCAAAGACAATCCGCTAAAAATGTACAACATGGAAAGTTTTCCTTTGCCCAAAGTGCCACCGTCACCCACAGCAAAAAGCCGCATTTTGTTCAGTTGATCAAAGATAATTTCAGTTTTGCCGTATTTGCTTTCGTATTCTTCAGTACTGATGCCTTCTTTCTGTGCATTGGGTAAGACTTGACTGACATACACAATTTCGTGATTGATACGTTTTACCAAATCTTCGCTAAACTTTTTATCTGGAATTTTCACATACAATCTAAAAGAATAATTTCCCCATTTTTCTCCTTGCTCTTCCTTTATTTTCTTCCAATCCATGGGAATCACCGCCTCAGGATTTTCAGAAGAATTGACTTCATTTTCATATACACCTTTGACGATGTATGCTTTGTCCAAAATCTCAATGGTCTTCCCGACGGCCTTCTCATCGCCGTACAATGTTTTTGCCCATTTTTTAGAAATTGCCATGCTTTGACCATCACTCAATACATTTTGCGCAGATCCTTCGATAAATTCAAATGGAAAAAATTCAAAAAAATTGTTGGTTGTAGGCAAAATACCATCCATGTACAAGGACTTCCCTTCCGTTTTCACCAATTCACCACCTTGCCAATTCAAATAAAGATAGTCTTCAATTTCAGGAAAGATTTCTTTCATTTTTTGGCCTTCTGGAATACTTGCCGTGGACCAAATTTCATCACCCATGTCGTGAACCACTTGGTAAACCTCGCTTTTTTCTGAATTCCATTGGTTGTAGCTCAATTCGTCTTTCCAATAAAGCAAGGTCAAAATCACGCCTACCATCCCAATGGTCAAACCAAAGACATTGATGAAAGTGGCCATTTTGTTTTTGGCGAAATTTCGAAACGCTATTTTTATCCAGTTGTAAATCATGGTTATTTTTTTGCTTAATTTTTAAAATCATGTGGCTGAAGCCAATAGGAATACTTGATACTTGCTGCCCGATACTTAATACTAACTATCCTAAAGTCATTTCTTTTTTATTGGCGCGTTCTGCGATGATTTCACCATCTTTTAGTTCAATGATTTTTTGAGAAAAAGATGCATCATAAGCCGAGTGCGTCACCATCACAATGGTCGAACCTTTGGCGTGTAAATTCGTCAACAATTCCATCACTTCATTTCCGTTTCTACTGTCCAAATTCCCTGTTGGCTCATCCGCTAAAATCAACTTGGGTTCGGTGACCAAAGCGCGCGCAACGGCAACCCTTTGTTGTTGTCCGCCCGAAAGTTGTTGCGGAAAATGTTTGTCACGGTGCGCAATGTTCATTCTTTCCAAAATCTCATTGACTTTTTGCTTGCGCTCTGTGGCTTTGATGCCATTGTAAATCAAAGGCAATTCAATGTTTTCATACACATTGAGTTCATCGATCAAATTGAAATTCTGAAAAATAAATCCAATGTTCTTTTTTCGCACTTTGGATCGGCCACTTTCTTTCAGTTGAGCCATTTCTTGTTGGTCAAACAAATAACTGCCCGAAGAAACGTCGTCCAATAACCCCAAAATATTGAGCAAAGTCGATTTTCCACAGCCCGACGGCCCCATGATCGAGACAAATTCTCCCGCTTTGATATGCAAATTCACATTGTTCAGTGCACGCGTTTCAACTTCTTCGGTGCGGTACACTTTGTTTAGATTTTCTGTTTTTATCATTGTGCTACATTTTTATGATTTGTACTTATTTTTGAAATAAACCTTTGGGATTTCTCACGCCCCAAAGGTTCGAGATAATGATTGGAAATGAAATATGTTAATTAAATTTTTCTTGAAACTTGATACTCTGTACTTAGTACTTGGTACTTTGTAGATAGTACTTCCTACTTCAACAACAAGACTTCGATATTTTTATAATCTTCATACGAAGAAGTAATGACTTTCTCGCCCGACTGCAAACCTTCGCTCACTTCATAATATACTGGATTTTCTCTGCCAATTTTGATGGCTCTTCGCACAGCTTTGTTTTCTCCGTCCAACACGAAAATCCATTTTCCAACGGTTTCTTGGTAAAAAGAACCTTTCGGAATCAACAAACTTTCAGCACTTTGCGACAAAAACAATTTGATACTAAAAGACATGCCCATTCGCAGACTTTCTGGAAATTCATTTTTGAACACCAAATCCACCTGAAATTGTCCATCCTTCACTTCGGGTAAAATCTTAGAAATCATTACTTCATAGGTTTTTCCATTGGATTCGATCGTTCCGTTTTGTGCCACATCGAGTTTCGAAATATAATATTCGTCCACTTTCGCACTCAATTTATAGCCATCCATGATGTCGATTTTCCCCAAGCTTTCGCCTGCATTGATGTGTTGTCCCAAAGTAGGATCAAACGAAGAAATCCGTCCACTCGCACTGGCCAAAACCAGGAAATTCATTTTGTTGTTGCGGAGAATGTCTAAATTTCGTTCCATTTTTACCAAAGCTTCATTGATCGAACGAATTTGAACCGCACGTGCTACTTTTTCCCTTTGCACACTAGCTTGGATGACTTCTTTTCGTTTGGATTGGTAATTGAAACTTTCCAAAGATTTTTTGTAATCTTTTTCTGGAATGATTTCAGAAGCAAACAACTTTTTGTCCAATTCATATTGTTGTTCTGCATTGATGAAATCATGTTGGATCAAAATCAATTCTTTTTCCAATTCCAATTCTTGGTTGGTCAGACTAATTTTCAAATTCTTCAAATTGTTGGTTTGTTCGATGATTGCCGTTTCTTGTTGCAAATAACTCAATTCAGAATTGGGATTGTAAATGCGCATCAAGGATTCTCCTTTTTGCACCATCGCACCATCTTCCACAAAAATTTCTTGAACAGCACCGCCTTCAACGACATTGATCAAAACTGAATTCAAGGGTTCTATCTTTCCATTCAATATTAAAATATCCTCAAAACTTCCGTGTTTGACTTCGCGAACCGTGATGCGTGACGCATCGACATTCAAGGATTTCTTTCTAAAAAAAGAAGACGCCAACAAACCCATTAGAACCAAAGCCAAAACGATAATTGGAATGATTATTTTGTATTTCGATTTTTTATTTTGAACTTTCGTGTCCATTAAGTAATTATTTTTCAATGAGATATAGGTGAAAAACATGCCATCGATTAATGAAGTTGTAACTAACTGGGAAATAGGATAGAAAATTCTGGATTGACATTATGACTGTTCGTTTTCGAACACATTTTGTACGAAAGTGGACAATTGAAATATAAAAAGAATGTTCTATTGGGGTAAAAAAGTAAAATAAACCACATAGAAACAGAGTTTAAAAAACAAACAAATGAGAAAAAAAGAAGCCAATATATTGATTGTAGATGATGATTCAGACATTTTATTTTCTGCCCGGGTTTGGCTGAAACGCTTTTTCAGTAAGGTTTTTGTGACGGATGCGTCCAAAAAAATCCAACAATTCATCCAGGAGAATCAAATCGATGTGGTTTTGCTCGATATGAATTACCGAAAAGGTTACGAAGATGGACAAGAAGGTTTGTATTGGTTGAATTATTTACAAGAAAATTCGCCTCAAACTGTGGTGATTTTGATGACGGGTTTTGGCGACGTTGCTTTGGCCATTGAAAGTTTAAAGAAAGGCGCTTTTGATTTTGTGTTGAAACCTTGGAACAATGATAAATTGTACGCTTCGGTCAATGCAGCGGTAGATTTGGCGCGAAAAAACCGAAAAGTGGAACAATTGGAAAAAGTCAACCAAGTACCTGAAATTTCATTTTTTGAGGGAAAATCCATTTCCATATTGCACGCGTTTTCATTGGCGAAAAAAGTAGCAAAAACCGATGCCAACGTCTTGATTTTAGGTGAAAATGGTACAGGAAAATTCATCTTAGCACAAGAAATTCACCGACAATCCCACAGAAATCAATCGGTTTTTGTGCATGTAGATTTGGGTTCTTTGAATGAAAACCTGTTTGAAAGTGAATTATTTGGTTATGCAAAAGGCGCATTTACGGGTGCTGAAAAAGATACACCTGGAAGATTTGAACAGGCGGATGGCGGCACCATTTTTTTAGATGAAATTGGCAATCTATCCTTGGCGTTACAAGCAAAATTATTGACCGTTTTACAAAATAAAACCATCCATCGTTTGGGTGAGTTTCGAGAAAGAAAAATCGATGTACGCGTAATTTGTGCCACCAATGCGTCGATTCATCAAATGGTGAATGAAGGCAATTTTCGACAAGATTTGTTGTTCCGAATCAACACCATGGAAATTCAATTGCCGCCACTGCGTGAAAGAAAAGAAGACGTTGTCCCTTTGGCGGAATTCATTTTGGAAAAATTCAAATTCAAATACCGAAAAACCGATTTGAAATTGTCTGATCAAGCGAAAAAAGACATGGAAAATTATCTTTGGCCAGGCAACATCCGTGAATTGGAAAATGTATTGGAACGCGCAGTCATCTTGGCAGAAGAAACAACGATTGATAGTTATGTGCTTCATTTTTCGGCAATCAATATCCCGGAAGAAAACGCGGAGCAATTGACTTTGGAAGAAATGGAAAAAAAGATGGTCCAAAGTGCGTTGCGCAAATTTCAAGGAAACATCAGCAAAGCGGCAGAAGAGTTAGGCATCACGCGGGCAGCCTTGTACCGCAGAATTGAAAAATTTAATTTGACAGCATGAGTCCTTATTTTGTATTAAAAATCGTGTTGCGATTGGTGTTAATTTGTGGCAGTTCTGTTGCGGCGATTTTCATTTATCTCAACGGTTTTCCGATCACTTCTTTCTTCGTTTTTTTCTTGGTCATCGTTTTTTTTGTTGAACTGTATTTTGCGTTCTATCGACCTTTTCAGGACATTCAAAAAACCTTGCGTTCGATGCTTTCAGAGGATTTCTCTATGCAAACCTCTTCGTCCAGAAAAGGAGAAATTTTTGGCGTTTTGTCTCAAGTCTATGAGAAGCAACGGCATGCTTTTTTTGAACAAGAATCAGTCAAACTCATTTACGACAATTTGTTCAACGGCATTTCGACAGGGGTTTTGATTTTGCGAAAATCGGACGAAAATGATTGGGAAATCTTTTTGATGAATTTAGGCTTTGCTGAAATTTTCCAAATTCCAAAATTTGCTTCCTGGCACAATTTACAACGGAATTTGCCTCAATTTACTCAGAAATTAGAATCCATCGATTTTTCAACCGTGCAACAAACATTGGACATCGCAGTGGATCACAAAGAAAAACAAGCTTTCTCATTGAAAACTTCAACCATTCAAACCTACAATTACACCTATTTCACGGTTTTGTTGGATTCGGTACAATCCATCGTTGAGAAAAAAGAAAAACAGGCTTGGTATGATTTGATGAAAGTCATCGCGCATGAAATCATGAATACCTTGACACCGATCAACTCATTGGTGGGGAGTTTGCAATATTATGCGGACAAAGAACAATGGGAACAAGAAGACGAAAATGATTTCAAGGAAAGTTTGAAAACCATTCAGAAAAAAACCGTGCAAATGCTGGCTTTCGTGGACAATTACCGACAATTAAGTCAATTTCCACAAGCCCAAAAAAGCCATACGAATTTGGCACATGTGGTGGAAAGCGTCATAGAAATGATGCAATCTTGGGCCAATGAAAAAGGAATTAAGCTAAAATTTATTGCTGAATTCCCAGAGATTTACCATACAATCGATCCGAATTTGACCGAACATGTTTTGGTGAATTTGATCACCAATAGCTTGCATGCTTTGGGAAAAAGTCAGAAAAAGGAAAAGGAAATTACGGTGCGCATCCACCAAGAAACTTCCCGAACTTTTATTGAAGTGATTGACAATGGCATTGGCATTGATCCGATGATTCGAGAAAAGATTTTCATTCCGTTTTTTACGACCCGAGAAAAAGGTGCGGGCATTGGTTTGAGTTTGTCCAAAAACTGTATGGAAGCCCAAGACGGTTATTTGAATTTCCAATCCAACGAATCGGAAACCGTATTTTTGATGACTTTTGTGTGAGAGAAAAATAAACGTAAGAACGATGGATAATTATATAGTTAAGGACGAAAATAAGTATTAAACCACATTCAAAAAATAAAAACCCTTCAAAGATTTGAAGGGTTTGATAAAAAATAAATTAATTAATTCTCACGTTGTCTAACCCTCCTTCATCGGCACCTGTTTGAAATTCACCTCGAATCCAAAATTCAGTTACATTTGAAAGTACATTTCTCATTTCTGCCTCTGTTGCTATATTTCCATTTTGGTTTTTCCAACCACTATTGGCTTTAATTTGAACGGCATAATGAGTCCAAGCACTTCGAGGATGTTCAGTTTTATTCATTTGAAAGTAAATCATCCTGTCTCCACTTTTAAAGATGACATCTTTATTTTCAAAAGGATTAGCAGAACCCGTAATTCGTTGGAACAAACTATAACGAAGAGTTGTTCCGAAGTAATTGGATTTATTGCCCAAATAAGAACTAGGAGCTGCAAAATACCAAACACCGCCAGCAACATCATCTTTTGCATAAATATAACCGTTCGAAACACCTCCACTTTTCATGTAATTAGGTTCAATGTAACCTCCTTGGGCATCGCCCACAATTTTCCAACCTGCTGCATCGTTTTCAAAACCAGTATTTACGATAGCAGGTCCCGTTGTGATAGGCGTTGAAGTTTGAACGGATTGTGTTCCTTCAGGAATGTTAATTCCATACTCACTGGCAACCGTTTTTGCTACATCGCAAGCAGTTAGAAGTAAAAGGCTTCCACCAAAAAGCATCAAAGCCATTTTTTTTTGTACTCTTCTTGTTTTCATACTATTCATTTAAAGTTTATTTTCATTGATTGTCAAAGTCTAGTTAGGGCAAGGTGAGATTTATTTTGTTCTTTTTTAAGTGTAAATGAGTATTTCAATGGTCTTATTGAGTATATCCTGATTCTGAATGAGTATTTACATAGTAAGTTTCTATTATAATTCTACTTACTTCCACTTTCTTGTCCAAATTTTCTTGAATAGCAACTGCGATGTCCACCTTTTTTATTTGGTTAAATCTTTGGTTTCGACTGTTAGAAATCGAATTCACCCAAGGATCAAGGATTAGTATCCAACAAACAGAAGATAAAAATCCATTGTTCATTATACCAACAGTTTCAATTTCTCTATTTCCAAAATTTGATACTTGTCATCTTCTCGTTTTCAGACTTTATAAAAAAGAAAATCCATGTAACGCTGACTTATTTTCAACTAGTTTCCTATCCCCTTTTGAGAAGATTTGCTTAAAATTGGCATAAAAAGAATAGAAAGCTTAATTTTATCGAAATTTTACTTCACAGATTAATTATGAGTACATACAATGTAACTGTCAATCAAGAATCGCAATTCGAACTGAGCGATGAGCAAGTAGCGAATTTAGACAGCATTCAACTAAATGGGAGTCAATTTCAGGTTTTAAAAGAAAGCATTTCATATCAAACAGAAGTTGTAAACAAGAATTTTATCTCCCGAAAATACACCATCAACGTAAATCACACTGATTATGAGGTTGAAATTACCTCCGAATTGGATCGTTTGATCAAACAATTAGGATTTGAAGTCGGTGCATCAAAAAAAGTCAATGCCATCAATGCGCCCATGCCAGGCTTAATTTTAAGCATTGAGGTAAAAGTAGGTCAAGAAGTCCAAGAAGGAGATCGACTATTGATTTTGGAAGCAATGAAGATGGAAAATAGTTTCAACTCGCCCCGCGCAGGAATAATAAAATCCGTTGTGGTAAATCAAGGGGAAGCCGTTGAAAAAGGTCAATTATTAATTGAATTCGAAGATTAAGGAAATCTTTCAACCCAAAGAATTATTCAAAATGAAAAAGATATTAGTAGCCAACCGAGGTGAGATTGCCTTTCGGATAATGAAGTCAGCCAAAAAAATGGGAATGAAAACCGTAGCGGTTTATTCCACTGCAGACCGCGAAGCCCCCCACGTGAAATTTGCCGATGAAGCCGTTTGGATCGGAGAAAGTCCGTCCAATCAATCCTATTTGTTGGGCGATAAAATCATTGAAGTTTGCAAAGAATTAAACGTAGATGCGATTCATCCCGGCTATGGTTTCCTTTCTGAAAATGCAGATTTTGCGGAAAAAGTAGAGAAAAATGGAATTATTTTCATCGGTCCCAAATCGATGGCGATTCGGCTGATGGGAAATAAATTAGAAGCCAAAGAGGCCGTAAAAAAATATGATATTCCCATGGTTCCCGGTTTGGATGAAGCGATTACGGATGTGAACAAAGCTATCCAAATTGCCAAAGAAATTGGTTTCCCAATTATCATCAAAGCCGCTGCGGGTGGCGGTGGAAAAGGAATGCGAATCGTGGAGAAAGAAGAAGATATTGAAGAGCAAATGCAAAGAGCCATCTCAGAAGCAACGTCTGCGTTTGGAGACGGTTCGGTTTTTATTGAGAAATTTGTTACTTCTCCTCGTCACATTGAAATTCAAATCATGGCCGATAGGCACGGAAACACCGTTTCTCTTTTCGAGAGAGAATGCAGTATTCAACGTCGTCATCAAAAAGTGATTGAAGAAGCACCTTCTTCCTTTCTTACCCCTGAAATCCGAAAAGCAATGGGTGAAGCCGCTGTGCGCGTAGCTCAAGCGTGTGATTATGTCGGAGCTGGAACAGTGGAATTCCTTTTGGATGAACATAAAAATTTTTATTTCTTGGAAATGAATACGCGATTGCAAGTGGAGCATCCGGTAACTGAATTAATTACAGGTTTGGATTTGGTTGAATTGCAAATTCGTGTTGCACGTGGAGAAACACTTCCTTTCAAACAAGAAGATTTAAAAATCAACGGATGGGCAATGGAATTGAGGGTGTATGCCGAAGATCCTTTGGATAATTTTTTGCCGAGTATTGGAAATTTAGAAGTATATAAAGTTCCAAAAGGCGATGGAATCCGTGTGGACAATGGGATTGATGAAGGAATGGATGTCCCGATTTATTATGACCCGATGTTGGCAAAGTTAATTACCCACGGAAAAACACGAGAAGAAGCAATCTACATCATGTTAAAAGCCATTACGAAATACAAAGTAAAAGGAATTCAAACGACTTTATCTTTTGGGAAATATGTTTTTGAACATGAAGCTTTCACTTCGGGAAATTTCGATACCAATTTTGTGAAGAACTTTTACAATCCCGAAATCATCAAAAATCAAACCCAGAAAGAAGCGGAAATTGCTGCGCTTATGGCGTTGAAACACTATTTAGAAGAAAAAAACATTGTTAGAATCCCAAACTCGTAAACCAGTATGAACCCAACTATAAAGACATTATTAGAACAAAGAGAAAAAGCCCGTTTGGGTGGAGGTGAAAAAAGAATTGCCGCACAACACGCGAAGAAAAAATTAACCGCAAGAGAACGCATCGAATATTTATTGGACGATGGTTCTTTTGAGGAAATCGGAATGTTGGTGGAACATAGAACCCAGGATTTTGGGATGGAGAAAGAAATCTATCCAGGCGATGGAGTGGTAACAGGTTATGGAACCATAAACAACCGTTTGGTTTATATTTTTGCGCAAGATTTCACTGTTTTTGGTGGTTCCCTTTCTGAAACCCATGCTGAAAAAATCTGTAAAGTCATGGATATGGCGCTGAAAATTGGTGCACCTATGATTGGTCTGAATGATTCCGGAGGAGCAAGAATCCAAGAAGGCGTTCGCTCACTGGGCGGTTATGCCGATATATTCCATCGGAACGTTCAATCTTCGGGTGTCATACCACAGATTTCAGCTATTATGGGACCTTGTGCGGGAGGAGCAGTTTATTCACCGGCAATGACGGATTTTACAATGATGGTTGAAAATACCAGTTACATGTTCGTAACCGGACCGAACGTGGTAAAAACGGTGACCAATGAAACCGTAACTGCCGAAGAATTAGGTGGCGCAAGTACGCATTCCACGAAATCCGGAGTAGCGCATACTACTTCTGCCAACGATGTGGAGTGTTTGGAAGATGTAAAGAAATTATTGAGCTATTTGCCTCAAAATAACCAAGAATTGACCGAGAAATATCCGTTTGAATTGGGTCAAGAACTTCGTCCGAATTTAGATACAATTATTCCAGAAAGTTCAAATCAGCCGTATGATATCAAAGAGGTTATCTATGAAATCATCGATGAAGAAAGTTTCTTTGAAATTCACAAAGATTTTGCTGAAAACATAGTTGTAGGATTTGCGCGTTTGGGCGGAAGGAGTATTGGAATTGTTGCCAATAACCCGATGTTTTTAGCCGGCGTTTTAGATGTGGACAGTTCGGTAAAAGCGGCTCGTTTTACTCGATTCTGTGATGCGTTTAACATTCCCCTTTTGGTTTTGGTCGATGTACCTGGATTTTTACCGGGAACCGATCAAGAATGGAATGGAATCATCGTTCACGGTGCAAAACTATTGTACGCTTTGAGCGAAGCCACTGTCCCAAAAGTAACATTAATCACGCGAAAAGCCTATGGTGGAGCGTATGACGTGATGAATTCAAAACACATTGGTGCAGATATGAACTTTGCCTGGCCTACAGCTGAAATTGCGGTTATGGGCGCAAAAGGCGCATCTGAAATTATCTTCAAAAAAGAAATTGCGGAAGCTGATGATCACGAAGCGAAATTAGCTGAAAAAGAAAAAGAATATTCTGAATTATTTGCTACTCCGTATGAAGCTGCAAAACGTGGATTTATTGATGAAGTAATTTTGCCTCACAACAGCCGTCGAAAATTAATCAAAAGTTTCGCGATGTTGGAAGGGAAAGTCGTAGAAAGCCCAAATCGGAAACACGGAAATATTCCTTTGTAATCCACACTAAAAATTAAATCAATGCCGACTCCACGTTTTATCTATTCTGTGAGTCGGTTTTTTTTTTGAGGAAAAATATTCAACTTAAACATGTTGTTATTAAACTTCTGAAAAAAAAACAATGAAGTTTTTAGGCTATTAAGCTAATACTTGTATATTTACGACTGTTTTGTGTTTTATTTAAGAATTAGAAATGAAGCAATCCTGCGACCAACGTAAAAGCTCAAATAAAACTCATACATAATTAGCATTAATAAAATATCCAAAATTCTATGAAAGTAGGAATACCTATAGAAATATCGAAAGACGAATTAAGGGTAGCCGCTACACCCAAAACGGTTAAACGACTTATAAAGCAAGGTTTTGAAGTACAAATTCAAGAAAATGCAGGTCTAAGATCCAATTATTCAAACCAAGAATTCAAAGATGCTGGAGCTACACTTGTATCTTCTGCCCGTACGATTTATGGACAATCGGACATTGTTCTGAAAGTTCAACCGCCCACTTCGGAGGAAGTTATTCAAATGAAAGAAGGATTGGTTTTACTCAGTTATTTATGGCCCGCTCAAAATCAAGAACTTCTGGACCAATTAGTGGCTCAAAAAGTAAATGCTGTTGCTATGGACGCCATTCCTCGCATTTCGAGGGCACAAAAGATGGATGTACTTTCATCAATGGCAAACATCGCGGGATATCGTTCTGTAATAGAAGCTTCTTTTCATTTTGGTCGCTTTTTAAATGGACAAATTACAGCCGCAGGAAAAGTGGAACCCGCAAAAGTTTTGGTAATCGGCGCAGGAGTTGCTGGTTTAGCAGCCATTGGCGCGGCAAAGTCTTTAGGAGCAATCGTTCGTGCATTTGACACCCGAATGGAAGTAGCCGAGCAAATCGAATCAATGGGTGCAGAGTTCCTTACGGTGGATATTGAAGAAGATGGCGCAACCGCTTCGGGGTATTCCAAAGTGATGAGTCCGGAATTTATTGAAGCCGAAATGAAATTATTCTTGGAACAAGCCAAGGAAGTCGATATCATTATCACAACAGCGCAGATTCCAGGAAGAGAAGCCCCCAAATTAATTTTGGATTATCATGTAGCAGCCATGAAACCGGGTTCTATCATCGTAGATTTGGCAGCATCAACGGGTGGGAACTGTGTCTTGACCAAAAATGGTGAGATTTTCACGACCGATAACGGAGTTACGATTCTAGGAAAATTAGATCAATTGCCAACCCAAGCTTCCCAACTTTACGGAAATAACTTGTGTCATTTATTGGATGATATGGGGAAAGCGGAGAATTTCAAAATCGATATGGAAGATGCAGTGGTTTCAAGAGCCATGGTCACCCATGATGGGAGAATCAATTGGCCGCCCGCTCCCCTACCCGTGAGTCCCCAAAAACCAAAACCAGTGGAAGTCGAAATCAGTCCGGAAAAACAAAGAGCCATTGATCTGAAAAGTGCAAAGAAAAAATCGATTTCCTTATTTATTCAATTGGGTGTAATCGGCGCTTTTCTATTTTTCTTAGGTCAATTTGCACCGGCTGACTTTATGCAGCACTTTACGGTATTTGTTTTGGCTGTATTTGTCGGATGGCAAGTCATCTGGAATGTGAGTCATTCTTTGCATACACCGCTGATGGCAGTTACAAATGCGATTAGTGGAATTATCATTGTAGGCGGACTTTTACAGACCACAGGAGATTTTTCGGACCCGCTCACAATTATTGCTTTTTTTGCCATTTTGGTCGCTAGCATCAACATTGTGGGAGGTTTCTTAGTTACACACCGTATGTTGAAAATGTTTAAAAAATAATTCAAACCAGAATTTTAATTATGGGAATTCAAACTGCAGCTTATTTATTTGCATGTATCTTATTTATATTAAGTTTAGGAGGTTTATCCTCTCAGGAATCAGCAAAAAGAGGAGTTCTTTTCGGAATCATCGGTATGGTCATCGCCGTTTTGGCGACGGTATTGGGTGACGGCGTTCAAGGACATATTTACATCATCATAGCCATAGCGATTGCTTCAGTCATTGGAATTATTGTCGCTCGAAAGGTAGAAATGACTGCCATGCCGCAATTGATTGCCATCCTTCATAGTTTTGTGGGATTGGCAGCCGTATTGGTTGGTTTTGGATCGTATTTGGATCCGGAAACGCATCAACTTCCAGCGGTTGAACAGAATATTCATTTAGTCGAAGTATTTATGGGGGTATTCATCGGCGCAGTAACTTTCACCGGATCCATTATAGCATGGGGAAAATTGGATGGGAAAATTCGAAGTAAACCTTTGATTTATCCGGGAAGACATGTTGTCAATATTTCTTTGGTGATCATTTCCATTATTTTAGGTGTTTTCTTTGTAAAAGCACCTGGAACGGAAGGAATGATTTACTTAGGAATCATGACGGTAATCGCTTGTTTCATTGGTATAATGATGGTTATGGCTATTGGAGGTGCGGATATGCCGGTGGTGGTTTCTATGTTGAATTCCTATTCCGGATGGGCCGCCGCAGCCGCAGGTTTTATGTTGAGCAACGATTTATTAATTGTAACCGGTGCCTTGGTAGGAAGTTCAGGTGCAATTCTTTCGATAATTATGTGTAAGGCCATGAATCGATCGTTTCTATCGGTGATTTTTGGCGGATTTGGTAGTACAGCAGTAGGGGTATCTGACGTGGAATTAGAAGGCGAAGTAACTTCCATCAACCACGATGAAACCGCTGATTTACTGAAAGAAGCGAATTCCATTGTCATAGTTCCAGGTTATGGAATGGCGGTAGCAAAAGCGCAATATCCGATTTATGAAATGGTAGATTTATTACGAAAACAAGGAAAAGAAGTACGTTTTGCCATTCATCCAGTTGCAGGAAGACTTCCCGGCCACATGAATGTACTTTTGGCCGAAGCCAATGTTCCGTATGATATCGTTTTTGAAATGGATGAAATCAACGACGATTTACCGAATGTAGATGTTGTCATGGTCATTGGTGCAAATGATGTGGTAAATCCAGGTGCAATGGACGATCCGTCTAGCCCGATTTATGGAATGCCCGTCATTAAAGTATGGTTGTCCGAAAAAGTAATCGTGATGAAAAGATCGATGTCCGTGGGTTATGCCGGCGTAGAAAACCCACTTTTCTATAAAAACAATGCAGATATGCTATATGGCGATGCGAAAGAAAGTGTCAATAAAATACTTGGCTTTTTGAGGGATTAATTAATTTAGAAATACCAAGTGTGGGATTT
>JBAYRQ010000003.1:0-174820 GCA_041676545.1 Weeksellaceae bacterium | reverse complement strand
GGCAAATGGCTCTTTACCAAATACGATAAATTTGGACGAGTCGTCTATACAGGGAGTATAAACAATGCTGCAAGTAGAGAAAGTTTGCAAACTACCGTGAATAGTTTTGAAAACAACAACGAATCCCGAACGACGCAAAGTTTTACCCAAAACGGAAGTACTGTCTATTATACCAAGACCGCTTTTCCAACGAGTTTTTCGGATGTGTTTTCCGTGAATTACTACGATACTTACGACAATTTAGGATTCACAGTTCCCAGTTCTATCTTGGGCGAAAGCGACTTGCGAAAGCTCAACGACCAAACCAAAGGAATGCCTTTGGCTTCGTTTGTACGTGTTATAGGTACTACAAATTGGGAGAAAACCTTTACAGTGTACGATAAAAAATCACAAGCTGTGGGCGTTTACAAAACCAACCATCTCGGCGGTTTTACCGAAACCGAATCCAAACTAAAATTCTCAGGAGTACCTGAATACACCTTGACCAAACACAAAAGAGCAAATAATGGGTTGGAAGTAAAGATTAAAGATGAATTTACGTATGATTCGCAACTTCGATTGACTTTGCATACCCAAAGTTTAAACAATATTCCTCAAAAAAACCTGATAGCTAAAAACGAATACGATAAACTCGGCCAGCTCATCACCAAAGAAGTAGGTGGAACACCAAGCAACGCAACGGATCGTTGGCAAGAGATTAATTACAAATACAACATCCGCGGATGGCTTACCAACATCAACGACATCCGTGAGTTGATGGCAGGAAAGGGGTTACCGCCCCCATCGCCAAGTGATGATTTGTTTTCCTTCGCCATTCAGTACAACCAGCTCATAGAACCAGGAAGTGGAGATTACACAAGTCCTCTTTACAACGGAAACATCGCTCAAACCTTTTGGAAAACGGCGAGCGACAACACCCTTCGTGGTTACAATTACGAATACGACCAGTTGAATCGTTTATTGAATGCTGAATTTTACAAAAAAGGAACGAGTCCGTATTCAGGGGCTTACAAAGAGTCGCTTGCGTATGACTTGAATGGAAACATCACCAGTTTATACCGAACCACAGCAGATGCCAACAACAATATGGTGGAGATGGATGATTTGACGTATGCCTACGAAAGTGGCAACGGCAATTCCAACCTATTGAAAAATGTAAGCGATGCCGTTTCCACCCAAAATACCGACGGTTTTGTGGACGGAAATACAAGTCTAAGTTTGGATGATTATGAGTATGACCAAAACGGAAACATGATTAAAGACCGCAACAAAGGCATCGAAAGCATTCACTATAACCATTTGAATTTACCAGTGAAAGTTACTTGGTCAAATGAGAAAAACATCAGTTACCAATACAATGCAGCAGGACAAAAACTAAAGAAAACCGTACGAGACAATGATTCAATTAAAATTGTAGATTACTTAGATGGCTTTCAGTACGCAGGGAATGTACTTCAATTCTTTCCACACGCAGAAGGTTATGTAAAAGCATCGTCTTTAAGCATTGGTGGAAACATAATGAACTATGCGTATAATTATGTGTTTAACTACACGGATCATCTTGGAAACGTTCGATTGTCTTACACCAAAGATCCTCAAACAGGAACGTTGGACATCTTGGATGAAAATCATTACTATCCGTTCGGATTGAAACATGGGGTATATGCTGTAGGGAATCTGAAAGATTTCACGCTAAACGGAGATATTGACACGCCTATTTTGGAACAGGTTTTAAAAACAGATTATAATTATAAGTACCAAGGTCAAGAACGCCAAGACGAGTTGGGGCTTGGGTGGTATAGTTTTAAATGGAGAAATTATGACCCTGGTATTGGTAGGTTCTTTAATATAGATCCATTAAGCGAGAAATATGTTCATCAATCCCATTATAATTTTTCTGAGAATAGAGTTGTTGACGGATTTGAATTGGAAGGATTAGAAGTAGTTTTAATAAACCCTACAAAATCTGCTTCCTCAGCACAACAGAAAGCTTCTGACCAAAGAATTGTAAGGGGAGCAAAAAACATCTCACACAGCAATACATTAGTTACTGTAACAGCTCACGGAAGCCCTACGGGAATTTCTAATGATTATGGAAAAAGGACTACAACGGGAGCAGGACTTAATACGGTTTTGACGGCAAACAGCGATGCTTGGAAGAGCAGAGAAAGTAACGAGGGAATGACCGTTGTGCTTTATTCTTGTAGAACAGGTTCAGATGAAAAGAATAAAGACGGTTCATCTAAAAACACATCTATTGCACAACAAATATCGGCTTCTGAAGAATTTAAGGATGTAGAAATCATAGCACCAGACCAAAGGGTATATTTTTCAGACAGTAAACCAACAGGTACTTACGAAGCAAAATATTCGGGTGCAGATGATGAATATAAGAGGAACGAAAACAACCAAGTAAAAAGTAAGGAGAGGTCAAATACTACGGGTAATTGGAATGTTTACAAAAATGGGGAGCTGATACGAAGCTATCAGGGAGATTGGCAACCAACAGACAACCCAAGTCTTTGGGATAGATTAACTAAAGAAAACTAATTATGAAATCAGGCATTATTTTTTTCAAAAGTATAGTTATTATCCTTTTGCTGACTACAAGCTGTAATAAAAAGAAAAAAGACTTCCCTATGAACAGCACAACTAATTCTGATAGAATTTTATACAAAGAAGAAGCTCTTATCAAAGGGGATACTTCCGCCTATTACCAATTAAGTTTGGATTATATGGACTCGCCATACGAGGGATTTTTATATACGGCTATGATAATGGCAAATAAACACGATTATCATTTAGCGTATTTTGATGTTTATGAAGTTTTAACAAGCCACGACCGTAAAATGGGAGTACATGAATTAGAAGATTTAGACGAAAAGACCTGTGCAATGGCATTGGATTACCTGAAAGCAGGAGCAGAAAAAGGAAATAAAGAATGTAAACGAATATTAGGAAGGCTTTATATAGAAGGTAATTATATTGAAAAAAATGTAGAATTAGGTAATCGTTTATTAAATGATGGTGACGATTAGTAAAGTTTTTGAAATATTAAAAAAGAATGCAAAATTGTTTTCAAATTTTACTTACGAAAGTGGCAACCCGATGGGGGATTTGCAATCTGTGAAGTAATACTGCATTTATAATCTGTATTTTTCACTTCTAAAAATTCAATATCTTTAACCTAAATTAATGAGAAACTTTCTTTACATAGCAAATAAAAATTCCAACCAAAACACAGGTGGTTTTGTAGATGGAAATACAAATCCAGCACTCAATGATTACGAATATGATGCCAATGATTTTCGAGTAAAAAAGATTGAGAATCTTTTTTGCGAAGAAAGCGAGCGTAGCTCAATCACCAGTTTATACCGCACCACGGCAGATGCGCACAACAATGCGATACAGATGGATAATTTGACGTATGCTTATGAAAATGGAAACGGCAATTCCAACCTATTGAAAAATGTAAGCGATGCCGTTTCCACTCAAAACACAGACGGTTTTGTGGACGGAAATACAAGTCTAAGTTTGGATGATTATGAGTATGACCAAAACGGAAACATGATTTTGGATAGAAACAAAGGTATTGAAAGCATTCACTATAACCATTTAAATTTGCCAGTGAAAGTTACTTGGTCAAATAAAAAGCATATTACTTATCAATACAACGCAGCAGGACAAAAACTAAAGAAAACCGTACGAGACAATGATTCAATTAAAATTGTAGATTACTTAGATGGCTTTCAGTACGCAGGGAATGTACTTCAATTCTTTCCTCATGCGGAAGGTTATGTAAAAGTATCTCCTAACCAAGCTCATTCCTTAAATATGTTCAATTACGTTTTTAATTACACTGATCATCTTGGAAATGTACGATTGTCTTATACCAAAGATCCTCAAACAGGAACGTTGGAGATATTGGACGAGAATCATTACTATCCTTTCGGATTGAAACATGGAATATATGCTGCAGGAAACCTGAAAGATTTCACGCTAAACGGAGCTATTGACACGCCTATTTTGGAACAGGTTAGGAAGACGGAGTATAATTATAAGTATCAAGGGCAAGAACGTCAGGACGAGTTGGGGCTTAACTGGGACAGCTTTAAGTGGAGAAATTATGATTATGCTATAGCACGCTTTATGAGCGTAGACCCCTTAGCGGAAGGATATGAGTGGCAGTCTGTTTATGCCTTTGGCTCTAATCAGCCTGTCCATGCTAAGGAAATAGAAGGAATGGAATCAGAGGATGATAAAAGTCTTATGAATAGAGTTGGTAGTGTATTAATGGATGGTATGAGATGGGTAAATGAATATATAAACCCACTAACTCCAATTGTAGAAACCGTTACAGGAACTAGTTATGAAAGTAATTGGACAGAAGAAAAGCCACGCTTACTGTCGGCTGGTGAAGCAGGTATAAGTTTCTTGCCAGGTGGGAAAGCTGTCGGAACATTTGAAAAGGTAACTTTGAAAGCTGTTGAAAAGGAAGCTGTGAAGGATGTGGCAAAAGTTAGTTTGGATAATAATGCTTTAATAGCAGCAGTTGAAGGTGGAGAAAAATCAGCCGTAAAAAATGCCATTGGGGATAGGCAAGCAGTTGTATCAACTCAAGCTGCAAAAGAATTTTTACAAAAAGGGGACAAACAAAGCTTGAAAAATTTTATGACGGAAACAGGTGCTAAAATGTCAACCAAAGGTGGTTCAGAATTTCAAATAAAACAATTACAGAGCAAAGCGTCAGAAATAAACAGAGTTTTGAAATCAGGAGACGCTAAAGTAGCTGCCGATGCAGTAAACAACAAAGCCGGGGTAATAACTAGAGATAAGAAATTTCAAAATTTATTGATTGATTTTGGTGTTTCGGTTACTTCATTTTAATTCTATAATTATGAAAGAGAAGGATATAATTAATTTTTTAAAGGATATAGAAAATGGCAAATTATCTATAAATCCATTAATTAATCTAGAAGATGTATATTCTGATAATATCATTTATTCTGTTAATAATGGTTGGGAAATTACAATTTTTAAAGATGGTGATTTTTGGGATTATATTGATAATATAAAAACATCAAACGGGGAAATAATAAATTTCAATCAGCTTGATTCAATGATTAATGTTCGAAACTATGAGCCACCTTTAGAAATTGCCAAAAGGGTATATGGGCTTGATATTGAAAAATAAAGAAAGAGGATTACCTTACAATTGAGCAAGAATAGCAGTAAGGCGATTTTGGTCATAGCATAGCAACCTCCTGTTTTTGGTCATAGCAGTAGAAGATCATAAAGAATTGTAAGTGATTTATCAAAAAGAAAAAGCTTTTACATATAAATCGGAGCATAATGAAAATCAGTATAAGGGGTTCAAAGGGTCTCCCTTGCAAGTGGGCAAATTAGATTGGTTACGGGGTAATTTGCTAAATATAAAAACAAAGAAAACAGTGGATTGGGTAGTGTATCAAAGGTGTTGTTTACAAAAATTAGAGTTACACACAATTGAAAGTCAGCAATTAAATCATTTAATATAAGGAAATAGAAGATGGCCTTAGGTTCATCTTCTCTAATCTTAGGTCTTAAAAATGCATCGAATGGAACAATATAAGAGTTCGTGTATCAGAAGTGTTGGTGGGAAAAAATCAATATCTTTCGACTTAGAAAACTTTTGAGAAAACCTTTTTGCAGTTTGGAAGCTTCCCAATATGGGAAGGCTGTCCGTTCTTAAAGTAAAAATAAGTAGACCAATCGGAGAAAATCATTATTTTAAACTTGAAATGACTGCTTAAATTTTCTATTTTTGTGGAATGGCAGAGAATCTATTGGATAAAGAAGTAAATACACCTATAAATACCTATACGGAAGACAACATTCGAACCCTCGATTGGCGGGAGCATATTCGAACGCGACCGGGGATGTATATTGGAAAGTTGGGCGATGGCTCTTCGCAAGATGATGGAATTTACATTCTTCTAAAAGAAGTCATTGACAACTCGATAGATGAATTTGTGATGGGTGCGGGAAAGACGATTGAAATTTCACTTTCAGAAAGTGAAGTCGTCGTGCGTGATTACGGTCGTGGAATTCCACTGGGGAAAATGGTCGACGTAGTTTCAAAGATGAATACAGGTGGAAAATACGATTCACGTGCTTTTAAGAAATCTGTGGGGTTGAATGGAGTGGGAGCCAAGGCAGTAAACGCACTTTCCTCGTTTTTTAAAGTGCAGTCTATTCGTGACAACAAAACGCGAGTTGCAGAATTTGCGTACGGAAATCTAACGAATGAAGAAGCAGAAAAAGATACGACCATTCGAAAAGGAACGAGAATTACCTTTGTTCCAGATGCAGAAATTTTCAAAAACTACAAATTCAGAAATGAATATGTAGAAAAAATGCTGAAGAATTATGTGTATCTAAATCCGGGATTGAAAATCATATTCAATGGGGAAGAGTTTTATTCTGAAAATGGATTGAAGGATTTACTTCTCGATACAATTGATGAAGAAATTGTGTACGACATCATTCATCTAAAAGGAGAAGATATAGAAATCGCATTGACTCACAGTTCAAAATCGTATTCAGAAACCTATTATTCCTTTGTAAACGGTCAAAACACGACCCAAGGAGGAACGCATTTAACAGCATTTAAAGAAGCGATTGTAAAGACCGTTCGTGAATTTTTCAATAAAAATTACGACCCAAGTGACATACGCAAATCAATTATTTCGGCGGTTGCAATCAAAGTCATCGAGCCGGTGTTTGAATCCCAGACCAAAACAAAACTAGGCTCTACGGATATGGGTCCTGATTTGCCCACGGTTCGAACGTTTGTCAATGATTTCGTGAAAACCCATCTCGATAATTATTTACATAAAAATCCAGAAGCAGCTCAAAATTTCGAAAAGAAAATTCGACAGGCCGAAATGGAGCGAAAAGAACTTTCGGGAATTCAAAAATTAGCCAGAGAGCGTGCCAAAAAAGTTAGTCTACACAATAAAAAACTACGGGATTGTCGTCAACATTACAACGACCAGAAATCTGAATTGAAATTAGACACCACCATTTTCATAACCGAGGGAGATTCTGCAAGTGGATCGATTACGAAAAGTAGAAATGTAGAAACCCAAGCGGTTTTTAGTTTGCGAGGTAAGCCTTTGAATTCTTATGGATTAACAAAGAAAATCGTGTATGAAAACGAAGAATTCAATCTTTTGCAAGCCGCTTTAAACATTGAAAATGGATTGGAGGAATTGAGATACAACAACGTTGTGATAGCAACGGATGCGGATGTCGATGGGATGCACATTCGATTACTTTTGATTACCTTCTTTTTGCAATTCTTCCCCGATTTAGTTCGGGAAGGACATTTGTATATTTTGCAAACACCGCTTTTCAGAGTTCGAAATAAAAAGGAAACCCGTTATTGTTATTCAGACGAAGAGCGTTTGGATGCTATTGAGAATTTAGGTAAAAATCCCGAAATCACACGATTTAAAGGTTTGGGTGAAATTTCGCCGGATGAATTTAAAAACTTCATTGGAAAAGATATGCGTTTGGAACCAGTCATGATCGGAAAAGACACAACCATAGAAAAACTATTGGAATTCTATATGGGGAAAAACACACCCGACCGTCAAGAGTTTATTGTAAATAATTTAAAAACCGATGTTTAATCCTCCATTGTAAAAAAAAATGAGAATAAATAATAAAAGAGTAAACGTATTTGTCGGTGCATTTTATAGCCTCTTCTTATTGGGACTATTTTTTAGTATATTACTACTCATTATACCCATTTCACAAATCGTAAATAGAATTTCTCCTTATTTATTAATACTTATCTTTGGATTGTTGATTTATTTATTTTATAAATCAGGCCATCAGAACATTGAATACAACAGCGATGGAGAAGTATTAAATATCCGAACACAAGATCCATTCTGGGTTCAATACTTCCCAAGTCAGAAAACACTAACTGATTTTCCGAAGAAGAAACTGACGGGTTTTAAAATAAAAAAAAGCATATTTAGTCGAAAGCTCGAATTGTATCTTACAAGTAAACGAAGCCAAAAAGGCTATGTTCGGCTTAGCTTTCCGATTACATATTTAAACAATTCGGAAGTATCAGATTTAAAAAAATCATTAGATCGAATCATAACCAAAAATAAAGAGGCTGAAAAAAATGAAATTAATTAAACGATGAGCGAGCATCAAAACGAAGAAACCATAAAAAAAATATCGGGAATGTATGAGGAATGGTTCCTCGATTATGCATCCTATGTAATTCTTGAACGTGCGATTCCTTCTATTTTTGATGGATTGAAACCGGTTCAACGACGTATCTTACATTCCATGCGTGAGCTGGAAGATGGTCGATACAATAAAGTAGCCAATATTGTCGGAAATACCATGAAATACCATCCCCATGGCGATATGTCTATTATTGATGCCATGGTTCAAATCGGTCAGAAGGAATTATTGATCGATATGCAGGGAAACTGGGGAAATATTTTGACCGGTGATGGCGCGGCTGCTGCTCGATATATTGAAGCGAGGTTAACTCCTTTTGCTCTCGAAGTGGTTTTCAATCCCAAAACCACCGTTTGGCTTCCGTCGTATGATGGTCGAAATAAAGAACCTCAAAATCAACCGATGAAATTCCCACTCTTGCTCGCACAAGGGGTGGAAGGAATCGCTGTGGGACTTTCAACCAAAATTCTTCCGCATAACTTTATTGAATTAATTGACGCTTCGATTGCGCATTTGAGAGGAAAGAAATTTGTACTCTACCCGGACTTTATAACAGGTGGTTTGATTGATGTGAGTGATTACAACGACGGACACAGAGGAGGAAGAGTTCGCGTTCGTGCGAAAATTCAACAGGAAGATAGACAAACTTTAAAAATCACGGAACTTCCGTTTGGAACAACGACGGGAAGTTTGATTGATTCCGTAATAAAAGCCAATGACAGGGGCAAAATAAAGATTCGAAAAATCGAGGATAATACATCGGATAAAGTGGAAATATTGGTTCACTTAGCGCCAGGCGTTTCGCCAGATACGATGATTGACGCCTTGTATGCTTTTACCGATTGTGAAATCTCCATTTCGCCTAATGCTTGTGTCATCAATGTCGATCATCCGGAATTTTTGAATGTTTCTGAAATTTTAAGACGAAATACCGATCATACCGTTGATTTATTGAAGCAAGAATTGGAAATTGAACTGAATGAACTTCAAGAGCAATGGCATTTTTCTTCATTGGAACGCATTTTCATTGAAAATCGAATTTACCACGACATTGAAGAAGAGGAGACTTGGGAAGGTGTAATTCGGGCAATTGATGAAGGTTTGAAACCTTTTACTGGTCATTTGTTGCGCGCGGTTACGGAAGAAGATATTCTGAGACTAACGGAAATCCGAATCAAACGGATTTCTAAATTCGATTTGGATAAAGCCCAGCAATATTTGGAATCATTGGAAAATAAAATCGCCCAGGTTCAATACCATTTGGAAAATCTGATTGAATACGCCATTGATTACTTTAAAAATCTAAAGACGAAATACGGAAAAGGAAAGGAAAGAAAGACTGAAGTTCGAATTTTTGATACCATTGATGCAAGTAAAGTAGCAGCGGCGAACGTTAAATTCTATGCAGATTTTGCCGAAGGTTTCATCGGGACTTCACTTCGTAGAAACGAACTTCTTTTTGAATGTTCGGATATAGACGACATCATCGTTTTCCGAAAAGACGGAATTATGATGGTGACCAAAGTAGATGCCAAAACCTTTGTAGGAAAAGGAATTATTCATGTAGCGGTTTGGAATCGAAACGACAAGCGGACGATATACAATTTAATTTATCGCGATGGTAAAAATGGTTCATCCTTCCAAAAGCGTTTTTCTGTAACTTCGATTACACGTGATCGAGAATACGATTTAACCAATGGTACCAAAGGGTCTGAAATCCTTTATTTCACCGCAAATCCAAATGGAGAGGCCGAAGTGGTTCAAGTTTTATTGAAGCCCAATCAGCGACTCAAAAGACTTCGTCTGGATATAGACTTCTCGGAATTGGCGGTAAAAGGAAGAGCGAGCAAAGGAAATTTAGTTACCAAATTCCCGGTAAAAAAAGTGGAGTTGAAAGAAGAAGGCGTTTCCACTTTGGCCCCTCGGAAAATTTGGTTTGATGATATTGTGAAACGTTTGAATGCCGAAGAAAGAGGAGAATTATTAGGAGCTTTCAAGGGTTCTGATAAGATTTTAACCATTACCGAAAAAGGAGAAGCCAAATTAACAACCTTTGAATTAGGAAATCGATACGATGAGGAGATGTTGGTGATTGAAAAATGGAATCCTGAAAAACCGATTACCTGTGTGTATTATGATGCGGATAAAGAACGTTATTTTGTGAAGCGTTTCCTACTTGAAGATACATTGAATCCGCAACCGTTTTATTTCGCAGAAAATTCAAAATCTTTCATAGAATTAGTGACCACTCAAAAATCACCCATCGTAGATTTGATTTTCTCCAAAGTAAAAGGAGAACAACGCGATACGGAAACCATTGATTTGGAAGAGTTTATTGTGGTGAAAGGAATCAAAGCACAAGGAAATCAGTTGACGAGCCATAAACTGAAACAACTAAATTTACATCCGCCTGTTGAAGAGCCGGAAGTAGAGGAAGATGCAGAGGAAATTTTTAATGCAAATAACGAAGATAGTGATCAAGCGACCTTGTTTGATCTTCCACCCCATTCTGATAAATCTGAGTATTAAAAAAAAAATAAATTAGAATTAAATGACATTAATTACCATCCTCATCATAGGAATCACTGTTATATTCAGTTTTAAAGCTTTTAGCAATCATTCTCTTTTCGATCGCTATAAATTTCAACCGCAAGCTATTTTACAAGGAAAACAATACGACCGACTTTTAACTTCCGGTTTTTTGCATGTGGATTTGACGCATTTGCTATTCAATATGCTGACCTTGTATTTCTTTGCCAATGTGGTAATTGGATTTCTAGGTAGCCAATTGGGTGGATTACCGAATGGTTCGGTTGCATTTGCCGTTATTTATTTGGCGGCTATTATTGGTGGGAATTTATTGGCTTTGCTTTTTCAAAAAGACAATCCAAGATATTCCGCAGTAGGTGCGTCGGGTGGAGTTTCGGGGATTCTGTTTGCTTCCATCGTGATTTATCCGGATTTGGAATTGTATTTGTTTTTCTTTTTACCGATGAAAGGATGGGTTTTCGCTTTTTTATATTTGGGATATTCCATTTATGGTATGCGAAAACAATTGGGAAATATCGGACACGAAGCGCATTTAGGTGGTGCAATTGTAGGTTTGGCTGCACCCTTACTTATTCAACCTCAATTGATTCAATCCAGTCAAGTCCATATTTTAGGATTTCAACTTCCACTGGTTGTTTTGTTGTTAATTCCAATTGTAGTTTTGTTGGTGATGGCAATCCAAGCAAGAAAGTAATCGCTAGGAAATACGTCGATTTAAGAAATAAAAAAACCACGATTGATTCGTGGTTTTTGCATTTTTATTGTTCGGATTTTTTTACAGATAATTCTTTAATTCTACCAATTTATCAATTACAGGAACTTCATCAATCCACAAATGATTTTCGAAAAGGGGATTAAAGAAAATCGCTTTCATTCCAAATCGAGTTGCGCCTACCATATCTGCAATCCAATCGTCGCCGACATACAAGGATTCACTGATTTTAGCACCGGATTTATCTACCGCTGTTTGAAATGCTTTAGGATCCGGTTTGGGAATGCCTGCACTTTCAGAAGTGGAAATGGTTGAAATATAGTCTTTGATGATGCATCCATTTATTTTTTTATGGGTTACTTCTTCAAAACCGTTCGATAAAATATGAAGTTCATATTTTCCTTTTAAGTATTCCAAGATTTCTTCTGTTCCTTCCACCAAATGTTGGCTATCCGCCACTTCATTCATAAAACGAAATTCCATTTCTGCTGAAAATCCAAAATTCTGAATCCCTAGTTTTTCAAACGTTTCCGGAAAACGTCTTCGATGCAATTCCTCTTTTGAAACTGTTTTCTCTCGATAACCGTCCCATAATTCTTGATTTACCAAATAATAGGCTTCGTAGAATTCATTGAAGATTTTACCGTAGGTGTTTTCTATATCGTATTCTGTAAATAGATTTACCAAAGTCAGTTTTGCATTTTTACGATAATCCCAAAGGGTGTTATCCAAATCAAAAAAGATATGTTTTATATTTTCCATAAGCGGGCAAAGATACTAAAATCTAATCTTTGTAGGTGAAATTTTATTCTTGTTCTAATTGAAGTGCTTGGTTTCAAGTTCTTTCCATTTTCCAATTAGGAATCATTTTGAAACTGAATTTAGAAATAGCGAATCGAATTCAAAGTCAGATGCATATTGCTTTTGAAAAGTTTATCTTTGTTTTTTAATTATGAATCCATTGAATCCAAAACATATTTTGTTTTTATCGTCATGGTATCCTTCCCGAGTTTCCAAATTCGCGGGAGATTTCATTCAACGCCATGCGATGGCAGCTTCCGAAAGGAATCAAATTACTGTTTTGCATGCTGCCAAAGATGATTCTATGGACACGAATTATGAAATTGTTGAAAACCAAGGAGAAATCCGAGAGGTCATTGTGTATTTCAAAGGATCTTTCTTTCGACCTTTTAATTTAATCAAACGTTTTTTAGCCTTCCATAAAGGATATAAAAAAATAAGTGAAGTGGATTTAATTCACTTGAATGTTGTTTTTCCAGCGGGTGTGTATGCATTGTATTTAAAGTGGTTTAAAAATAAAAAATATGTACTGACCGAACATTGGACGGGCTTGCATGCAGAACGTTTTGCGGAAATTAATTTTTTAGAAAAGTTTCTCATTCGAAATGTTCTGAAAAACGCAGAAATTTATTTACCTGTTTCTTTGGATTTAGGGAAAAGTATGCAAGCGATTTCACCCAATTCAAAGATGGAAGTCATCCCCAATGTGGTGGATACAAATCGTTTTCAGATTTTTACGGATTCTGAAAATTCATCTACAATTCGATTTTTTCATATTTCCATGTTGCGTGAAGAACATAAAAATATTTCGGGAATGTTGCGGGTCGCCAAACGACTGGCTGAGGATAGATTTGATTTTGAGTTTCATATTGGTGGAAATGGTCCGCTGGAATCAATTGAGAAATTCATTCTAGAAAATAAATTAGAAAAACAAATTCAGACTTTTGGAACTTTAAGTCACAAAGAAGTGGCTGATAAAATGGCGAAATACGATTGTTTTATACTTTTTAGTAATTACGAAAATCAACCCTGTGTTCAGATTGAAGCTTTTTCATCTGGAATTTCATTTATTGGAACCGAGGTTGGTGGGATTTCAGAATTTCTTCCGAAAGATTTTGGAATTTTAATTCCAAAAGGAGATGAAGAAGCACTTTATCAAGCAATGCGTTCGGTTTGTGAAGGGAAAAGTTTTGCTTCCAAACAAGAAATGCATGATTATGCCGTTGAAAACTTCTCGAAGGAAGTCATTTCTATAAAATTTGATAAAATCTATAATCGCATATTAAATTGAATTTTGAAAATAGCAATCCTTTGTACCCTTCCAATTAAACAATACATTTGTTTTGAACATTAAAAATAGAGAGTTCTTGCGGAAAATTAATCCAAAACAATTTCAGACCAAAAACTTCAAAGGCGCACTTTCTTTGTTAGCTGGAAACACGATTTCCAAAGCTATTTTAACGATAGGTGGACTTTTTTTAGCCAATTGGTATGGACCTGAAAGTTATGGAGTTTACAGTGTTTTTTTGAGTTATATTGTAATTCTCCCTGCACTTTCTAGTTTACAGTTGGATAATATTTTGATGCTTCAAAAAGGAAGTACAGAAGTTAGAAATGTGTTTAGCGGAACAATTCTAGTCACTGCTTTTCTTACTTTTTTGATTATTTCTGTGGTCTTTGCGTTAAACGCTTTTGGAATAATATCCGTTCCATTACCGCCTTTTGTGTTATTTCTATGTGGAGTCGGTGGAATACTTACAGGTTGGAATTTATCCCAAAACGCGATGTTTACCAAGTACAAACTCTTTAATCAGATTTCCACGGCTTTTATTTTAGCTTCTTCCTTTTCCGTTGGTTTTCAATTTCTATTTTACGCACTGGGATGGAAAGAAAATGGATTGATTTATGGTTGGTTGGTGGGATTGTTTGCTTCTTTTCTTTACAACCTCAGGGTTTCCAAAGACAGATGGAGACGGGTAGATTTCCCTTCTTTTAAAGAAAGTATCCGAGAACATAAAAACATTGTGAAATACCAATATACTTCCACAGCTATCAATACAGTAGCAAATAATATTTTGCCGGTTTTAGTGATTTTGTATTTTGGGAAATTGGAAGTTGGAGTTTATGCTTTGTCTATGAAAATACTATCCACACCTTTGGTACTTATGGCGAGTTCTGTCTCAAAAATATACTTTCAAAAGTCTGTGCAATTGTATTATCACAATCGAAAAGGTCTTCAAAGGTTGACTCATAAAGTTTGTCTTTCTTCTTTTCTTGTCATTTTGGTTTTTGTAATTCTAATCAATACACTAGGGATTCATATTTTGGAAATGATCTTCTCGGGTGATGAATGGGTTGGATTGAGAAAATATACTTTGATACTTAGTATTTGGATTTTATCAAGAAGCGCAATCAATCCCATTACAAATATTATGGTTGTCATCAACCGAAATCAATATTCACTTATTTTTAATGTGTATTTGTTAATTGTAAATTCAATAGCCATTTATGTTGGAGTTTACTTCAACAGTTTTGAGTATTGTCTTTATATATTTGCAGGATTCTCAAGTTTAGGATATTTCACGCAGTTGATTGCGATTTTAATTGATCTTAATACACTTGCTAAAAATGAAAAATAATTTTAGATAACTTCCCAGAATGGAACTTAACCAATATTTTATATCTAATACTTCCTTTGAAGTGCCACAAGATGGGGAAACTCTTATTCTAGGAAACCTGAAGATTTGGGCACATTCCAATCTAGAAATCACAGAATTTCAATCTATACATGGTACTTTGGTTCTGTTGGGATTTTTTATGCATCCGGATTATCCTAAAAAAACCAACAAAGAAATTTTAACGGAATTGTCTTTATTTGTTGTGCTTTCAACTGATTTCTTTCAGTATTTCAATCAATTGGTTGGTAGATTTGTTTTGATTGTGAAAACAGAGAATGATATTTTGGTTCTCAATGACCCTGCTGGGCAAAGGCAAGTTTTTTATACTTTTCGAGGTACGGATTTTCACTGTACTTCTTCTCCTAAATTATTGTATGATTTAATGGAAATGGAATTTGAAATCCCAAAAGAGAAACAGGAAATAATTAACTCTAAACGGTTCCGATTGTTGGAGGAATGGTTTCCTGGAGATGAATATTTGGACACTAATTTAAAACGTTTATTGCCCAATTTTTTTATAAATATAACAGAACAGGAAATAAAAAGAATTCCATTTAGGGTAAAGGATTTTGACCCTGATGCTTTAAAAAAATATGTTTTCAACCAGGTTTATGGAGCCATGCAAGCATGCGCTTTTCGATTTGATAAAACACTTTTAGCTGTAACTGCAGGAAGCGATAGTAGATTTATTCTTAATTGCTTACCCGTCGATGAATCCATAGAATATTTTATTTACAAACGTGAATCAGAAAATGACATTGATCTTAAAATCGCAACAAAGTTGAGTCAAAAGAAAAAGATCAATCTTTTGGTCATTGAGCCTGGAAAGTTATCTGAACCGTTTTTCACCTTTTATAAAAAGCAATTTTTACGACCTCGAATTCTTTCTAAATTAAGGAATTTAGAATGGTTGATAAATAATTTAAAAAATTCAAATACGGTTATTATAGCAGGTTATGCTGGAGAAATGTTGAGAAACAGTACCAATAGTATTAATCCATATCATAAAAAATTTGAAAACCCAGAGGATTTCATAGATTATCTTCATTACCCCAAGTCCGAATATTTAGAAAACTCAATGAATAAATGGTGGAAATCACTGCCTGAATATCTGGATAACTGCCAAAATCTTTCTCCGATTGATTTGTTTCATTGGGAACATCATATGGCTCCTTATTGTGCGCAATATGCGTATGAGCAAGATATTACAGAGGTTGAGATTTTCTGTCCATTGGCTAACCGCCAAATGATATTGAACTTAATTCATAATACAACCATCGAAGAACGCTCAGCGCCCAATGGACTTCTTTATCAGATCATCAACGAAGCTTCCCCTGAATGGAAAGGCATCCCCTACAACCCAAAGCCTTTTATTAAAATGCTGAAAAACAATTTGTTTAAAGCTTTGCCATTACACATAGTAAATATGATTATAAATCGATGATTACCGAATTATCTTATTTTTATTAAAAAACGAATTTAAGAGATAGATACTGTATCTTTTCAGAAAAAAAATCTCTACAGAGTTTATATTTGGTTCCAATCCGAATCGATGGATGTTTTGAGGAAATTCATCCGTTTTCATCCTTTGGGTCGCAAAAGTTAAGTCACAGCTATTTTCTTCAAAAACAGATTTAAAAAAATCATTTTTCACTCCATCATCTGTAAATGGAAACGAGAAAATTTTGTAATCCAGATTTAATTTTTCTTTTACTTCCGTTACGCTTGTTTGGGTTTGTTCGATTTGCTCCTCCAAAGAAATCAATTTGTACAACGGATGGTTAACGGAATGCCCACCGAAATAAAAACCTTGGTCCTTTAATTCTTCAATTTCTCGCCAATTCATATAGGGCTTTTCTTTTTGAAGGAATTCATAGAAATCCAAATCCAATTCTTTGGCGATGGCATTTATTTTCGGAATATCGGTATGGGTTAGTTTCAATAATTCTTCCGAAGAGATCCTTATATTTTGTTTTGTGTTCTGTAATTTGTCAATGATTAAACTTATTTTGTAGCGGTAAAATAGATCTTTATTTCCAACAAAGGCTGTATTTAAAAAAAACGCTGCAGGAATATTCCTTTTATTGAGAATCGGTGCAATGACGGTATAGCATTCACGAAGTCCATCATCAAATGTTAGGAAAAAGGAAGGTTCTTTGGGTTGGGTGTTTTGGTGTATGTGCAACATCAATTCTTCCAAATCCATTGGGCGATACTGTTTTTGCAAAAAGTCCAATTCCTTTTCAAAATTCTCGATTCGTTTGATGGGATATAAATGTTTCACGTGTGGACAGTCCTCATCGGAAATAATGTGGTAAAATGGAAAGATAATTTTCTTTCCAGAATGTTTAATTATATTTTTTAAGAACCAGTTGATCATGTGAAAATCGTATCGCCGTCACCCATATAAATTTCTTTGTCTTTAATTTCGGGGAAATTCGCTAGAAGTTTATTTCCTGCAAAGTAACCTTTATTCCAATGTTTGGAATAAATAGTTCCTCCTTTATTTTTCATTCTTCTGATTAATTTATCATCAGTCATTACCAGTGAGCTGATTTTTTCTTTCCGAATTTCATTCATTAAGAAATCTGAAAATGTTTTAACCTCAAATTCCGATTCGCAAAAGCTGTAATAAACCTTCATCATTTCATTTTTAACTGCATAAAACAAAAAACCTGTAATTTTATTCTCTTGTTTTGTAACAAATGCTTTTTGATAAAATCGCTTGGCCGTTGTGGTAAAATAGTATTTTTTATCCAAATCATTGTCTTCTTCTTGTTGTTCTACCCACGGATGGTCTAAAACCCATTGAAGTTCTTTTGTGTTCCTTTTAAATAAAGAGTTTGAATTGTATTTAGAAATGAATTCGTCTAATTCCTCTGAAAATTCGGCTATTTCTAAGGGAATGTTTTTGTTCTTTTTGGGAAAGAGAAAACGGGTATCAAGAACCATGTTTCCTACCGTATCCAAGATGCTTAAAAGTGGTTTTGATTTTGAAAACAGGGGAGACTTCGGAGGTAGAATCTCAGACAAGGAAAGTCGATAGTAGAAACGATGTCCTTTTATAAATCTGAAATTAGTTAAATCGGATCTTTTGGAATACAAAGAGAAAGACATAGATCCGTAATTTGTTATAAAAATATGTTGATTGTAATCTTTACTGACTTCATCAAAAATAATCCGTGAAAGACCTTTTTTTCTATATTCAGGATGCGTCCAAGAACCGCTAATCCAAATCGAATGTATGGGTTTCTCAAATTCGGAATAAAAGTAATCCTGAAAAACACTTCGGTAACTTACTAATTGATTGTCTTTGTACCCCAGATAGAGAACAGGCAATTGGTCATTCTTTCGGGGATTGGAAAGATAGGAATTCACACGTTTTGTGGAAATAGGCAAAGGATTAAATTCCGATGATTTATACGAGCGAATAAATTCACCCAAATCTTTTAGTTCTATTTTTTTTATTTCTAATTCCATATTATCTGAAATTAGAATATTGAGTAAAATAACTTACTTCTCCACGAAGTCCACTAAAGAATTCACTTACGCTGGGAATTGACGAGCCTTCAAAATCAAAAAGCTTCTTTTCGTCGGCATATTCCTTAAATATGGAAGCTAAAATAACTGTGGGCGCTCCCAACTTTTTACCCAATTGATTTGCTCCGGAATTTATGTATATAATTCGATTTTGTGTTGTTAGAAATGTACCATACGCTATCAACTCTCCATCTATCTCCGCAGTACGAATGGTTAAATTTTCTTTTGATTTTGTCTTTTCTAAAATTTTTGAAAGATTGGTTTCAGAAAATCTTGTTAGGCTTGTACTTTTCTTGAAATCTATTATTTCTTTTATGCTTTTTGCTTCGTTAAAAATTTGACAATCGGATTTCTCAAAAGTTTTTAAATCGTGTTTTCTGTTTTTTCTAAATGCGCTTGTTATCTTTGTATACGGACGATTCAAATCCAATATTTGATTTGTTTTTTGTGTCCCTATTGGTGAAAAGTGAGAGGTATTCTCTTCATTAAATTGATACGCTCTCACTCTATAAGAATGAAGTTTTTTCTCGAACTCAGAAAATAATTCATTTGAAATTTCTTCTTGATAAAAAACGCCCAATTGTTGACAATACGTAGGTTGAAGGACGAACTTAATACCCAATTTAAACTGCAAGGGAATTGGCATAATTACTTCGTAATCGCCATAAACCAAGCATTCCCATTTTTCATTCGTCAAAACGTCTAAATACCAATATTCCGCATAGATTCTGTAATTCATTGCATTTTCCAATGCACGAGAATATTTTTCTACATCTAAATCTTTGCGTTTTATGCGTTGAATTTTCATGAAGAGCAAAAATAGAACAAATATTTAACTCTTAAAATAAGTGGAAATAATGAGTGAAAAGGTATTTAAAAAGTTTGCATAAGGAAACAATTCAACATTCCGCATTCAAAATTCATCATTTAGATTTAGGCGGATATTTTCTAAATAATTTCTGAACTCCTTTCTGAATTTTTGTTTCAATAACTTCCGGTCTCGCATTTCCAGGCATTTGAATTTCCAGTTGACCATTCCAAATCATTTGATTTTCTGAGTTGTAGAGTGAAATCAAAAAGTGTCGATTTAACTTTTGGGACGTAATCGGAATTCCAATTCCAATCGAAGTTCCAAATCCGTGATTTCCACCGCCCATTCCGATTCCAACTTGGGAATTTTGGTTCTTACTGATGTATTCTTCCGATGAAATCGTCAATCGAACATCTGAATCCGGATTGAAATTCATTCCTTTTCCTGCCAATTCACTTTGGATGGCGGATTGAATCCGTTGAACATCCAATTCATTGGACGTATTTTCTAACCATTCCATTTTAAAATCCTTGATTTGACTGAAATCTTGATGACGGTCAAAATCCACAGAAACGGTTTGTGTACTGCAGGATAAAATCAATAAAAAGCTGAAAGTAAATAATATGTTTTTCATAATACGAAAGATAGCAAAAATAATTCCGAATGCGTTTTCAAATTTACACTATTAGGAGGAAAGTAAAGGAGTGAAAATATTTCATCTTGGCTCAATTGAAGGAAATCCTTATTTCTTCTTCCGTATTTTTTGAATTCGTTGTTTGGCATAGTCCGAATTGTTTTTTAAGGTGTCAGAATAAACATACCGAGTCACTTCATGGGAGTTTAAATTTATTTCCACAATCATGGGTATTTTCTCGTCATTGTTTTCGAGTAAGATTACAGTATGGTCATCTTTCCAAAACGCATCTTCCACCCAATACGAAGGGCCGTAAAATCCGATTCGAGTAACGGTTTTTTTGGGAATATTCACGACGTTTATTTCTTGATCGGGTTCAAAATATACGTCATCATCTTCAAAGGTCATGCTGTAACTATCCATGTCGATGTACATTTCCTTGGTGGAATTGTAAATCAAAAAAGGTTCGTATTTTTCATCAAAATCTTGATCATACAAGGCAGAGACACTGCCTGGCATAGTTTCAAGTTTATGCTTATCGTCAAGTTTGAATTTATTCAGTTCAAAATCGGTATCCAAACTTTTATAATAGTCTTTCCAATTCACCATGTTGGAATGGGTGTCTTTTATAACAGCCTCACTCTCATTTTCCGAAAGGGTTTGGAATGGATTTTCTTCCATTTCTATTTTCGAATTCTCCTCATCCTTTTGTTTGCAACCAAAACAAAAAATCAATATAAATACAGTCAGCAGTTTCGTTTTCATAATTAATTCTTCAATATTTTAGCTATTTCCACTTTGTAATTCTCATTTTCATTAACTCCGTTATGACTTTGTCCAGAAAGAGTAATTAATTCAACATCGGATTTTAATTCTTCTTTTAATTTTAAAGAAGATCCGTAATACACTACTTCATCTTCGTCGCCGTGAAATATCACAATCGGCATTTTACAGTTTTTTAAATATTCATTGGTTTTCAAATTGTACTTTAAAAGAAAGGACGGAACGTAGGGATAAATATTTTTCACCAAATCAGCCATACTATAATAAGGTGTTAGTAAAATCAAACGTTTGGGGTGATTAGTGGATGCCAATTTCGCAGCGAGTCCCGTTCCAATGGAATGACCGAGAATGGTGATTTCCTCTTCGTTGTATTTTTTCTTTAACGCGTCGTATGCGATTTGATTGTCATTGAATAACTGTTTTTCGCTTTTTATAGTTCCTTCGCTTTTCCCAAAACCTCTATAGTCTAGAAGGAAAACATCGTAATTTAAATCGGTGTAAACTTCAGCCACACCTCCCCAATTATTTAAATTTCCTGCATTTCCGTGTAAATAAAAAACAAGTCCTTTTGAATTCTCTGATTTAAATAATAGGCTATTTAGTATCGTTCCATCAACTGCTGTTATATTAATTTCTTCGAATTCTTGTTGGAAATGAAATTGAAAATTCCGTTTTAATTTCTGGGGAAAGAAAATTAATTTCTCTTGGAATACGTAAAGAAGTCCACCCAAAACAAGGAGAAATCCGACTAAAGGTAGAAATAATTTTAAAAGTAAATTCATTGTAGTTTCAATTTCATTTTGTTCAAGAATTTGTTTTGGAATCCATCGTTCCCAATGAGTGTTGTGCAAGTTATTGCTAATTTTTCTTTCGGTAAAATTAATTCGTTCTTAGCTTTAATTTTCAGGAAATATGGGAAGGTTCTGAATCCAAAAACAGTAGTTTAATTAAATAAAACCTAAAAATTGATTGTTTTTTTTATCTTTGGTTCCTATCAAAAAGGAAATACACAGAGAATGAGAAACCTATTTCTAATGGTTGGCATCTTCAGTATGCTGACTTTGAGTGCGCAAGAGATAACGTTGGAAGGGATTTGGGGTGGTAAATACTATAGCCAAGGTTTGTATGGAATTAACTCACTGAACGACGGAGAGCATTATAGTCTGCAAGAAAAGGGAGGGATTTATATGTATTCCTATTCTTCTTTTGTGAATAAAACCGATTTCAAAGAACTTATTGTTAAAGGTACATACGATGATTATTCGTTTAGTTCTGATGAGAAATACCTTCTTTTGGCTGAAGATACCAATCCGATTTATCGTCATTCGTTTACCGCAAAATGGAAAGTATACGACCGAACGTCCAAAGAAACCCAATTAATTTATGACGGAAAACCGGTTCAAGAACCTACATTTTCGCCTGATGCGACCAAAGTGGCTTTTGTGTTTGAAAACGATTTGTATTATCAAGATTTAATGTCCGGAAACGTATCGCGCATTACCACGGACGGAAAGAAAAATGAAATCATCAACGGAATCTGTGATTGGGTTTATGAAGAAGAATTCGGATTTGTTCGTCATTACGATTGGAACACAGATGGAACCGCTTTGGCTTTTGTTCGTTTCGATGAAAAGGAAGTTCCGGAATTCTTTATTCCTATTTACAATGCACAACTCTATCCCGGAGAAATGCGGTTTAAATATCCAAAAGCAGGAGAGAAAAATTCCGAAGTGAGTTTGCATGTTTTTGATTTGAAATCGGCAAAAACCCAAAAAGTGAATCTTTCTTCGATAGAGAATTATTACATTCCGCATATAAAATTTACCCAAGATAAAAATACATTGGCTGTATTGACAACAAACCGTCATCAGAACAAAGTAGATGTGAATTTTGTAGATATACAATCTCAGAAATTGACCAAACTTTTCACAGAAACCGATGATAAATGGATCGATACCGATGATTTTATATTTGAATTCATGGCGGACAATAGTTTCCTATGGGGTTCAGAGCGCGATGGGAATCGTCACATTTACCAGTATTCAAAAACAGGGAAATTAATCAATCAAGTTACAAAGGGAGATTGGGAAGTGACGTCGTATTACGGTTACAATCCAAAAGACAAAACGATTTATTTCCAATCCAATGCCTACAATGGAAAACGAATTTCGACTGAAAAACAAATTCATAAAATAGGAATCGATGGAAAAAAATTAATTTCCTTGACCGATAAGCACGGAAATAATTCTGCGCAATTCAGTAAAACATTTGATTATTTCATCAATTCTTTTTCATCCATTCAACAATCAAACACTTTTTATTTACGAAGTGGAAAGCAAAACAAAGAATTGGCAGTATTAAAAGACAACAAAGAAATTGCTGCTCGATTGGTTACAGACGGAATGGGGATCAAAGAATTAACAACAATCAACGTAAACGGAACCGAGTTGAATGCGTGGGTCATAAAACCCAAAGATTTTGATCCCAAGAAGAAATATCCAGTTTTGATGTATCAATACAGCGGTCCGGGATCGCAACAAGTTTTAAATTCATGGCATAGTTTAAATGATCAATGGTACTTTATGTTGGCACAAAAAGGCTATTTGGTGTATTGTGTAGATGGACGTGGAACAGGCGGAAAAGGAGTAGCTTTCAAGAAACAAACCTATTTGAATTTGGGGAAATTGGAAGTAGAAGATCAAATTGGCGCAGCCAAAGAAATCGGAAAGTTACCGTATGTAGATGCAAATCGAATTGGAATTTGGGGGTGGAGTTACGGCGGATATATGTCGAGTAACTGTGTTTTCAGAGCGGGCGATGTATTTAAAATGGCGATTGCAGTAGCGCCGGTAACCAATTGGAGATATTATGACACTGTTTATACCGAGCGTTTTATGCGAACTCCGCAAGAAAACCCAGGAGGTTACGACCGAAATTCACCGATTACGTATGCCAATCAGTTTGACGATAAGAAAAATAAATTCTTATTGATACATGGAACGGCAGATGATAATGTACACGTTCAAAATGCAATGGATTTAGCCGAAGCGTTGATAGCAGAAAACAAACAATTTGATATGATGATGTATCCGGATAAAAACCACGGGATTTATGGCGGTGCAACCCGACTTCAATTGTACACTTTGATGACGAATTATATTCTTGAAAATCTGTAATCGTTTTTGAGCGAAATAAAATGAACACAAATTAAAAATTAAGAGAAAAGAGAGAGAAAGTAAAAGGATAACTGCAGAATAGGGTTTTAAAAATAAAATCAAATTCTTAGAAGGAATTTATTTACTTTTGAAGATTCCAAAAGATTTGCAGTGGGATGTTTAGGAATGAAACTGTAAATCAAAATGAAACAAACGAATTAATTTAAAGAGAACGTATAAAAAACTAGAATTATGAGCCAAGAAAAAGACCCAATTTTAATATCGCACCTCGCGAAACAAGGAGTTGATGATAGAATGGTAATGGGACATCCTGCGGGATTGTTCGTATTATTTTTTACAGAGATGTGGGAACGTTTCAGTTATTACGGAATGCGGGCATTGTTAACCGTGTTTTTAATTACAGAAATTGCGAAAGGAGGTTGGGAATGGACGAATGCGGATGCGATGCAGTTGTATGCGTGGTACACAGGTTTGGTTTATTTAACTCCGCTTCTTGGAGGAATTATTGCCGATAAATTCACAGGATTTAGAAAGGCAATTTTATTGGGAGCTTTGATTATGACTTTGGGTCATGCTTCCATGGCACTGGAATTAATTAGTCCTACTTTCTTTTATGTTGGGCTTGTATTTATGATTTTAGGAAATGGAATGTTTAAACCGAACATTTCTTCCATGGTTGGGAATTTATATCCCGATTCAAGTGCTAAAAAAGATGCAGGTTATACGATTTTCTACATGGGAATTAATGCCGGAGCATTCTTAGGAATGTTATTGTGTGGATACATTGGAGAAAAAGTAGGATGGCACTATGGATTTGGTTTAGCGGGAGTGTTTATGTTGTTCGGGATGTTGCAGTTCTATTTTGGACGTAATATTTTTGGAGTGATTGGTGCAGAACCTGTGAAACAAACGCCCGAAGAAATTGCACAAATCGCAGCGGATTCAGATGAAATAGAAACACCCGCTCATATTGTTAGAGATCGACTAATTGTTGTGGGAGTTTTGATGGTTGCCAGGATGTTTTTCTTCTTTGCTTTTGAACAAGCAGGAGGTTCCATGACGGTTTTCGCCAAAGATTATACACAAAGAGTTCTGGAAGGAAATACCGGATTAATATTTAAATGGGTCGATGCAATTTTGACAATTTTCCCAATTTTAATTGTTTCTTGGGTACTGTATGGTTTAGGTAAGAAAATTTATAAAGACTATCCAATGACCATTATTTTCACGGGAATTTCTTTTGTAATTATATGGATTTTAGGAGGATGGAAAGTATACAGAGAGTTTAGTTTAGAGCAGACTGAAGTAACGGTTTCATGGTTCCAGATTTTGAACTCGTTCTTCATAATTACTTTAGCTTCCTCTTTTAGTAGAATGTGGGAAAAAGTATGGAATCCGTCCGGTCCTGTTAAGTTTGCACTGGGTCTAGCTTTGGTAGGATTAGGGTTTGTGGTTTTATCTTTGGGAGCCAGCACCATACCTCAAGGCGCAAAAACGGCTTCTGTAAGCATGATTTGGTTGATTTTGGCTTATTTCTTCCATACAACGGGAGAATTATGTCTATCGCCGGTAGGTCTTTCGTATGTATCAAAATTATCGCCGAAACGTTTAGCTGGTTTGTTATTTGGATTGTGGTTTACAGCTTCCGCGATAGCGAACTTTATTGCGGGAATGACCGGATCATATATTGATAAAATTTCTGAAACCTATTCGATGTCAACCTTTTTCTTAATCATTGCCGCGATACCTATTATTGCAGCCGTACTTCTCTTACTATTAAATCCGAAGTTGAAGAAAATGATGCACGGAATTCATTAATTAGTTTTATCATTCAAAAATGAATACAACCAACCGCGCATTGTTAAATTCTGAATTGGAGAGGATTCGAAATTTTAAAGGAAAATATCCAAAACAAATTTGGAGTCTTTTCTTTTCCGAAATGTGGGAGCGTTTTTGCTTCTATGGAATGCGCGGAATGTTGGTTTTCTTCATGATTACCCAATTGGATTTTCATGAAAAAGATGCCAACTTACAATACGGTGCCACCCAGGCTTTTGTGTATGCTTTTACATTTATTGGTGGTTTGTTTGCCGATAAAATTTTAGGCTTTCGGAAATCACTTTTCTGGGGTGGTCTTTTAATGATAGTGGGAAGTAGTTTACTCGCCCTTGATCCTCATGGACTATTCTTTGCGGGATTATCATTTATTATCATCGGAACCGGTTTTTTTAAACCGAATATATCAACCATGGTTGGTGAATTGTATAAAGATGGAGATGCCCGAAGAGATGCCGGTTTCTCCTTATTTTACGCAGGAATTAACTTGGGTGCATTCTTGGGTGGTTACATTTGTGTAGCGATTGGAAAAGGATATATGTTGAGCAGCGTTATCGATGAAGCACACCGTTGGAATGTTGCTTTTGGACTCGCCGCTGTGGGAATGGTTATTAGTTTGATTAATTTTTCTTGGACCAAAAAGAGTTTGGGTCCCATTGGATTACAACCTGGACATCCGGATGCGATTGTGAAAACAAGGGCTTTACCTAAATGGGTTGAGTATATAGTATATGCTGGAACTTTAGCACTTATTCCGATTATTCAAATCATGGTTACCAATCCGGAATATACCGATTACTTTATGTACACCATTGGTCCGTTGACTTTGATTTACTTGTTTTATGAAATGAGTAAAGTAACTTCAAAAGAACGTAAAAAATTATGGGCAGCTTTGATTTTCATTCTTTTCTCCATTGTGTTTTGGGGAATTTATGAGCAAAGTGGAGGTTCACTTAGTATTTTTGCAGCCAAGAATTTAAATGATAATTTGCTTGGCTTTACCATTGATCCAAACGGCGTAAATAATTCTGCAGGTGCTTTCTTTATTATAGGATTGGCGCCTCTTTTTGGATTGTTATGGATCTGGATGGCGAAAAAGAAAATCGAGCCGAATACAATTGTAAAGTTTGGTTTGGGATTCATTTTCCTTGGATTGGGATATTATGTTCTTTTCGCTACTCGATTTTTCGCAATGGATGGCGTGAGTTCTTTGGATATATTCACCACTGCCCTGTTAGTTATTACCATAGGAGAAATTTGTTTGTCTCCGATTGGGTTATCGATTATGACTAAATTATCGCCTGCCAAGTTGCAAGGAATTATGATGGGAATGTGGTTTTTGGCATCTGCTTACGGTCAATATGTGGCGGGTTTGATTGGAGCTGATTTGGCTACGGCCGACGAAAACGCTTCGGCCATCGTTCGGATGAATGATTATACCGATGGTTATAAAATGTTGGGAATTTATGCGTTAATTGCAGGAGTAATCCTCATTGCGCTTTCCCCTTTGATTAAAAAATTAATGCAAGAAGTGAAATAGGTGCTGGGTATCATGTACTTGGTGTCAGGTAATAAGAGTGTTTAAGAAGTAAAACAAAAATATGGAAACAATAGAGAATAAAAAGTCTTTCAAAGAAACGGTAACATCACTAAATAAGACCTTTTGGACTGCGAGTGTAATGGAGCTCATGGAGCGTTGGGCATGGTACGGAATGTTTGCTCTTTTGGGACTTTATTTGGTGGGCTCTACCGATGAGGGAGCCTTGGGGTTAAATCATATTGAGAAAGGTAAAATCATGGGTGACATTACAGCCATCCTTTATTTATTACCTGTTTTCTTTGGAGTAATTGCTGACCGTATTGGATATAAACTTTCGTTGGGAATCGCCTTTGTTATTATGATACTTGGGTATTTTTTAATGGGAGAAGCCAATACTTTTTGGATGATGTATATGGCATTTTTCATTGCTGCCATTGGTGCTGCATTCTTTAAGCCGGTTGCTTCGGCAATCGTAGCTCGAAATACAGATAGTACGACCGGAACTTTAGGATTTGGAATTTTCTATATGATGGTAAACATCGGTGGATTTTTAGGCCCAGTTTCTTCATCTTCTTTACGAAATGAATTTGGATGGAAGATTATTTTTATTCAAGCCGCTGTTGTAATCGCAATCAACTTAGTTATTTTGATCTTTTTCTTCAAAGAGAAAAAGATTGTTAATGATAAACCTAAAGATTCAATAGGAAAAGCTTTGAAAGATTCGGTATTGAATATTTTCGAAGCTTTGAAAGATGTTCGTTTGAGTGTTTTATTATTATTGATGGTTTGTTTCTGGACCATGTTTAATCAATTATTTTACACCCTTCCAAACTTTATTGATGATTGGGTGGATTCAAGAGGAATTAGTGATTGGTTGAATGCAAACATTCCATTTTTAGGAAGTGCGATGACAAAAGATGGATTGGTAAAAGCCGAATGGTTTGGCCAAATCGACTCGTTTATGATCATTCTATTCCAAGTAACGGTTTCTTATTTCGTGACCAAAATGCGTCATATCAATGCCGTAATTCGAGGGGCAATAATCGCAACTTTAGGTGTGAGTTTGACTTTCTTCACCCATGATCCCTTGTTTACAGTTTTAGGAATTATGGTTTTCGCTATTGGTGAAATGATGTCGAGTCCAACGGTTTCTTCGTTTATTGCTTTGATTACGCCTAAAGGAAAAGAAGGTTTGTATCAAGGAACGTATTTCTTACCCGTTGCAGTTGGAAACTATGTGTCTGGATTTATTTCTGGAGATTTGTACCAAGCTTGGTCTGATAAATTAAGTTTACTTCAAAGAGAATTGGGCAGTCGGAATATTGAAATGCCGAAGGTTGTTTCTTCCACTGAATTTATAGAAGCCGGATCCAAAGTGTTGGGAATGAGTATTACAGATTTTGAAAATCAATTTAATTTGAAAGCGGAAGTTGTGGATTGGCCAGCTGCGATCAGTTCATTCAAAGAATTTGCTTTGAGCAAGAGTATTGACATTTCCAATGTCTCCACTCCTTTCTCAAAGAACGATTATTTCGCCTTAGCTGAACAGAAATTAGGATTGGGTCATTGGGAAATGGCGAGTATGTTGTGGGAAAGTTACAATCCAAACAAGATCTGGTATGTTGTTTTTGGAATTGGAATGTTCTCTGTGGTCACATTAAGTTTGTATGATAGACTTATCATTCGTCCAAGAGAAAAGAAAATGAGTTAGTAGAACTAACTTAAATTGATATAAAAAAGTCCACGATTTATTCGTGGACTTTTTTGTTGGTATAAATTTAAGAGATAGGAATTGATGTGAGAAATTTCTTCCAAAAATTGTAATTAACTTCTAATTAAGCAAAAAAAAAACCGCTCCAAATTGGGAACGGTTTTCTTGTTTTGATAAAATTGTTTTTATCTGAATTCAACTTTGAACACTATAAAGTGCAAAATTAAGCTTCACCTGGAGGGCCAAAATTCATGGGCATAGCTGCAGCTTGAGTGTCTTTGATATCACCGAATTGCTTTTCAAAGCGGCTCACATTTTCAACCAACGCATTTGCCAAACGTTTCGCATGTTGTGGAGTCAAGATAATTCTCGACTTCACTTTTGCTTTGGGAACTCCCGGCATCATTTGAATGAAATCAACCACAAACTCGGTAGGCGAGTGGTTTATGACAGCCAAGTTGGAATAAATCCCATCTGCAGTCTGATCATTGATTTCAATATCTATGTTCTTATTTTTGTTTTCTGTTGACATTACATTACGGTTTTTGCATTAACTAATTCTTCATACTCCCTGTTGGAACCCACGATAATACTTTGGTATTCCTTCAGTCCGGTACCTGCTGGAATTAAATGACCTACAATAACGTTTTCTTTCAATCCGTTTAAGTCATCTACTTTTCCTGCAACAGCCGCTTCGTTCAATACCTTGGTTGTTTCCTGGAAGGATGCAGCCGACATAAACGATTTGGTTTGAAGAGAAGCTCTTGTAATCCCTTGTAAAATGGGTTGAGCGGTTGCAGACATTGCGTCTCTCGCCGTTACCAAATTCTTATCATCCCGTTTCAGAAGTGAATTTTCATCACGTAATTCACGTGTTGAAATAATCTGACCCGGTTTCAAGTTTGTACTATCACCCGCATCTTCTACGACTTTCATTCCGAAGATTCGATCGTTTTCATTCAAGAAATCATCTTTGTGCTCTAAGTTATCATCCAAGAATCGGGTATCCCCTGAATCTACAATTCGAACTTTACGCATCATTTGACGAACGATGATCTCAAAGTGTTTATCGTCGATTTTTACACCTTGTAATCGATAAACTTCCTGAATTTCATTTACCAAATATTCCTGAACAGCGGTTGGGCCTTTGATTCGTAAGATATCTTCCGGTGTAATTGCCCCGTCTGAAAGTGGCATTCCAGCATAGATGAAGTCATTTTCTTGAACCAAGAACTGGTTAGAAAGTTTTACCAAATAGGTGGTTTTCTCACCTGTTTTTGCTTCTACCATGATTTCACGGTTTCCACGTTTAATCTTACCAAATGAAACTACACCATCAATTGCAGCTACTACGGCTGGGTTGGATGGGTTACGTGCTTCAAATAGCTCAGTTACTCGTGGTAAACCTCCGGTGATATCTCCGGATTTTGCAGAACGACGAGGGATTTTAACTAAAATATCACCCGCTTTAATCTTGTCACCGTCATTTACAATCAAGTGAGCTCCGACTGGTAAGTTGTAACTTCTTTCCTCACCATCTGCTGTATGAACTTTCAAAGTTGGAATCAACTTCTTGTTACGAGATTCAGAAATAACTTTTTCCTGGAATCCAGTTTGTTCGTCAATTTCCAATTGGAAAGTTACCCCTTGGTCAATATTTTCATATTCAACCTTACCTGCAGATTCTGCAATGATAACTCCGTTGTATGGATCCCAACTTGTAATTACGTCTCCTTTTTTAACTTTTTGTCCTTGTTTAATATGAAGAATCGATCCGTACGAAACGTTGTTATTCATTCGAATATTTCCATCCGCATCAATCAACTTCATTTCCGAAGAACGGGAAACAACTACTGTTGCAGGATTTCCTGCTGTATCTTCTCCTTTTACAGTTCGTAGATCTTCAATTTCAACCACTCCGTCTGCTTTCGCAACCAAAGAAGAAGATTCAGAAACGTTTCCTGCTGTACCTCCAACGTGGAATGTACGAAGTGTCAACTGCGTACCTGGTTCTCCAATCGATTGTGCGGCTACTACACCAACAGCTTCTCCTCTTTGAACTTTCTTACCGGTAGCTAAGTTTCGACCGTAACATGCGGCACAAATTCCCGTTTTCGCTTCACACGTTAACGGTGAACGCACTTCTACAACATCAATACCTGCTTTTTCAACTGCCTCTGCGATGTCTTCATCGATGATTTCGTCTGCTTTTGCAACTAATTCTCTTGTATTTAAATCGTACACATCATGAAGTGAAGTTCTACCTAAAATTCGAGAACCAATGGATTCCACGATTTCCTCGTTTTTCTTTAAGGCAGTAATTTCAATACCTCTTAAAGTTCCACAGTCTTCTTCCATCACAATTACGTCCTGAGCCACATCCACCAAACGACGGGTTAAGTATCCCGCATCAGCCGTTTTCAAAGCGGTATCTGCCAAACCTTTTCGCGCACCGTGTGTAGAAATAAAGTACTCTACAATCGATAGTCCTTCACGGAAGTTAGAAATAATTGGGTTTTCAATAATTTCACCTCCACTTGAACCTGCTTTTTGAGGTTTTGCCATCAATCCACGCATTCCAGCCAACTGACGAATCTGCTCTTTCGAACCACGTGCTCCCGAGTCCAACATCATATATACGGAGTTGAATCCTTCTTGGTCTTCGGTCATACGCTTCATTACAATTTCAGTCAAAGTGGCATTGGTATTGGTCCAAACGTCGATTACTTGATTGTAACGCTCGTTGTTTGTAATCAATCCCATGTTGTAATTCACCTTGATGCTTTCTACTTGTTCAATCGCGTTGTCAATCAATTCTTTCTTCTTTTCAGGAATAATAATATCACCTAAACTAAAAGATAAACCTCCTTCAAATGCTTTCTTGAATCCTAAATCTTTCATTCGATCCAAGAATTCAGCCGTTGTAGGGAAGTCTGTGATTTTCAGAATTTTATTAATAATAGAACGCAACGATTTCTTGGTTAATACTTCATTGACAAAACCAACTTCTTTGGGAACGATTTCATTAAATAAAACACGTCCAACCGTTGTTTCGATCATTTTATTAACCATTACTTCTCCTTCAAGAACATCCGCTTTCATTTTAATTTCAGCGTTCAAATCCACACTTTTCTCATTGTATGCGATTTGTACTTCTTCGGGTGAATAGAAAGTAATTCCTGATCCTTTGGCGGATTTTCTACTTTTAGTCATAAAATACAGACCTAAAACCATATCCTGTGAAGGAACAGTAATCGGAGATCCGTTGGCAGGATTCAGAATATTTTGAGAAGCCAACATTAACAATTGTGCTTCCAAAATTGCTTCCGGTCCCAAAGGTAAGTGAACAGCCATCTGGTCACCATCGAAGTCAGCGTTGAACGCCGTACATACTAATGGATGCAGTGAAATCGCTTTTCCTTCAATTAATTTAGGTTGGAATGCTTGAATACCTAATCGGTGAAGAGTAGGAGCACGGTTCAATAGAACCGGATGCCCTTTCAATACATTTTCCAAAATATCCCAAACTACGGGCTCTTTTCTGTCAATTATTTTTTTTGCAGATTTTACGGTTTTTACAATTCCTCTTTCGATTAATTTACGAACGACAAACGGTTTGTAAAGTTCCGCTGCCATATCTTTTGGCAATCCACATTCATGTAATTTTAAACTTGGTCCCACCACAATTACCGAACGAGCGGAGTAATCTACTCGTTTTCCTAATAAGTTTTGACGGAAACGACCTTGTTTACCTTTCAAAGAATCGGACAATGATTTCAACGCACGGTTTCCATCTGCTTTTACAGCGGATGCTTTACGTGTGTTATCAAACAATGAATCCACAGATTCCTGAAGCATACGTTTTTCGTTACGTAAAATTACTTCGGGTGCTTTAATTTCTATCAATCGCTTTAAACGATTGTTTCTAATAATTACTCGACGGTAAAGATCATTCAAATCCGAAGTTGCAAAACGTCCTCCATCCAACGGTACCAAAGGTCTCAATTCAGGTGGAATAATTGGAACTACACGCATAATCATCCATTCAGGTCGGTTTACATGGTCAATGTTTGATTCACGCAAAGCTTCTACAACCTGAAGGCGTTTCAATGCTTCAGTTCTTCTTTGTTTCGATGTTTCGTGGTGCGCTTTATGGCGTAATTCGTACGATAATTCATCCAAATTAACAGATCGTAATAGATCTTCCAAAGCTTCTGCTCCCATTTTCGCAATGAATTTGGTTGGATCAGAATCATCCAAATACAAGTTATTGGCTGGAAGTGTTTCCAAAATATCCAAATACTCTTCTTCGGTAAGGAATTCTAATTTCTCCAACTCACTTCCATCGGGCATTTTAGCAGAACCTGGCTGAATAACGATGTATCTTTCGTAATAGATAATCATATCCAACTTTTTGGAAGGTAATCCTAAAACATAACCGATTTTATTTGGTAAAGAACGGAAATACCAGATATGCGCAACAGGCACCACCAAATTGATGTGTCCAATTCGCTCACGTCTTACTTTCTTTTCGGTTACTTCAACACCACAACGGTCACAAACAATTCCTTTGTATCGGATTCTTTTGTATTTACCACAGGCACATTCATAATCTTTTACAGGACCGAAAATTCGTTCACAAAACAAACCGTCTCTTTCGGGTTTGTGGGTTCTATAATTAATCGTTTCAGGTTTTAAAACCTCTCCTCTTGACTCTTGCAAAGTAGCTTCTGGAGACGCTAACCCAATACGGATTTTTGAAAATTTACTGGTTTTATTTCTATTTGACATTTTCTAAATTGTTTCAAGCTTTAGAATTCCAAGGACAGTTTTGAGGCTTGCCTTTGTTTCTCTAAAACAAATTAAATTTATTCTTCTAAACTTATGTCTAATCCAAGACCCTGTAATTCATGTAACAATACGTTAAATGATTCCGGTATGCCTGGTTCTGGCATTGGTTCTCCTTTCACGATGGCTTCGTAGGTTTTTGCTCTACCAATCACATCGTCCGACTTCACTGTCAAAATTTCACGAAGGGTGTTAGCTGCACCGAATGCTTCCAATGCCCAAACCTCCATTTCTCCAAAACGCTGACCTCCAAACTGCGCTTTCCCACCCAATGGTTGTTGCGTAATTAAAGAGTAAGGTCCGATGGAACGCGAGTGCATCTTATCATCAACCATGTGTCCTAATTTCAGCATATAAATCATACCTACTGTAGCTTTTTGTGTAAAACGCTCACCGGTTCCACCATCGTATAAGTACGTTGTACCGTAACGAGGCAATCCAGCTTTGTCAGTCAATTCATTAATGTCTTCAATTTCAGCACCATCAAAAATAGGTGTAGCATATTTTTGGCCTAATTTGGCACCTGCCCATCCTAAAACGGTTTCGTAAATCTGACCAATGTTCATACGAGAAGGTACACCAAGTGGATTCAATACGATGTCTACCGGTGTTCCATCTTCCAAGAACGGCATGTCTTCATCACGAACGATTCGGGACACAATCCCTTTGTTACCGTGACGACCTGCCATCTTATCACCCACTTTCAACTTACGTTTCTTAGCGACATAGATTTTAGCCAATTTCACAATTCCTGCAGGCAATTCATCTCCAACTGAAATGGTAAAACGCTCACGATTCATGGCTCCATGTAAATCGTTGTATTTGATTTTATAGTTATGAAGCAATTGTTTTACTTGATCATTTTTTGTTTCGTCAACGATCCACACACTATCTGCACCTGTTAGATTTAAATAATCATCTACAGAAGCCAATACTCTTTTGGAATATTTTGTTCCTTTTTTGATTACCTCTTCACCCAAGTCATTGAAAACTCCTTGTGCCGTTTTGGAATCCAAAATAGAGAACATTTTTTCAAGTAAAGTATCACGTAATTCGTCAAACTTCTTATCAAATTCTGATTCAATACTGTCGATAATTGCTTTATCTTGAGATCGTTTTCTTTTGTCTTTAATACTTCTAGAGAATAATTTCTTGTTAATTACCACTCCATGCAAAGAAGGAGAAGCTTTCAAAGAAGCATCTTTTACATCACCTGCTTTGTCACCAAAGATCGCACGTAGAAGTTTTTCTTCCGGAGTTGGATCCGATTCACCTTTGGGTGTAATCTTTCCAATTAAAATGTCACCTGGATTAATTTCAGCTCCAACGCGAATCATTCCATTCTCGTCCAAGTCTTTGGTTGCTTCTTCCGAAACGTTTGGAATATCGGCCGTTAATTCCTCCATACCCAACTTCGTATCACGAACGTCCAAAGAGTATTCATCGATATGAATCGAAGTAAACCAATCTTCACGTACTACTCTTTCACTGATTACAATTGCATCCTCAAAGTTGTATCCTTTCCAAGGCATAAATGCTACCAACAGGTTCCTTCCGATTGCTAATTCTCCGTTTTCCGTTGCATATCCTTCACAAAGAACTTGGCCTTTTTCAACGCGATCCCCTACTTTTACAATCGGTTTCAACGTTACGGTTGTACCTTGATTCGTTTTACGGAATTTCGTTAATTTATAACTCTTTTCAGGTTCGTCAAAACTTACCAAAGCTTCTTCTTCTGTACGGTCGTATTTAATTGAAATCGTATCTGCATCCACATAAGTAACAATTCCTGCTCCTGCTGCGTTAAACAAAATACGAGAATCAATGGCTACTTGTTTTTCCAAACCAGTACCTACGATTGGAGCTTGTGGCTTCAATACAGGAACAGCTTGACGCATCATATTTGATCCCATCAACGCACGGTTCGCATCATCATGTTCCAAGAATGGAATCAACGAAGCAGAAATCGATGCAATTTGGTTGGGAGCAATATCCATGAATTCTACAGATTGAGGTTCCACAACTGGGAAGTCACCATCTTCTCTTGCCGTAATACGGTCATTAACAAAATGACCTTTGTCATCAATCGGTGCATTTGCTTGCGCAATTACTTTTGACTCTTCTTCTTCCGCGGTTAAATAAGTTGGAACATCGGATAAATCAACCACACCGTTTTCTACTTTACGATACGGAGTTTCAATAAATCCTAAGTTGTTCACTTTTGCAAAAACACAAAGTGAAGAAATCAACCCAATGTTTGGACCCTCAGGGGTTTCAATCGGACAAAGTCTTCCGTAGTGTGTATAGTGAACGTCACGAACCTCAAAACCTGCTCTCTCTCTTGACAGACCACCAGGTCCTAGTGCCGATAAACGGCGCTTATGTGTAATTTCAGAAAGTGGATTCGTTTGATCCATGAACTGAGACAACTGGTTGGTACCAAAGAAGGAGTTAATTACAGACGAAAGTGTTTTTGCGTTAATCAAGTCAATCGGTGTAAACACTTCGTTGTCACGAACGTTCATTCGTTCACGGATGGTTCTTGCCATACGTGCTAATCCGACACCAAATTGAGAGGCCAATTGTTCTCCCACCGTACGAACACGACGGTTAGATAAGTGATCAATGTCGTCAACTTCCGCTTTTGAGTTAACCAACTCAATTAAATATTTAATAATGGAAATGATATCTTCTTTGGTTAAAACCTGAACGGTTTCAGCGATATTCAATCCCAATTTTTTATTCAATCTGTAACGACCTACTTCACCCAAAGAGTAACGTTGGTCTGAGAAGAATAATTTGTCAATAATTCCTCTTGCTGTTTCTTCATCAGGCGGCTCCGCATTTCTCAATTGACGATAGATGTATTCTACCGCTTCTTTTTCACTGTTTGTTGGGTCCTTTTGAAGGGTGTTATGAATGATTGCAAAATCAGCTGATTTGTTGTCTTCTTTGTGAACTAAAATTGACTTCACACCGGAATCCATAATTTGATCCAAATGGTCTTTTTCAATGATGGTTTCACGATCCAAGATGATTTCGTTTCTTTCAATAGAAACTACTTCTCCTGTATCTTCATCCACAAAATCTTCGTGCCATGTATTCAATACACGTGCAGCCAATTTTTTACCAATCGCTTTTTTAATCGATGTTTTGCTTACTTTGATTTCTTCAGCCAAGTCAAAGATTTCTAAAATGTCTTTGTCTTTTTCATATCCAATCGCACGTAATAAAGTGGTCAATGGAAGCTTTTTCTTACGGTCGATATACGCATACATTACACTGTTAATGTCGGTAGCAAATTCAATCCACGATCCTTTGAAAGGAATAATTCGGGATGAATAAAGTTTGGTACCGTTTGCGTGGTAAGACTGACCGAAGAATACACCAGGGGAACGGTGAAGCTGTGAAACAACTACACGCTCTGCACCATTGATAATGAAAGAACCCGACGCAGTCATATAAGGAATCGTCCCTAAATAAACGTCTTGAACTACGGTTTCAAAATCTTCGTGCTCTGGATCGGTACAATATAATTTCATACGTGCCTTTAAAGGAACGCTATGCGTTAGTCCTCTTTCAATACACTCATCAATGGTGTAGCGAGGTGGATCTACGAAATAGTCTAGAAATTCTAGTACGAATTGATTTCGGGTGTCAGAAATCGGAAAGTTTTCTGCAAAAGTTTTGTATAATCCTTCGTTCTTTCTTTGGTCAGGACGAGTCTCTAACTGAAAGAATTCTTCGAAAGAGTTAATCTGAATGTCCAGAAAGTCTGGGAATTTAGAATGAACTTTTGTCTTAGAAAAACTGATTCTCTGATTTCCTTGAGCTTTTACATCTTTTTTACTCATAAAAATTTTAAGAAAATAGGTTAAAAAAATATTTTGTTCTTTAAAAAAATATCAGACATTTGCTCCTACGAACGAATGTCTAACTGCAACACTGGTATATCTTTTCACAGTGTAGTGCAAAATACTTTTCTTACTTTTCCCTTTTAGACGTTAAAATTAAATGACATAACTACAAACGAAAATTCCCCTTCCATTGGGTGGAAGAGTTGATTTTCAGTATGTTGTTCAAATATAACTATTTAATGCTTTCAAAAGGACGACAAAGGTAAGAATAATCTTCGAAACTATTGCAGTCTTTTTTAAATCGATTTTTAATTCGTTGGAGTTTTTAGTTTGTTTTTGGAATTGTTTTTTTTTACCTTTAGTCAAATTCATTTTAATTCTTGATGGTATGAAAAATAAGATTCTATTTATCTCATTGTTTATAGTATATTTCTGTAACGCACAGCAACAAGAATTAATTGAAAACACGTGGTATTTGGATCGGTTTGTCGTGGAGAATGAAACGTATTTCCCGCCTTCCAATCAAGAGGTGCAGCCCACCGACATTATTCTTAATTTTGAAGAATACGTGGTTTACGCGCATTCAGGATGCAATACGCTGGGTGGAGAAATAGTCTTCAATGACGAGTTTTATTTCTTCGACTCAGTGGATGATTACTGGGGAATAACGCTGGCGGAGTGTTATTTAGATGAAAATAATTTGTTTGAGTCGAATTATTTCTATTCGTTTTGGAGTATAGATTACGATGTGATTCCAGATCCTTTTCATTATGAAATTTCACCAAATGGAGAATCACTTCATTTAATTATCACAAACGCATTAGGCAGCAAGGCGTATTACAACAATACCTATCTTTCAACATCCGAAGTTTCAAATTTAGACTTCTTAAACTTCCAATTGGTGTTTTATAATAATGACTTGATTATTCAAAGTTCAAAATCCATTGCTAAGTCGATTTTTATATACGATTTAAATGGGAGGTTAATTTTAACTGTGGATGAATTAGCGAATCAAAGAATAAATGTTGGTTCGTTGCGTAAAGGAGTTTACATCGTGAAAGTGGTTGATGTTGATGGTAACATCTCTACTTATAAAGTAAGAAAATAAAACGATTAAACCTCATTTGTGAAAAATGGATCAAAAAAAAACCACCGCAATGCGGTGGTTTTTTTATATACTTGGAAAGTAAAATTATTTCAATTCAACTTCAGCTCCAGCTTCTTCTAATTGCTTTTTCAGTGCTTCTGCTTCATCTTTCGAAACTCCTTCTTTAACAGGTTGAGGAGCGGTATCTACTAAATCTTTCGCTTCTTTCAAACCTTTTCCAGTCAAATCTTTTACCAGTTTTACAACTGCTAATTTAGATGCACCTGCGGCTGTTAAAATAACGTCGAATTCAGTTTGCTCTTCAGCAGCAGCTTCGCCACCACCTGCAGCAACCATAACTGCAGCTGCAGCTGGTTCGATTCCGTATTCATCTTTTAAGATGGTTGATAATTCGTTTACTTGAATAACTGTTAAGTTTACCAACTCTTCAGCTAATTTTTTAATGTCTGCCATTTTCTAATTTTTTTTTGTTTTACAACTTTATTTAAATACTGTGTGAGTGTTTCTTACTCTGATGCAGGCGTTTCATCGTCTGCTGATTCTGCTGCAGGAGCATCTTTTGGCTCTTCTGCTGAGGGAGTCTCTGTAGCTTCTACTTCTGGAGTCTCTACTTCTGTCGCTTCGGCTACGGGAGCTTCTGCTTCGGTTGTATCTTCGTCCGTTTTCGGAGAGGCATTCTCTTTGTTTTCCAATTGAGAAAGCAAAGTTTGAATTGGAGATTTCAACAAAGCAACGATGTCTGCGATCATCTCTTCTCGAGATTTCAATGCAGCCAATGTACCTAATTTGTCGTCACCAACATAAACATTGTGTTCAATCCAAGCTCCTTTAAGAATAGGTTTTTCCGATTTTTTTCGTAATGTTTCGATCACTTTTGCAGGAGCGTTTCCTTTTTCTGCGATCATCATAGCTGTGTTACCAGCCAATGTTTCAAACAATCCTGAAAAATCTTTGTCCTCAATACGTTCCATTGCTTTCTTTAACAACGTGTTTTTTACTACACGTAAAGAAATGTCGTTTCTGAAACAAGCTCTTCTTAATTCTGTTGTACTAACGGAGTTTAAACCTGAAATATCAGCAAGGTAAACTATGTTCGACTCTGCCAACACTGCAGTTAAATCATCAATCATTACCGCTTTTTGTTCTCTTGTCATTGCCATATCTACCTACTTTTAAACGTTTAAACTTTTTGGATCAACCGGAATTCCCACGCTCATTGTGCTAGAAATTGTAATGCTTCTCATGTATGTACCTTTCGATGCAGTTGGTTTTAGTTTTTCCAAAGTGGTCACTAATTCCGTTGCATTTTCTGTAATCATTTCAGGTGTAAAAGAAACTTTTCCAATTGCTGCATGAATGATTCCGTAACGGTCAACTTTAAAATCGATTTTACCTGCCTTCACTTCAGCAACTGCTTTTCCTACTTCCATAGTTACAGTTCCTGCTTTTGGGTTTGGCATCAATCCTCTTGGACCTAAAATACGTCCCAAAGGTCCTAACTTACCCATTACAGCCGGCATGGTAACGATTACGTCAACGTCTGTCCATCCGTTTTTAATTTTATCTAAATACTCATCCAAACCTACGAAGTCTGCTCCAGCTTCTTTTGCTTCTGCCTCTTTATCAGGGGTTACCAAAGCCAAAACTTTTACATCTTTCCCAGTTCCGTGTGGTAAGGAAACCACTCCACGAACCATCTGATTTGCTTTTTTAGGATCTACTCCCAAACGTACCGCAATATCAACAGATGCATCAAATTTAGTAAGGTTAACTTCCTTTACCAAAGCTGCTGCTTCGTTAATTGCGTATAATTTGGTTTTATCTACTTTTGCGTTTGCTTCCTTTTGCTTTTTTGTTAACTGCGCCATTTTTAAAATTTTAAAATGTTTTACTCCGGAGCTTGTCCTCCTTTTACGGTTATACCCATAGAACGAGCTGTACCAGCTACCATCTTCATCGCAGACTCTACAGTAAAGCAGTTCATATCTACAATCTTGTCTTCAGCTATTGATCGAACTTGATCCCAAGAAACGTTTGCAACTTTTAATCGGTTAGGTTCTCCTGATCCTTTCTTAGCTTTTGATAAGTCCATTAATTGAACCGCTACAGGTGGAGTCTTAATTACGAAATCAAAAGACTTATCTTGAAATACCGTAATGATAACCGGCAAAATTTGTCCTTGCTTTTCTTGTGTACGTCCGTTAAACTGCTTGCAAAACTCCATAATGTTGACCCCTGCAGCACCCAATGCCGGTCCAACCGGTGGCGATGGATTTGCTTGGCCTCCTTTTACTTGAAGTTTTACAACTTTTTCAACTTTTTTTGCCATTTGTTTTGTTACTAATTTTTATGAATAAAAATGAATATTTGGAAGCATTTATATTCGGCAGGATTCTCTTCTCACATGAAAACCTGCTTTTTTTTGGACTGCAAAAGTATAACTTATTTTTAATTCTGCAAAAGTAATCGATTGATTTTTAGTTGAATTTAATTTTTTAGAAATGAATTGAGTTCGAATATTCCTTTCTTTTCTTTATAAGAACGGATTCGGAGTGTATAAGTAAATAGTAAATAATTTAGAATAAGTAAGATAGAATGCCTTTAATTGATTATTAACCGGATTTCTGTTTTTAAGTCTACACGAATTTAACTCCTTAATTTTTTGAATTTTAATTTCAATAAATCGTTCCTAGTTATTCTTTTTGGAGGAATACTTTGTGATTTTTAAGTATAGAAGTAACTTTGCAGTCCAAAATACGGAAAATGGCAGACAGTGGATTACTTGAAAAGTTAAGAGCGATTAGACAACGGTACGACGAAGTGGCGGATTTAATCATTCAACCCGATATTATTTCGGATCAAAGTCGGTATGCCAAATTAACAAAGGAATACTCTGATCTGACTGAAATCATCGAAAAGCAACAAGAATATGAATCGCTTATCAACATCATCGACGAAGCGAATGAAATCATTGCCGACGGAAGTGATGCTGAAATGACCGAAATGGCAAAGATGGAGAAGGACGATGCGATTCATAAAATTCCTGAATTGGAAGAAGAAGTTAAATTCTTGTTGATTCCCAAAGATCCGGAGGACGAGAAAAATATTGTGGTCGAGTTACGCGCCGGAACGGGTGGGGACGAAGCGGCTATTTTTGTCGAAGATATATATAGAATGTATAGTATGTATTTTAAAACCCGCGGTTGGACTTATGAGATTTTGAATTCCAACGAAGGTTCGGTCAAAGGATTCAAAGAATTAATTCTACAAGTTCAAGGAAATGCGGTTTTTGGAACCATGAAATACGAAAGTGGTGTCCATCGTGTACAACGTGTTCCTGAAACGGAATCCCAAGGTCGTGTACATACATCAGCGATTACCGTAGCGGTTTTACCGGAAGCAGAAGAAGTGGATGTGGAAATTAATCCATCGGATTTGGAATACCAAACTTCGCGTTCCGGTGGAGCAGGAGGTCAGCACGTTAATAAGGTTGAGACCAAAGTAATGTTGACCCACAAACCTACAGGAACGGTTATCGTTTGCCAGGAAGGACGTTCACAACTTGCAAACAAGGAAAAAGCACTTCAATTACTTCGAACCAAACTGTACGATGTTGAATTCGAGAAAAAACATGCAGAACGATCTGCTCAACGAAAATCTTTGATTTCAACCGGAGACCGTTCGGCGAAAATTAGAACCTATAATTATCCACAAGGTCGTGTGACCGATCATAGAATCAATAAATCAATGTATAATTTGGATAGTTTTATGAATGGCGATATCCAAGAAATGATTGATGCCTTGAAGTTGGCAGAGAATGCAGAGAAATTACAAGGATCGGATGATATTTAATCTCGTTAACTGTTCTTTAGCTAAAAAATAAGTCGTAACTTTCAGCTTGTGTAACCTAAACCTATAAAACAAGTTGAAAGAGAAATTACTCCATTTTATATGGCGTTTTCAGCTTTTAAATACACTTCCGTTAAAAACTTTGGACGGAAAGCCAATAGAAGTGCTGGAGCGCGGTGGTTGGAATAAAGTAGATTCTGGACCTGATTTTTCGATGGCAAAAATTAAAATCGAAAATCAAATTTGGGCGGGAAGCGTCGAAATCCACATCAAATCTTCGGATTGGGATCTACACAAACATTCGACCGACGAAGCCTATAAAAATGTAATTCTTCATGTAGTCTATGAACACGACCGAGAAGTTTCAATTTTAAAAGAAAGGAATGTTCCGACTTTGGAACTGAAAAGCTACATTCCAAACGAAGTTTTACGGAATTACGAAAGCCTGCTCGAAACCCATCAAAATTTTATTCCGTGTGAAAAAAGTATTCATTTAATCCAAAAAGAAAAACTTGGATTTTGGTTGGAACGTTTAGTCATTGAACGACTGGAACGGAAGACAATGGAAATTGAGGATGCGTATTTGAAGAACAATAAGAATTGGGAACAGTTGTTATTCAAAAAGTTAGCGTATGCATTTGGATTGAAAGTAAATGCGGAAGCTTTTGAATTATGGGCAGATTCCTTTGATTTTAAAGTCTTGACCAAATCCCAATTTAATCCCGATGCAGTGCATGCTTTGTTTTTTGGTCAAGCGGGATTTCTAACCACAAATTCAAAAGATGAATTTATACTTCAATTAAAGAAAGACTATGAATTTCTCCAATTGAAATACGATTTACAACCTTTAAACCCCGTGGTATTTAAGTTTTTCAGATTACGACCTGTGAGTTTCCCAACCATTCGAATGATGCAATTGGCCACACTTTATACCCATTATCAGAACCTGTTTGCTTTTTTAATGGGAACGAGTAGCGTGGAAAAGATCTTTCCTGTTTTTAGTGAATTGGTCTATCCTGAATTTTGGGAGAGTCATTTCACATTGGACAAAGAAAGCAAAATCAAATCGATCAAGTCGATTACAAAAAGTATGGTGGAGCGAATCATCATCAATGTACTTATTCCCATAAAGTTTGTATATTCCAAAGAACGAGGCGTGAATGCTAGCGAGGAACTTATTGATTGGTTACGGAAGTTACCACCAGAAAACAATTCGATTATCGATGGATATATGAATTTAGGATTGAAACCAATGAATGCTTTTGAATCCCAAGCTTATCTTGAATTGAAAAAACATTTCTGCAACGAGAAAAAATGCTTAAATTGCGCCATAGGATTGCAAATTTTAAAAGATGTTCGAAAGACTTAGAAACTTTCTTGAATTCAATGGATTCAATGTGATTTCCCGAATCGCAGACCGTTTGGGCGTACGGGCTTCCAAATTACGTCTACTCTACATCTATTTATCCTTTGTCACATTGGGCGTTACTTTCGCCTTCTATTTAATTATGGCTTTCTTTTTATGGGTAAAAGACGGGATCGTAGTGCGACGAAAATCGGTTTTTGATTTATAAATAAGGAAAAACTATGATATTTGTCAGAAAGTTTCTATAGTAGTAGAACATTAATCAATAAAATATAGTATTAAAAAAAACATTTTTTGTGTTCTTATTTAGTGGGATTATTTTTGATTCTTGCTCATCTGATGAAAATGATAAAAGATTAAATGAAAATGTATTGAATGCGTACCAAAGAATTTCTTTTCAATCAAATTTATTGAGCCAATTGAAAGTAGTTAATCCACAAGAGTTTAATTCCAATACAAAGATAATTAACTCAAAATTAGATAAATTTAAAAATCTTTACTATCTTAGAACATTGTATAGTAATGATTATGTGACAATAACATTAATGAACTTTACCAATGGAGTTCAAGGCAAAGATTCTTTACCTCTTGTTGCAACTTCATGCACGTCTCATGCGTGTTAAAGAGAGAGAGGTTGTCAGCCAAAATTGAAAGGTTATTGCTCAGATTGCACAGCAGGTCAAAAAGACTGTGTTAGGACAACAAGTGTATTGTAAGAACAGTTTGTCACGAGAAAGTAGAGAGGTTATGGGCGCAGGTACTGCCCACATTAAAAATAAATCACATGAGAACTTTCGCAAAATCCCGAATTCGTTATAGCAAATCGCAACGGTTGGGGATTTTTGCTTTTATGGTTGTCATGGTTGGATTTGGAATCTTTCCCACTTTATTTAATAAACCATCGGAATCGGTCGAGATTTCTGAAATCCCACCCGAAGTATTGACGATATTGTCCGCTCATTCCGAAAGTAAGAAAGGAGAAATTCTTCCCAAAGAAAATTTAGAAAATTTTGATCCCAATGAGCTGTCCGCTGAGGAGTGGCGAGAATATGGTTTTTCTGAAAAACAGGTTAATACAATTTTGAAATACAAATATTCATTGGGTGGTTTTTTTTCGACCAAAGAAGAAATTCGAAATTGTTATGTAATCAGCGAAAAGAAATTTTTGGAATTGGAACCATATATTCAAATTGGCGAAAAAACATCGAGTTACAAAAAATATGATGGCGAATCTTCGTCCAAATACAATTCGGACAAACCGAGAATAAAATACAGTAAATTCAATCCCAATGCCTACAGTCAGCAAGATTGGGAGCGGATTGGCTTTTCTGAAAAACAAGCAATTACCCTCTTAAAATATAAACGAAGTTTGGGTGGCAAATTCAAATCATTGGAAGAAATACGGTCGGCCTATGTGATCACTGAAGAGAAATTTCAGGAAATGAAACCGTATATTGTTTTGGGCGTTGCGAAGTCGGAATACAATCAAAAAGCGGAAGTTGTAAAAGAGGAAAAGCCGGTTTCAGTCAAACGTGAGAAGTTCAATCCCAATAGATTGTCAAAAGAAGAATGGATGAATTTGGGTTTTTCAGATAAACAGGCAAGTGTAATTTTAAACTATAAAAACTCGCTCGGCGGAAGTTTCTCAGATGCTGAGACTTTGAGTAAATGTTATGTAATCAATGAAGAAAAGTTCAATGAATTCGCCCCTTATTTAATTTTTGAAGATTAATCTCTAAATAAGGAAAGAATGTTTTCAAAGCTTTGAAGTTCAAATTTCTTTAATATTGTTTTCATCCATCATTTTTTCATTACTTTTGGACTCAATTAATTAAAAGAACAGAGAACATGAATTTTGAAATATCCGAAAATCAAAAAATTATTGCAGAGTCTGCACGTGAATTCGCAAAGCAGCATATTGAACCTCATATTATGGAGTGGGATGAATCCCAGCATTTTCCGATAGAAGTTTTTAGAAAAGCAGGTGAAATGGGCTTTATGGGAATTCTTGTTCCCGAAGAATACGGTGGAAGTGGACTTTCTTATTTCGAATACGTTGCCATAGTCGATGAAATTTCACAAATAGATCCATCGATTGGTTTGTCCATTGCCGCACATAATTCTTTATGTACCAGTCATATTTTGGCTTTTGGAAATGAAGAACAAAAAAAGAATTGGATTCCAAAATTAGCAAGCGGAGAAGTAATTGGCGCTTGGGGATTGACGGAGCACAATACTGGCTCAGATGCAGGTTCTATGAGCACGACAGCAAAAAAAGAAGGCGATCATTGGATTGTAAATGGAGCGAAAAACTTCATCACACATGCTATCAGTGGTGATATTGCTGTAGTTATGGTTCGTACAGGAGAAAAGGGAGCAAAAAATAATGCAACGGCTTTTGTTTTCGAAAAAGGAATGACTGGATTTAGTTCTGGAAAGAAAGAAAATAAATTAGGAATGCGCGCGTCAGAAACTGCAGAGTTGATTTTTGACAATGTGAAAGTTCCGGATAGTCATCGTTTAGGGGAAGTTGGAGACGGATTTAAACAAGCATTGAAAATTCTGGATGGTGGACGAATTTCAATTGCTGCCTTAAGTCTAGGAATAGCCAAAGGAGCGTACAAAGCGGCATTGAAATACGCCAAAGAACGTCATCAGTTTGGACAACCGATTGCGAATTTTCAAGCAATCAACTTTAAGTTGGCAGAAATGGCGACTGAAATTGAAGCATCTGAATTATTAATCAATAAAGCATCCTATTTAAAGAACAACGCGATGAAAATGACAACGGAAGGAGCCATGGCGAAGTATTATGCGTCTGAAGCATGCGTTCGAATTGCAAACGATGCCGTTCAGATTTTTGGAGGATATGGTTACACCAAAGACTTTCCCGTTGAGAAATTCTACCGAGATTCCAAACTTTGTACCATTGGTGAAGGAACTACAGAAATCCAAAAATTAGTAATTGGACGAAATTTAGTAAAGGATTAATTCAAGAAATAAGTCAAAGTAAAAAGTAAACTCATTTAAAAAGAATAAGCCAACTGGGTTTTGAAAATGATTCTCGATGAGAAAATAAATAAAACCTATTTTTTATTTGTCAAATAAGAAAACAAGCTTATCTTTGCAACCCAAAAATAAGAGAATATTATGTTAATTATACCAGTAAAAGACGGAGAGTCTATCGACAGAGCATTAAAGAAATACAAACGTAAATTCGACCGAACTGGAATCGTTCGTCAGTTGAGAAGTCGTCAGCAATTCTCAAAGCCTTCTGTAATTAAAAGACAGCGTAATGCGAGAGCTGCTCACAAACAACGTTTGTTGAGTAAGTTAGAAGATTAAATTTTACTGTCAAAAAAACACCTCCTGTTTAATGAAGTTTACTTAGCTTTGTTGAACAGGATTTTTTATGTCTATACCTAAGTTTTTAGATTATCTACGGATTGAGAAGAAATACTCACTACGAACCATTGAAAGTTATTCCAATGATTTGATGGATTTCCAAGATTATTATACATCTGAAACTAATTCTAAGGACTTGACAAAGGCTCAGAAACTGATTTTTCGGAATTATTTGATGAAACTATCTGAATCCGGTTTGTCGGAACGATCCATCAATCGAAAAATTAGTTCTTTGCGGTCCTACTATAAATTTCTCCTAAAGACCGCTGAGATCAGTCAATCTCCATTGGCTGGGTTCCATTTTTTAAAACACACCAACAAAGTTCAAGTTCCTTTTTCGGAAGATGAAATGACGAGTTTATTTGAAACAGAAGGCATTTTTCCGGATAGTTTTGAAGGTCGTCGTGACCGTTTGGTGATGGAATTATTCTATCAAACCGGTATTCGAAGAAGTGAATTGATTCATTTAAAGGTTTCAGACATCGATTTCGACCAGGAAACGATTAAGGTTATAGGAAAGGGAAGTAAGATGCGGATTTTGCCGGTGGGTGGTGTTTTATTGGATGCGATTGATAATTATATAGTTGAACGATTGAATGAATTTCCATCGGCCGGCTATGAATTATTTTTGACAAATAAAGGGAAAGCTTTTTACGATAAGTTTGTTTATAATTTAGTAAATAGTTACCTTAGTTTAATAAGTACGAAGCAGAAAAAAAGTCCTCATATGTTGAGGCATAGTTTCGCTACTCACATGTTAAATCGTGGAGCAAATTTGAATGTGATCAAAGAATTTTTGGGACATTCAAGTTTGGCAGCCACTCAGGTTTATACACACAGTAGCGTAGATCAATTAAAAAAAGTGTTTAATCAAGCTCATCCAAGGAGCGAAAAAAAAACTAAACAAGTATGACAATTAATCTTCAAACAGTAAATTTCAACGCCAAACCAGGTTTGGACGAGTATGTTGAAAGAAAATTAAGTAAAGTGGAGCAGTATTATGATAAAATCATTGCAGCGCACGTTTCATTTCGTGTAGAAAACGTATCTGAGAAGGAAAATAAATTTGTGGACATCCGATTGGAAGTTCCTGGAGATGACATAATCGTGAAGAAGTCAGGTCAGACATTTGAGGAATGTATTGATTTGTCGGTAGATACATTAAAAAAATTAGTTATTCGAAAGAAAGAAAAAGTTGCCGATAAATAAGAGATTGAAAATATTTTTCCAAAAATTTGGAGAATTGACAAAACTTCGTACATTTGCAGTCCGTTAAAATAAAACGGACTGTTCTTTTAAATAGAAACGAAGATAATTGCCGGCATAGCTCAGTTGGCTAGAGCAGCTGATTTGTAATCAGCAGGTCGTGGGTTCGAGTCCCTCTGCCGGCTCAACAATAATCTAAGTTAAGAATGATTGGGGAGATACTCAAGCGGCCAACGAGGGCAGACTGTAAATCTGCTGACTATGTCTTCACAGGTTCGAATCCTGTTCTCCCCACCAAAAGTGACAAACTCTGAGAGTTTGACTAGATTAAGTTTAAGCGGGAATAGCTCAATTGGTAGAGCGTCAGCCTTCCAAGCTGAATGTTGCGGGTTCGAGTCCCGTTTCCCGCTCAAATTTTTGGCCGATGTAGCTCAGGGGTAGAGTGCGTCCTTGGTAAGGACGAGGTCACGGGTTCAATTCCCGTCATTGGCTCTAAGGTTTAGAGTAAAGTATTCAAGTTTTGAATACGGAATGATGAAAGGATGAATTAAGGTGTTGGGCAAGGAGTCCACCACAATTTTGTATTGAAATAACATAGAATTAAGTATAACAATAGAAATTAATTAAAATGGCAAAGGAAATTTTTAATCGTAATAAGCCGCATTTGAATATCGGAACCATTGGTCACGTTGACCATGGGAAAACTACTTTGACTGCAGCTATTACAAAAGTATTAGCTGATGCTGGTTACTCAGAAGCAAAAGCTTACGATCAGATCGATAACGCTCCAGAAGAAAAAGAAAGAGGTATTACAATTAATACATCTCACGTGGAGTACGAAACAGCAAATCGTCACTATGCGCACGTTGACTGTCCAGGTCACGCGGATTACGTTAAAAACATGGTTACAGGAGCTGCACAGATGGATGGTGGTATCTTAGTTGTTGCTGCAACGGATGGTCCTATGCCGCAAACTCGTGAGCATATCTTATTATGTCGTCAGGTAAACGTTCCTCGTATCGTTGTTTTCTTAAACAAATGTGATATGGTGGATGACGCAGAATTGTTAGAGCTTGTTGATATGGAAGTAAGAGACTTATTGTCTTCTTATGAATACGACGGTGATAACACACCTGTTCTTCAAGGTTCTGCATTAGGAGCATTGAACGGTGAGCAGCAGTGGGTTGACTCTGTATTGAAATTGATGGAAGCAGTTGACGAGTGGATTGAACTTCCAGTTCGTGATCAAGATAAACCATTCTTGATGCCTGTTGAGGACGTATTTTCAATTACAGGTCGTGGTACCGTTGCTACAGGTCGTATCGAGTCAGGAGTTATCAACTCTGGAGAGCCGGTTGACATTGTAGGTATGGGTGATGAAAAATTAACATCAACTGTAACTGGAGTAGAAATGTTCCGTAAGATTTTGGATAGAGGAGAAGCAGGAGATAACGTAGGTCTATTATTGAGAGGTATCGAGAAAGAAGATATCCGTCGTGGTATGGTTGTCGTTAAACAAGGTTCTGTTAAACCACACAAAAGCTTCAAAGCTGAGGTTTATATCTTGACAAAAGAAGAAGGTGGACGTCACACTCCATTCCATAACAAATACCGTCCTCAGTTCTACGTACGTACAACTGACGTAACAGGAGAAATCATGTTGCCAGAAGGTGTTGAAATGGTATTGCCAGGGGATAACTTGACGATTACTGTTGAATTAATTCAACCCATTGCCTTGAACGTAGGTCTTCGTTTTGCTATCCGTGAAGGTGGTAGAACAGTAGGAGCAGGTCAGGTAACTGAAATCCTTGATTAATCATAGATTAATATAAAATTAGAGAAGGGTGTTTTCGGTTTTCGGATTCGAAGACACCTTTTTTAAATTACGGGCATAGTATAATGGTTAGTATCGCGGTCTCCAAAACCGCTGGTCAGGGTTCGAATCCTTGTGCCCGTGCAGACATGAAGAATTATGAAAATATCTGAATTTATTAAAGATTCATATTACGAATTTAAAGACCATGTAACTTGGCCTTCTTGGTCAAGCTTGCAACAGGATACCATCATAGTAGCGATTTCAACCGTTATTTTGGCTGTCTTCCTTTATGCAGTTGACTCTTTATTCGGTAATATTGTAATCAAGAGTATATTTGAAATACTTAGATAAGTTAATCGTTTAGAAAGTACATTGTTATGAATGAGAAGAAATGGTACGTATTGAAAACTGTAAGTGGTCAGGAAATTAAGATCAAAGCTTACATTGAAAATGAAATCGAGTACCATAAATTACAAGATTTCGTAGGGCAGATTGTTGTACCTATGGAGAAAGTAATACAAATTAAAAATGGAAAGAAGGTTCAGAAAGAAAAAGTGCATTATCCAGGCTATGTGATGATTGAAGCTATTCTTACGGGTGAAGTTCCACACATTATTAAAAGTATTCCGAATGTAATTAGTTTCTTGAGCTCTACCAAAGGAGGGGATCCTGTTCCCATGAGACAAGCAGAAGTAAACCGAATGTTAGGACGTGTTGATGAATTAGCGGATTTAGATGATTCAATGATGAGTATTCCTTTCATAGAGGGAGAAACTGTGAAAGTAATCGATGGTCCATTTAATGGATTCAACGGAACCGTTGAGAAAATTAATGAAGAAAAACGAAAGTTGGAAGTTATGGTTCTTATATTTGGGCGTAAAACACCGCTTGAACTATCTTTTATGCAAGTAGAAAAAGTGTAAATTCAATGGAATGAATATACAAAAAACCGTCTTATTTCAAAGTAAGACGGTTTTTTTGTGTTAAATTCAAATGAATTCTATGTGTAGAATCTTATTTCGTAAATAGTAATTCGCGGTATTTAGTCAATGGCCAAATTTCATCGTCAACCATCATTTCTAATTCATCTACATCTTCACGAATCGCGTCAAATAGTGGTTTTACCTTATATGCATATGCATCTCCTTTTGCCTGAAGATCTTCTATCGCTCTGGATTTATCCAATTCCGATAAGAGTGAATCCACATTTATTTTGATGTTTGTGATTTTTTCAGAAATGGATTTAATCAAGCCCATTTGCTCTTTTGCTAAATTTTTCAATTCCTTTTCAGAAAAAATATCTTTTAGACCTTGTACATTTTTTATTAATTCATTCTGATAAAGAATTGCGGTAGGTGTAATGTGATTTCGCGCTAAATCTGCCAAAACCTGCGCCTCAATATCGATTAAGGTTGAATATTTATCTAATTTCAATCCATTTCTAGCCTCAATCTCCACTTTACTCAAAACGCCATTCTGAATGAAAACATCCATGAATTTCGGTTCCAATTCAATACGCAAAGCATCTGCTGTAGTTCTTAAATTTCTAAGATTTCGTCTTTCCGCTTCTATTTCCCAATCTTTACTATAACCGTCTCCTTCAAATAAAATATTTTTAGATGTTTTGATGTAATCTCTAAGGACATTGAACAAAGCTTCATCCTTGCTCAATCCTTTTTCAATCAATTCATCCACTTCAATTTTAAATAATTTCAATTGATGAGCGACAATTGTATTAATTGCCATAATCGGTTCTGCGCAATTTGCAGCAGATCCAACTGCTCTAAATTCAAATTTATTTCCCGTGAATGCAAACGGTGAAGTTCGATTTCGGTCGGTATTATCCAAAAGTATTTCTGGAATTTTCCCAACAATATTTAATTTTAAATCCGTCTTTTCGTCCGCAGATAACTTTCCTTTTTTTACTTTTTCTAATTCATTCAATACCGAAGTCAACTGGGAACCTATAAAAATAGAAACAATCGCAGGCGGTGCTTCATGTGCGCCTAAACGGTGGTCGTTTCCGGCACTCGCAACGGTACTTCGTAAGATATCACCATAATCATTAACTGCTTTGATAGTATTAATGAAGAACGTAAGGAATTGTAAGTTTTTCTTCGGGTTTTTCCCTGGACTCAGTAAGTTCTCACCCGTATCCGTGCTCAATGACCAATTGTTATGCTTACCCGAACCGTTTACCCCAATGAATGGTTTTTCATGCAAAAGAACTCGGAAGTTGTGCTTTTTTGCTATTCGAGCCATAACATCCATTAACAGCGAATTGTGGTCCACCGCTTGGTTTGCTTCTTCAAAAATAGGTGCACATTCAAATTGATTGGGTGCTGTTTCATTGTGACGGGTTTTTAAGGGAATTCCTAATTTCAAGGATTCCACTTCCAATTCCTGCATAAAACGAATGACACGAAGAGAAATCGAGCCAAAATAATGATCGCCCAATTGTTGTCCTTTTGCAGCGGTATGTCCCAATAAAGTTCGCCCCGTTAATTGCAAATCCGGTCGGGAATTGAATAAGGCTGCATCCACCAAGAAATATTCTTGCTCTGAGCCTAAAGTGGTAATTACCTTATTCACATTTCGATCAAAATAACGCGCCACATCTGTCGCTGCTTCGTCCACAGCTTGAAGTGCACGTAACAAGGGAGTTTTGTAATCCAAAGTTTCTCCGGTATATGAAATGAAAACGGATGGAATACACAAAGTGGTATCGATAATAAAGGCAGAAGAAGTGGGGTCCCATGCGGAATATCCTCTGGCTTCAAACGTATTTCGAATTCCACCACTTGGAAAACTCGATGCGTCTGGCTCTTGTTGAACCAACATAGAACCATTGAATTGCTCAATCGCTCCATCACCGTCACTTAAGGTATTAAAAAAGGCATCATGTTTTTCCGCCGTTGTTCCAGTCAAAGGTTGAAACCAATGTGTATAGTGTGTTGCACCTTTTGATAATGCCCATTCTTTCATCGATGCTGCTACTTGATCGGCAATTTCTCGGGGGATTTTATCGCCTTTATCTTTGGCTGCTATAATGTGCTTGTATGCACTCGCTGTGAGATACTCTTGCATGGTTTTGTCGGAGAATACATTTTGATTGTATAATTTCGATAAACGGTCCGGAATCTCTACATCGATAGGAACTCTTTTGAATGCTTGTTTCAAAGCATAAAATCTTAATTTTGACATACACCCCTAGTTTTATTGATTTGATATGCAAAATTATAGTAAAAAAATAAAAGCACCCCTACTTTTATAGGGTTAAATTTAAAAAACTTGAATATTTAAAGAAATTAAGAATTTATTATTTTTCTTAATTCCTTGAATTTAGGGAATGAAAAAACCCGAAAGTTGGGATTCCTTCGGGTTTTCTAACTTTTTGAAAGCTTTAATTATTTCATTGAATCCTTGGCGTCATTCAGTAATTTAATTTGCGCTTCATATCCTTTGGAAGGATTGGTTTGATTGCTTTTTACTTTCAGACTGATTGCTTGATCGATTAGATTTTTCAACATCATAGTTAAGCTTGGATTGTCTTTGGCATACCATTTATGCACTTGTTTGTAGTTCGAAGCGACAATTTCAGTCGAAGCCATATCATCGGAACTCAACACCCAATTGAATCCTTTTTCCAATTGATTACCCAAAGTTGGATCCTCATATTTCGTAAATAAATAGAATGCAACCGATTCAGCTGCAATTTTTAATTTTGATTTGTCATTTTTCGAAATCCATTCATCAAGTAAAGCACCAATTAGTTGCGGATTGGTAGAAATTACTTCCTCTTCCAAATTCGATAAAGTGGAAATCTGAGAGGGATCCAATCGTAAAACTCCATTTGCTGCTGCAGCTTGTACACTATATGAATTACTTTTTAATCCAGATTGAAAAAGAGCCAAATCCTTTTCTTCCATTTCATTTAATTTACTTAAAGCCGCAGCTTGAACGATGGTTTTCGAATCCGAACTAGCTAATTTCTTTAAAAGAGGAATTGCCTTTGCTTTTACTTTGGAATCTTTTGCATCTAAGAAATTGATGGTTCGAACGCGAATTCCTTCATACGGATCATTTAAACCTGCCATCAACGTGTTCAAAGCAGCTTCGTTAAAGGATTGTGCATTTGAAACTTTATCCAAAGCAAACAAGCGGGTAATGAATTCCCCTTTTCCGTATTTGTATTGAGCGGCAAACTCTTCGGTTGTTTTGTTGTCGTTTATATCACAAAGTAAAACCTGATCCGCATTGGGAATAACTACCTCGGGTTGCTTTTGAGCATCGAATTCATAACTATTTTCTTTTTTCTTCGCTGCCCAAACATGGTGTCTTGTTATTTTTCCGTCCACAACTACATCAACTGCAAAAGGGAATTCAAAATAATTAGGTTGCGACTGAACCACCGTAACTTTTACTTTCTTGGAAGTTGGATTGTAGTTGTAGGCAATGTTTAATTTCGGATGACCACTTCCAAAATACCATTGGTCAAAAAACCAATTCAAATCACGACCACTAACCGCTTCCAATGCCAATCGGATTTGAACAGCTTCAGCGGTTCCATATTCATGATCGTGTAAATATTTACTCAATCCACCAAAGAAAGCATCATCACCCAAATAGTTACGAAGCATATGTAAAACTCCTTTTCCTCCTTTGTTGTAAGAAACGCCATCGAATAGATCTTCATGGTGATTGTAATGCAAACGCACCAAATCTTTGGTGAAATTAGCAGGGTCTGATTTATAACTTTCTAAATCGCTGTATTTATCCTCTTCCGCTTTTTCTTTTCCATATTTATGTTCAAACCATAAATATTCCGAATAATTCGCAAGCGATTCATTTACGGTTACTTGAGAAAAACTTTCCATGGTGACTAGATCTCCAAACCAATGGTGGAAAAGCTCATGGGCAATGGTTCCTTCCCAACTATTTCCATCGATCAATTGTCCGGGTTTTTGCTGTGCTCTTTCCATGTGAAGAGTTGCCGTCGTGTTTTCCATGGCACCACTTACATAATCACGTCCAACCATTTGATCGTATTTATTCCAGGGATATTCATATTTTAATAAATCCGAGAAAAAAGTCATCATTGCAGGTGTGTCTCCAAAAATATCTTTGGCATAAGGTGCATATTCATGCTCTACATAATAATTCACTTCTTTCCCTTTCCATGAATCTTTTACGATGGTAAAATCTCCAATTCCAACAAAGAAAAGATAAGGCGCATGTTTTTTGGTGAAATTCCAATAATCCGTTCGGGTTCCATCCGCATTCTTCGTTTGTTTTTCTAATTTCCCATTGGATAGCGTCACATATTTATCTTGAACGGTTAAATAGATTTCTTGAGAAGTTTTTTGATTGGGTTCATCAATGGTTGGAAACCAACAAGAAGAAGCGACCGTTTCTCCTTGTGTCCAAATTTGGGTGGGTTTGTTGGGGTCTTCTCCTCTTGGATTGATGAAATAAATTCCCTTTGCGTCCGAAATCGCTGCACTTCCTTCTTGTTTCACCTCGTTCGGTCGTGCGGTATATTTAATATATAAGGTATACTCTTCCGTTCTTTTGTAAGTTTTATCCAAGTCAATTTGAAGTTTCAAATCATCGTACGTAAAATTCAACTTCTTTTTTGTTCCCCCTTTTACCAATTCTACTTGGTGAATCAACATCGCTTTCGCATCGAGTATCAAGGTATTGGTTTCGTAAAAATGAGGAGTTAGCGTTAACCACGCCTCTCCATGGACTTCTTCTTTTTGATAATCGAATTTCAGGTCTAATTTTGTGTGCACCAAATCATTTATTTTTTCAGGTTCTGCACGGTAAATATCCATTTGATTGGCTTGTCCTTCACGGTAACTTGGTGGAAGTGCATCCTTCACTTGCGCGAAAGAACTGATGAATAGTGCGGTTGCAAAAACGAAACTAAAAAGTTGTTTTTTCATTTGTGATACATTTTGAAATTCGTCGAAAGTTAAGGAATAAAGTTACAAACAGGAAGGGGTAAAATTGCATTTTCAGAATAGTAATTGGGATAACATTTTAAAAATAAATTTTAAAATGTTAAAGTTGGCAAGGCATTTGAATTTAGTATCATGTTAACAATAAAAACAAGAAACATGAAAAATTTAATTTCAAGTGTAGTATTTAGTATTTGTTTGGCTTTCGGAGTTCAACAAGTCAGTGCGCAAAATTATAATAATGCCTTAGGATTAGGAATTGATTTGGGTGACGGAGAAACTTTAGTTGGTCCACAGTTCAAACATTCTTTTGATGGTAAAAATGCAGGAAATGCACAAGTTTTATTTGGAGATCACATCACCGTAGTTGGTGTTGATTATTCGTACAATCAACCTTTTGCGGGTGCAAATGGACTTTGGTGGTATGTAGGTGTAGGTCCACAATTAGCCTTTACAGATGGTTCAAACGGAACTTGGTTTGCCATTCGTCCAGCTGCGGGAATTGAATATAAAATCCCAACGGTTCCTTTAGGATTCCATTTTGATTGGAAACCTTGGTGGAATTTAAGTAATGAATCCGATTTTGAAGCTGGAAGATTTAGTTTAGGATTTAAATACATTTTGAACTAATATTCAGAAAATATAATTCTTTTAAAAGCCATCTCATACCGAGATGGTTTTTTTTATTACTACTATTTCTCACGTTTTTAACTCGGATTTTATACAGAATTAAAATTAAATTGATACATTTATACACCTCCCTATATTTTATTCAATTCTAACAAAAAGAAATTCCATGAAAAAAACACTTACTTTATTTCTATTTATTTTATTTGTAATCGGGAATGCGCAATATGAAGAAGAGGACACGGAACCAATTGAATATCAAACAGCGGCAGGATTGTATTTTGATATGAGTAGTGATTTGACTTTGTACGGTGTTCAAGTCAAACAGTTTTTAAGGGAAGACCATGCGATCAATGCGCAACTTTTGTTGGCGGATAAAATCATTTTAGTAGGTGTGGATTATACCTACAACGTACCCGTTCCCATGCCGTTTTTTTACCGAAATTTAAGTTGGTATGCGGGTGCAGGTGCCCACGTTTTATTTATTAATGGAGAAAGAGATAATGAAATTAGCACTTTTGCAATTCGACCTGTAGCAGGATTGGAATACAAAATGAAGAAATATCCTTTAGCATTTCACGCAGAACTAAAACCTTGGTGGAGTTTTGGTGAAAACGGAGAATTCGAACTTAGCCGAATAGGCGTTGGAATTAAATACGTAATAAATCGAGATATTTGGTAACTTTCAGACTGTAAAAATATTAAATCGCGACAGTTCCTTTGATGTGTGGATGGGGGTCGTAATCTTCCAAAGTGAAATCCTCAAATTTAAAACTAAAAATATCTTTTACATCGGGATTAATTTTCATTTGAGGTAATTTCTTAGGTTCACGGGAAAGTTGCAATTTAATCTGTTCAAAATGATTGGAATAAATATGCGCATCCCCAAATGTGTGAACAAAATCCCCTTCTTCCAATTCACATACTTGCGCCATCATTTTCAATAACAAAGCATACGAAGCTATGTTAAAAGGAACACCCAAAAATATATCAGCACTTCTTTGGTACAATTGAAGCGATAACTTTCCATTGGCTATATAAAACTGGAAAAATGCGTGACAAGGGGCCAACGCCATTTCATCTAATTCACCTACATTCCAAGCGGAAACAATGATTCGTCGAGAATCTGGATTGTTTTTAATTTGGTCAATGGCCACTTTGATTTGATCTACGGTATCGCCATTGGGTTTTCCCCAACTTCTCCACTGATGGCCATAAACAGGACCTAAATTTCCATTTTCATCTGCCCATTCATTCCAAATCCGCACACCATTTTCCTGAAGATAGGCAACATTGGTATCGCCATTTAAAAACCATAACAATTCATGAACAATGGATTTTAAGTGTAATTTTTTGGTGGTAACCATCGGAAAACCTTCCTTCATATCGAAACGCATTTGGTAGCCAAAAACACTCTTGGTTCCCGTTCCTGTACGGTCTTCCTTTAGGCTCCCATTTACCATAACATGACGCGCCAAATCCAAATACTGTTGCATATTTCTTATTTTTAGGAACGCAAATTTCGACAAAATTGATCAACTTACCTAAAATAGATATTCACAATTCCATTTTATAGATAGACTTTTCCATTATACTAAACTTCAAATCGGTATTATTTGTATTTTTGTCGAATGAAAGAATCGGAAAAAGGAATATTTGGTTTACGACCTGTGATTGAAGCAATCGAAGCAGGAAAAACGGTAGACAAATTATTTGTACAAAAAGGATTGCAAGGTGAAATTTTCTATGAATTAAGAAAACTAATTACGGAATATGAAATTCCTACTCAATATGTTCCCCTTGAAAAGTTGAATCGATTGACTCGAAAAAACCATCAAGGTATTTTCGCTTTTCTTTCACCGATTGAGTTTCACGACATTGAAAGTCTCTTGCCTCAAATCTATGAAAGTGGAAAAAATCCATTTATTCTAATTTTAGATCGAGTAAGTGATGTTCGAAATTTTGGAGCCATTGCACGTACTGCAGAATGTGTAGGTGTAGATGCGATTATTGTTCCGCATAAAGGTTCCGCATCAATCAATGCCGATGCCGTAAAAACTTCGACAGGCGCTTTGTATAATATTCCTGTTTGTAAAGAAGCGAACCTAAAAAAGACCATTCAATTTCTGAAGAACTCGGGAATTCAAGTGGTGGGTGGGACTGAAAAAGCGGTCGAACTTATATATGAAGCAGATTATTCCGTTCCAACAGCGATTTTGATGGGAAGTGAAGAAGACGGAATTTCCGATGAATTGCTGAAAGTTGCAGATCGAATTGTGAAACTTCCTATGTTTGGAACGACTTCTTCTTTGAATGTATCCGTTGCGTGTGGTGTTTTTATGTATGAAGTTATTCGTCAACGCGGAGAGTTCTAAGATTTATTCCGTAAATTTGTCGGCGTGAAGCAAAAAGCAAACATATTCAGTTTATTTTTATCCGTGATGGTTTTTCTATCGCCACTTATGGCGTATGCAATTGCTATGCACCCAGATGAAGTTCAAATAGAAATGGATTGTTGTGTAATGGATCCTTTAGAAATGGATGATGTTCACTCATGTTGCATGAATGATACGGATGAGTCTTCAAAGAAATGCGATGACAGTCCTTGTCATACGTCGCCATGCCACATCAGTCATGTTAATGTTTTGCCTGCTTATTTTCCTGAAGATAAAATAGAGTCCAAGGCGGTATTTATTTCTTCTAAAAAATTAAAAACAGATAATTACAAATCCTTACTTCCGTCGGAAGTAAGTTCTCCTTCTTGGAAACCACCCAAACACATTTCTTAATTTATTTCAGAAGTCTATAAATGTTGACTTCAAAACTCCCATGTTTAAAATTAAAAGAAAGAAATGTATAAAAATATCATGTATATTTTCATGTTGCTATTGTCTGTAGGACAATTTGCACAAGAGAAAACCACCACCTTAAAAGTAAAAGGAAATTGCGGTATGTGTAAAGAACGTATCGAAAATGCCGTGAAAGAACTTCCATCCGCACACGGAAATTGGGTAGCAGAAACCCAAACTTTAACCGTTACTTTTTCTGAGGATAAAACTTCCTTGGATAAAATCGCGAAAAACATAGTCAATGTAGGCCATGACAACGAATTGTATAAAGCCGAAGATTCGGTGTATGAAAATTTACACGGCTGTTGTTTGTTTGATCGAGATTCGCCTTTTGAGAAATCAGAAGTTCCATCGTCTGCACCTGAAATGGAAATTAATCCAAATTTTGAAACTCGAACCATTCGCGTTCGTGGGAATTGTACCATGTGTAAAACACGAATTGAGGATGCAATAAAAGAATTGCCATCGGCAACTGGTGTTTGGGGAATTAAATCCAAAGTTCTGAAAGTTCAATTTGATCCTGCAAAAACTAATTTTAATGCAATCATGCGAAAAGTTGCGCGTGTAGGTCATGACAACGAACTTTATTTAGCCGATGACGAAGATTACAAAGAATTACCTGGATGTTGTTTGTACAACCGTGAACTTCCATGGGATCAGATAGAAAACAGCGAAGGAACCCATGTTGATGGTGAAGATTCTCATTCGGAAGATGAACATGATCACGACCATGGAAATGAAACTGCTGCGAATAATGAAAAAGCTGATTTTGATGATTACGATGGTTTGGATGAGGCGATAGATTTAGGTGCTGTGACCATTACATCCAGTGTTGCAGCTTCTGCAATGGATAAAAACGCAGTTGGATTGCAACTCAATATTACGGACAAAGAATTGCTGAAAGCCGCATGTTGTAATTTATCCGAAAGTTTTGAAACCAATGCAACCGTAGATGTTTCTTATTCAAATGCCGTTTCGGGAACCAAACAATTGAAGATGTTGGGATTGGATCAGAAATATGTGTATTTGACCAAAGAATTATTACCCGAAGTTCGAGGGATTTCTTCCGCTTATGGATTGAATTTCATTCCAGGACGATGGATTCAAGGAATTCAGTTGGTGAAAGGTGCAGGATCGGTTACCAACGGATACGAATCCATTGTAGGACATATCAACACCGAGTTGTATAAATCCGATAGCCAAGCCAAAACATCTTTGAATTTCTTTGGAGATACAGAATCTCGTTTTGAAGGGAACTTTGTTCACAATGATCAAATCAACGATAAATGGACCCAATCCATATTATTGCATGGAAATGCGTTGATTGAGAAATTAGATCATAATGACGATGGATTTATGGATCAGCCCATCGGTCGTGGAATTAATATGACTTATTTGCTGAATTACAATGATTTAAATAAGTCAGGTTTGGCTACGCATTTTGGTTTGAGTTATGTGAACGATCATCGACAAGGAGGTCAAGTTGATTTCAATGAGAAATATGATAAACTAACGACCAATACATACGGGATTGGTGTGGATATTCAGCGTTTTCAATTTTGGAATAAAACAGGCTACATTTTCCCAGGGAAGCCGTACCAGAGTATTGGTTGGATGAATCAATTCACGTACCAAGAGCAAGATAGTTACTTTGGATTGCGAACGTATGATGCCGACCAAAAAACACTTTATTCCAATTTAATTTTCGAAAGTATTTTGGGGCACACCGGTCATAAATACAAAACAGGAGTAAGTTTCTTGTACGATAAATACGATGAGTTGTATAATTTAATTTCGTACAAACGGGATGAAACCGTTCCAGGTGCATTTGCGGAATACACCTACAGCGGTGATCAATTAACAGTAGTTGCAGGTGCACGTGTGGATTTCCATAATTTAGCAGGTACTCAATTCACACCTCGACTGAATGTAAAATACGATGTAACTCCGAAAACTATTTTGAGAGCTTCGGCAGGAAGAGGATTTAGAACGGCGAATGTTTTTGCAGAAAGTCAATCCTATTTAGCTTCCAATCGTCAAATTCAAATTGTAGATAATGGAGGCGATATTTACGGATTAAATCCAGAAATAGCTTGGAATTACGGAATGAGTGTTCAACAAGAATTCAGAGTTTTTGGTAGAAAAAGTACCATTGTCGCAGATTTCTTCCGAACGGATTTCCAAGATCAAGTTGTCATTGATTTAGACAATTCACCTCAGAAAATTATGTTCTATAATTTGGATGGAAAGTCATATGCAAACAGTTTTCAAGTGCAATGGGATTTTCAACCCGTTCGAAGATTGGAAGCAAGAGTTGCTTACAAATACTACGATACCCAAACCAATTATTTATCGGGATCCAAAGAATTGCCTTTCACAGCACAACATAGAGGATTTTTGAACTTGAATTATTCAACCCTCCGCAAAGCATCAGGAAAGCAATGGAGTTTTGATACGACTTTGCAGTGGGTTGGTGAACAGCGTTTACCTGATTCTTCATCAAATCCCGTTCAGTTTCAGTCGCCTGAATATGGAGAATCTCATTTCTTGTTGAATGCACAAATTGCACGAAACTTCAACAAAGTGATTCGTGTATATGTGGGTGCGGACAACTTATTGAGCTATACCCAAGACAACGCGATTGTCGATGCACAAAATCCATTCGGAAATTATTTTGATGGAGGAATGATTTATGCACCGGTGATGCCCGCAAATATTTATTTTGGAATCGACATCGACTTCTAAAAAAACATATAAACTAGATAGAGGAGCCGTTTTTAGAAATAAAAGCGGCTTCTTTTCTTTTGAATCCTTTTGAAAGTTGTATTTTTGATTGAAAAATAGTGGTTATGAGATACACAACAATCATCGGAATCCTTTTAATTGCCATCGGTTTGGTTTCTTCTTTTATTGGAAAAATTGAATTCGGCGATTTAATTTCAGAACCTGATTTTGCATTGGGATTACTTTATGGAGGTGGATTGGGTCTTTTGATTGGAGGCCTTTTGGGATGGTTGTATAAAAAACCGTATTCTAAAGCGGGAAACACTTCACCCAACAATCCAAGTCAAGAAGATTTACCGAAAAACCCTTAATTCGTTTTGCTTTTCTGTTCCGTAAGGAATTTCTGATAATAAAAAGCGGGAATTAAAATCAACAACAACATCGGTTGAATCAAGAATCGGCGGATGTAAAACCCGATGTTTACGCCTATATTGAATTCGGTTTTAATCATATACAAATAAAGGGGAAGAAGTAAAACCAGAAATCCAAGCAATACAATTGCAGTGAATTTTACTTTCTGTTTGTCCATAAATAGCAAGCCGATTATCGCTAAAGTTAAGATGGAATTGATGAGATATCGAAAAACAATATGAATGGAAATCAAACTGAAGTCAACATCCGGAAATTGAGCGTGCAGAAAATCTCCTTTGAAATATGCTAAGAAAGGATCGTAGAATAAATCATTTTCAAACCTTCGAACTAAAATGAGTCCAAAGATAAATACCGCAATCAGAAAATAACGAAGCCATTTATTCATTGGACGTCTCTTTAACTTTCAGCGCAAAAAACTTCACCCAAATTATCCATAATACAACGATGGTTCCGTAAATAAGTGCAGGAAATAAATAGTCATGTGCCACTTTTCCATATTCGTGATGGAATCCAAAAATGTAATTTAAAAGCGCAATTCGAAGAACATTCATAACCTGAATGACGACCAATCCACCTAAAATATAAAGAATGGTTTGTTTCCAAGTCGTTGAGAATGCGACAATAAAAGCGACGAAAATAATCATAATCGATATTGCATTGCAACCTTCATTGATGTAGGATGTCCATTTGTTATTGACGCCGACCCAAACCCATGGATTGTTTTCGTCCACTTTTTGAATGCTTTCAAACCCGCCTGCTTCTAAAGTTGAAACCGTACATGTTGCAATAAACTCACTGTACGGGTCAGGAAGTCCTTGACTGTGGTAGTGGTTCAGATAAAGATTGTAAAGAACAACCAAAACGACCATTACAACAACGAACTTCAGCAAGAAAATGAGAACAGGTTTAAATTCTTTCATGGAATGGGTGATTACAGCAAAGTTAGTATAATTTGAAGTTTAACATCAAACATTTAGTTCAAAATCCATTTCTAAAGCGAATTGTTCAAAACCAAAACCAAATAGAAATCAAAACCGAACCCAAGGTTTCAAAAATTTTACGGACTTTTGTATTCCTTAATTCAGAAATGATTTTTCAATGAAACTTTGTATTGCCGAGAAACCGAGTGTTGCACGCGATATAGCCAAAGTTCTGGGAGCCACCAGTTCCAGAGATGGTTATATGGAGGGAAATGGCTATTTTGTGACGTGGACTTTCGGTCATTTGTGTACATTGAAAGAGCCGCATGACTATGATCCGGGGTTGAAATATTGGGATTTACGGACTTTACCCATTCTTCCCGAACGTTTTGGAATTAAACTTCTCACCAATCGAGGTGTGGATAAACAATTCAAAACCATTGAACGTTTGGTTTCTGAATGTTCAGAAGTCATCAATTGCGGGGATGCGGGACAAGAAGGAGAAGTCATTCAACGTTGGGTTTTGCATTTGGCAGGATGTAAGAAACCGATGAAACGACTTTGGATTTCGTCATTGACCGAAGAAGCAATCAAAGAAGGTTTTGCGAATTTAAAACCGGCGGAAGACTATTTGAATTTGTACATGGCAGGAAATGCACGTGCCATTGGCGATTGGCTTTTGGGAATCAATGCCACCCGTTTGTTCACTAAGAAATTTGGTGGAGGAAAAACGGTTTTATCCATAGGTCGTGTGCAGACGCCAACTTTGGCAATGATTGTACAGCGCCATAAGGAGATTGAAGCGTTTCGGATGGAAGAATATTGGGAATTGAAAACCAAGTACAGAGACGTCGTATTTAATGCGGCCATCGATCGATTGCCATCGGTAGAACGTGCCGAAAAAGGTTTGGAATACCTGAAACAACATCCGTTTGAAATTGTTTCTTTTGAAATTAAAGAAGGAAAAGAACGAAATCCGCGCTTATTTGACTTAACCGCTTTGCAGGTAGAAGCGAATAAGAAATATGGTTTTTCAGCGGAAAACACCTTGAAATTCATCCAAAGTTTGTACGAAAAAAAGCATGTGACTTATCCACGTGTGGATACAACGTATTTATCTGAAAGTTTACATCCGAAAATGAATGAAATTCTTTCAAGTATGCATTTTTACAGTGAGTTAATCGCTCCTTTGTTAGAAAAGCCCATTCCAAAATCAAAAACGATTTTTGATGATACCAAAGTGACCGATCACCATGCAATTATTCCGACAGAAATTATGCCGGCGCGCAGTTTAAGTCGGGAAGAAAAGTTGGTGTATGATATGGTAGCACGGCGATTTATCGCTGTTTTTTATCCAGAATGTAAAATTTCAAATACACTGGTTGAAGGGAAAGTAGGCGATATTCCTTTCAAAACGACTGGGAAACAAATCCTAGAACCGGGATGGCGAGAAGTTTATGCTAAGGATAAAAGGGACGAAGAGGAAGACGAAAAAAACAAGGACGAAGAACAAACGATTCCCGAATTTAAAGTAGGAGAATCCGGACCGCATGAACCTTTTGTCCACCAAGGAAAAACCACGCCTCCGAAACCTTATACCGAAGCTACTTTATTGCGTGCAATGGAAACCGCAGGCAGGCAAGTGGAGGATGAAGAATTAAGGGAGTTGCTGAAAAACAACGGAATAGGTCGTCCGTCCACCCGAGCAAATATCATAGAAACACTATTTCGTCGAAAGTATATCGAAAAGAAGCGGAAAAATATTTTAGCTACTTCGATTGGGGTGGAATTAATTGATACCATTGAAGACGAAGTTTTAAAAAGCCCGGAATTAACGGGAGAATGGGAATCGAAACTACGAAAAATAGAAAAAGGCGAATACGAAGCCGAACAGTTCAAAGAAGAATTAGTGAAAATGGTGTGGGATTTAACGCAACAGGTTATTCGTGGAAGAAATAAAACGATTGAACTCGTTGAGGAATCTCCAGAAAAATCAAAAAATTCGGATAAGAAAGAAAAGAAAACCACCCAAAAAGCAGAAATTAGTTGGACAGAAACTTCGTGTCCGAAATGCAAAGTTCAAAAATTAATCAAAGGAAAAACGGCAATTGGTTGTTCGGATTTCAATCAATGCGGATTCAAAATTCCGTTTGAAGTTTTTGGTAAAAAGTTGACAGAAAAGCAATTGGTGGATTTGGTGACAAAAGCTAAAACCTCAAAATTAAAAGGATTTAAATCCCATCCCGACGGATTGACAGAAGGAGTTTTGACTTTGACTGCTCAGTTTGGGGTGGAGTTAAGTTAGTTACTTCTATTTTCAAAACCTTCTTTCCACCATTCTTTTGGGTTTCAAATTTGAATTTGTGATGATTTCAAAATCAATTACACCCAAGATCAAACCTTCTTCCGTTATCACATCCACTTTCCACAAACCCGGACTAGAATTGTCTTTGTACGTAAACCCTCGATATCCACCATCCCGTCCACCTGTTATTTCATAGCTAATAACGTCTGTAACTTCCCAACTTTTCGTATTTTCATCATACCATTTCCATCGATGAGAAACCGATTTATTAATTTCAGTAGGTGCAAAAATAGAGGTGAATACATAAACTCTTTCACCGGGACTGCTTATAAATTTAATTCGATGGTCACGCCAAAATATATACCAATCATCGCGCTCATAGGTCACTAAATACACATCGTTCGTTTTTTGAATAGTATGTGCAACCATTCCCGCATCCAAAGCCAAAGGAACCGGTGGAATTAAATTGGTGTAATAAAATAAATTAATGGTGGCGTAAATGGCCAGAATAATTCCAATTTGTTTGAATAAGTTAATTTCAACGCGTGTGCTCGGACTTTTCCAGTAAATAAAAGTCACCAAAGAAAGAGTGAGAATTAAACTAACAAAACCTGAAATAATGAAAATAGTTGTATTCATTTCCTTTAGGAATACAGGAATCATAAAAGTGAAAAAGGTAAAGCTGATAAAAAAGTAGACACTAAATTGCAAGTATTTATTGGAAATTCGCCGTTTTAATAATTCATTCGCAAATAATAAAACCAGTAAAATAATAAAAAATGTAATCGTCTTTGACATGGAGACACTTCGTGAAAAGTAAATTACAAAAGCACTTGAAAGCGCCCCAAAAGAAAATTGAATCAATAAAGGAAAATAAGCTTCAATTCGCTCTAAGAAGGTGTTTTTCCATTTTCCATCGTCTGCTAAATTGTATAAATAAATAATGGTGGTAACCGAAGTCATGTGTAAAATCAAAACCGTTCGGTCATACAAACGATCGATTCGCCCCAATGTCAACGTGTCAAATAGAAATCCACCCATAAAGAAAATCACGGGTAAATATTTTTCGTGTCTCCGAATGAATTGTCGAAATCGACTTTTTTGTAATTTCTTGAGCGTTCGTTTCATACCTTTTTGAAGTCTATGAAATTAGCGAAAAGATAGCAATTCTTTGGAAAAAGAAGGTTTTATTTTTTTGAAGTTTTCTAGAATTTTTTGGAGAATTAGAATTCTTTTACCTCTTTAAACTTAATCCCTAAGGATTTTTCATAACGCTGTAAAACCCGAACTTCCGCTTGACTGACAAAACACATAGAAACTCCTTCTTCACCTGCACGAGCCGTTCGTCCGCTTCGGTGTGTGTAATAATCATCACTTTCTGGAAGTTGATAATGCGCCACAAAACTCAATCCCGAAATATCTATTCCACGAGCAGCAATATCGGTTGCAACCAAAACACGTAAGGTTTCGTTTTTAAAAGCACGCATAACTTTGTCGCGCTCTTTCTGAAGTAAATCTCCGTGAATTGCATCCGTAGCAATATTTTTTGCGATCAATTGTTTAGCAAGAGTCTGTGTAGCGACTTTGGTTTTGCAGAAAATAACGCCTCGGTTTTCTTCTTCGGATTTCAAAAAGAGTTGAAGTGCATACAATTTCTCCGAATCTTCAACGACAACATATTGATGGGAAATATTTTGATTCACCACACTGTGTTGACTTACTTTGATATGTTTGGCATCTCTTGACAAATGTTTTGAAATGATTTCTTGAATTTCTGTAGGAATGGTAGCCGAAAACAACCATTTATTTTCAACGGCTGGAAGCGAACTCAAAATTTTATTTAATTCCGTTTTGAATCCCATACTCAACATTTCGTCTGCTTCATCCAAAACGACGGTTTTTACCGCATCTAAATTCACAGCTTCTCGGTCCAATAAATCAATCAATCGTCCAGGCGTAGCTACTATAATATGGGTAGGCCGACGGAGGTTTGCGATTTGATAATCAATACGTTCACCACCATAAACGGATTCAATGAAAATTTTATCTGAATATTTTGTAAACCGAAACAATTGCTTGGCAACTTGTTGAACCAATTCTCGGGTTGGACATAAAATCAAACCTTGAACCGCTTTTTTATTGGGATTAATTTGCGCCAACAAAGGAAGTCCAAAAGCAACTGTTTTTCCTGTTCCTGTTTGGGCTTGAGCGACAATGTCTGTTTTTCCCGCCATCAATATCGAAATCGCTTTCTCCTGAATGTCTGTAGGTTCTAGGATATTTAATTCTGCAAGTCCTTTTACGATGCCGGCGTCAATGCCTAACTCTTTAAAATTTTTCAAAATAGATGTAGTATTAATTAATGAGTAAAGATGAAATTAAATCGAGGGGAATCTATTCCTGTTTCTTTTCATCTTGTTTGGGAGAAGCGGGTTGAATTCTCTTTTCCTGTTCGGGGCCACGAAGATAAATAACCAATCCATTTAAGAAATTCCGTAGAAACTGATCTTTCATTTCCACATATTTCGGATGATCATCTTTTCGACAGAAATTTCCAATTTCACTCTTAGAAACCCGAAAATCCATCAAACCCATTATTTCGACAATATCGTCATCCCTCAATTTCAGAGCGACACGTAGTTTCTTGAGGACATCATTGTTTGTCAAAGCCATGTTAATTTTTTACGAAGATAGTTATTTCAATTAAGTAGCTAGTGCTTTGTGAAAGGAAAACCGAGTATGTTAGATAAGAAAAGCAGCGATTAAAGTAGTTACAATGATGAAAATAACACCTGGAAGAATTCGATTTTTCAAGGTGCCATGAGCAGTTGCAAATACGATAGACGCTTTTACCAGCGTATTAGAAACCGCTGCCAAAGTGATAGCACGAATAGCTACATGTGGCTCTACAGATCCGGAAGTTCTACTCATTTCAGCCATGGAAAGTGTGATAGCATCGACGTCCGTAAAACCTGCGGCAATGGCGGAGACATAAATTCCTTTATCGCCGAAATTGATTTGTGCTATGTTGGCAACAATAATAACCACGGCATAAAGTCCACCAAAGATTAATGATTTTTGAATCGAAAACGGCTTTTCTGTTGAAACAAGTCCATCCATCGGTTTTTTGGTTAGCTCTTTTCTTTGGATAAACCAACAGTAGAATCCTCCTGAAACCGCAGCAACTAACATTGGAATCCACAAAGCCTCCAATAAATGCGGATTGACGACGGCTACCTCCACAATGATTCGAAGGAACATTGTGATCCACGCAACAATGATGGCAATAGCCATCGCATTTGCCAGCGCAGGACGGTCCTTACTCATTGAAGAGTAAGAAAGGGTCACGGCGGTACTTGAAACCAAACCGCCTAAAAAACCAGTTAAAACAATCGCTTTTTGATGACCGATATTCTTGTTTAAAAAATAACCTACCATACCGATTGCAGTTACCAATATGACCATGAGCCAAATGTTTCGTAAAATCAAAACATCAAAAGGAGCCGGAAAAATAGGTTGATCGGGTAGTATGGGAAGAATTATAGCCGTCATTAAACCAAATTTGGCTAAACTGACGATTTCTTCTTTCGTGAACATTTTACTAAAAGAATGGAGCTCTGTTTTTAAAGTCAACAATATCAGCATGACGATTCCGAGTGCAGCAGCTAATTCTAATTCTCCATAATAACAAAGACTACCAATCAGCATAGTAAGGAGGGCAGAAACTTCGGTTGTGAGTCCCATGTCTTTGTCTTTTACTGTGCCTAAATACGCCGTAACCAGAAAAGCACCTGCGATGGAAATCGGTAAAATAAAACCCCACGAAGAATTCATTAAATCACCTAACATTGCCGCGAGACAACCCGTTAAAGCCAACAATGGAAATGTTCGAATTCCACCAAAATGAGAGTATTCAGATTCTTTAGACATATTGAATTGACGCTCGAGACCAATCAATAAACCAATTGCTAAAGCAAAACCAAAGTGGTAAAAAAGTTCGCTCATGTAATGTTATTACTAGGATTTTTCTCGTATTTAATTTGTTTTTAAGTAAACTGAAAAGTACAAATTATCAACGTTCAAATATACTTAAAGTTCTCATAATCTCTCTAACATCCACACTGTGGACTTCACTCCCTTTCCCAAAACCTTCAATGCGATTGCCTACCAGTCTATGGTGATTGCAATCTATGGAGCGATATTTGAATGTAATTGTTTAAGAATTTGATAAACATGATTTAGCATTGAGCTAATTGTAAAATAAAAGTTAAAAAAAAGAGTATGAAAACAGAATTGGAATTAAACGAAAAAATAGTAGAACTAACGAATTCGATTCGGAAAAATCATCCTGAATTGATGAAGTTCCTGGAAGAAATGCCGATTACTGTTCCTTATCAAGAAAATCCTTCGGTGACAATCAAAGCATTGTCCGACTATTATGATTCACTCGTGAAATTAGTCAAAGGATATGAGAAGAATTCAAAAGATAATCCTTCAGAAGCGGAATTGAATTTGCCTGTGCCTGAAATAGTTAAAATGGAGAAACGTAATTCATATAAAAATATATTAACCGAAGTTAACGGTGTTCAGCTTTCGTATAATGACGTGGGAGAGGGAAATATTCCTGTACTATTTCTTCATGGTTTTCCTTTTGATAAATCCATGTGGAAAGGGCAACTTGACTTTTTAAAATCTACGAATCGGTTAATTGCTATTGACATTCGAGGATTTGGTGAATCAACCGATGAAGATTCGAAATTGAGTATGGATTTGTTTGCAGACGATTTGATTGCGCTTTTGGATAAATTAAACATTGAAAAAGCAGTGATTTGCGGACTTTCTATGGGTGGATTCATTGCTTTGAATGCTGTTAAAAGATTTCCAGAGCGTTTTGAAGCTTTGATTTTATGCGATACGCAGTGCATTGCTGATACAGCGGATGTGAAAAAAAATAGAATGAAAACGATTGAACAAATTAATTCGGAAGGACCTGAAGAGTTTAATGAGAAATTTGTGAAAAGCGTTTTCCATCCGAATTCAATGAAGAATGAAAAAGAATTGGTGAATTACCTACGAAGTGTTGTTTATGCGAACTCAAAAGAAGTCCTTACTCGTGGATTGACCGCTTTGGCAGAACGCTCGGAAACATGTTCTACTTTAGATAAAATCAATATTCCCACATTGATTATTTGCGGAAGACAAGACGAAGTAACGCCGCTTTCTGAATCTGAATTTATGCACAAACATATCTCTGAATCCGTTTTAAAAATTATAGAAAATGCAGGACATGTATCAAATCTTGAACATCCCGAAGAATTCAATACCAATTTAAAAGAATTTTTAGATAAGCTGTAATTTGGGTTTTGATCAACTAATTTAAAATCTCTTCTCAACATCCCAAATATTGGAATTGAGAAGAGATTTTTTTTATTATACGAATTCATCAATCTTTTTTGCCAATTCCCTGTCTTTTTCGGTAATAGTATTTCCTTTGTCGTGCGTCGTTAAGGTAATTTCTACTTTATTATAGACATTGTTCCACTCGGGATGATGGTCCATTTTTTCTGCGACCATCGCTACTTTTGTCATAAATGACCACGCTTCTACAAAATCCTTGAATTTAAAACTTCCTTTCAGCGCATTGTTTTCTTCTTTCCAATTCATAATTTACAGAATTTTAATTCTCCTAAATTTAGTGAAAATTAAAATGCAGATGAAATTTAAATCAAAATTTAACAAAGCTTTTTTTTATGTAAATGAATTTTAATTGCTTTGATTTCAATGTATTATTTTTTTAGAAATTGAATTTGGAATGATTTTTCATCTGTTTTCAGAACTAAAAAATAACTTCCACTGATCAAATTCCGAACGTCTACTGAAATTCGATTGTTTACTTGTATGAATTTCGGATAAATGGATTGACCACTTTTCGAATAAATAATCAATCCTTGAACGGGTTTTTCAGAAATTAATACCAATAAATCTTTTGCAGGATTCGGATAAAACGTCAGTTTCGATGAATGTAATTCCGAAACAGCCATCGCTGACAAGTCTACAATTTGCTCTATAAAATCAAATTCTCCACATTTTTCAATTTGTAATTTTACAGTATAAATACCTGTTTCTGAATAAATATGGATTGGGTTTTGTTCAGTAGAATTCAATCCATCGCCAAAATCCCAAGTGTACGAATCGGATTCGGTCGAAGTGTCGGTGAATTCAACCTCCAAATTCGAAACGGAATAATCAAAATCGGCTTGTGGCAATGAATCCCACAAATGCCATTCATCCATCGAGTTAAATACGATTTGTTGCACCGCATCTTTTAGAATTGAAACCGTCTCTTGCGGAAGGCCATGATCATAACTCGCTTCATACGGAGACTTCTTATAGAAAACGGTATAGAAGGTGTAAGCCGCTGCCATTGAGCCAACGGTTGAAGGATGGGAGCCATCACTTGAATAAAGTTCTATCGTTGGATGGTTGGTACGAATATACCGCCAAACTGCACCGACGGGTGAAATAATTCCTTGGTTTAGTTCGGCCATCAATCGATATCTTTGGTTGATTAAATCATCCATTCCTTCATACGCACAAACAGGAGGCCAGCCGGGACAATTTTGACTGTCTCCATTTTTTCGGCCCCATGTCATATAAAAAGTAGTTTCAGCACAGGGATTGTGTTCTTTAATGAGTGAATTTAATTGTTCCGCAAAGGGTAAAACCATCGTGTTGAATTGTTCATCTGGAAAGGAGGGAAGTTGACTTTGTTCTTGCAAAACCACATAATTCCAATTTCCTTTTTGAATTGTATTGGCTACCGTTGGATTGGAAGCGTGTTGTTGAAGAGTTGCTCCACCCGGTGTATGAGCCGTGTAAATGAGTTCGTCACCACTACTATTCGCGATTTGTTTGATTAAATTCGGAATGTTTCCAGTAGCCGTATAACTATTTCCAATGAAATAAACATTTTTGCTTTCTTGTCCAAAAACAAATAAGCTTAAGAAAAGGATGCCAAAAATAAAGTGAATCAGCATGTGATTATTGTGTATTAGGTGTGTAAAAGTAAGATTTTTTGAAGAGGACAATTCAATTTAAAACAAAAAAACGCCTCCAAAATAGGAAGCGTTTTTTCGAGTATAACAACTGAAATTAATCAGTTTGTTTAATCATTAGAAGGCTTGTCATCTTTCGGCAACAAAGCTTTTCTTGAAAGTTTCATTTTCTTTTTGTCGTCGTATCCTAAGAATTTCACATCAATTTTATCATTTAATTGCAATTCTTCTTCAACGGTATTCAATCGTCTATGCGCAATTTCAGAAATATGTACCAATCCTTCTACTCCTTTTGAGATTTCTACGAAAGCTCCGAAAGGTTTGATTGATTTTACAACTGCGCTATACGTTTCATTCAATGTAGGAACAAAAGCGATTTGTTTAATTCTTTCAATCGCATGATCGATTTTCGCTTGATCTACTCCTGCGATTTCAATTCGTCCGTAATCTTCTATTTCTTCAATGGAAATAACGGTTCCCGTTTCTTTCTGTAATTCTTGGATGATTTTCCCACCCGGTCCAATTACAGCTCCAATGAATTCCTTAGGGATATTCATTGTAATTAACTTCGGAGCATTTGCTTTCAACTCTTTACGGGGTTCAGGCAATGCTTTTAACATCTCACCTAATATATGCAAGCGACCTTCTCTTGCTTGTTCCAATGCTTTTTCCAAAACATCCATTCCCAAACCTTCTACTTTGATGTCCATCTGACAAGCAGTGATTCCATCTTTGGTTCCGGTTACTTTAAAGTCCATGTCACCCAAGTGATCCTCATCACCCAAGATATCAGACAAAACAACGGATTTTCCCGTTTCTAAATCAGTAATCAATCCCATTGCAATTCCTGATACAGGTTTTTTAATTTGAACTCCACCGTCCATCAATGCCAAAGTACCTGCACAAACCGTGGCCATAGACGAAGAACCGTTGGATTCTAAAATGTCAGAAACGATACGTACGGTGTACGGATATTCATCGGGAAGAATATGAGTCAAAGCACGTTGTGCCAAGTTTCCGTGTCCTACTTCTCTACGTGAAGTTCCTCTTAGAGGACGTGCTTCACCGGTTGAGAAAGGAGGGAAATTATAGTGTAAAAAGAATTTTTCGTCGTGTTGAGAAACTACGCTATCCACCATATTTGCATCTTTGGATGAACCCAAAGTCAAAACAGTCAAAGCTTGGGTTTCACCTCGTGTGAAAACAGCTGATCCATGTGATCCGGGAAGGTAATCTACCTCACACCAAATAGGTCGGATTTCATCGGGCTTACGTCCATCCAAACGAACTTCTTCGTTTAGAATCATTTGACGCATGGCTTCTTTTTCTACATCATGGTAATATGTTTTTGCATAGGGAGTCACTCTTTCCAATTCCTCCGGGTCATTTTCATATTGTGCCAAAAATTCATCTAAAACTGCTTTGAAGTTTTCAGATCTTTCTTCTTTTGTGGAGGGATGAATGGCTACATCGTATACTTTTTGATAAGTTTCAGCCCACACTTTTTCACGTATTTGATCGTCGTGATCTTCATGAGAGTATTCTCTTTTTGGCAAAGATTTACCCACTCTTTCCGCCAAACGTTCTTGCGCTTCAATTTGTTTTTTAATTTCCTCGTGTGCAAAAGTAATTGCTTCCAACATTTCTTTTTCAGAAATTTCTTGCATTTCACCTTCAACCATCACGATTGAATTTTTGGTCGCTCCTACCATAATATCTATATCAGCTTTCAGCAATTGCTCATAACTTGGATTAATCATCAATTCACCATCCAAGCGGATTACGCGTGTTTCTGACATAGGTCCTTTGAAAGGAATATCGGTAAGTGCAATCGCAGCAGAAGCAGCTAAACCTACCAATGATTCGGGCATTACTTCGGGGTCGTATGAAATCAAAGCGATCATCACCTGAATTTCCGCATGAAAATCATCGGGGAAAAGCGGACGTAAAACACGGTCCACCAAACGCATGGTTAAAATTTCATTATCAGAAGGTCTTGCTTCTCTTCTAAAAAAGTTGCCTGGGATTCTACCTGCCGCGTAAAACTTTTCTCTGTAGTCAACCGTTAAAGGAAGGAAATCCACACCTTCTCTGGCTTCTTTGCTAGCAACAACGGTAGCTAATAGCATGGTGTCGCCCATTCTTACTACAACAGAACCATCGGCTTGTTTTGCCAATTTTCCTGTTTCAATAGTGATTTCCCTGCCGTCTGCAAGGATAATTTTTTCTGTGATTGCTTCTGGAATCATTCTTCTTAATTTTTAATTCGTCTGTGATACGGCCGTTTGCCCTATCGGTTATTTATAGTCTTTCTATAATTTCTTAATTAAAGTTTTGAGTTTTAATGAAAACTAAAAACCTACATTCCACAACAACCTAAAAAAACAAAAAAAGGCAATCTTGCAATTGCCTTTACTGTGATTTTGAATCAATTTATTTTCGAATTCCAAGCTCGGCGATAATCGCACGGTATCTTTCGATGTCCTTGGCTTTTAAATAATCCAATAAACTTTTTCTCTTTCCTACCAATCGAACCAATGATTTTTCTGTATTGAAGTCCTTTCGGTTTTTCTTCAAGTGCTCAGTTAAGTGCTTGATTCTAAAGGTGAATAAGGCAATTTGCCCTTCTGCAGATCCGGTGTCACTTGCTGATTTACCGTGTTTTGCAAAAATTTCTTGTTTTGTTTCTGTTGTTAAATACATTCCAATATTGTTTTAATGATTATTATGTATGCGGGTGCAAATGTACAATTATTTGATAAAGTAGAAAACTTTATTTTATTTCTAATTCAAATTCTTTAGGATTGGGTAAATTTGCAGTCGAATTCAATAAAATAAATCAATAGTATTAATAGTATATAATAGGTATGAAAAAAAATCCTGCTCTTTTTGGTTTGCTGATAACGATTGGAATTGCCATTATCAGTTATACGATTTATTTAAATTATCTTCAAAAAGTAGATACGTATTTAATCACCAATCCATCGGAAGATTATTTGGAAGTGAAAATTGATGATCAAGAATATAAATTAGCTCCCAATCAAAATGCACCTATTAAACTAAGAGGTGGCGACCATAGTTTAAGCTTTACGTACGATGGCAAACAAACCGATACGATTTTTAACGTCAAACGTGCCAATGCGATCATCAATCCAACCCGAGCGGAATATTATGTTTTTGTCCGTCCCTATGGTGCCGCACGAAATGTAGATTCTTTATTCACTTCCCAAACTATTACCATTGATGAAAAAGTGTACAATGGTAATATTACACGTCACGATGGATTATATATAGAAGATTTTTATTACAATCTGAATCACAAATACCCAAAACTCTTTATAAAGAAAGGAGGTATGGCCGATGACCTTTCAAAGATTTTCACAAAAGACGACTTCATCCAGTTTTATTTTGAGAATTATGAATAAGGAAGTGTCGACTTGAAAGAGAAACTGAAACTAAATTCTTAGATTTGCAAATGTATGAGCACAGTTAAACCTTATTCCGATTCGGATTTAAGCAAAAAGAAACAAGTAGAACAAATGTTCGATAATATTTCAGAGAAATATGATTTCCTGAACCGTGTATTATCAATGGGTATCGATGTGAAATGGAGAAAGCGTGTTGTAAAGAAAATTCAAAATGCCCATCCAGAAACCATTTTAGATATTGCCACCGGAACCGGTGATTTAGCCATACAAATGGCGAACGCAACGAAGGCGAAAATCACTGGATTTGACCTTTCGGCCGGGATGTTGGATGTGGGTCGTAAGAAAATTGCCGAATTAAATTTGGATGATCGAATTGACATGATTCAAGGAGATGCCGAAAATATGCCTTTTGATGATAATTCATTTGATTGCATTACCGTTTCATTTGGTATTCGGAATTTTGAGAACTTATCCAAAGGATTGGATGAAATCAATCGGGTATTAAAACCGGGTGGAACTTTTGTCATTTTAGAATTTTCTCAACCGGAATCATTTCCAATGAAACAATTGTATTCTTTTTATTCCAAACAAATTTTGCCACGAATAGGAAAAAGAATTTCAAAAGATCAAAGTGCATATACGTATTTACCGGAGTCAGTGAAAGCATTTCCGTACGGTGAAGAGATGAAGAATATTTTAAAAAAGTCGAATTTCTCTAAAATTTCAGATAAAAAACTTACTTTTGGAATCGCAAGCATTTACGAAAGTTCAAAATAAAACAAAAAAAAATTCGTTAAGGAAGGGTATATGAGAAATCTTTTAGCAATAATTCTGTTTTCACTCGCAGTAACATCTTTTAGTCAATTTCGTGCTAATACGGAAAAAACGTGGCACAGAGAAGAATTTGACGAGAGAGCTTTCAGTTGGGGGTATTTTTTAGGAACAAATTTATTGTCCTTTAAAGTGGTTCCTGATGATGAGGGATTGAGTGAACAAGGCATGATTTATCTTCGTCAAGAAAATAAAATGGGCTTTTCAGTCGGATTGATGGCGAAAATGAGGTTGCACGATAATTTCGACTTGAAATTGGAGCCGGGTGTTCACTTTGCCGAACGAAATCTGTATTTTGGAAATATAGATTCTCCAGTGGATAGCGTTCGAGAAGTGAAATCGACCTATGTCGATATTCCTTTACTTTTGAAAATTCATGGAGACCGTTGGGTAAATACACGGCCTTATTTACAAGGTGGAGTGGGATATATGGTAAATATTCAGTCCAATGAGAAAAAAGAAGAAGACAACAAAGAAGATATGTTCCGAATGAAAACCCACAACTTTAACTGGCAAGTAGAATTGGGTGTGGAATTGTACTTTCGCAAATTTAAATTGACTCCAGCCATCAAAGGGATTTTCCTTTTCAACAACGAGTTGGTTCAAGACAATCCTGCTACAGCACCTATGTGGGCCGGATCTTTGAAGTCGCTCTCTACACGAGGAGTTTTCTTCTCATTGAAGTTTGAATAATAGTTTGAATTAATTATATTTTTTGAAGCCATCCAATTTTGGGTGGCTTTTTTGTTTCTTTGAGTTCCGGATATTTCACTTCAAATCACTCCATACATTCAATAAAATAATATTGTAAATTTGCCAAATGATGGATTCGAAACAAAGTTGGATTACAGAATTTAAACAACCTTTACTTATTGCCGGACCTTGCAGTGCCGAGAGTGAGAAACAAATGTTGGAAATTGCAGAACGTTTGGATAAGAATTGTACCGAGATTTTTAGAGCAGGTATTTGGAAGCCACGAACCAAACCCAATTGTTTTGAAGGAGTCGGTGCAATTGGATTGAAGTGGTTGAAAAAAGTGAAGGATGAATTCAATCTAAAAATTGCGACTGAAGTGGCAAATGCAAATCATGTGAACTTAGCATTGGAATACGATGTTGATTTTCTATGGATTGGCGCACGTACCACCGTGAATCCATTTACCGTTCAGGAAATTGCAGAAGCACTTAAAGATACCGACAAAGTTGTTTTGGTGAAAAACCCCGTAAATCCTGATTTGGATTTGTGGATTGGCGCTGTAGAGCGTTTGCAAGCTCAAAACATTCAAAATTTAGGGGCTATTCATCGTGGTTTTTCGACGTATAAAAAAACGAAATATAGAAACAATCCCCATTGGCAAATCGCTTTGGACTTTAGAGATAAAATGCCAGAAATCCCACTGATTTGTGATCCGTCTCATATTTGTGGAAATCGGGAAGGCCTTTTTGATGTGGCACAACAAGCTTATAATTTTGACTATGATGGATTGATGATTGAAACGCATAACGATCCTGACAATGCATGGAGTGATGCGAAACAACAAATTACTCCGGAAAGATTGACGGAAATTATTCGAAGTTTAGTCGTTCGAAAAAAGGATGACGAAGATGCTTTGTATCATTCGGAATTGAGTCGTTTGCGAATTGAAATCGATGAGACCGATCAATCTATTTTAGATGCAATGGCACAACGAATGGCGATTGCATGCAAAATTGGAGAATTGAAAAAAGAACACAATGTCGCCATTTTTCAGCCCGAACGATGGAAACATATTTTTGAAAACTCACTCAAACAAGGTGAGCTATTGGGACTTTCCGAAGAGTTTGTCAATAAATTAATCAAAGCGATTCACCAAGAATCCATTCAACATCAAACCTCCATTATGAGTGCCAATAAATCAGAAGCAGAATGAAAGCGCGAGTTATTAAATCCACAGGGAGTTGGTATATATTGCGTGCAGAATCAGGAGAAATATACAATGCACGAATTCGAGGAAAGTTTCGACTGGAGAATATCCAACATACCAATCCAGTTTCGGTAGGAGATCATGTCGATTTTGATTTGGATGATGATGGCGTGGCTATGATTACTAAAATTCATGAACGTAAAAATTACATCATTCGTCGCTCGGTCAATCTTTCGAAAAAAACCCACATCATCGCTTCAAACATTGACAAAGCATTTTTGGTAGTGACCATGGATAATCCGAAAACTTCGTTGGGATTCATTGATCGGTTTTTGGTGACTTCTGAAGCGTATCACATTCCCGTTGTTTTGGTTTTTAATAAAATGGATGCCTACGATGAAGAAGATTTAGAAGAAGTGGAATATTACAAAAGTATTTATGAACCGATTGGTTACGAAACCTTGGAAATATCTGCTCATTCCGGTATGAATCTCGATGCGTTGAAAACGGAATTAAAGAATATCACTTCTGTATTTGCGGGACATTCAGGTGTAGGGAAATCTACCTTGATGAATGCGTTGGATCCAAGGTTGGACATCAAAACCGCAGTGGTTTCTAACTTTAATCAAAAGGGCCAACACACCACTACGTTTGCTGAGATGCACGAATGGCCATTTGGCGGATTTTGCATTGACACCCCAGGAATCAAAGAATTTGGATTAATTGAAATGAAAAAGGAAGAAATTCAAGCCTACTTTCCAGAAATTTATGATTTGAGTTCAGCGTGTAAATTTGACAATTGCATTCATTTGAACGAACCACATTGTGCGGTTCAAACCGCTTTTGAAACGGGAGAAATTGCAGAAAGTCGGTATGAGAATTATCTGATTTTCATGGCGGAAATTGAAGAAAACAAACGATTCGGCGGATTTTAATTTTCCAACCAAAATAAAACCTTATTTCTTAAAAATGAGAGTACTAATTCAACGAGTTACGCATGCCCAGGTCAAAGTGGAAGGTAAAATAACCGGTCAAATCGGACTGGGACTTTTGGTTCTAGCTGGGTTTGAAGAATCCGATACCGAAGAAGATTTTGAATGGATTGCTTCTAAAATCATTCAACTTCGGATTTTCCCCGATGAAAACGGCGTAATGAATATTTCAGTTCAAGATGTGGAAGGAGATATCTTGGTTGTAAGTCAATTTACTTTGCATGCCTCGACCAAAAAAGGAAATCGTCCTTCCTACATCAAATCTTCTCCTCCTGATTTAGCAAAGATTCAATATGAAAACTTTGTTAAAGTTATCCAAAAGAAATACATTAGCCCCATTCAAACCGGTGAGTTTGGTGCAGATATGAAAGTGGAATTGTTGAATGATGGCCCGGTAACGATTTGGATTGATTCGAAAAATAGAGAGTAGTTTTTAATTAGACCCCAAGAAATTGAAGCAGTTTTTGTTTGTATGGGTATTGATTTTTGCAATCAATACTGAGGCGCAGGATTATTCTGTAAGTGCCATTCCTCAAAGCCTAAAAGAAGAAGCGTATGCTGTCGTACGGTTAGAAAATGAACAGGTTGACTTTTATGATTACAACAAAATCAAATTCAGTTCAGAAAAAGTAATCACCGTTTTAAATGAAAGTGGATTGCCGTATGCTTACCAACAATTAGGGTACAATAAATCACGGAAAATCAATAAGTTTGAAGCGAGTTTATACGATGCCAATGGAAAACTCATGCGTAAACTCGGTAGAAAAGATTTGAAAGATGTAAGTGCATTTGACGGATTTTCTCTTTATATAGACACCCGAATTCAGTATTTTGAGTTTACACCTACTTCTTATCCGTTTACGATTCGGTATTATTTCGAATACAATTTATCCAACACCATCAATCTTCCGAGTTGGAATCCCATTCCGTATTACAATGTTGGAGTAGAGAAATCGATGTATTCTTTGACGAATCATTCCACCATTCCCATTCGTAAAAAAGAATACGGTTTTGACTTTTTAGATGTGAGTAAAATAGAATCCGGAAATGTGTTGAACTATTCCGCGTCGCACATTCAGCCTATGAATGAAGAGGTTTTAAGTCCCGCATTGAGTGAATTAACGCCGAATGTTTTCTTTTCGCCTACCGAATTTCAATTGGAAGGAGTGAAAGGTAAAATGGAAGATTGGAAAGATTTTGGGAAATGGTATTATGAGAATTTAATCAAAGACAAACTCGATCTATCTGAAACCGACAAACAAAATGCATTGAAATTAGTGGATGGAATTGAAGACCCCATTGAAAAAGTGCGGTTGTTGTATGAGTATATGCAAGCCAAAACGCGTTATGTAAATATCTCCATCGGAATCGGAGGATGGGAGCCTTTTCCAGCTTCTTATGTGAGTAGTAAAAGTTACGGCGATTGCAAGGCCTTGTCCAATTACATGGTCAGTCTTTTGAAAGTGGTAGGTATTGATGCTTTTCATACCATCGTTTATGCCGATAGAAAGCGAAAAGTCAATATAAAAGATGATTTCACTTCTCTTCAAGGAAATCATATGATTGTAAATGTTCCCATGGACGGTGAAACCCTTTGGTTGGAATGTACCAGCCAACAAACCGCTTTTAATTATTTGGGCCAATTTACCGATGATCGCTTTGCTTTATCCGTTACACCAGAGGGTGGTGAAATAATATCCACAAAGAATTATCCTGCCGAAGTCAATAAGGAATCCATTCAAGCCAAAGGAGAGATTTTCCCGGATGGAACCTTGAAGGTTGAATATGAAATTACAGACTCTGGTCTTCAATACAATTCGTATTATCCACTGGATTTTATGGGGAGTAAAGAACAGAAAGATTGGCTTTTAGAACATCTAAGCAATCTCCCCAATCTAAAGATTCTAAATTTCACATTCCAAAATGACCGTGCAAATGCGGTGTTTACTTCCCATTTAAACGTGGAGTCGAAACAATACGCTAAGAAAATTGGAAACAATCTGATGTTTAGTCTGATTTCATTTGAAGGATTAGGTACGAATTTGAAAAAAGACAATCATCGAAAATATCCATTTGAAATCCGTTTTGGCTATAGCGATGAAACCGATTTTGAATTAAAATTACCGCAGGGTTATACATTGAATGAAAAGTTTCATCCTCAAATTTATTTCGATGATTTTGGTAGTTATTTTCTGTCTGTGGAGCAGGTAGATGAACGAACTTTACGAATTATCCGAAAATTAGTAGTAAAGGACGGGAACTATCCCAAAGAGAAATTCAATGATTATGTTGAATTTCAACGAAAAATTTCTTCCATGGATAACACGAAATTATTGATAGAAAAAAATTAACACTTAATAAAATGAGAACAAAAGTAAGTTTATTGGTACTTGTAGGATTTATGACTCTTCTTTTTGGTCAAGATAATCGTTTCGGAAAAGTGAGTAAAGAAGAATTAACCAAAAGCCAGAGTTTGATTGATCCGCATGCTGCTGCAGAAATTTTATTTGAAAAAGCAAACGTAACCTTGGAGTTTTATCCCATAAACGGAACCTTCGTGCTTGTAAGTGAGTTCGAAGGAAGAATAAAAGTGTACGATAAAAACAATGTGAATGAAAGATTCTTGGGAAGAGAAGTAAGCCTGTATGCGCCTTCATCCAACCGGGAAAAAATAAGTTCTTTTAGAGGATCTACTTACAACTTAGAGAACGGCAAAGTAGTGGAAACCAAAGTGAAAAGTACCGATATTTTTAAAGAAAGGAAAAATAAAAATTGGGAAGTTGAGAAATTCACTTTTCCGAATGTTCAGAATGGATCTGTGTTAGAGTATAAATACACGATTTCTTCTCCGTATGCTCGTGACATTGGACGTTGGTTTTTCCAGGATGAAATCCCTGTTGTTTACAGTCAATTCATTTTCAAACGGCCTGATTTTTATATTTATAGCCAAGACAATCGGGGAGATGCTGTTGGAAGAACTAAAGAAAACGTCTATCCAGATAACGCTATGAATTACAGTAACTTGATAACAGAGATGACCTATGAAAATGTGCCACCGCTAAAGAAAGAACCCTTTGTTTTTAATTTGGATAATTTAAAAACTTCCACTCGTTTTGAGTTAATGAAATTTGAGCATTCAGGTTATCGTTCCGAAAATTATGCAACTTCTTGGGGCCAAATTGGAAAGGACTTAATGGTACATAGTGAATTTGGTGCCCAGTTAAAAGGAAATAACTTTTTGGATGAAGCTGTTCAAACAGCCACTGCAAACGCAACAACTCCAACAGAACAAATGCAAGGGATCTTCCGATTTGTAAAAGATAATTACACCTGGAATCGGATGTATGGGTTGAGGACGGACAAAGGTGTTCGATCTACATTTAAAGATAAAACTGGAAATGCAGCAGACATAAATCTAATGCTGGTTTCGATGCTTCAAAAAGCGGGATTAAATGCGCATCCTGTCGCTCTGAGCACGGTTGGAAATCTAATACTTAACTATAGCTTTCCATCTGTTACGAGCTTGAATTTTGTGATTGCTTCCGTTGAAATAAATAACCAATTGTATTTAATGGATGCAACTGAAAAATATAGTAAAATCAATATGTTACCCATGCGAAATTTAAATCATAGAGGATTTAGAATTAGGGAAACAGATGTTCAGGAACTTTCGCTTACCAACTATGGATTGAGTACGATCAAAGAATGGGCTGTGATGACTTTGTCTGGGGATGGCCGTATCTCTGGCAATTATTCGGAGACTAGAGATTCTTATTTTGCAATGAACGATAAAATACGTTTAACCGAAGATCCAAAAGAATTCGAAAAAGAATATGAGAAGAATTTTAATTTTGATTTAGAGAATTTTAGAATCGATGAAAATGAAGAAAATGGAATGTTCCGTTATTCTTTTAAATTTAATGATATTCCAGGTGGTGAAGTAATTGGGAATAAAATTATTGTAAATCCTTTGCTTTTCACTAAATTAGAGAAGTCTAGTTTTACAAATGATTCTCGAAACTATCCGTTGGAATTTGGGACATTAATATCCAAAGAAAAAACGATAAAAATCAAAATCCCTGAAGGTTTTAAGGTAGAATCTATGCCGGCAGAAAAATCGTTTGTAGTAGAAGGAAATGTGGCTGGGTATACCTATAAAGTTATTGAAAGTGATGGATACATCGTAATAAGTACTTTATATCAAATAGGACAAAGCTCTCTTCCAAATACATATTATAAACCGATGAAAGAATTTGAGAGTCAGCAAATAAATGCTGAAAATCAAGATGTAGTTTTAGTTAAAATATAAAATATGAGCCTTCAGAAATTACAAAAAGAAGTGGATGAGTGGATCCAAAGTCACGGAGTTCGGTATTTCAACGAATTGACCAACATGGCGCAACTTACCGAAGAAGTAGGTGAAGTCGCTCGAATCATCGCGCGACGCTATGGTGAGCAATCCGAGAAGGAGTCCGATAAAAACAAAGACTTAGGCGAAGAGTTGGCCGATGTAATTTTTGTAGTTTTGTGTTTGGCCAATCAAACCGGTGTTGATTTAGAATCTGCTTTTTCAAAAAAAATGAAAATAAAAACAAAAAGAGATCATGATCGACATCATAACAACGATAAGTTGAAGTAAGTTTGCACCATGGAAATCTATTTTGACCAAACATTTGAGAATTTAAATTCATTGGAAATAGCTGAATTTGAAAATTGTACTTTTCTAAATTGTGATTTTTCAGATGCGGATTTTTCACATTATAAATTCATTGATTGTGAATTTCAACACTGTAATTTAAGTTTAGTGAAATTAGTCAATACGATTATTCAAACCACATCCTTTAGCAATTGTAAAATGTTGGGATTGAAATTTAGTGATTGCAATCTCTTTGGACTTTCTTTTTCTTTTGAAGAATGCAATTTAAATCATTGTGATTTTTTCAAATTGGAAATTCCAAGAACCAAGTTTCAGTATTCACAATTGCAAGATGCGGACTTCAGCCAATGTGATTTAACGTCCGCTGAATTTGTGGAAAGTGATTTGAAAGGAACTGTTTTTGACCAATCGAATTTGGAAAAAGCAGATTTCAGAACAGCTTCCAATTATACCATTCATCCGAATATGAATCGAATTAAGAAAGCGAAATTTTCAAATGAGAATTTGCAAGGTCTTTTGCAACAATACGATATAAAGATTGAAGTATGAGCAATCGGATCTTACTATCAAAAAAAGATTCTCAGATTTCTGCCGAAATCTCGATCGGTGGCTCCAAAAGTGAAACCAATCGTCTTTTGATTTTGAATGCACTCTATGAAAATCCCATTCAACTAAGCAACATTTCTGATTCCGACGATAGTCGACTTTTACAATCAGCTCTGAGTAGTGATTCTACTCAAATCGACATTCATCATGCCGGGACAGCCATGCGATTTTTAACCGCCTATTTCGCCATCCAAGAAAATCGAACCGTAGTTCTAACGGGCTCTGATCGAATGAAAGAACGACCGATTGGCGTATTAGTCGATGCTCTACGTTCGCTCGGTGCTGAGATTTCCTATCTAGATAAAGAAGGTTTTCCTCCTTTGAAAATTCAAGGAGGAAAATTAACCACGAATTTTGTAGAGGTAGAAGCCAACATTAGCAGTCAATTTATTACTGCTTTACTTTTAATCGCACCCAAATTTCCCAAAGGTTTACATATTCAATTGAACGGCAAAATCACATCTCGACCCTATTTGGAGATGAGTTTAAAGTTGGTAAATCAAGTGGGGATATCAACAGAATTCAAAGGAAATATAATTCGAATTCTACCGCAAACTAATTTGGAGAACAAAATCCATCGAATTGAATCCGATTGGAGTTCCGCTTCGTATTTTTATTCCATCGCTGCTTTGTCCGATTCCGTAGAAATTAAATTAGACACTTTTTTTTCAAATAGTTTGCAAGGTGATTCTGAGGTTGTTGAGATTTACAAAAATTATTTTGGCGTACAAACACAGTTTGTAGGAAATCAAATTCTTTTATCAAAAATTCCGAATTTTAATTTCAATGAAGTTATTTTGGATTTGAATCGAACACCTGATTTGGCTCAAACCATTGCAGTAACGTGTACAGGATTGAAATTAAAATGCAAATTAAGCGGATTGGAAACTTTGAAAATCAAAGAAACCGATCGCTTGCTGGCATTGCAGAATGAATTAGCGAAAATAGGTGCACAAGTAGAAATCACGAATGACTCATTAGAAATTCAAGATTTCTTTGAAGTTTCCGAAATACCGTTGATTAAAACCTATAACGACCATCGGATGGCAATGAGTTTTGCGCCTTTGGTTGTATTTCAAGATTTAGAAATTGAAAATCCAAAAGTGGTGGAAAAATCCTATCCGAATTTCTGGGAAGATTTCGAAAAACTATAAAAAAAGCTCTACAATCCGGAGGATGTAGAGCTTGTACTATTTTGTAGTTGGATATTTAAAAGGTCAATTTACCCGAATCACTTCCTTTTCGTGCGGTAAAACTTTTCCGAACACCATTGATATCAAAAGTCACTAAATTTTGTTGATCTTGAAAAGTATCGATAAGCATCAGATTCGTAACTTCTACTTCTTTGATGTCTCTAATTCCATCTGCCTTTAAATACACACGCGTTGATTTATCATTCGTTTGGTAACCAACATAGGTTAACGGAACATTCGCTCCATTTACTTTTACAATAAGTTTGGATTGACTGTATGCTTTTGCTTTGTCGTCAAAACTAGCTTTTGAATTTGCAGAAACGCCTACCGCTTTTTCCAAATCATCAGTAAAGAATTTAGCGGTGATTTTTAAAGTTCCGTTTTCATATTCCACATTGGTTGTCGATGTATGAAATCCTTGTGCAGAACTCAAACTTGCCAAACTCGAGAAAAACAGAAGAACGAAGATATATTTTAAATTTTTCATTAGACACATTTTAATTGTTCAATTAAATAAAGACAAAGTCAATGCCAAAGCCTTATATACTATGTTAATTATCGTTTTACTAACGCAATTTAGATAAATAAAACAAAAATCAATCGAGTTTAGGTTTAAAAAATGCAATTTTCAATTTAAGTCGCTGGAAGTCATATTTTTGCCTATTGTGTTTTTAAAGCTATTATAATTTTAAGTCGATTTGAAATCGAAAGAATTAGGTATAAAAAAAAGACCCTTCAAAAGAGTCTTTTTTATAAATATCATTTAAAATGATTGTTGTTTTTTACTTAGAAAGGCAAGTCATCAGCTGCATCTTCACCACTTTTCGTAAAGTCAGCTGTAGTTGGCATTTGTTTGAATTCATCACTTGGTGGTAAATCTCCACCTTGTGTTTTTTCAACTCTCCAACCATTGATGCTGTTAAAATATTTCGCTACACCCTCTGGATTGATCCACTCTCTACCTCGAATGTTGATCGATACTTTTACTTCTTCCCCTTCATTTAATGAATCCAACAAAGAAATTTTATCTTGTGTAAATTCAATTATAATATCTTGTGGATATTGCTCCTGGGTTGTAATTACGATTTCCTTTTTACGAAATCCGCTTCCGAAAGTTTGTTCATCAAAAATCTTCTTGATTCTACCGTTAATTTCCATATTTAAATCACTTTTTGACAAAAGTACGAGAAATATGTAGAAGCAAAAAATTCGCAAATAAAATTTGTAGAAATAGATTTTAGTGTATATTTGCAAACTTAATTGCGGGCGTGGTGGAATTGGTAGACACGCTAGACTTAGGATCTAGTGCCGCGAGGTGTGAGAGTTCGAGTCTCTCCGCCCGCACCGAGAAGCAGAAAGATTTTCTTTCTGCTTTTTTTATTTTAAAACCAACAATCTATTAACTTGTTTATTTATTGCATGTTAGTCGAAGGTTAACCATTTCTTTTGCTGATTATCAATTTTCTATCAGAAATTTTTATTACATTTGATTTAGAAAGAAGCTTAATAGCTTTTTCATAGGTTTAGGTTGGTTAAGTTTAGCTCCATTATTATTTGATTGTGGAGCTAAACTTTTTTAAAAGGTTTTTCACCACTTTATTTTCCCCTATTATTTACCCGAAATATTTTTTTACTATAAAATCTTTTTTATATTTGACCCGAAGGAAGCTTAATAGCTTTTTCATAGGTTTAGGTTGGTTAAGGTTAGCTCCACTGTCTTTTGATAGTGGAGTTAATTTTTTTTTTAAGCGCTTTTCTTCTACTTGAATTCTTCTTTTTATTTTGGCGAAATATTTTTTTACTATAAAATCTTTTTTATATTTGACCCGAAGGAAGCTTAATAGCTTTTTCATAGGTTTAGGTTGGTTAAGGTTAGCTCCACTGTCTTTTGATAGCGGAGCTAATTATTTTTTACACGTTTTTATTCCATTCAATTTATTTCCACACTTCGCATACGTTTATTTAAAAACTGATTATTTTCGATGCGCAAGAAGCTTCAAGGCTTTTTCATAGTTTTAGGGTAGTCAAGGTTAACTCTATTCTATTTTGATAGCGGATTTTTTTTAGTTTGTGGGTTTTTCGTAATTTTATACGATTGAGGATACCCCTTTAAACCCTATTTTTAATGGAATTTATTGATTATTATAAAGTTCTGGGAGTTGATAAGTCCGCAACTCAGGCAGAAATCAAAAAAGCATACCGTAAGCTGGCCAGAAAATACCATCCAGACTTGAATCCGACGGATAAACAAGCGGAAGTGAAATTCAAACAGATTAACGAAGCGAATGAAGTGCTGAGTCATCCAGAAAATCGTAAAAAGTACGATCAATACGGTAAAGACTGGCAACATGCAGACGCTTTTGAAAAGTCTAAATCGCAACAAAGACAAAGACCCAATCAAGGATATAGCTATCAACATTCTGATTTTGGAGAGGCCGATTATTCCGATTTTTTTGAATCTATGTTTGGTGGAATGGGTGGTGGAAGAAGACAGTCAACAAAGTTCAAAGGAGAAGATTACCATGCTGAGATGGTGATTTCCATACATGACGCGTATAAGACGCATAAGAAAACCTTTCATTTTAACGGTCGAGATATTCGAATTACAATCCCAGCCGGTATTGCGGATGGGCAAGTTATCAAGCTTAAAAAGTATGGTGGAAAAGGAATAAACGGTGGACCCGATGGGGATTTATTTATTACGTTTAAGATTAACAACCCCACATCCTTCCAACGAATTGGCGATGATTTGTATCAAACCGTAAATGTAGACTTATACACTGCTTTATTGGGAGGTGAAATTACAGTGGATACGTTTGATGGAAAGGCTAAAATTAAGCTAAATCCCGAAACAGACCCTGGAACAAAAATGCGACTGAAAGGGAAAGGATTTCCAATTTATAAAAAAGAGGGTGAGTTTGGGAATCTGATTTTGACTTTTGCAGTTCATATGCCTAAAAACTTGACTGATAAAGAAAAAGAATTGTTTACAGAACTTTTAAAATTGAGAAATTATGAAAACCAATAAATTCGTACGCATAACTGAATTGTGCCAACATTATCAAATTCAAATTGACTTCTTTGAAGAGATTGAATACCATGAACTTATTGAAATTCATCAATTCTCTGGACAGAAATTCATCCATAGAAAACAATTGAGGCGACTTGAAAAAATTATTCGCCTTCATGATGATTTGGAAATAAACCTTCAAGGAATTGACGTAGTTTTTTCAATGATGAATCGAATTGAAAAACTCGAAATGGAGTTAAATGAAACAAAAAAGAAGTTGAACTTGTACAAAGCATACTGAAAAGTAAAAGGTTACAAAAATAAGTGCGTGTTTTTGTTGATATAAGTCACACATAAAGAGCGGACAATAATAAGAATAGGTCTAAATAAATCTCTAACTTTGTCGTCTTATTTATACAATCAAAAAATAGATGAAAAATCTAAAATGGGCGATTATGGCTATGCTACTTTCATCGACTTGGGTATGGGCACAAGAAAATGAAAATGGGGATGAAGTTGATGAAGTAATCAATTTAGATAGAGCCGTAATCACTGGTCAATATACAGCTCAGTCGGTAGATAAATCCCTTTATCAAGTCGAAGTAATAACTGCCGAAGATATAAAGAACCAAGCTGCCAACACGATTGCCGATATTCTCAATCAAAATTTAAATATGCTGATTCTACCTAGTTTGGGCTCGGGCGACTCCCAAGTTGAAATGATGGGATTGAACGGCGGATATGTAAAGGTTTTGGTCGATAATATTCCTTTGGTTTCAGATTCAGGTTTTGGAAATAACATTGATTTAACCAAAATTAATTTAGACAATGTTGAGAAAATAGAAATCGTCAAAGGTTCGATGGGTGTTGACTACGGAAGTAATGCTGTGGCAGGAATCATCAATATCATTACAAAAAAGAACATTAAAACCGATTGGAAATTCAATTTCATGGTTCAAGAAGAATCCGTAGGGAATGAATACGACTGGTACAAAGATGGAGGCGTTACCAAAGGGAAAGGAAGACATATTCAAGCACTTGAAATTGGACGGAAAATTTCGGACAATTGGTTTGTAAGTGTTGGATTTAACCGTAATGATTTCAAAGGTTTTTGGGGTGAGAAAGAAGGAAAGAAATACTTTGAACGCGATCACAAACGGGGATACGAATGGCTTCCTAAAAAACAATTGAACTCCCATGCTTTGATTAATTACAAAAGTAAAAACCTCAATGTGTTTTATAGACTTACATTCTTAAATGAAGAAATCAATCTTTACAATGAAGTAGTCAATCAATTGATTTCACCCAATGGTGATCGAACCTTTACGGCTGCCGATCGGGATTACAACACCTCTCGTTGGGGACATCATTTAAATATCAATGCACGTTTATTTAACCGAGTGAAATACAACGGTGATTTCTCTTACCAAACTCAAAAACGACAATTTGAAAACTATTTGTATGACATTCCAGGTCGTACTGAATTAAGTCGGGAACCTGAAAACACCTATTTATCGACTAAATCCATTTATTCAAGAGGGACTTTCAGTCATTTCTTAAAAAATGATTTCATTGATTTTCAGTTAGGGTATGAATTTGATTTGAACGAAGGTATGGCGAATGCATTTGCAGATGACATAGTCTTGGGTGAAGATGTAGATAAAAAAACCAATACCTACGCAGCTTTTGGATCGGCTGAGATTCACACGGCTTCCGGTTTGTCGATTCGTCCGGGATTCCGAGCAACGTTCAGTAATACATTTGATACCCAATATAATTTCTCATTAAATGGGAAGTATGATTTAACCTCGCATTCAAACATCCGTGCTGTCATTGGATCTGCCAATCGTTTTCCCGATTTTACAGAAATGTACACCTATTTGGTAGATAGTAACCACAGTGTTTTGGGCGACGAAAATTTGAAGCCCGAAACCGGATATTCTTCTTCAATACAGTGGAACAAACGGTATAAATTCGATGATTTTAAAATGCAAAATAACTTTAGCACATTTTATCTGAATGTAAAAGATCGGATTGAATTGGTTCGACTAGACGCTGTGAGTGCGAACTTTCGGTTTATGAACATCGACAAATTCCAATCGTGGGGAATTACAACCGAGCATAAATTTTGGTGGCGAAATATACATGTGAGTATTGGTGCTTCTTATTTAGGTGTTTCCAAATCCCTTTTGGGCGATGAGTTTAATTTGAATACGGGTGTAAGTGATGAATATCGCTATACATTCCAAGGGAACTTATCGGCGAACTATAAGTTAGAAAAAATAGGAACTACACTTTCCGCATACTATAAATACACAGGAAAATCTTCTGAATTTGTAACTGATGCCAATAACATCACAACCACAGAGCAGGTATATCGTTTGGTAGAAAGAGACGGATTTAACATGTTGGATGCGTCGATTCGGAAAGGGTTTTACAAAGACCGTTTCGAGGTGACTTTTGGAGTTCGAAATATATTTGATGTAAGTTCAGTAAAAGACAATTCTTTAACGGGACAAGGACATGGAGGAGAAGGAGCAGGAGCGCTTCCGTTGTATTATGGACGTTCGTATTTCTTAAAATTAAATTACAGTTTAGAATTCTAAATTCATTCAGAAATCATGAAAAAATCAATTATATATCTTTTCTTAATCCTATTTAACAGTGTGAATTTGGCGTGTCTGAATGAAGATGATGCCGCTATTCCCATTTCACCATTGACAGGGATTGTCGTTTCACCCGATGTGGGTGGACCTTCTCAACCCAATCAAGTGTGGGTAGATTTGTCCGAACAAACGCATCAAATCAATCAAAGAACAGACTGGGATTTGGGATTTTATTCTGGCGATGAATTTCGAGTGATTTTGAATTATTCGATTATGATGGCTGCAGGTTCAATTAATTCCACCGATATAGACGCAGTAAATGAGGCTGATTTTCAGTCGCTTAAAATTCAAATGAGTTCTGTCGCGGGACTTTTACCTGAATTTATTGACAATGTTAAAGGAGATTATTTAAATGATGGAACGGTAATTCAAGAAATCAGTGCAAACGATGCGGAGAATAAAGTATACTTATTGAAATTGGGTTACAATCTCTTTCAGGGTGAAATTCCAATGTACACAACCAATGTTACAGGAAGTTCCAGAGGGTATAAAAAAATAAGAATTTTAAGAAACGATGCAAATTCGTATAAAATTCAATATGCAGATTTAAATGAAACGAGTCATCAAGAATTTATCGTTCAAAAAGACTCAGACTTTCATTTTTCATTCTTTAGTTTTAATACCGAGAATGTGGTTTCAGTTCAACCCATGAAACAAGATTGGGATATTTGCTTTACGGTTTTCAACAATGTGATTCCTGTTTTAGGAACCTATATTTTTTCAGATTTTGTGTTGAGTAATACTTTATCAAATGTCGCTTCCTATGAAGTGATTGGCGATCCTTTGAGTATAGAAAATCAATACAATCAGTTTTCCAATTCCAGTGTGAATCCAAGTTTATTTATTGAAAACGACCAAACTTCCATTGGTGCAAATTGGCGTGTAACGGTTGACGGAACGGTTTCCACACCTGTGATTAATAGCGATCGATTTTATGTCATCAAAGATTCCGAAGGTGCGTTTTATAAATTGCGATTCATCAGTATGCTAAATGAAAGCAATCAGAGAGGCTATCCTCTTTTTGAATACGAAGCTTTGTAATTTAATTCCTTTTAAGGAATGTTTTTGCGCAATGCCATGATGTAACCAAGATGCAACGATTCATGGAGATTGTTAAACCGAATTGCATCTTGAATCGTATTCAGCGTAATTCCAAAACTGGTTTCGTAGGGACTGAAATTCGAAAATTTCTCATCCGAATAATCTTTTACTAATTGAATTTGAGTGGATTGTAAAAGCTCAATTAAAGTTTGAACTTCTTCTTCCGTTACATTTTGATCTCCAAACGTTCCTTTTTTGAAACGCATCGCCCAATCTCTACTTACCAACATTTCGGTTTCAGATAAATAGTACGTCATCAATTGTTGGGTTACCAAAGCATGGGCACAATTCCAAAAAATATGGTTTTTGAAACCCATTGGAATAAAAGATAATCGTTTTAAGTCGTATTGCGTCAGATAATCAATGAAGTGTTTTCTAATTTCAGCTAAATCTTCAAAATGTTTCTCCATTGATTTTAATTTTTGATATGTGTTGGTTTGGAATCATAACAAATTTAGAAAACTATACCAAGAATTCACTACTCTTGGATGAGATAACTTTTTAATTTAAAGTTTAAATGTGTTTTTTGGTTGAATTTTCAAATCGATTTTGTTTTGGGTTCCTATTTTTGACAATTGAGTCAGAAATAAGTTTATCATAACCAATATCATCCACAACTGTTTTTTAGAATGGGTATAAATACGTATTTTTGAAAACTAAATTTAAGGAAATGAGTGATTTAAAAAACAAAGCACTGGGCCTTTTGGAGGAGCTAGGTTTAGAGAAATGGGTAAAGAATATCCAAGTAATGGGGAATGAAATTTTGTTGGATGTGGTTTCCCATTCACCAACCATGCACGAGAGAAAACGTTTGGAGCAAGCTTTAAAAGCAGCGTTTGCAGACCGCCTTCCGCAAGCCGAATTAAAATTAAAGATTTTAGTGGATACGCCTCAGAAAGAGGTGCCCAATGAAATCAAAGGAAAGGAAATACCAGGAATTAAAAACATCATAGCTATTGCTTCTGGAAAAGGAGGCGTAGGAAAATCTACCGTAACTGCCAATATTGCGATTTGTTTGCAAAAAATGGGATTCAAAGTTGGACTTTTGGATGCCGATATTTACGGGCCGTCAATGCCAACGATGTTTGATGTGGAAGGTGCGCAGCCTCTTTCTGTGAAAGTAGGTGAAAAAGCGAAGATGGGACCGGTTGAAAGTTATGGAATCAAAATATTGTCGATTGGATTTTTTGGAGGAATGGATCAAGCTGTTGTTTGGCGAGGACCTATGGCTTCAAAAGCACTTCAACAAATGATTCATGACGCAGCATGGGGTGAATTGGACTTTTTATTGATCGACCTTCCTCCAGGAACGGGAGATATCCATTTATCCATCGTCCAGCAAGTTCCAGTTACAGGCGCAGTCATCGTTAGTACACCTCAAAATGTAGCTTTGGCCGACGTTCGAAAAGGAGTTTCTATGTTTAAAATGGATGCGATCAATGTTCCTGTTTTAGGAATTGTTGAGAATATGGCCTATTTTACACCTGCAGAATTGCCAGATAATAAATATTATATATTTGGGCAGAATGGAGCCAGAGATTTATCGGAACAATTGGGCGTGCCTTTCTTGGGTGAAATTCCTTTGATTCAGAGTATTCGAGAAGCATCGGATGTGGGAAGACCCGCAGCATTGCAGGAGAATACCTTCGCTTCACAGACCTATGAAAAAATCACCCAAAATGTGATTTCGAGTTTAGCAGAACGAAACATCAATATGCCGGCTACCGAAGTAGTGAGAATTACAACAATGGCAGGTTGTACACCGAATAGAAAGTTTTAAATTTATACTATGGAACAAGAAAATTTATTGCAAAGAGTGCAACAGGCACTCAGTGAAATTCGTCCCTTTTTGAATAATGATGGAGGTGATATTGAATTGGTGTCCATTGAAGACGATGTAGTTAAAGTTCGTTTATTGGGTACTTGCACAGATTGTACCGTCAATCGCATGACTTTAAAATCCGGAGTAGAAATGACTGTGAAAAAGTATGCTCCTGAAATCAGTGAGGTTATAAATCTAGATACAATTAAAACCGTTTTAGATTAAATAAGAACGCTTTAAAACAGTATGTTTAAATTTATGGCAAAGAGTTTGTTTTATAGAAGTCAAAATATTGCTATGAAAAAGAATTTACGATTTTTGTTTTTTGGAGTTTTATCGGTTTTCCTCTTTTCTTTTTATTCCGGAAAATCGCAGAATTACAAAGAAGGAGAGTTTTTAAAATATAGAATCCATTACGGTTTGTTGAACGCTGGTTTTGCTACTTTGCAAGTGAAAAACTCAAATTACGACGGAAGACCTCACTACCAAATTATTGGTGAAGGTTCTTCGTCCGGCGCAGTTCGTGCTTTTTTTAAGGTGGATGACCGTTATGAATCATTCATTGACCGCTCTACAAATAAACCGACTAAATTCGTTCGGAACATTAGCGAAGGAGGTTATACCCGTGATCAAGTGGTGACCTTTGATTACAAAAAGAAAATCGCTAAACTGGATGATCGTAAGGCAAAAAGTGTTACCTATTATAGTATTACAAATGAAGTACAAGATTTACTATCTGCATTTTATTACTTAAGAAACTATGATACCGACCAATTAAAAAACGGAGATTTTATTGATGTAGATATTTTCATGACGGATGAAACCTTTAAATTTAAATTGAAAATTTTGGGTAGAGAACCGATGAAAACCAAATACGGTACAATTAATACCATTAAAATTAGACCGTATGTTCAATCCGGGCGTGTATTTAAAGCGTCAGAAAGTGTGACGATGTGGGTGACCGACGATAAGAATCACATTCCCATTCAAGTTCGAGCAGAGTTGATGGTAGGTTCTTTAAAAGCGGATTTATTTGATTACAAAAACATCAAATATCCTTTGGATTTCAAAAAATAATTCTTCAGAATTAACTTGATAAAAAAATCCTCACTTTTCAAAAGTGAGGATTTTTTATATGTTTCAAATCAGGAATTAACCCGGCCAAACATCCCAAGGGATTCTCGATAGAACGAGTGCCAAGGCGACCAATGCCATAATTGCCAACGGCATTTTTACAGTTTCTGATTTCTTTAGTTTTGAATTAATTACGGTAACAAAAATTACAGCAGCAAACATCATTAAAGGATGTTCCATTGCATAAAGTCGACTCGTTGCGTCCTTCATCGTTTCCGACGTCCATTTCGCATACGGAGAGACAAAATAAAGAATCACTCCCACCAATAGTTGAACATGAAAAATAATGGTCACTATTAAGCTCATCTTTGTAATTCCGGAATCTCTTGCTTTTTTATTAATCGCGTAATATCCAATCATTACAAAAAATACGACAGCTGCCAATACGGTCAAATACGCCCATCCGCTGTGAAAATGTTTTAAAATAGTATATAACATAATAAAAGTATTTTAGTTTTTTTCAAACCTTACAAACATACAAAAAGCCCCTCAATTCTGAGAGGCTTTTGATTATTTAATTTGAGTAGTTCTAAATTAGAAGCTGTACTGAATTCCGGCGTTGAAAGTTCTACCTAATCCATAGTAGTAACCATATCCGTCTTTTCTTCCTACATACATTGAGTTCAATGCATTGTAGATGTTTCCTCTGAATCGAATAACATTTTTACCTGCAATTCTGTGCTCGTAAGTAACTCCAAAATCAATAGTTGCATACGGCGCCAACTCTTCGGACTGAATTCCTTTTAGTGCCGAGTTTGGACTTAATTCACCCCAAAGTCTTGCATAGTAATTCAAATCTGCATCCAAGTAAAAACCTCTTTTTGGTTCGAATTTAGCTCCCATTCCAAATGTAAATTGAGGTGCATTTCCGATGTACAATCCGCTAAAGTCTTCTTTCCCTGAAAGAGAAGGATCTACTTCAAAAGTGTCATCTCTTCGTACATTAAATGGAGATTCTCCGTCGTATTTCCATTCACCAAAAGATGAATATCCTTTCAACGTGAATTGTCTTGAAAGTCTTGCTTGGAAATCAACTTCGATTCCTTTGTGTACTTGGGTTAGATCTGTAAACATATAAGTTACATCCACTTCTTGAATTCCACCTCCTTCAACTGGTAAATCCATTTTCCCATTCGTAGAAAAGAAACGATTTCCCCAAGTTGTATGGTACACGTTCACATTTAATTTAAGATTTCTTGTTTTGTACGCATAACCGAATTCGAAACCAGTGATTTCTTCGTTGTCAACTTCTGGCTTTCTTAATTCTGTGTTATCGTCTGACAATACATTGTCTTTAAATGGCTGACGAGAATAGTGTCCTGCATTACCAAAAATAACGCTGTTTCCTATCTGATAAGCCAAACCTCCTTTTACATTGTATCCGAATTTGTTGATTTTTTCTGACTTTTTAGAGCCTACGTAATCGTAGTAGTTTTCACCCAAATAAGACTGGTTTGAAGCAGCTCCTTGAACGAATGCCGAAAACCCATTGTTGCTGTATTCTACTTGACCGAATCCACCTTGGTAGGTAATCCACTCCGAATAGTCATAAGCAATTCTATCTTCTTTTTTCGCATAATTAAATAAACTAGCCCATGGATTAGTTTCATACGTAGTAGAAACCACATTTCCACTTGTGTAATTTGCATTTCCCGTATCGTTCCATCCATCCAAACCAAATAAATCAACTACTTGACGGAAGTGATCTCCTTTGTAAAAACGAACATCCGCACCCACATTAAATTTAAAGTTGGTTTTGGTGTCGTAATTAAAGCTAGATACCAAACCATACCAGAAGTGGTTGTTTACAGAAGCACGAAGTGCTGAACCGGTAAATCCTTCACCAATTCCTCCTGCAATTGTGCTGTTTTCAGCTGCCAATGCATCGAAATTAATGTAACCGTTGTCCATAATTCCACCTGGAACATATTTAGCGCCGTTTCCAAGTGATCCCGTTCCACCCCCTCTACCCATAGATGCATACAAAACAGTAGACAAAGAGGCGTTGCTGTTGATTTCCCAATCCCAGTTTAAGTTTGTAACCGGTTTGTGGTAATAGTTTTTACGTGTAGAATATCCGTGGCCTTCGTAATATCCGTAGTTATCGTTGTATTTTTTACCGTATTTTCCATACACAGTTTTCGATTTTGAAAAGTTTTGAAAGTGCCACTGAGGTGCTCCAAAAATCATAAAGTTCAAGTTGTGACGATCATTTGGCTTAAATCCAACCGATACAAAATAACTTTGACCTTCTCCTGCCGTACCTACAGCAAATTTTCTATGCGCTTGCCAGTAGTCAAACATTAAGGATAAACCCCATTTCCCTTTCAACCCGGTGTCGTAAGCGATGGTTCCTTTTGAATAACTGTCGTTACCCATAATGAAACGCGCCATTCCTCCTTCGCTTCTTTCGGTAGCTTTGGTAACGATGTTGATCGTACCTCCCACAGAAGAAATTGCTAATTTGGATGAACCCAATCCTCTCTGAACCTGAATAGCATTCGCTACATCTGTCATTGCACTCCAGTTTGACCAGTACATTTTTCCGTCTTCCATTCCATTAATCGGTTGTCCGTTCAATAAGAAAGCGGTGTTGGTTTGGTCAAAACCTCGTAAGAACATTTCAGAATCACCAAATCCACCTGCTTGATTGGCAACATAAACGGAAGGTGTGTTCTTCATCGCTTCTGGAAACTCAACGTTACCTACTGCTTTGTCCTGAATTTCTTGTCTCATAATGGTAGAAGATGCAACCGGTGTTTTACGGTCTTCTTCTAAGTCAATAATTCCTTTTGCCACAATTACCGTCTCAGAAAGGATGATTTCTTGATCCCAATCTGTTGAGTCTGTGACTGCAGGTTCTTCAACTTGAGCATACGTTAAAGCACTTCCACCTAAAAAGAATAGAAAGCTCGCTTTTAAGAAAATAGATTTTTGCTTCATGTTTTATTGGTTTTAATATTTAGCGCAAATTTCCGAATAATTTGTTAATAAAATAGAGGATTTATATCATTCTTCTTAACAAACTTATTAACTTTCTGTTTAGAAATTGTTTCGGAATCAATCAGTTATTGCTTTAAGGCTTAAGTCTTTATTGGGAGCAGAATGAATAATTGCGCCCGAAGAGATGAAATCAACTCCGGTTTCAGCTACTTTTCGTAAGTCTTTTAAAGTTAATCCGCCCGATGCTTCGGTTTGACATCGACTCGCAATAAATTCTACAGCTTCTTTCATTTCTTGGTTATTCATATTGTCTAACATAATGATGTCGACCAAACCAGTAGCAACAGCTTCTTTCACTTCAGCCATATTTCGGGTTTCTACTTCGATTTTTAAATCTTTTCCCAACTCATCCAAATACGCTTTTACCGATTGAACGGATTTCGTAATTCCACCAGCATAATCGTTGTGGTTGTCTTTTAACATAACCATATCATACAAACCGTAGCGATGGTTGTGCGCTCCACCAATGGCAACAGCCCACTTTTCACACATCCTAAAATTGGGCGTGGTTTTTCGGGTATCCAAAATTTTAACTTTGGTTCCTTTGACCTCTTTTGCCATTTTTCGGGATAAAGTTGCAATTCCGCTCATTCGTTGCATGCAATTCAAAACCAAACGCTCACAACTTAAAATCGACCGTGCCGAACCTTTTACCCGAAAAGCAATGTCACCTACTTTTACATCCGATCCGTCTTTTTTCAGTACCTCAACTTCCAATGTCGGATCAAAAAAATGAAAGATTTCTTTTGCGATTTCTATTCCTGCTAAAACACACGCTTCTTTCACCAATAAATGCGCATATTCTTGTAAATCAGCAGGAACACTTCCTAGTGTAGAATGATCTCCGTCTCCTATATCCTCTTTAAAAGCTTCGGAAATAAAATGCTGCAACCTTTCTTCGGTTACGTAATCAGGTCTTTTCATGGTCAAAATAATTTAAAATAAAAAACGGTGACTGTTTTTCAGCCACCGTCAAATTTATACTTTTTTCTAAAATTAAAGTTTTAATTCAGAATTTACCGTTCGAACCGCTTCTGCAGCCGTTGCGAATTGTTCTTTTTCCGAATCCGTCAATGGAATGTCAATAATTTTTTCAATTCCATTTTTACCGATAATCGCCGGAACACCTAAACAAATATCTTTTTGACCGTACTCTCCGTCCAATAATAAGGAACAAGGAAACATTTTTCGCTGATCACAAAGAATGGATTGAACCATGCTTGAAACGGCGGCTCCTGGAGCATACCATGCGGAAGTTCCCAATAATTTAGTCAAAGTAGCCCCTCCAACTTTCGTTTCTTGAACTACATAATCTTGTTCTTCTTGGGTTAAGAATTCAGTAACAGGAACACCGTTACGCGTTGCTTTGCTAATCAAAGGAACCATTCCTGTATCGGAATGGGCTGCAACTACCATCCCATCCACATCGGAAATAGGACAATCCAATGCTTCTGCCAATCTGTATTTGAAACGGGCAGAGTCCAATGCACCACCCATCCCTATGATTCTTTCTTTGGGTAATCCAGATGTTTTATGAACCAAATAAGCCATTGTGTCCATCGGGTTTGAAACTACGATGATGATTACATTCGGTGAATGTTTCACCAAATTAGCAGTTACTTCTTTTACAATTCCCGCATTGATACCGATTAATTCTTCACGCGTCATTCCCGGTTTTCTGGGAATTCCTGAAGTAATTACTGCAACTACAGAATCGGCTGATTTTGAATAATCACCGGTCGTTCCTGTAATCTTGGTGTCAAATCCATTTAATGAAGCTGTTTGCATCAAATCCATTGCTTTACCTTCTGCAAAACCTTCTTTGATATCTACTAAAACCACTTCGGATGCGAAGTTTTTCATTGCAATGTATTCAGCACAACTTGCTCCAACTGCGCCAGCACCTACTACTGTAACTTTCATATTTCTATATTTATTTCTTTGAGTTAATAATAAAGGGGTAAAGATAATTATTTTGAAACTAAATATTTGAAAATATAAGCTTTGATTTTGGAAATACTTTTTATTTTCAAAACCTACTATTGAACTAAAACTTCTATCTTTGTGCCGTTTATGAAATCAGTTGTTATAATAGGAGCCGGAAATGTAGCGTTTCATTTGACTCGTGCTTTGTTGCAAAACACAGTCAATGTTCGTCAGATTTTCAATCGTACCTTATCCAAAGCCGAGGAGTTGGGTGAGGCGAATAATATTAAATATACCGACAAAATCTCGGAGTTAGAAAAAGCGGATTTATACATCATCGCTGCTTCGGATTCGGCTGTCGAAGAATTGTCTCATTATATTCCGTACACGGATGCTTTGGTGGTGCATACCTCAGGGTCTTTATCAACCAATGTTCTGAAAGGAAATTACCGAAAAGGTGTCTTTTATCCCCTTCAAACTTTCACCAAAAAGAAGATGCTTCGCTATGAAGAGATTCCATTTTTTGTGGAAGCAGAGAATAAGGAAGACGAAGAAGCACTTTATAAATTAGCTGATCGAATTTCAAATGAAGTTCATAGGATCGATAGTGCACAACGACTGAAAGTTCACCTTGCTGCAGTATGGGTGAGTAATTTTACCAATCATATGTATAGCGTTGGGGAAGCGATTTGTAAAGAGTCAGAACTTCCTTTCGATGTATTGCGTCCTTTGATTAAGGAAACGGCCAACAAAGTAATGGATATGTCTCCTTATGACGCACAAACAGGTCCTGCACGAAGAAATGATCAACTTATTCTTACCAAACATTTGGAACTGATGAATGACGATTCCAGAAGACAACAATTGTATAAATTGATTTCAGAATCAATCAAAAGAACCTATAACAATGATTAGTTACAAACAGAAATTAAAAAATATAACCACTTTCATTTTTGATGTGGATGGCGTTTTGACCGATGGGAATTTAATTTTAATGCCAACGGGAGAAATGGTTCGAACCATGAATACCAAAGATGGGTATGCTATGCAACTCGCCATTAAACAAGGTTTTCGAATTGCTATCATTACCGGTGGAAGAGATCAAATGGTTGCAGAAAGAATGAAATATTTGGGTGTGATCGATGTGTATATGGGAGTACGCGATAAAATGGATTCTTTCCAGGATCTACTTTTTAGCTACAATTTAAAACCCGAAGAAATCTTGTATATGGGTGATGATGTGCCTGATATGGAAGTAATGAACGCCGTTGGTTTGGCATGTTGTCCGAATGATGCAGTAGCGGATATTCGACAAATATCAGAATATATTTCTTTGATTGACGGTGGGAAAGGATGTGTAAGAGATGTCATAGAACAGACCATGAAAGTGCAAGGGAAGTGGTATGACGAAAATGATCATACCCAATCGAAGTAAGAAATCGAGTTTTTAAATTTTATTTTTCACAATGCTTCAATCTAAATTCTCGGCTCAGAAATTCCTATTGGCTTCTCAATCGCCAAGACGACAAGAATTACTCAAAGGATTAGGAATTGATTTTGAAATCGTAAAAATTCAATCCGACGAATCCTATCCTTCCAATTTACAACGAAATGAAATCACCGAACATATTTCCGCGAATAAAGCAAAAGCATATTTCGAATTAAAACCCAATGAAATTCTCATTACGGCTGACACTTTGGTTTGGCTGAATGGAGAAGTGTTGGGAAAGCCAAAAAACAAAGAAGAAGCTTTTTCAATGATTCGAAAATTATCGGGTTGTATTCATCAAGTTTTTACTTCGGTAACGGTAACTTCCACAGAGAAAGCAATTACTTTTTCAGACGCAACAGATGTTGAATTCGATGAATTTTCAGGGGAAGAAATCAATTACTACATTGAGAATTTTAACCCGTTTGATAAAGCAGGTGGATACGGAATCCAAGATTGGTTGGGGTATGCTAAGATCAAAGGAATCAAAGGCTGTTACTACAATGTAATGGGATTGCCACTTCGTAAATTATACCAAGTTTTACAAACGGAGTTCTAAAGAAAGCAGTAGCTATTCATTAAAAAATAAAAAAAAAGCCGTTTCTTATTGTTATGAGACGGCTTCTTTTTTGTTTTCTATTTAGGTATCGATTCGTGCATAAATTGCATTTTTCTCGATGAATTCACGTCTTGGCGGAACATCATCTCCCATTAACATAGAGAAGATTCGGTCTGCTTCGGCCGCATTATCAATCGTTATTTTACGGAAAGTTCTATTCTCCGGATTCAAAGTAGTATCCCACAATTGTTCCGCATTCATTTCCCCCAAACCTTTGTATCGTTGGATACCGATTCCTTTTCCAGTTCCGTCTGACCATTCTTCGATGATTCGCTCACGATCCGCTTCACCCCATGCATATTGTTGTCTGCTTCCTTTTTTCAATAAGTACAAAGGAGGTGCAGCAATATAAATGTATCCTTGTTCAATTAACTCTTTCATATATCGGAAGAAGAATGTCAGAATTAGGGTGGCAATGTGGCTACCATCCACATCCGCATCCGTCATAATCACGATTTTATGATAACGTAGCTTTTCTATATTCAAAGCTTTGCTATCTTCTTCGGTTCCAATTGTTACTCCCAAAGCGGTGTAGATATTTCGGATTTCTTCGTTTTCCAAAACACGGTGAGCCATAGCTTTTTCCACATTCAGAATCTTTCCTCGCAAAGGTAAAATCGCTTGAAAGTGTCGATCACGTCCTTGTTTCGCAGTTCCACCTGCCGAATCTCCCTCCACCAAGTAAAGTTCGCTCTCCGCTGGATCTTTGGATGAACAGTCTGCCAATTTTCCAGGTAAACCACTTCCACCCATTGGGTTTTTACGTTGAACCAATTCACGTGCTTTCTTTGCAGCTTGTCTCGCTTTGGCTGCTAAAATTACTTTTTCAACAATGATTTTCGCTTCGTTCGGATTTTCTTCCAAATAATTTGAAAGCATTTCTCCTACGATTTTATCAACCGCTCCACTCACTTCAGAGTTTCCTAATTTGGTTTTGGTCTGACCCTCGAATTGTGGTTCCATAACTTTTACCGAAATAATTGCAGTCAATCCCTCACGGAAATCATCTCCAACAATTTCTACTTTCTCTCTCGCTAAATTGAAATTCTCATCTGCATACTTTTTCAATGTGCGCGTCAAAGCTCTTCGGAAACCCGCTAAGTGAGTCCCCCCTTCGTGGGTGTTAATATTATTTACGTATGAATGTAAATTTTCTGTGTACGATGTATTGTAACGCATAGCTACTTCAACCGGAATGTCATCACGCTCTCCTTCCATATGGATCACTTCATCCATCAAAGCTTCTCGATTTCCATCGATGAATTCAACGAATTCTTTTAAGCCCCCTTCTGATTTGAATGTTTCCGTTTGAGCAACACCTTCTTCGTTTAATACTCTTTCGTCGGTAAGACTGATTGTCAATCCTTTGTTCAGGAAGGACAATTCACGCATACGCGTAGCCAAAGTATTGTAACTAAAAAGTACTTCGTCAAAAATGGTTTTATCTGGACTAAAAGTAACATAGGTTCCTTTTTCATCGGTTTCTCCTATTTCTTTTACATCATAAATACTATGTCCTTTTTCGTATTCTTGGACATACATTTTACCATCTTTATGAACTTCGGCTTTTAGGTGTTGAGAAAGTGCATTCACACACGAAACCCCTACACCGTGTAATCCACCGGAAACTTTGTAGCTGTCTTTGTCGAATTTACCTCCTGCACCGATTTTTGTCATAACGACTTCCAAAGCTGATTTGCCCTCTTTTTTGTGCATATCAACCGGAATACCTCGTCCGTTATCTTTTACTGTGATTGAATTGTCTGGATGAATTATTACTGTGATTGTATCACAGTGGCCCGCCATGGCTTCGTCAATCGAGTTGTCGACGACTTCATATACTAGGTGATGTAAACCTCGCGCCCCAACGTCTCCAATGTACATAGAAGGACGCATTCTAACGTGCTCAATACCTTCTAACGCCTGAATGCTATCAGCCGTATATGTGCTTTTGCTCATAAATCTCTTTCTTTTATAACTAAACAAAGATACAAAATTTTAACCGATTTATAAGCGAGAATCCCTTGTGAAATCAATAGTTTTCAACATTTCTTGTGTTTTATTCACAATGGGAGATAAACCACTTTTTTTGTTTCGAAAAACTCTTCTGAAAAGAATTCATTGAGTTCATATTCGATCGATTTGGGGAAGTCTTTTAACTCCTCGGTCAAATCTCCTCCTTTTAAATATAAAATTCCATTGGGCATGGAGTTGATGTGTTTTTTCTTGATTTTGGGTTTGACCCATTCCACAAACTTCGGCATTTGAGTGACCGCTCGACTGACGATGAAGTCGTAGTTTGTTTTTAAGTTTTCTGCGCGTGTTGCTTCTGCTTTTACATTTTTTAATTCCAAAGCTTCCGCAACTTCATTCACCACCAAAATCTTTTTTTGAATGGAATCCACCAAATGAAATTCTACCTCTGGAAATAAAATAGCCAATGGGATTCCTGGAAATCCTCCGCCCGTTCCTACATCCAAAACCTCGCTTCCTTTTTCGAATTTCATCACCTTTGCAATCGCCAACGAGTGCAAGACATGTTTTACATAGAGTTCATCGATGTCTTTTCTAGAAATCACATTGATTTTTTCGTTCCAATCGGTATATAAATCATTTAGTTTTGTGAAATGTTCGATTTGGTTTGGTGTTAATTCGGGGAAATAATTCAGTATTTCTTTCATTCGTAAATTTCACTTACTTTTTCACAAATATGATTCAGTAAATCCTCGTCATTCTGAGTAAATGGATTGATTTCATGACTGTCAATATCGATTTGACCGATGTTTTCTCCATTTTTGAGAATGGGAACCACAATTTCGGATTTGGTTTCTATGCTGCAAGACAAATAATTATCTTGAGCTGCAACGTCGGGAACTACAAAAGTTTCATTGGAAACAGCAACTTGCCCACAAATCCCCACACCAAATGGGATGATGATGTGATCGGTTGGTGCACCGACATACGGACCTAATTTCAGTTCTTCTTTGTCTCCATTTTTGAAGTAAAATCCAACCCAATTGTAATGGGAAACTTCGTCATGCAAAAGCTGACAAACTTTTTGTAATTTACCATCTACGGATTCTGTGGAATTAAAAATTGAATCCACTCTCAATTTTAAATGTTTCATTTCAGTAACTTTAAGCATTGCAAATTTAATGGAATAATTTGAGTTCACTTGTGTAATTTGAAAACTTGAGAAATTCTCTTTTCCAATTCTAAAAAGAAAGTAATCCGAAATCAAATCAAACCCTTAATTTTGAAAACTTAGTTAAAAAAAAATGACACTTAGCCAATACATACAACAAGCAACGAATTTCAATCTGAAACAAATCGACAACACGGTTCAACTTCTTTCGGAAGATTGTACTGTCCCTTTTATTTCTCGCTATCGAAAAGAAATGACGGGAGATCTCGACGAAGTGCAAGTTTCGATGATTTTAAAGTTGAAAACAAATTATCAAGAGATTGAGAAACGAAAAGACACCATTCTAAAAGCGATCGATGAGCAAGGAAGTTTGACAATTGAACTTCAAAAGAAAATTCAGGATTGTTACGATGAGGTTTTGTTGGAAGATTATTATTTGCCATATAAAAAACGACGGAAAACCAAAGCAGATACAGCCCGTGAAAATGGATTGGAACCTTTGGCGAAAATTATTATGAAACAAAACTCCATTTTGGATTTGGATAATTTATTGAATCGGTATATGAACGAAAACGTGGAAACGGCTGAGGATGCGCTGCAAGGCGCGCAGCACATCATGGCGGAATGGGTCAATGAAAATGAACGCGTCAGAAATCAATTGCGAAGAAAATTTAGTTTCAATTCTGTAATTTCTTCCAAAGTGATAAAGTCTAAAAAGGACGAAGAAAACGCACAGAAGTTTGTGCAGTATTTCGACTTTTCCGAAGATTTAAAACGTGCGCCAGCGCATCGATTATTAGCAATTTTAAGAGGTGAGAATGAAGGCTTTTTAAAGGTTTCAGTGGATATTGATAAAGATGAGGCATTGGGAATTATTGAAAATGCAATCATCCGAACTCGACAACCCGAAATTGTAGAAATTCTAAATGCAGTGATTAAGGATTCCTATGCCCGTTTACTTTCACCATCCCTTTCTACCGAAAGACTCAACGAAGCGAAACTTCAAGCCGACAAAAATTCCATCCAAGTTTTTGCTAATAATTTAAAACAATTGTTGTTGGAAGCGCCTTTGGGCGAAAAACGAATTTTAGCCATTGACCCTGGTTTTCGTTCGGGATGTAAAATTGTTTGTTTGGATGAACAGGGTGATTTATTGCACAATGAAACCGTATTTCCTCATGCACCACAAAATCAAAAGTTGGAGGCTGGAAAGAAAATTCGGTCGTTGGTGAATGCGTATAAAATCGAGGCGATATCAATTGGAAATGGGACAGCTTCGCGGGAAACGGAACATTGGATTCAAAATATTCCTTTCGATCAGAAGTTAAAGGTTTTTGTAGTGAATGAAGCAGGTGCATCGATTTATTCTGCATCTAAAATAGCCCGAGATGAATTCCCGCAATTTGATGTGACCGTTCGTGGCGCGGTATCCATTGGCCGTCGATTGGCAGACCCGTTGGCGGAGTTGGTGAAAATAGAACCCAAATCAATTGGAGTAGGACAATATCAACACGATGTAGATCAGAAATTATTAAAAGAAGAATTGGACGAAACGGTGATGCTTTGTGTAAATCAAGTCGGTGTGAATTTGAATACGGCGAGTAAGCATTTATTGAATTATGTATCAGGAATAGGGGAGAAGTTGGCCGAAAATATTGTGGACTATCGAAGTGAACATGGTGCATTTGAAGACCGAGAGGAATTAAAAAAAGTCCCTCGTTTGGGAGAAAAGGCTTTTCAACAAGCTTCAGCATTTTTACGGGTACCTAATTCAGCCAATGCGTTGGATAATTCGGCAGTTCATCCAGAAAGCTATAAAATTGTACAGAAAATGGCCAAAGATGCCAAAGTTTCAACCGAAGAATTAATTGGAAATAAAGAATTGATATTGAAAATTAATTTAGAGAAATATATCAATGAAAATGTCGGTGTATTGACTTTGCAAGATATTTTGAAAGAATTGGAAAAACCGGGATTGGATCCTCGTAAAAGAGCAGTGATGGTTCAGTTCGATAAAAACCTCAAGCGAATAGAAGATCTAAAAATTGGTATGAAAGTGCAAGGAATTGTCAATAACATCACCAACTTTGGTTGTTTTGTTGATATTGGACTTAAAGAAAGTGGATTGGTTCATATCTCTAAATTAGCCCATGAGTTTATATCCGATGTAAGTCAAGTCGTTCAGCTGAATCAAATTGTGGAAGTTACCGTGACAGATGTGGATGTAGAAAGAAAACGCATTCAACTTTCCATGATAGAATGATAACTTATTCCAATTCTTACATTTCAAATACTCGGTAATAATAGCTAAATACTCAATAGAACGAGTCAATTACTCATTGGCTATCAATTGTTATTTAGAAACACCTTTGTTTACTCAGAACTCACTTAAAAAACTAATCACGGATTTGAAAATTATACATAGTCCGATTCACTAAAAAACATTATTCTTTATTTTTTTAACTACTTATTATGAAAAAAAACTACTTGTTTTTTTTAACCTTTTTTGTTTTTTTCACTGACCCTTTCGACGTATGCACAAAATAAAAAAGCAACAGGAAAGAAAAAAGAGAAAACAACTGAGACAAAAAGTGCGTCCTCCCTTAATTCTCCCAAAATGGATGACACGAATTCTCCAAAATTGGATGACACGAAAGATGCGCCTGTACTAAATTCTATGTTGTTGCAACCTGTTATTACGGATATGTATACTGTATTACCTCCTAAAAAAATTAAATTGAAAGTAACGCTATTAGAGCTTCAAAGTGCTACTACTCAGAATGGAAGCTTAGCACACCTATCAATTAATCAACAAGTACAGTATAAATCCTTAGGAAAAATAATTAAACCTATTTCTGTCGATAAAAATTTTGATGGGAAGTATTGTGATTTTGGATCATATCATAAGTCTTCTTTTTTTGGAGGTGGAGCTGAATATACGAGGGATCCTGGAATAAAAGGATATAATGGATGGATACCACTTGCGTGTGGAGGAAGAGATAGTCAAATTCACGTCACACAATCAAAACTACCTTTAACTCGTAGCCCAAATGTTAATAACTCCGTAGTTTATGAGATTTCAGACGAAGAAATCAAAGATAAAAATGCGGAATTTATAATTGATACTTTTGTAGTGGAATATTCGACATCATTTGGTATGGATGCTGATATAATATTAAATCATGATCCTCGAAGAATTAACGTAGCAATACACGATGTTTTAGCAATCCTTCAAGGGAATAAAAAAATTAATGAAGATAAAAAATACTTGAAAGACGGTAGTGTACCTCAAAGTTTATTATTTGATCATTTTGATGGAATTTCTTTGCCACTTAGAAATGTGAACAAAAATGGAAAAATAATCTTAGAAGGTCCCATTCGAGCACGAAACAAAGGTTCAGAACTAGTCGAAAAAGCTTTTGTTTGGATGCGTTTTGAATTGATTGATTAATCTTTAAAGAATAATTTAACGGGAAAATCCAAAATTATCAGTACAAAATAAATAACCCTTCTCATCCTCAGATTTGAAGGGTTATTTTTATTTTAAAAATTCTCTATAAACCTTTTTAGATTAGATTTACAAATCCCATCCCCACGGCTTTTCTTCAAAGTCCACAGGTTTTTCCAAATCAAAAACCACAGTAAATTCTCTGTCTGCCCCCACTCTGCGTAAACTGTAGCTGAATGAATTCTCATCAATCGTCATCCACCACACATTGTTACACGCATAATCAATCATACTACATGTTTCTTGATCGGCGGCGAAGAACTGAATATTTGCATGGCCGGTATTGGAAGTCGTTCCTCCGTACATGGTCACTTCCTCATCGGAACCGTCTGGATTTCTATGATCGTGTTTCAATTGAACGCGGTCATTTTTAAAAGTCAAAATCCAGGTTCTGGATTTGTCATCACCTACATAAAATGGAATTTTGATTTGGTCTTTTTCACAACTTAAAACTTGCATTACCAAACGCTCACCTGTGAATCCATCGCCTTCTTTTGCACCTGCGGTAATTGTTCCCTCGTAAGAATTTCCACAATGTTTTTCGATTTGGGTTTTGAATTTTAGATTTTCTTGAGCAAATACGAAGATTCCGATTAAAAATACAAAACTGAATATTTTACTTTTCATGTTGCTTATTTTTAGGAACAAACCTTGCTAAATAAGTTTAACAAGGTTTGTATTGATTTTATTCGAATTGATTTTTTGGAATTAAGTATACATTCCTCCATCCACGCTCAAAACTTGACCGGTGATGTAAGACGATAGGTCTGAAGCCAAAAACAAACATGCATTTGCAATATCTTCTGGCGTTCCACCTCGTTTCAGAGGAATGGTACTTCTCCATTCTTCCACTACCTTTTGATCCAATTTTTCGGTCATTTCGGTTTCAATGAATCCAGGGGCAATTACGTTGCATCGGATGTTTCGCGAACCCAATTCCAAGGCTACGGATTTTGAAAATCCAATCAATCCTGCTTTGGAAGCGGAATAATTCGCCTGCCCTGCATTTCCTTTTCTTCCTACAATGGAACTCATATTGATGATAGAACCTTTTCGTTGTTTCATCATTGGACGAACAACCGCTTTGGTTAGATTGAAAGCAGAATTCAAATTCACTCGAATTACTTCTTCATAATCCTCCAAACTCATTCGCATCAATAAATTATCTCTTGTAATTCCCGCGTTGTTTATCACCACATCGATTTGACCAAATTCAGCCAATACATCATCGACTAATTTTTGGGCGGCATCGTAATCTGATGCATCGGATTGATATCCTTTCGCTTTGATACCCAGAGCGGTAAGTTCGTTTTCTAAAACTTTTGCTTTTTCAACGGAAGAAGCAAATGTAAAGGCAATATTGCATCCATTTTGTGCGAAAACTTCTGCAATTCCTTTCCCAATCCCACGTGTAGCACCGGTAATAATTGCCGTTTTTCCTTTTAATAGTTCCATAGTCTTGTTCTTTGGTGCTAAAATACTAAATTAGTGGAATGAAAGGCAAGTTCTCTGCAATGAATATTCCGTATGTGGCAAAAACATGGCCGATTTTTCTTTATTTCCTCTTATTTATTTTCGTTTATATTCTTTTTTTAGGTCGGAAAAAGGAAGAAATGAGAATTCAACTTTTATTAGACTTTGATTCTGGATTTTATACCCATGCAACCAACTTCGTTTTATCTTTTATAATTTGTATGGTTAGTGGTTTTGTGGAAATTTTAAGTAGTAAAAAAACATCATTTACAAAATGGATTGCCGTCTTTTTAATTTTCGCGAATTTCATTTATGAATGGTATATTCCTATATTAAATACGCCGGATAAAGTAGATACATACTATGGGTTTGTAGGAAGTGTCTTACCTTTTATTTACTTTTATTTCTTTAAGAAATGGGGTTTGAAGCCGAATCCAAATTATTCAACATAGATTGGATGTAATTCCAAATTTCTTCTTTTTCAAAGGGTGAAAACCATTGTCGGTTTTCTTGTTTTTTGTACCAAGTAAGTTGCCGTTTGGCATAGCGACGGCTGTTTTTTTTAATTTCCTCTATGGCGAAATTGAATTCAATTTTTCCGTCCAAATAATCGAACAATTCACGATAACCTACGGTTTGTAAACTATTTAAATTCCGATGTTCATACAAGGGTTTCGCTTCTTCGAGAAGTCCTTCATCCTTCATTATTTCAACCCGTTGATTGATGCGTTGGTACATTTCTTCACGGGGTAGTTCCAAACCAATTTGGATGATTTCAAAATCGCGTTCCATCGATTTTTTTGTTCGAAATGAAGAAAAGGGTTTGCCTGTTCCACGGTAGATTTCCAATGCACGAATGATTCGAACTGGATTTTGAATATCTGCTTGTTTAAAATAAATTGGATCTACTTCTGCCAATTCTTTTTGTAAATTTTCAATTCCCCATTCGTTAAATTCGATATTTAATTTTTCCCGAATACTTTTGTCTACTTCCGGAAAGGAATCTAAACCATGGGTGATTGCTTTTTCATACAAACCGGATCCACCGACCATGATAAGCGTATCGTGCTTTTTGAATAATTCATCGATTTTTGCCAAGGCATCTCTCTCGAAATCACCGACCGAATACGCATCAAAAATAGATAAGTGTTGAATGAAGTGATGAGGAATTGAATTTAACTCTTCGGTAGAAGGAACCGCCGTTCCAATCTTCATTTCTTTGTAAAATTGACGTGAATCACAGGAAATGATTTCCGTGGATAAAAGGTGTGCCAAATAAATAGCAATTCCTGTTTTACCTACGGCAGTGGGTCCAGCGACAACGATTAATTTTTTCTTTTTATTCTCGGATGATTTCTGCATCACTTACTTCAAAATTAAACTTTCGGGATTTTTCCCAATTTACATATTTGGTAATTTCTTTTTTAAAGTATTTCAAAGCAAAAAGCACTATGATAGCATCGTCCAAAATAATTCCAGGCAAAAGGTCTAGGGGTGAAATCACATAGATAATTACCAAAGTTCCGATAAGTAAGTTTCGTTTTTTGGGTGAATATTTCCCAGTAATCCAGTCGATGACTAGGCGTACAAAAGCTTTTATTGCTTCAAGTGAAGACAATTCGGCTGTGTTTGCCTGTTGGCCAATGACTCCTGCTACTCTAAGTAATTTGGTTGTTTTCATTTTTTTTTGATACTAAAATCCATACCTACTTTTCAAAAACCTTACCAATTTACAAAAATGAAATGAATTCGAAAGAAGTGAAAAAAAAGAGAGAGAACTAAAATGTTCTCTCTCTTTTTTTATTTATGGAATTTTAATTAAAATGGATTAACGAATAATCAATTTCTTAGAAAGCGTTTTGTTTCCATTATTTACCTGAACAATGTACGTTCCAGCTGGAAGATGTGATAAGTTAACTTGTTGTTTCACTTTTCCTCCATTCGAATTAATTTTACTCGTAGAAACTAATTTTCCATCTATACTGTATACACTGTAAGCGATTTGTGAAGAATTCGCATCCATTTCCAAAGTGAAAACACCGTTGGATGGATTAGGATAAACTTCAAAAAGAGACTGGGTTAAATCACTAACGCCCATTTCAGAAGAGTTAATTTTAAAATTCTTCGTATTCACATTTAAGAAATAGTTATCAATGGCTCTAACCATTAAACGAGCATTTTCAGTAACGCCCAATCCACCCGGAACATTGAAAGTATACGAACCATTGTTTGGCGTACTTTCAACCAAAACATGATCGAAAGTAAGTCCACCGTCGGTAGAAAGTACGATTTTCACATTTTCTGTATTTACCGGTGCGGTATTTGTATTGGCAACATCCCACGTAATGGTTTGGCTTTCACCTAATTCCCAAATGATTCCATCTGAAGATTGGGAAGTCACCACGAAAGGACCTGCATTTGCTTCCACAGTAAGTCGGATGTCTTCACGTGCAGATTGGCCTCCAGCAGGATTGTTATCTCTAACTAAAAGAGCAAAGTTCATAGTTCGAGCTACTGCAGGTAATTTCTCCCATGCTCTGTAGTTATTTGGTGTATTGATGTTTGGGTTATAACCTTCAATAATCGTAGATAAACGAGGGAAGAATTTCTCTGGTGAATCCGTAGCCATTACCGAACGGAACATAGGTCCACCAGTGTTATTTGGTTTTGGAGGCATGGATGCAGTTTGTGTATCGGTTTGCTCAAAGTTATAGGTTAAAGCATCCCCATCTGCGTCCGTAGCTGTTGCAACCAAAGCAAACGGAGTTTCTTTTGGAATGGTTCGGTTTGGACCTACTGAAATAACGGGTTCTTGATTTCCAGTGTCTATTTTCACTCCACAATTTCCACCTGTGGTCACCCAGTTGTACATTTCTTTGGTGCTAACCGCATGGAAATATGCATCACTATTGTTTTGAACATTGGGATGACAAATTCCAGCATACCCCATTATAGTACTTGCACTTCCTGGTTCTACAGCCGTAGAATTATTTCTATTACAGTTGTTGTTTTGTGTATGGTTCGCACCGTATTGATGGCCCATTTCATGCGCAACATAGTCAATTACAAAAGGATCACCTACTGGATTTCCAGCTCCGGTTACACCTCCTGCTTTGTAGGTGTTGTTACAAACCGATTTTAAATAAGCAACACCGTTGTCATTTCCTGCCGTAGCTCTAAAGAAAACGTGACCTATGTCATAATTTGAACTCCCAATTAGGTTGTCCACTGTTGTTTGGTTTTGACCTAACATCGCGCCTGCATTCATTGGATTGTAGTTATCCGAATCAATGAAAATCAACATATCATTGTTCGGAACCATTTCCATTTGAACGGATAAATTGTTTTCATATACTTCATTCAAACGACCTACTGCTAAATTTAGTGCATCCATAACCGCTGCTTTTTTCTGTGCATCGGTACCACTTCCTACTCCTGCTTGTTGTGCGATGTAAGCTGTGTACTCAATGGTTGTAGCCAAAGCCAAACGGTATTTTCTCATTTTTCCGTCAATGACAGATTTCCCACCTAAATCAATTTCAGGTGTATATTGTAAATCATATACATCTGAACCATCGTGTTTACAGTTAAATGTATGAACATGGTCCACGTGGTCTCTATCGTAAACGATATAAAGTTGATTGTCAGTAGTGAAAGAGTCGATGTATTTCATTCCTTCTACACTTCGAATCACCGCATTAAACCCAAAGTAAGGGGAGATGCTAAATTGGATTTTGGTGGTTACATTGTCTTTCAAGTATCCTGAGTACGATCTTGTATTTGGATATTTTGCTTGCAAATCGGGATGCATAACTGAGGATTCAAACACAACATAGGTGCTATAAGTTCCGTCTATATTGGGTATTCTAATGTTTAATCCGTTGGTTGCGTTTTGATTCTTTGCTTGCGCATTCATCAATTGGCTTTCCAATCCATTTAGATTTAATTTCAACACCGAATATTCAGTGGGCGTAGTCGTTCGTTCCCTTTGAGCTTCAATATTCTTTCCGCTGTGATGGCTCCAAAAATTTTGCTGTGCAAAAGAAGCAGTAGAAAAAATAGAGAATCCTACTAATAGTAATAATTTTTTTCTCATGTAGTGATTTTTAATTTGTTAATTTTAATTTTGCTTTGTTCCCTTTGTGATTTACCTTGACCAAAAGAATCGGATGGCTCAGGTTATTCTCTTTGTGTTCCCAATTTTCAATTTCTTTGTAGGTAACACTAAAAGTATCTTTTGATAATTCTATGGATTCAATTTCAATGTCTCCGTTTTTAACCGAAGTAAGTTGGGGATTGAGGACTAAAATCGTTTCGGTGTTTTGGTCAAAAATTGGAATCGGAGCGGATTTTGGATAGCGTGGATCTTGAAGGTCGGAATAGAGTTGCGTCAATTCTGCCATGGTGTTAACCACTGATATTTCGGGGAGAGAAGTCGCTTTATTCGTTCGCCATAATTCTTCAAATTCTATCGGTTTTAATTGGATTTCTTTTGTATTCATACAGCCTATACTTAAAAGACCAAAGAATAAAACGGGAATTAGATTTCTAATACTCATACTTTGTTTTTATTGTCAATGGCTAAAGTTAAAGAATATTTTCTAATTTGCTAGAACTAAAACTATTCCTTTAACAATTTATCGAGCAGGTTATGAATTTCAGGTGTATTCCAATCCTTTGATTTGGTTTCTTTTAGTACAATTTCTCCTTTTTTATTTAAGATGTAAGTGGTAGGAAATGAATTGGGTATCAGTGCTTTTGGTAGTAAGCTGCTCGCTACATAAACGGGCATGGAATAGTTGTTTTCTTGCAAAAAGGGAACGAACTTCTCGGGTCTATCTTGCATGGTAATTAATACAAAAGACACTTCCTTTCCTTTGGATTCATATAGTTTTTGAATGCTGGGCATTTCAGCTACACACGGTGGACACCAACTTCCCCAAAAGTTTAAAAACACGACTTTTCCTCTTGAATCGGCTAGATTGGAGTCTGCTGTTCCGTTGTAACCTTTTAGCTCAATTTCGACTTTTTCTTCATTCAAATTAAATCCTCGATCGGGCAATTCTTTGCTTTGTCCTACCAAAGTTGCTTGGTTGATTTTTGTTGTAAAAACTTCACTCAGAGGTGTGAAAAAAACAAGTGCTAAAATTACTAAAGCTACTCCACTTATGACATAACCACTGTTAATCTTCATTATAATTTATTAAAGTTTCATTAATTCAAACAATTCATTAAAAATTGAATTTCCTTTGTCCTTGTTGTACCAGAGTTGCAATTCTTTGTGAAATACATCTTTGGTGTAAACATCGGGATTTTCTTTGTGTTTTGCCAATAATTTCATTCCCATTTCCGGTCGGGGTCCAAATCTGAATTTTTCTGTTCCGTCCTCATTTACACCCACGAAAATTGGAATTGATTTCGCACCATTGGTTAAATAAGCATCCATCAATTCGGGATGACTGTCTCTTAAAACTACTTTTTGTTCTATCCCCAACTCTTCTGCAATCACATGGACAATGGGCATAACTTGTGCAGCATCTCCACACCAACCTTCACTGATTACCAAAAGCTTAAAGTTGGGTTTGATGGATTTTAAAGCTTCTTTTTGTTCATCTGACAGTTGAAAGGTTTTACCCAATCGTTCTATTCTCTTTAAATTCAATGCGTAATGTGGAATCATTTCACTTTCCTTATCCGATTTTTCTAAATCATGCAATTGATCTTCAATTTTCCGTAAATAATCGGCATAGCTAAATCCTTCCTTAAAATAATGTGTGAGTGTCATTTATGTGTGTTTGTTATGTGTGTTTTGTAATGTGTTTTAATGTAGCCATTTGAGACGAGGAGATTCTTCAGGAATAACAATTCGCTGAGAAATTCTGTCCAATCGGTCGGGGAGTTTCATAATGTATTCTCTGGCTTTTTCTGCTTCTTCGGTTAGATTGGTGATTTTATCTACATTCCACATACCGATAAGTTTTCGAATTATATCGACATAATCAAATGCGGTATAAACACCTAATCGTTGGGCAGAGTCTGAAAAAATTTCAAACGCGCGTCCCATTGGCTCACCCGATTCTCGTAGAAAGTGGGCAGGCATCACAATTTTTAACTTCAACATATATTCAAAAGCCAACATCATTTCACTGGGGTCCACTTCGAATATTCGTTTCACAAATTCAGCATACGCAACGTGGTGACGCATTTCATCACCCGCAATGATTTTACACATTTTCGCTAAACTTTTTACGCCGTAATCTTTGGCTAATTCAGAAACGCGGTTGTGTGAAATAAAAGTTGCCAATTCCTGAAAACTGGTATATACAAAGTTTTTATACGGATCATGGCTGGTTCCAATATCAAATCCATCTGCAATTAAATAATGGGTAGAAATCTCTACTTCCCGCATATTTACACGACCGGATAAGTACAAAAATTTATTCAATACATCACCGTGACGATTTTCTTCCGCCGTCCAAGCTCTGAACCATTTTGCCCAACCGTTGCTGTTTTCATTATCTACACCTTCAATCTCCATAATCCAGGATTCGTACGATGGTAAAGCTTCTTCCGTAATCGTATCTCCAATCAAGGTAATCCAGAAATCGTACGGAAGATCTTTGGATAATTCACGTAATTCGGTCAATTCATCAAAAAAATTATCCGAATGGGAATCAGGTAAAAAATCAGTAGGCTGCCATATTTTATCAGGACTAATGAGAAATTTTTCCATATATCCGTTCACGTCTTTGTCAATGAAATTCATTACTTCTAAACGTATATTTTCTCTCTTTGTCATTTTTTTTAATTTTTGAGTGTTCGTTGTATGGCTTCTCTTGTTTTCATCAGCATTTCATCAAAATCTCTGTCTTTGAATGAAATCGGATCATGAACCTCCAAAGAGATAGCTGTTCCCAAAGATAAAGGAAATGTACCGTTTTTTATCAATTTCCATGAATTATTAATGGTAACAGGAACAATTAAAGCGGACGGTGCATATTTTACTAACACTTTTAGACCCGTATCTTTAAATGGTTTTAAGTTTCCATCTCGACTTCGGGTTCCTTCTGGGAAAATTACAGCCGAACGATTGTGCTTTTCAATGTATTGCCCCAGCTTTTTTATTTCTGTTATCGCTTGTTTTGAATCTTTACGGTCAATCAATACAGAACCTCCTTTTCGTAAATTGTACGAAACACTTGGGATTCCTTTTCCCAACTCTATTTTACTAATAAATTTCGGATTGAAATCAGCTAAATACCATTCTATGGGTGAGATGTCATACATACTTTGGTGATTACTCACAAAAATTAAGGGAACTCCTTTGGGTAATTTCTCTCTTCCCGAATACGTGTACGTTGTGCCCAGTATTTTACTAAACTGAATTAATAACCAGTTCATTGCTCTTACCGAATTGTGATGCGTTTGATAATTCCCTAAATTATAGGCCAACCATTGCACTCCGTGCATGACAATCAAGGTTAATCCAAAGAAAAAATAATAAATCGAAGAAAGTAGTACGGCAATTATTTTCATTTTAACACTCGAAATGAACTGGTTATTAATTAATTGAATTCTTTTTTTAATCGCTCTATTTTCGCACTTAATTCATCTTTTTTAGCCTCATATTCAGAAATTTCATTCATTTCTGTTTTAACTGAGAAGTAGAATTTTATTTTTGGTTCTGTTCCTGAAGGTCGTGCCGCAATTTTTGTTCCGTCTTCGGTATAGAAAATCAAAACATTGGATTGTGGAATGGAAATAGGCGTTTCAAGTTCCGAAATTAAATCTTTTGAAATGGAAGTGTGATAATCATCCAATCGAATTACGTTGGATCCATCAAAAGACAAAGGTGGATTTGCACGAAAATCAGCCATCATTTTACGGATTTCTTCTGCTCCTTCTTTCCCTTTCTTAACCACCGAAACCAAATCCTCTAAATAGAAATTCGTTTTGGTATAAACCGTTAACAATTCTTCAAAAAAACTGCTTGCATTTGCTTTTGCATTTGCAGCAATTTCACAAGCAAGTAGGGTGGAAGTAATCGAATCTTTGTCACGAACGAAATCGCCAATCATAAATCCAAAACTTTCTTCACCACCGCCGATGAATTTTTGTTTTCCTTCGGCTTCTCGAATCATATCCGCTATCCATTTAAATCCGGTCAAACCTACTTTGCAATCTACGTTGTAGTATTTGGCCAAGTCAAAGAAAATATCAGAAGTAACAATGGTGGAACCGATGAATTCTGTGCCATCCATTCCGTCGTCTTGTCTTTGTTTCAATAAATAATCCACCAAAACTGTATTGGCTTGATTTCCATTTAAAAGCGTCATTTTTCCATGGAAATCGCGAACGGCAATTCCCAACCGATCAGCGTCGGGATCAGTTCCAATTACAATGTCCGCACCGATTTCATCTGCCAAATCCATCGCCATTTTCAACGCAGCAGGCTCTTCGGGATTGGGTGATTTTACAGTTGGAAATAGTCCACTGGGTTCAGCTTGTTCTTCCACGATGTGAACTTGGGTGAATCCTGCTTTTTTAAATGCTTCGGGCATAAGCGCAATCGCAGTTCCATGAATCGGTGTGAAAACAATTTTCAGATCTTCTTTTCCTTTCAAAGTCAATCCGATTTGAGCAACACTTGCATCAAGGAATGCTTCATCGATATCTTTTCCAATAAATTCCAATAAATCATCATTTCCTTCAAAACGAATATCGGCAACGTGAACTTTATTTACTTCGTTAATAATCGCATTGTCATGAGGCGGAACTACTTGTGCACCGTCGTTCCAATACAATTTATAGCCATTGTATTCGGGAGGATTGTGAGACGCGGTCAATACGATTCCAGCATCGCAATTCAAATGGCGAACGGCAAAGGAAAGTTCGGGTGTCGGACGAAATCCTTCAAACAAATACACTTTCACTCCATTTGCAGTCAGAATATCAGCAACAATTCGTGCAAATTTGTCGGAGTTATTTCGGACATCATACGCAATCGCGACTGATTTTTCTTTGGCAGGAAATTGCTGATTTAGGTAATTTACCAATCCTTGGGTAGCTGCGCCTAAGGTGTATTTATTCACTCGGTTGGTTCCAACGCCCATAATTCCACGCATTCCGCCGGTTCCGAATTCTAAATCTTTGTAGAACGAATCCTCCAAAAGTTCCCGATTTTCATCGATTAAAAGTTGAACTCCTTTTCGGGTTTCTTCGTCGTATTGGTCAGTTAGCCACAATTTGGCTTTTTCGTTTATAAGGTTCGTTAACATGGTATTTAATTTTGTTGGATGCTTGCTCTGTCGATTTCTTTGATGTCTTTTACGGGATCTCCCTTGTAAAATACTTTGGAATTATCGCCTGCAGTTCCTTTGATGTTTTTTAATACATTCAATAAAAGTTCAGAATCATCTTCGGTCGTTAAATCAGCAGAAACAGCTTGTAAATTGGATAAATTCACATTCGATTTATCCATTGCTTTCACTTTTAGATCGATAACTGTTCCATTTAACTGAACTTTTGAATGGTCGCTTGCTTTTATTTGGAATTCTTTGATTTCCAAGAAACTTTGCGTTATTTCTGACTGGTCTTTTAACTCCAAATCCAAATTGTCACTTTTTAAAGTTCCAGAAACTTTCAATCTCGTTTTATTCTTTAGTTTAATTTTCTTTATATCTGAATTGAAATAGACGTTTACATTGTATAAATTAAATTTTGAAACGTGTGATTTTTCGGATAGTTTTAAAGTTCCTCGGTTGAAAACGATTTCATAATTATCAATTAAATTTTGATGGGATTCAACCACCACGTGTGCAGATTCAGATGGAATCAAAGTAACATCGCAATTGCAATCAATTTCTACTTCATTGAATTGTTCCACAGCGGTTTCATTCTGAGCGGTGGCAGGCCCTTCGCCTTCAATGCTTGAACTACACGATGTGATTCCTATCAATATACTTAAAATTAAAACTCTTTGTATCATACTTTTATTTTGCGTTGTAGGTTAAGGGTTTGATCTACTTTAAATTCGGTTTTATTCTTTTTACTTCGAATTAAAATTTCGCCTAAAAATCCAGCCAAAAACAATTGCGTTCCCAAAATCATAGCGACTAAGGAAATGTAAAAGAAGGGATTATCGGTAATCAATCGTGCTTGGGTTTCTGTGAAATACACTTTGTATAATTTATCCAATCCCAAGTACAAGGCGGCAAAAAATCCGATGATGAACATTAAGGTTCCAATGGCACCAAATAAGTGCATCGGTTTATTTCCAAATCGAGAAATAAAGAAAAGCGTAATTAAATCCAAAAAACCATTTACAAATCGACGTTTTCCAAATTTAGAATAACCGTATTTTCGGGCTTGGTGCTTTACTTTTCGCTCAGAAATCACATCGAATCCTAAGTTTTTCGCCAAAACAGGAATGTATCGGTGCATATCTCCATACAGTTCCAACTCGTGGGCAACTTCTCTTCGATACGCTTTCAGTCCACAATTAAAGTCGTGAAGAGAAAGTCCAGAAACTTTTCGCGCAACCCAATTGAATAATTTGGAAGGTAAATTCTTGGTTAATTTTGGGTCTTGCCGTTTTTGCTTCCAACCTGAAATGATGTCTGCATTCTCCGCTTTAAGTTGTTGATACAATCCCGGAATCTCTTCGGGGAAATCCTGTAAATCTGCATCCATGGTGATGATTACATCGCCTTTCGCTTCTTTGAATGAAGCCATCAAAGCTTGTGATTTACCGTAATTTTTTCGAAAACGAATTCCCTTGATTTCAGGATTTACTTCAGCTAGAAATTCAATGATTTTCCAGGAATTGTCTGTGCTTCCATCATCAACAAAAATAACTTCAAACTCAAAACCATTTTCCGTACAAACGCTTTTGATTCGTTGAAACAATTCCTCGATAGAATCCTGCTCATTTAACAAAGGTATAATTACGGATAAATGCATCAGACACGTCTATTTTTTAAGAATACTGCGAAGATAGTTGAAATTAAAAAGTAAAAAAAGAGAATGAATGAAAATGAAATGAAGAAAATCTTCCAACTAAATAAATTGACACTCAAATCCGTCATTTTCTCAAGTTGGGTCATTTTCACTTCCAATTCCGCTGTTTCCTCGGCGTCCAAGGTCTCATCCATCAACGCAGGTTCAAAAGTTTCAAACATCAAATCATGCCATCCTCTTTGTAAACTGTCTTCAGCCCAACCTCCTGTCGTATTGAAAAACATGAAAATAGAAACCAAACTCAAAAGTCCACCTATAAACATAGGCAAAAACGATAGTCTCCATACTTGTCCAAAATGCAAAACCTCCTTTTTTGCTGAAGAAAAAGGGCTGTAAAATCCTATACCTGCGTAAATGGTGGGCAAAATAAAACAACAAATCACAGCAGAATAATTGAAATATTGTGCCTCTGACATGCTTCCTTGTGTTGAAAACAAAAAGAATAGAAGAAAAAACAGGGCCATTGTTATACCGAATAACAAAAGTCCTACTTGGATTATTTTTTTATTAATATTCATGCCGCAAATTTAATCCAATAATTTGAGTCCACTCACTCTAAATTGAAAACTTGATAAAAGACCAAGGTGTTGAATGTGAATTATTCGTTTTTCGCTAAAATTCAATGATTTTCAATGGTTTTCCTTCAAAAATGAATGTTAAATATCCTAAATGCCAAGATTTGTCGATTATCCATGGTATTTTTGCAGATCATTAAAATTAATTTATGTTTTCAATCGTTAAGAGTTTTAAACTAATAGCTGTCTTAGAAGGAATATCTTACCTGGTTTTATTTGGTAATATGTTACTTATCAAACCCTTTTTTATAGACTTGTATCAAACACTTCTTTATCCGATAGGAATGACGCACGGTGTTTTATTTATTGCCTACGTTCTTTTGGCGTTTTTGGTAACTCCTAAATTAAAATGGTCTTTAAAAACATTGGCCATAGTTTTATTAGCATCCTTGCTTCCATTTGCTACATTTTATGTGGAGAGAAAATATGTAAGTCTGCAAGTGGATGGATAACTACACACATTTTTTTCGTGATTACTTTATTGAACAAGGCGTATCTAACAGCTTTGCGACTTTTTTCAACATGTTGGCGCTGTTGCTACTATTGGGATTTCTTATATATCTTAGCCATCGTGTCACACGACTCGTCATCATTAAAGTATTTACTGCTTTTTCAAACCGAACAAAAACAAACTTTGACAATTTATTAGTCAGTTACAAAGCTCCGAAATATGTAGCTTCTTTGATTCCGTTGTTTTTAACCATGAAGCTTCTCCCGATCGTTTTTCAGGATTACCCAAACTTGAATGCGTTCATTTTAATCGTATTGAAAATTTTCACCATTTTTATATTAATTTGGATTTTCCGGAGTGTTCTACGGACCCTCGAAGCGTATTTCAAGTTAGACCCTCGACTGAATAACAAGCCGATTGATAGTTACATTCAAGTTTTCATGCTTTTTTTATGGGCAGTGGGAATTGGTTTGGTTTTCGCCGTTTTGACTGGAATTTCATTGATGACATTTTTTACCACTTTAGGAGCGGCTTCTGCCATTCTTTTGTTGATTTTTAAAGATACGATTATGGGTTTTGTCGCAAGTGTACAAGTCGCAGTTAATGACTCTGTTCGGATTGGTGATTGGATTACAATGGAAAAATACCATGCAGATGGTGATGTGATAGAGATTAATTTATCAACGGTGCAAGTTCAAAATTGGGACAAAACAATCACCTATTTACCCACGCATGCATTGTTGACCGATGCATTCACAAACTGGCGCGGGATGCAGGAGTCAGGAGGACGTCGAATCAAACGATCAATCTTAATTAAGGCGAAAAGCATTCGTTATTTAGAGCCTGAAGAAGTCGAAGAATTAAAGAAAATCCAATTAATTTCAAATTATTTAACCACCCGTCAAGAAGACATTAAGAAGTTCAATTCGACAAATTCGATTGATAAATCATTATTAATCAATGGTCGAAATTTAACAAATATTGGCGTGTATCGAAAATACGTTCAAACGGTGATTGAAAACCATTCGGGTATAAACAAAGATTTGACGATGATGGTACGCCAGTTGCAACCTACAGCAAAAGGAATTCCTTTAGAGATTTACGCTTTCAGTAGCGATAAACGTTGGGCAAATTATGAATATATTATGTCCGATATTTTTGACCATGTTTTGGCAGCTTTGCCGTATTTCGATTTGGAATTGTATGAGTTGGATTTGGGTGATCCTAAAGGGAAGGAGTAAAAATAATCATCCATACTGTTTGTCAGAATCCGCAAGTGGTCTGTATGCATAATAATGAAGAACTTCTTCCAAAGTCTGCTTTAACGCTTTGTTAATCGGTAGGGTTTTATTTCCCAATTGAAAATCAATTTGATTTAATTGCATATAATAATGGGTGAAAACCGGAACATACAATCCTTTTGAAATCGCTTCTTCTGTGGAATTGTATTTATCATTCTGACCTTCTTTGATGATTTTACAAGTTGCCATTCGCAAGGATCCATATTTATCGGCGTTGGCAGCATAACCAAACAAACGACAAATTAAACCGCGGAATTTGTAGTCGGTACATCGGCCATGACCTTGAATAGATAGTGATTTGAAGAAAAAGCAAGTTAAGGTTTTGGATTGATTTAATAGATGAAGATTTTGTTCTGCTTTTCCTTCCAAAAACAAATGAAAAGCCCATGGAAGGAATTCCAAAGGGGATGCTTCTATTTCTGGATGGGTACAGCACATTCCGCAGCCTGCCACACAGCTAATTCCGGACGACTTTGCGAATTGAACACCTTCTTGCTCTAATTGATAAAAAAGTTTTTCTACCCATTTTACTTTTTCTTCTACAGACATGGTATTTCTCCCAAAGGTAGAGTAATTAAAAACAGGATGTTTGATTTTATATTTTACTTAATACGCTGATTTGCAATTAGTTACGTAAGCTATCAAAAAGTATTCTAATTTAAAAAATAAAGGAGGATTTCGAATAAAAGTGAAAATAGGCTTTAATGAATTACAAACTCCATCACAAATATGAAAAGGGCCATAGATAGAATAAAATAAGCAAATCCTTTTTTTAATCGTTCAGAATCAATGAATTTCACCAAATAGCCACCCAGTATAATTCCAACAAAAGAAAGAAGTACGAAACGGAATAGAAAACTCCAATCAATTTCCATAAAGAAGAAATCACCGAGGAAAAATCCGGTCAATGAATTCATACATACGATAATTAAAGAAGTTCCGACGGCTTTTTTTATGGAGAGATTGGCGATCAACATCAAGGCAGGAACCATTAGAAATCCGCCGCCTGCACCGACTAATCCCATGACAACGCCAAGAAATAAACCTTCGGTTAAGATCAAAGGATGAAAAGGAATGTCTTCTTTTACATCCAAATCAGAAAGTTTCAAATCCGTTTTATGAAGCATGGTATAACTCGCAAGCAACATCATCGCTGCAAACAATCCGAAGATGAACATACGTCGGCTTACGTAATACCCGAAAACATGAAACAACTCTTCGGGCAACATGGGAAGGATTACTCTTCGCGAAAGTAAAATTCCCACAATCGCCGGCAATCCAAAATACCATATCAATCGGGTACTGATTTCACCGTATTTGAAAATTCGCCAACTTCCCACAATCGCCGTCATTCCAACAATGAAAAGAGAATAAGCAGTTGCGGTTTTCTCATCATATTTGAATAGATACGCTAAAATGGGAACAGATAAAATCGAACCTCCACTTCCGGTCAATCCCATCACTAAGCCAATTAACAATGCGCCCAAATAACCGATGATTTCTAAAAAACTCATTCGCCTTCGTTTAGAATGGAAAGTTCCAACCAACGCATTTCTTTTTCATCAATTTCGTCCATTGTCTTTTCCAAATCCATACTTATTTTTTGTAAAGAATCGTAGTCTAAATCAGGTTGCGAGATTTGTTCGGTTAATTCTACTTTTTGCTTTTGCAATTTCGAAAGGTCTTTTTCCAATTCTTCAAATTCTCTTTTTTCCTTGAAAGTCATTTTTCGAGAACTCGAATTTGAAACGGTTTCGGTCGCTTGACTTTTCGTTTTTTCAGGTTCTTTTTTCTCTTCTTCTCTGGCGTATTCTTTTTCCATCAAGTAGTATTCGGTATAATTCCCAATAAACCATTTGATTTTTCCTTGGCCTTCAAAAACCATGATTTCATCGACTACTTTATCCATGAAATACCGGTCGTGACTTACCACCATCAAGCAACCTTGGAAATCGCGCAAGAAGTTTTCTAAAACCGTCAATGTCGGTAAATCCAAATCATTGGTGGGCTCATCTAAAATTAAAAAGTTTGGGTTTTGAAACAAAACCGATAGAAGTTGCAATCGTTTTCGTTCCCCTCCACTCAATTTTTCGATCAGTGTATATTGCTGTTCTGCACTGAATAAAAAGAGTTCCATAAACTGAGAAGCTCCAATGTTTTTTCCGTTTGAAAGTGGAAAGAATTCTGCCAAGTCTTTTACAAAATCAATTGCTCGTTGACTTTCTTTGAATTTAATTCCATCTTGTTTGAAATGCCCTATTTTCAGAGTTTCACCAATTTCAATCACTCCGGAATCAATGGGTTCCGTTCCTTCAATGATTTTTAGGAAGGTGGTTTTGCCGACACCATTTTTACCGATGATTCCAATTTTATTTCCTCTTCCAAACAAATGGGAAAATGAATCCAAAATTATTTTATCTCCAAATCGTTTGGAAACCTCTTTCATTTCGATGATTTTATTCCCCAAACGCGTCATTTGCATATCGAGTTGAACTTCACTTCGATCGACACTTTTATGCGCTTTTTCTTTAACTTCATGAAAAGCTTCAATTCTACTTTTGGATTTCGTCGTTCGCGCTTTCGGCTGACGACGCATCCACTCCAATTCTTTGTGATACAAGCTTTTCGCTTTGTCGATTTGAGTTTGTGTATTTTCAATTCGTAGAGCTTTGTTGGTCACATATACTTCATAATCACCGCTGTGAACATAGGTTTGACCGTCTTCGATTTCAATGATTTTTGTACAAATCGCATCCAAAAAATAACGGTCGTGGGTAACCAATAACATGGTTTTATTTTCTTTGTTTAAGAAGTATTCCAACCATTCCACCATTTCAATGTCAAGGTGATTGGTTGGCTCATCCAAAATTAAAAGGAGATGTCCTGATTCCAAACTAATGTCGATGAGAAATTTCGCCAAAGAAATTCGTTTTCGTTGACCCCCGGAAAGGCTTCCTATATTTTGATCTAAAAAATCAATTTTTAATTTCGATAAAATTTCTTGAATGATAGGTTCTACTTGCCAAGCATCCATATCGTCCATTTGTCCCATTAAATCCATCAGTTTTGGATTGGTAGGATCTTTTTGAAGGATTTCTTCGTACTGCCGAATTACTTCCAAAATGGGATTGGTGTGATTGAAAATACAATCGCCAGCATTTCGGTTGTCGCCAAAGTCATCGGTTTGTTCAAACATCAAAACTTTTACATCTCGATTAATAAGGACTTCACCGGTATCCGAAGTTTCTTGTCCGGAAAGAATTTTTAGAAGTGTCGATTTTCCACTTCCATTTTTTGCCACCAAAGCTATCTGATCGCCTTCATTTACGTGAAAAGTGACGTCACTGAAAAGAGTACGAATTCCATAAGATTTAGAAAGAGCATTGGCTGTAAGATAATTCATGTAGGATGTGTGTTAGGACTGCAAAGATAACTGAATAATAAGTTTATAAAAAATAACATCTTCATTTCGAATATCCGCAGACCTGTATGTTTCCTTTGGTTAATTGATTTAATTTCAATTAAATTTGAAAATAATTAATCGAAATGTTCCAATCCCTCCAAATTCAAAATAAAGTTTACAAAAGGCCTTTGCTGGTTTTCGCTATGGAAATGGAAGCAGCCCATGCATTTCCTACACCCAATATTGTTTTCACCGGAATTGGGAAAGTAAATGCAGCCTATGGATTGATGAAAGGAATTCAAGAATTCAAACCGGATTTGATTGTGAATTTAGGTACAGCCGGAAGTAATTTCTTGAAAAAGGGCGAAATAGCATGTTGTACTTCGTTTGTTCAACGAGATATGGATGCAACACCTCTCGGTTTTGAGAAATTTACAACACCCTATTCCAAACATGGAGTTGAAATCAATTATGGAATAAAATTAGACAATTTCCCTGAGTTCATTTGTGGGTCTGGTGATAGTTTTGATGTGGAACATTCTGAAGAAATGTATCAAGTCGTAGACATGGAAGCGTATGCAATAGCGCTCATTTCAAAAGAAGAAAACATTCCTTTTCTCTGTTTGAAATACATTTCTGACGGTGCCGATGGAGGAGCGGTGGAGGATTGGAGAATCGAAGTAAAAAAAGCAGCGAAACGTTTACATGAAGTTCTGAGCGAATTTATTTAGCAACTGCAACTTTCTCTCCCGTTTTTAAAAACACAATTGCGAGCAGAGCACCAACTACCGCCATTCCGACGCCTACCAAAACGGGTGTGTCATAGGCATATCCCAGGGTAATTGGAATTCCACCGAAAAAAGCACCCATTGTATTTCCCATGTTGAAACTTGCTTGCCCCGCCGCGGCAGCAAGAGTTTCCGCTCCTTTCGCATCCCGAATTAACATCATTTGAATCGGTGAGCCGACCGTGAAAGAAATCATTCCAGCGAAAAAAGCCATTACAAATGCCATGAAATAATAGGGAGCTGTAAAATGAACGATAAGCAAACAAACCGCCATGGAAGTAAGACTGAGGATGGTTGCCTTGGTGGGATTAAAAGTATCAGCCAATTTACCACCCAGGAAATTCCCGAAGAACATTCCCAATCCGACCAAAACCATAATCAAAGGAACTTGATTGGGGTTTAATCCTGAAACTTGGGTTACCATTGGCGCAATGTAGCTTATCCATGCAAACAACCCTCCGGTTCCAATGGAGATTACAGCAATCAATAACCACGATCGCCATTTTTTATAGTATTTCAATTGACCGAATAAATTCCCTTTTGATTTGGGATGAATTCGAGGCATCCAAAACCAAAGTGCGAAAAAAGTAACCAAGCCCAAAAGGCTAATGATTGCATACGTAATTCGCCACGAATAATGATGACCGACATAGGTTCCCAGCGGAACACCGATGAGGTTTGCCAATGTCATTCCGGTAAACATAATCGCAATGGCTTGGGCTTCTTTTCCTTTTTTCGCCAAATTGGTCGCGACTACCGAACCGACACCAAAAAAAGCGCCATGAGGTAATCCTGCAGCAAATCGAGAGATTTCTAATAAAGTGTACGAAGGAGCGATGGCGAAAAGTCCGTTGAATAAAACGAATAGAAGCATCAAAACCATCAATACATTTTTGGGCGGATATTTTCCCGAAATCAAAACCAAAGTGGGTGCGCCAACAACTACACCCAAAGCATAAAGTGAAATTAAATGGGCTGCTTTTGGAATGGATATATGGAGGTCTGCAGCAATGTCTGGAAGAATTCCCATCATGGTAAATTCCGTCATCCCTATCGCCATTCCTCCACAAGCCAATGCCAGCAATCCTTTGTTCATCTATTTATTTTTGAATGGGCAAAGGTCGGTATTTACGAAGAAAAGAAATCCACTTCCATCGAAAGTTTTTGACTTTAACGGATTGTTTGCAATTCTTTAATTTGATCTCTGAATTTTGCCGCTTCAATAAAATCGAGATTGGATGCTGCTTTTTCCATTTTTTTCTGAAGATCGTCGAGTTTCTTTTGTTTGTCATCCGCCGATAATTTGCCGTAGTTTTTCTTTTCTTCCGCAGCAAATTGACTCAATGTTTTCTGCTCATACGGGTTCAATTCAAATTGTTCCGCTTTGGCATTAATTCCAGTGATTTTTTTATTTAAAGGTTGTGGTTTTTTCTTGTTATCGGTATTGTATTTTATTTGAATCTCTCGTCTTCTTTCGGTTTCATCCATTGTTTTTTGCATGGAATCGGTGATTTTATCTGCATAGAATATAACACGGCCATTGACATTCCGTGCAGCACGACCCGAAGTTTGGGTCAACGATCGATGGCTTCTTAAAAATCCTTCTTTGTCCGCATCCAAAATCGCAACCAAGGAAACTTCAGGTAAATCCAAACCTTCACGAAGTAAATTCACACCTACCAAAACATCAAACAATCCAGCCCGTAAATCTTGCATGATTTGAACCCGTTCCAAGGTGTCGACATCCGAGTGAATGTAACGTGTTCGAACACCAAATCGAGTTAAATATTTGGTTAATTCTTCGGCCATTCGTTTGGTCAAAGTGGTAACCAATGTTCGTTCATCAATTTCGGCCCGTTTTTGAATTTCCTCCATCAAATCATCCATTTGATTTAAAGAAGGACGAATTTCAATAATAGGATCTAACAACCAAGTCGGTCGAATGATTTGTTCCACAACCACACCTTCTGATTTTTCCAATTCATACGTGGAAGGAGTGGCCGAAACATAAATTACTTGATTTTGCATCATTTCAAATTCCTCAAACTTCAATGGACGATTATCCATAGCGGCAGGCAAACGAAAACCGTATTCCACCAGATTCTCTTTTCGACTTCGGTCACCGCCATACATCGCGTGAACTTGCGGAATGGTCACGTGAGATTCGTCAATAATCATCAAGTAATCTTCTGGAAAATAATCGAGCAAACAGAATGGTCGCGTTCCTGGAGAACGTCCATCCAAATAACGGGAATAGTTCTCAATCCCTGAACAGTAGCCCAATTCCTTCATCATTTCCAAATCAAATTCAGTGCGTTCTTTGACCCGTTTTGCTTCCAATGTTTTACCTATATCTTGAAAATAAGAAACATGTTTTCCCAAATCGATTTGAATATTTTTTATCGCATTATTCAGCGTGTCGGGTGAAGTCACAAATATATTGGCCGGATAAATATTGATTTTATCCATCGAATTAATTCTTTTTCCTGATTCGGGATCAAAGGATTCAATCTCCTCGATTTGATCTCCAAAAAAATGAATTCGAACACCTTGGTCGGAATATCCTGGAAAAATATCGGTCACATCCCCGCGCACTCGGAAATTTCCGCGTGAAAACTCTCCCGCCGTCCGTGAATAAAGTGCAGCAACCAATCGCTGAAGAAATAAAGTTCGTGAAATTTCTTGATTCACTTTGAGCGAAATAATATTTTTATGAAATTCAGTTGGATTTCCAATACCATACAAACATGAAACCGATGCGACTACCAATACATCCCTTCGACCTGAGAGTAAGGAGGAAGTTGTACTCAATCGTAATTTTTCAATTTCTTGGTTGATCGACAAATCCTTTTCTATATACAATCCAATCGAAGGCACGTAAGCTTCCGGTTGATAATAGTCGTAGTAAGAAACAAAATATTCAACTGCATTTTCGGGAAAAAATTCTTTGAACTCCATATACAATTGGGCAGCCAAGGTTTTGTTATGTGCCAAAACCAAGGTAGGTCGTTGGGTTTCTTGAACCACATTGGCAATCGTAAATGTTTTTCCGGAGCCAGTTACACCCAAAAGGGTTTGGTATTTATCGGCAGAATTGAGCCCATTAACCAAAGATTCGATGGCGGTGGGTTGATCCCCGGTAGGTTTAAAATCCGAATGAAGTTTGAATTGCATATTGTAATTGAAGTTATTTTACAAAGTTAGAGAATTTGAAAACAATAGAAATTATTTTCAGAAAGTTTGAAGAATAGAAATAATTGCGAATTTGAATGGTTTTTTAGTAAAATAATCAGAAAAAAATCATTGAGATTAATTTGTTGGAAATTAATAACTTACAAGACAGAAACTAATTAAAAACGTTTATAGTCGATTATAAACATTTAACTACCGACTTTGATTTGGATGTAGACTCAACTTTGCAACAGAGATCAGAGAAATAACGGAAAGTCTCTTATCTAATGTTTAATTATAAAAACTTAAAGTTATGTCACTACGAAACAAAGTTACCTTAATCGGTAGAACAGGCAAGGATGTAGAAATTGTAGAATTGCAAAACGGAATTATTGCGAAAGTAAGTTTAGCTACATCGGATTATTACACCAATGCGAAAGGTGAAAAGGTCGAAGAAACGCAATGGCACAATCTGGTTGCTTTTGGGAAAACGGCAGAAATCATGCAGAAGTATGTGAATAAAGGTGATGAAATAGCTGTGGAGGGAAAAATCACCTACAATAGCTATGAGGACAAAGAAGGTCAAAAACGGTATGCTACAGATATCAAAATTGAAGAATTGGTATTACTGGAGAAGAAAACAGCTTAATGTTCACGTGTTTTGAGGAATAGGCCGTTGTCAAGCGAAATCTTGGGACGGCCTATTTTTCTATTAAATAGTTAATTTGAAAATCAATAGAAAGGAATCGTTGAATTTTCAGCTTTAGATTTCCCATCTTAAATGGCAATGCCTATTTTTACAAAAAATATAAAAATGAGCAGAATCAATTGGGAAATCATAAAAGAATACGAAGACATCACTTTTAAGAAATGCGAAGGCGTTGCACGAATTGCTTTCAATCGTCCAGAAGTACGAAATGCTTTTCGACCGAAAACTGTCTTTGAATTGTTAGACGCTTTCACTTTGGCCGAAGAGGACAGAGAAGTAGGTGTTATTTTATTAACAGGTGAAGGGCCTTCGAAAAAAGACGGAGGTTGGGCTTTTTGTTCCGGAGGCGATCAGAGAGTACGTGGAAAGTTTGGGTATGAAGGAGAAGATCGAGTAGGTCGATTAAATATTTTGGAAGTACAACGTTTGATTCGGTTTTCGACCAAAGTGGTCATTGCCGTAGTCAATGGTTGGGCTGTGGGAGGTGGACATTCTTTGCATGTGGTGTGCGATATGACGATTGCCTCCAAAGAACATGCGATTTTCAAACAGACTGATGCCGATGTTGCGAGTTTTGATGGTGGTTTTGGTTCCGCTTATTTGGCAAGACAAGTTGGTCAGAAGCGTGCGCGAGAGATTTTCTTTTTGGGATTAAATTATTCTGCACAAGAAGCATACGAAATGGGAATGGTTAATGCTGTGGTTCCTCATTTAGAACTGGAGGAATTTGCTTTTGATTGGGGGCAAGAAATTTTAACCAAATCTCCAACGGCTATAAAAATGTTGAAGTTCTCCTTCAATCTTATCGATGATGGTTTGGTGGGGCAACAAGTTTTTGCAGGTGAAGCGACTCGTTTGGCGTATGGAACGGATGAAGCGGTGGAAGGAAGAAATGCTTTCTTGGAAAAGAGAAAAAGAGACTTTGATCGGTTTCGATAAATTATAACACGAAAATAAATCTAAACGATTTGACTGACTTTAGAAACAACTAAATGGAAGAACAAAAGGTTCCATCAGTTTGGAAAAATAAAGAATTTATCTCCTTTGTATTTTTACGATTTTCATTGGTATTTGCTTTGTTTATTCAGAGCACATCGGTTGCATTTGAAATTTTTCGAATTACGCAACAGGAAATCTATTTGGGTTTAATTGGACTTTTTGAATTTGCCCCAATTTTATTTACTGCTTTTTATGCCGGTCAACTCGTCGATAAACTCGACAAGCGAAAGGTGACGATCATAAGTATTGGTGCTTTTATGTTTGCTTCGTTTATTTTGATGATTGCAAACTTTCCAAGCGTTCAAGAATCGATTGGAGTCACCTATTATTTAGCGATCTGTTATTTTGCGTTTTTTATTTTGGGATTGACACGTGCCTTTAGTGGTCCAGCGGTTTTCTCTTTGTTGGCATTGGTTGTCCGAAGAGAGAATTATGAAAAAGCGATACCGATTAGTTCTTCCGCATTTATGATTGGTATCGTTTTGGGGCCAATGGCTGGAGGTGTACTTTTGGCAGCTTTTGGAATTGAAGTAGCGTTGATAACTGCTTTTGTAATGATGTGCGTTTCGATGGTGATGGTTTTACGAATTTCACCAAAACCTGCAGAGAAAATTCAATCTGAATCGACTGAAACGCCTAGGCAACGGATCAAGGAAGGTTTGAAATTCATTTGGGCCACACCGATTATTTTAGCGGTTTTGAGTTTGGATATGTTCGCCGTGTTTTTTGGTGGAGCCGAAGCTTTGTTACCCGCTGTGGTCGAAAAGGTTTTGAATGCAGGTGCCATTGAATTTGGTTGGCTTCGGTCAGCACATGGAATTGGTGCTTTGATTATGATGCTTTTTCTGTCCTCTTTGCCTTTACTCAAGAGTGGAGTAGGACCCAAATTGTTGTTTAGTGTAGGAATGTTTGGAGTGTGTATCATCATCTTCGGTTTGTCCAAAAACTTCTATTTATCCTTCTTCGTTTTGATGATTGGTGGTGCTTTTGATGCGGTTTCCATGGTTATTCGCCAAAGTATTTTACAATTTAAAACGCCGGAACATTTAAAAGGAAGAGTTTCTTCGGTCAACAGTTTATTTGTAAGTAGTTCCAACGAGTTAGGAGCTTTTGAAAGTGGATTGGTAGCGAGTTTGTTAGGATTGATTCCTGCAATTGTATTTGGAGGGACCATGACCGTAATAACCGTAATCGTCATTGCGATTTTTATCAAGGAAATTCGTCATGTAAAATTGAATTAGAAGAAATTATTCAGACCAAAAAAATCAAGTAAATTTGTCGCCTATGAAAAATTGGATTCACGCTGCGCGTCTACGTACATTGCCTTTGTCAATCAGCGGTATTTTACTCGGTTCTTTGATTGCACTTTCCGAAGGATATTGGAATTGGGCAATTTTTAGTTTGGCATTTTTAACGACTTTGTTTTTACAGGTTTTATCGAATTACGCCAATGATTACGGCGATGGAATTCGAGGAACAGATGCAGAGCGAATCGGTGAACGTAGGGTAGTGGCATCGGGCGATATTTCACCGAAGCAAATGAAGAACGCAATTGTTCTTTTTAGTATTTTATCCGCTTTAACCGCATTTTTATTGATATTTATTTCCTTTAAAGAGCACTTTCTGTGGGCTTTGGTATTCATACTTTTGACTTTTGCTTGCGTTTGGGCAGCGATTAAATATACAGTAGGAAAAAATGCGTACGGATATGCCGGAATGGGTGATGTTTTTGTGTTTTTTTTCTTTGGAATTATTTCCGTTTGGGGAAGTTATACTTTGTATCAACATCAAGAAAATAATTTGCTGATTCTTCTTCCTGCTGTGGCCATCGGTTTACTGAGTACGGCTGTTTTGAATTTGAACAATATGCGGGATATGGAGACCGATAAACAATCGGGGAAACATACCTTGCCTTTGCGAATGGGTTTTCAGGCTGCAAAAATCTATCAAACTACCTTAATACTTTTGCCTTTTCTTTTGGCATCTATTTATTTAATTCTAAGTGAAAAAGTAGAATGGTTTCATTTTTCATTTTTGATTTTAATTCTTCCCGCCGCCATGTTCTTGAAAATGATGTATCAAAATAAGGAAGCTCGGCTATTGGATAACGAATTAAAAAAAGTAGCGCTTCTTACTTTAGCATTTGCTTTGGTGCTGGGAATTAGTCTGAATCTCTAAACTTCTTAAAACAGAAAAAGCCACCCTTTTGGATGGCTTTTGCTTTAAATATTTAATAAGGAATTAGTTTCCTTGTTGTTGCATTTGTTTTTGTAATTCTTCCAATTGTTCTGCAGAAATTTGAGGCTGACCTTGTCCACCTGCTGGAGCTTCTTCAACCGATACCAATTCTACATCGAATACCAAAACTTCGTTTGGAGAAATACCACCATCTGGGCTTCCATACTCCCCATACGCTAAATCAGCAGGGATGTAAAACTTGAATTTCGAACCTGGAGCCATTAACTTCAAACCTTCCTGCCATCCTGGAATTACACCTCTTAAAGGGAATTCAACCGGCTCTTCTTTGGATTCGTCAAATGTTTTTCCATCAATATGTTTTCCTACATAATGAACTTTTACCATACTGTTGTCCGTCGGCGATTGACCTGAACCTTCTTTCACAACTTCATACAACAAACCACTTTCTGTTGATTTTACTTTGCTGTCTTTTTTCTTGTCTTCCAAGTATTTTGTTCCTTTTTCTAAGTTGTCTTTTTGAATTTTCAAAACATTACCTTGAATGTATTCTTGAATAAATCCATTCACGGAATCTTGAGGAAATAACAAAGGATCTTTCTTTTTCAAAACATCCATGATTCCTTGAGCAACAATTTTCTCATCAACCACACCTTCTAATTTCTGTGTTTTTATAAAATTAATGATTGATAATCCTATGTTTTGACCCGTTGCATACGAATCTCTTTTTTTATCATCCGCATTAATGAAATCTAAAATACCACGCTCTACTTCGTTGAAGTCCATTGGGTTGTCTTTCATTGATTCAGAGTACATTAATACCTGATTTCCTACATTCATTCCATAAGCATAGCCTACTTTTTGGTCCTTGTTTTCCAATTTATCGGTCACATGAGAACTTGTACTTCCTGTGTTTTTACAAGAAATAATAACAGTAGCTAAAATTACGGTTGTAATAATTTTTTTCATTTGTCTAAAATTTTGGACAAGTTTACGAAATAATTTGATTCTATTCATTAGAATTTAAGTCCAATCCAAATTCCTCTTTCATTTTTAGTAACAAAGGATTTTCAGCCGCCATCTCTTTAAAAAGATCGGACTTTGATTTTATGTAATTCTCTGTATGATTGTGAATTATGTTTGTCTCGAATTCCAAACTGTAATTATTCAGTTTTTCCCTTAAAAACACCATCAATCGTTCTTTTTGAAGATCAAATTCATTGACAAGAGATGCCGAACTAAAATCCAAACGAATTTTGAAATTGGATTTTAATTCCAACTTTCCACTTTGTAAAGCATTGAATGCTGGAATTTTATTCTCTGACTGAAGAAGGGATAAAAATTCTGTCCAGTGATTCTGTAATTTCTCAAAATCAAAATCGTCTTTGGGTTTTTTGGATAAATCCTCTGTGACTTCTTTTTCTTCTTCCACTTGTTCAAAAACATTTTTTAGATTAAATGTTCGTTTCGCTTCACTTTGGATCGGTTTTTCTGCGCGTTGGATTTTAGGGGGTATCTCTTCACTACTTTTTTCAACTTTTACTTCAACTTCTTTTTCAGAAGAAATTTCTTTTGGACTTTCGGTCGAAGTGGATTTTGTTTTTCCCTCGGTTTGTGGAAGTGTCGTTTTCGGCTCCGAAGCAATCGGAGGAGGAATTATCCTAAACTTTTTTTTTTATCTAAAGTATCGGTTGAAGTTAAAGATCCAATTTGCATCAAAGCAATTTCCACGGTCAAACGCTGATTTTTACTTTCTTTGAAATGAATGTCGGCATGATTGCAAATCTCAATGGCATCGGTAAGAAAACGGATATCACAGTTTTTTGCTTGTTCGAGATATTTCTGTTTGGTCTTTTCGCCTACTTCAAGAAGATCAATGGTTTGTGGCATTTTCGCAACCATCAAATCCCTGAAATGACTTCCCAATCCGTTGATGAAAATATGGGAATCAAATCCTTTGTTTAGAATTTCATTCAATTGAAGAAGTAATTCCGGGATTTCATTTTTTAAAGCAGATTCAGTGATTCTGAAATAATACTCATAATCCAAAACATTTAAATTCTCAGCTACTTTTTCCAAGGTTAAATTTCGGGAAGTAAAAGTAACCATACGGTCAAAAGTAGAAAGCGCATCACGAAGAGCTCCATCTGCCTTTTGAGCGATTAAATGCAATGCATCCGGTTCATATTCGACACCTTCTTTTTCGGCAATCGCAACCAAATGACTTTGAATATCCGAAATAGTAATTCGTTTGAAATCATAAATCTGACAACGCGATAAAATCGTTGGTATGATTTTATGTTTTTCAGTGGTTGCTAAAATAAAAATCGCATGCGGTGGAGGTTCCTCCAATGTTTTCAAAAAAGCATTAAATGCTTGCGCTGACAACATGTGCACCTCATCGATGATGTAAACTTTGTACTTCCCAACTTGGGGTGCAAAGCGCACTTGATCAATTAAATTTCGAATATCATCTACCGAGTTATTGGATGCGGCATCCAATTCAAAAATATTGAAAGCGAAATCCTCTTCTTCACTTCCACCGATTTCTTTGTTGATTTCTCGGGCCAAAATTCGCGCACAAGTCGTTTTTCCCACACCTCTGGGTCCACAAAAAAGCAAAGCTTGCGCCAACTGATTACTCGAAATAGCCTGTTCTAAGGTTTCGGTAATAGCGGACTGTCCTACTACATCTTCAAATTGTAGAGGGCGATACTTTCTGGCGGATACAACGAAATTTTGCATATGATTTCACAAAGGTAATTTAATTTTTAAGATATGAAAATAGTGTGTGGTTTTTAAAATTAATTTCACGATTTCAAATTGATTTTTTGCGATGTAATAGGTATAGGTTAAGGACGGCCAAAAATTCTAACCTAGAATCTAAATGATTTTTCCTACTTTTGTATGTTAAATTCGTTTTATAAAAGAATGAGAGAACCTAAAACCAATTCGGAAATAAAAACTCAAAAAAGTGTAGGCAAAACCATTGCAGGTGTTTTATTTACTGCAGTAGGATTGTTTTTACTTTTTTCTTTTGTTTCCTATATTTTAAATTACCAGGACGATCAAAGTCAATTAAGTAGCTTTTGGAGTCGGGATGAAGTGGCCCAAAACATCATGGGAAAGGTAGGCGCCTATTTGGGTGAACTCTTTATTTTTCATGGAATTGGAGTCACTGCGTTTTTCTTGCCTATCTTTTTAATTCTATTGGGAATTCGAATATTATTTACTATTAGAGACATCAAACCTTTTAAGTTGTTATACAATTGTTTGTTCTTTCTTATTTGGACGCCTATTGTTTTGGGATTCATTAATAAACTAGGAATCCTTCATGGTGTAATGGGTTATGAAATCAATGATTTGTTAACTACCTTCATAGGTAAAGTGGGAACGGGAATTATGTTGGGAGTTAGTTTGCTACTTTATATTGTTATAAATTGGCGAATTACGCCGGATAAAATTTCGGAAACTTTGGAACGGAAATCCAAAGGTTTGGATCAGTCGGATGATATTACTTTAAAAACGAAAGAAAATTCTTCTCCAACAAAAGATGGATTGGAAGATGTAATAAAGAAAGAAGATATAACCGATAAGCCCGTTGAAAATCAAACTTTAGAAGTAACAAATACAGTCACACCCACTGCAACCGTCGTTCAAGTGGAGCCAAAAAAAACGAAAGTAGAAACGATTCCGGCGAAGGATGAAGATGATTTAGAATTGACGATTGAAACGACGGAGGAAGAAGAAACCGTTGATGCTATTGCTTCAAATTTAGTTAAAAAACATGGTGAATATGACCAACGTTTGGATTTGCCGAAGTTTAAATTTCCGACTTTAGACTTGTTACGGAAGTACGATACAGGTGAAAATGTAATGGTCAATCAGCAAGAGTTAGAACAAAATAAAAATCGAATTGTTGAAACCCTTGCCAATTATGGAATTGCGATTGCCCAAATTAAAGCAACCATCGGCCCGACCGTAACTTTGTATGAAATCGTTCCCGAAGCCGGAGTTCGTATTTCGAAAATTAAAAACTTAGAAGACGATATTGCCTTGAGTTTGAGCGCGCTCGGAATTCGGATTATTGCGCCCATTCCAGGAAAAGGGACCATTGGTATTGAAGTTCCGAATAGCAGTCCAACGATTGTTTCCATGCGTTCTGTGATTGCTTCGAGTAAATTCCAAAATGCAGAAATGGAATTGCCGATTGCTTTTGGAAAGACGATTGAAAACGAAACATTTGTAGCGGATTTAGCGAAAATGCCTCACTTATTGATGGCAGGAGCAACCGGTCAAGGGAAATCGGTAGGATTGAATGCAATCATCGCTTCGTTACTTTATAAAAAACATCCGACCGAATTAAAATTTGTGATGGTCGATCCAAAGAAAGTAGAATTAACACTTTACACCAAAATAGAACGTCATTATTTAGCGAAATTACCCGGTTCAGATGATGCGATTATTACGGATAATACCAAAGTAATTCACACCTTGAATTCATTGTGTATTGAGATGGATAATCGGTATGAATTATTGAAAAATGCGTATGTTCGAAATCTGAAAGAATACAATGTTAAGTTCAAACAACGAAAATTAAATCCCGAAGAGGGGCATCAGTTCTTACCCTACATCGTATTAATCGTCGATGAGTTTGCAGATTTAATTATGACTGCTGGAAAAGAAGTAGAAACACCGATTGCACGACTTGCACAACTGGCACGTGCGGTTGGAATTCATTTGGTGATTGCTACGCAGCGACCCTCGGTGAATGTGATTACCGGTTTAATCAAAGCCAACTTCCCAGCGCGTGTTGCATTTCGAGTAACTTCGAAAATTGACTCGCGTACGATTTTGGATTCATCCGGAGCCGATCAATTGATTGGGAAAGGAGATATGTTATTTACGACAGGAAATGAATTGGTTCGTTTGCAGTGTGCATTTGTCGATACACCTGAAGTGGATGATATTACCGACTTTATCGGTTCTCAAACCGGTTTTTCAGATGCGCATTTATTGCCAGAATACGAAGGTGAAGAAGGAAGTGCACTCGATGTGGATTTAGATGATCGGGATGCTTTGTTTGATGAAGCGGCACGGGTAATCGTTTTGGCACAGCAAGGATCGGCCTCTCTGTTACAACGTAAATTAAAATTAGGATACAACCGCGCAGGACGATTGATTGATCAATTGGAAGCGGCTGGAATAGTCGGTCATTTTGAAGGAAGTAAAGCCCGTCAGGTATTGGTACCCGATGCAGCTAGTTTGGAACAGTTGTTGGATAATCTGAGACAAAACTAATTCAAATGAAAAACTTCAAACTTAGTCTTGTTTTTATGGTATTGATTTCTATTTCTGTTTCTGCTCAAACGGCGCAACAGTGGATGGATAATGTGAGTGAAACTTATAAAAAAGCACCTTCTTATTATTTGAAATTTGAATTAAAACTTACCAAAGACTCGAAACCTGAAACGGGTGAATTGTTTGCAGTGAAAGAAAAGTATAGCGTACAAGTTATGGACGTCTATCAAATGTATGATGGAAAGAAGCTTTTCACGGTTTCCAAAGAAGATCAAGAAGTAACGATTTCAAGACCTGCACCAGATAGTGATGATTTTCTAACGCCAACCAAAGTTTTGGCGATGTACAAAACGAATTTCAAGCCGACTTTGGATAAATCGGGTACGTTATATGGAAATAATGTGCAATATGTTAAGTTGAGTCCTACGACCAAATCTGAGGTAAGTTACGTTATGATTGCGATCAATAAAAAAAACAATACCTTGGTTGAATACAAGGAATATTTCGCTGACGGTGATGTTCGAATATTAAGCGTGAAAGAATACTTAGAAAATTTAATTATTCCAAGTGCTTTGTTTAAATTTGACAAGTCGAAATATGAAAAAGACGGCTACATCGTAACCACTATATAATGTTCAGAAAGCTTGATTGGTACACTGTTAAAACTTTTTTAGGACCCTTCCTCTTTATTTTCAGCATCTTGTTTTTCGTTTTTATTGTTCAGTTCGCCTGGCAAGAAATGGAAAGATTTGCCGGAAAGGGATTGAATTGGACCACCATCGTCGAGCTTTTATTTTATTTAGGAATCAACGTAATTCAGTTGGTACTCCCACTTTCCATTCTTCTAGGAACGATTATGACCTTTGGTGGACTGGGCGAACGCTATGAAATGGCAGCAATGAAAGCCTCTGGAATTTCTCTTGCGCGAATTTTACTTCCTCTGTTTACCGTCGTTTTTGGAATGTCCGTCGGATTGTATTATTTCGGAGATTATGTCATGCCGTATTCCCAACGAAAAGCACAAAATCTAACCTATAATATTGTGAAAACAAATCCGACTTTACAGTTTGTAGAAGGAGTTTTTATTGAAGGTATTCCAGGATTTAGTATGAAGATTAGTGAAATTTCGGGAGAAGAAAAAGATCATTTAAAAGATGTTTTCATTTACCAAGGTGGAGATTATGACGAAGATAAACGTACGATTATCGCACATTCTGGAACTTTAAATCGGGACGCGGATGATATTCGTTTGTTAAAAATGGTTTTGTTTGATGGAAATATTTATGTCGATCAAATCAAAGGGAAATCCAATGTTGACCTCAAAAAACAGCCGAACCAATCGATTAAGTTTGATACCTTGATTCAATACATTGATATTTCAGAAATTCTTCAAAAAGCAATGGATGAAGAAAACATTCAGGATCATTATAAATTCTTAAATGCGAAGAAATTAAAAAATAGGATTGACTCGTTGGATGCTGAAAACAAAATTTATTTTGTAGAATTTAATGATCGGATTCTGAATGCAAATATGCATGGAGCCTTGGATATTGATTCCGTTCAATTAAAAGAAGGAGAAAAAATAGCCAAGCCGTTTGAGGATCTTAAAGAAGAAAGTCAATATCAAATCGCACGAGAAGCATTGGCGAATCTCGATCGTGAAATTGAAAGTTACACTTGGCAAGGTCAGGATATAGTGAACCGTGTGAAGTTTGTGGCTAAACAAAAATTATACTATCAGCGAAATTATTCCTATGCTTTCACTTGCATCGTTTTCTTCTTAATTGGTGCGCCTTTGGGAGCGATTGTGAAAAAAGGAGGAGTCGGTATGCCAGTGGTTATTTCCATTTTTGTATTTGTGCTTTATTATATCATCAATTTTTCTTCAGAAAATATGGCGAAAAATGGTATAATACACCCTAACTTTGCAGCTTGGTCAGCGAATATATTATTCTTCCCAATTGCAGTCGTATTACTTTATAAAGCAAATCATGATTCTGCCTTATTTAATTTTAGTAATTACTGGGATCCAATTGAGAAGTTTATTTCAAAATTCCGACCCACTAAAAACAATGAACATAGTCGTTATCAATAATGGAAACCGAAAAAAGCATACAATTAAACTCGATCAGTGAAGCCCTTGAAGACATCAGACAAGGAAAAGTTATTATCGTTGTGGACGATGAAGATCGAGAGAATGAAGGAGATTTTGTAGCCGCCGCCGAAATGGTGACGCCGGAGATGATTAACTTTATGGCAACCCACGGTCGCGGTTTGATATGTGCACCGCTAACCATTCAACGTTGTAAAGAATTGAATTTAGAATTGATGGTGACCAACAACACGGTTTTACACCATACGCAATTCACGGTTTCTGTCGATTACAAAGGAAAAGGAAATACCACCGGAATTTCTGTTCACGACCGATCAAATACCATTCAAGCCTTGGTTGACCCCAACACCAGAGCGGAAGATTTAGGTCGACCCGGACATATTTTCCCACTTCAAGCCAAAAATGGAGGCGTCCTTCATCGCGCAGGACATACCGAAGCAACCGTAGATTTAGCGCGTTTAGCGGGATTGAACGAAGCGGGGATATTGGTTGAAATTCTGAATGAAGACGGAAGTATGGCACGTTTGCCTCAACTGATGGAAATCGCCAAACGATTTGATTTAAAGATTATTACCATTCAGGATTTAATCGCTTATCGTTTAAAAAATGATTCGTTGATTGAACGAATTGAAGAATTCCCAGTAAAAACGGTTTACGGTGATTTTCAATTAATCGCTTACAAACAAACCACCAATGATCAAGTGCATTTGGCGCTTACGCAAGGTAAGTGGTCTGAAGATGAGACGGTTCCTGTTCGTGTGATTTCTTCGAATAGTTATTATGATTTGTTTTCCGTTTTGCAATTGGGTGAAATCCCTCAGTTTCAAGCCATCGCAGACATTATTAAATCCAATGGAAAAGGAGCGCTTATTTTTATAAATAACGTATCCGACTCCGCTTTGATGTTGAGTAAGTTGACGAGTTTTAAACAATTCGCAGAAGGAAAAATCGATTCAGGAATTATTCCCAATGATAGCCGTGATTATGGAATTGGCGCTCAAATCATCCAAGATTTAGGAATCAAGAAGATGAATTTAATCACCAAAAATCCTGGTAGTAAACAACAGCATTTAACTGGATTTGATATCGATATTTTAGAGTATACGCAGTTGTAAAAGCGGTAGGGTAGAAGTGGGATTCGTTTTTACACATTTTCCCCACCCCATTCCTTCTCTAATTCTTCAATAGTTTCTTCTAAATTTAAGTTTTGAAACGCGAAAAAGAGATTGGGATTTCTAAATCGTGAATAACTGAGAATCTTTTTCAAAGTGGGCTCAAGTTGATTGCGAACGTGTGCTTTATAATCTTCTTTGTGGTATTCCAAATACGCTTTTATTGTCTTGTCCAAAAGATTGAAATGATGTAATTCCTTCAGAGTACTGATTTTTTCATCAAACGAAGTCTGTCCGAATTCGTTACAAAGTGAGTCAAATAAAGTTCTTTTACTTCTTCCACTTAAAATAGTTTGAATCGTCATAGTTGAATAATTTAGTGATTTGTGTGTTTTTAATTTTAATGTTTTACAAATATAATTAGTTAAAGCGACAATTCATGTCGCCGTATTAATTATCTGAAATGTAACAAATTCACGTTAATTTTCTTCTCCTAAGATCGTTATTTACAGTTGGATAGGGAATCTTAATCAATTCGTAACATAATAGACAAGACTGTGTAACATAGTCTATCTAGTTTTGCAGTGTTAGAAAGAAAGACACAGCAAACATGAAAATTATACAGACGATTTTAATTCTATTCACACTCCAAGGTTTAGCATTTACGAGCAATGCGCAACGAATAAAGGGTTCAGACACCGTACTTCCGCTTTCTCAAAAATTGGCTGAAAGTTATATGCATTCAAAATCTTCAAAGAAAGTTACCGTGACGGGGGGTGGAAGTGGCGTTGGGATTTCCGCTTTACATTCTGGATCTACGGATATTGCACAAGCTTCGCGATCGATTAAATTCGTTGAAAAACAAAAGTTGAGTAAGGAAGGAATAGCGGTAAAAGAGCTAGTCGTAGCTTATGACGCTTTGGCCATCGTAATTCATCCGTCGAATAAAGTAAATAAATTAACGCGTGAACAATTGGAAGGTATTTTTACGGGTAAAATTAAGAATTGGAAAGAAGTAGGCGGTGCCGATATGAAGATTGTTCCGTATTCCCGCGAGACTTCGTCCGGTACCTATGAGTTCTTCCGAACCCATGTTTTAAAGCATAAAAACTACATGAGTGGCATTATGAGTATGCCTGCAACGGGAGCAATTGTTCAATCGATTAGTCAAACCAAAGGTGCGATTGGATATATAGGATTCGCTTATTTAAACAAAAAAGTGAAAGCGGTTCATGTTTCCTATGATTCGGGGAAAAGTTACATAGCGCCTTCGGTGAAAAATGCTGAAAATAAAACCTATCCCATCGTTCGTCCTTTGTTATACTATTACGAAACCAAATCGGAAGCGAAATTGGAAGCGTTTATCAAGTATATATTTTCTCCAGCCGGTCAGAAAATAGTCTCAGAAGTTGGATTCATAGCTGTAAGCTAAAAACAGAAAGAAATTCTCTTTAAAAGAAGGATGCGCAAAACAGTACTATGAAATCAAGCAAACGAATAATCGAAAAGATCATTGAAGGTGGGTTAAAACTAAGTGGTGCAACGACCAGTATCATCATCTTACTCATAATTATCTTTTTATTTAAAGAAGGATCCGGTCTTTTTCAATCGCCTTCGGTGGAAAATGGATATGCACTTTATCTGAATTCCAAGAACACCGTAAATGATTTGGATGTTTCCGAAATCAAACACATTTTCGACGCGGATATAACGAATTGGAACGAAGTAGGTGGTGCAGATCAAGAGATAAGCGTTTTCCGTTTCGATGATATTTTCGAAATATATTCGGATGAAGAATTGGGAGAGCATTACAGTTTGTTGCCCGAAAAATTAGGAGAGATCATCAATGAAAATCCAAATATCATTGCCTATTTACCCAAAGCATTTGCACCGTCAAATGTAGAAGGAGTGAAGGTTTTACCTGAAAAAACCATTTCATTCTCTGATTTTTTTGGAGGAAAAGAGTGGATGCCTACAGCAACTCCGTCGCCTATGTTTGGAGTTCTTCCTTTGATTTTAGGAACTTTACTCGTCAGCTTTGTTGCCATTCTTATTGCATTGCCGTTGGGATTGGGTGTTGCGATTTATTTATCCGAATTAGCCGGAGAAACCACTCGAAAATTCATGAAGCCTACCATTGAATTGCTGGCGGGAATTCCTTCGGTGGTGTATGGTTTTTTCGGATTGGTTGTTTTGGTACCAATCGTACAAGAAACTTTAAATCTATCGGTAGGTGAAACAGCTTTTACCGGAAGTTTATTATTAGCCATTATGGCCTTGCCAACCATTATTACCATTGCGGAAGATGCTTTGCGAAATACGCCGAGTGCGATGCGCGAAGCGAGTTTGGCATTGGGAGCGACGCATTGGCAAACGATTTATAAAGTAGTTATTCCGTATTCAGCTTCGGGAATATCAGCCGCGGTAGTTTTGGGTGTGGGTCGTGCCATCGGAGAAACCATGGCCGTTTTAATGGTAACTGGAAATGCAGCTGTAATGCCGCATACGCTCTTTGAACCCGTTCGTACAATTCCTGCTTCGATTGCGGCTGAATTAGGTGAAGCGCCCGCGGGTGGAGCGCATTATCAATCCTTATTTTTATTAGGATGTATTTTATTTCTTATAACTATGGTCATAAGTGTTACCGCTGAGTCGCTTTCCAAAAAACAACCCAATAAAGGTGTGTAAGTATGAGTAAAAAATTAAATCAAAAAATAGCATTTACGTCCTTTCGGATTCTTGGAATTTTGGTGGTTGGAATTCTATTCTGGATTTTAGGATTTATTGTTTACAACGGTATCAGTGTCATCAGTTGGGAATTTCTAACAACGGGACCAACCGATGGAATGACAAAAGGTGGTGTTTTTCCTGCCATTGTTGGGACGCTTCTTTTGGTGATTGGAAGTATGGCTTTTGCCTTTCCGTTGGGAGTTATGTCCGCAATTTATTCCAGTGAATATGCGGGAAACGGTTGGTTTGTGAAGCTTACACGTGTTATGACCAACAACTTAGCAAGTATTCCATCCATTGTTTTTGGATTGTTTGGAATGGTTTTATTCGTGAATAAATTGGGTTTCGGGGATTCAATTTTGGCGGGTTCATTGACTTTGGGATTGTTGGCCTTGCCTTTGGTAATTCGTACGACGGAAGAAGCGTTGAAAGCCGTTCCAAATTCCTATCGAACCGGAAGTTTAGCCTTGGGCGCAAGTAAACTTCAAACCATTAAAAGAGTGGTCCTTCCGACCGCTTTTCCGAATATCACAACGGGTTTGATACTTTCTATTGGAAGAGTTTCAGGTGAAACAGCGCCCATTTTATTTACAGTTGCCGCCTATTTCCTTCCCAAATTGCCATCCAGCATTTTTGATCAAGTAATGGCATTGCCGTATCACTTGTACGTAGTTGCAACCAGTGGAACTGACATAGAAGCTTCCCGACCGATTGCGTACGGTACCGCTTTGATTTTGATAGTGATTGTATTGATAATAAATTTAATGGCCACGTTTTTACGGCTGAAATTAGAAAAAAAAAATAAGCAAAAATAATTTCCCAAGAAATGATAGAAACTAAAAATATAAATTTTCATTACGGTGATTACCATGCATTGAAAAACATCAGTATGCAAATGGAAGCCAATACAGTAACCGCTTTCATTGGTCCATCTGGATGTGGGAAATCTACTTTTTTACGATTGTTTAATCGAATGAATGATCTGATTGACGGAACACGAATGAGTGGTGAATGTTTGATCGAAGGCGAAGATATTTATAAAAATTCCGGACAAGTGGATGAACTTCGAAAGAAAGTTGGCATGGTTTTTCAAAAACCCAATCCTTTTCCGAAATCGATTTTTGAAAATGTAGCCTACGGTCTTCGGGTGAATTCGATGGGCGACAAAAAATTCATAGAACAGCGCGTGGAAGAATCATTGATCGACGCTGCTTTGTGGGATGAAGTGAAGGATAAATTAAAGAAATCCGCTTTTGAATTATCCGGTGGACAACAACAGCGTTTATGCATCGCAAGAGCTTTGGCGGTTTCCCCTTCGGTTTTATTGATGGATGAACCGGCATCTGCCTTGGATCCGATTTCAACTTCGAAAATAGAAGAATTAATTCATCAATTAAAGAAAGAGTATACCATCGTAATTGTTACCCATAATATGCAACAAGCTGCGCGTGTAAGTGATTCAACAGGGTTTTTCATGATGGGTGAATTGGTTGAATTCAGTGAAACGAAAAAGATGTTTCTGAATCCGGAAAAAGAAGAAACGCAGAATTATATTACTGGTAGATTTGGTTAATAACCTAAGATTAAAAACAATGAGACACAAAGAACAAGAAATGGAGGCATTGAAAAATGAAGCCATGCAAATGTGGAAATTGGTGATTTCTCAATTGGAAAAAGCAAAACATTGCTTTCTAGAAACCGATTTGGAATTGGCCTTGGAGATTGTGAGTAGAGAAAAAAGAGTCGATGCTTTTGAACTGAAAATGGACAGTGATTGTGAAAATTACATCGCCCTATTTAACCCAGTTGCCATTGATTTGCGACTTGCACTATCTCTGATAAAAATCAGCAATACACTGGAGCGAATCGGTGATTTTGCGGCGGGCGTGGCGCGTCATGTACTCGATGGAGATTGCAATGAAGTGGATCCACAGTTGATTGAGCGATTGCAAATTGAAAATATGCTCGATATGTTGATCGGAATGTTATCCGATAGTTTTGTTGCACTGGAGTCTGAAAACACACGATTATCAGGTAGAATTCTAGCGAGAGATGAAGAAGTAGATGAAATTTATGATCAATCCATCTTAATTTTAGCCGAATTTATGGAGAATGAACCATCGTTTTCAAAATGCGGTTTGAAACTCTATTTGCTTATTCGTAAATTGGAACGGATTGGAGATCATTGTTGCAATATTGTGGAAGAAATTGTCTTTTACGTCGACGCAAAAGTTCTGAAACACGGAGGTGAAAAGCCCAATGAATAACACAGCTAACTCATTAATTGCATTGCGTTTTCTAATAAATAGATTAATTTTACAAAGCATAAAATATAGAAATAAATGACTCCAAAAATCTTAATTGTTGACGATGATCAAAACATTTGTGAGATTCTTGAATTTAATTTGAAGAATGAAGGTTTTGACGTGGAGTGTGTTTTTTCTGCAGAATCTGCCTTAGAAACCGTATCCCATGATTTCTCATTGATCTTGTTGGACGTGATGATGGCAGGAATGTCGGGCTATAAAATGGCGGAGAAATTACGGTCTGACGGAAATTTAGTTCCCATTGTATTTCTAACCGCAAAAGATACCGAAAACGATATGTTAACTGGGTTTTCTGTAGGTGGAGATGATTATATTTCCAAACCTTTTTCCATCAAAGAAGTCATTGCGCGCATAAAGGCGATACTGAAAAGAAACAGTGATACAAACGACAAGGAATCCGTTCGGAAATTGGTTTTTGATGAATTGATTATTGATTTAGAAATCAAAGAAGTCGAACTCAAAGAAGAGAAAATTTCGCTTACAAAAACCGAATTTGAAATCTTAGCCTTACTCGCAGAAAACCCAGAACGGCTTTTCTCACGAGCTGAAATCATTGAAAAAGCATGGAGTGAAACGACGTATGTGACCGAAAGAACCGTGGATGTCCACATCACTCGACTCCGAAAAAAACTAGGAAGTTATTCCTCATTCATTACAAACCGTTCAGGGTACGGTTATCGATTTAATACAGAATTATGAAATTAGGTTACAAACAAAGGCTATTTCTTTATTTTGCTTTGATATTTGGTGTTTTTACCATTGGAATTATACTTTTTGAGCAATTTCAAGAAAAGAAAGTGAAGACCGAAGCCTTGGAGGAAAAATTGGATATTTATACAGAAGTAGTCCAGGCGTATTTACTCAATCAAAAAGATGCGCGTTCAAATTCTTTGGATGGAATTCTTCCTTTATTGCCACCAAATCTTCGTTTGAGTTTGATCGATAAACAAGGCGTGGTCTTATTCGACAATTCAATAAAAAATGTAGAAGGACTGGAAAATCATAAAAACCGTCCTGAGATTTTGGATGCTTTGAAAGATGGAACTGGTACAGAAATCCGAACGTCCACATCTAATCAACAAGCGTATTTGTATTACGTAAAGGATTTCGGCCATCAATATATACGCGTTGCCTTGCCCTATGATTTACAAACGCGGAAGTTTTTGCAAGCAGATAATCTATTTTTATACTTTATCATCGCTCTGTTTGGTTTGATGCTTTTGTTGGTGAATTTTATTACCAGTCGTTTTGGGAATTCGATAAATCAACTTCGAGATTTCGCTTTGTCTGCGGATAGCAACGGCCTTGTTGATTATGATTTCCCGAATGATGAGTTGGGTGAAATTGGAACTTCCATTACAAAAAGCTATAAAAAACTAAAGGAAAGTCAGAATCAAATTGCGTTGGAACGTGAAAAATTATTGCAACATATCCACACATCCGAAGAAGGAATCTGTTTTGTCTCTGCGGATAAAAAGATAGAGTTTTACAATGGATTATTTATTCAATACCTGAATACACTTACCGAAGAACCTTCCAGCGATTTTTCAAGCTTATTCTCTGAAGAGATTTTTCAGGAAATGAATCTATTTCTATCCGAGAAAAAAGCAAATTATTTTGAAACTCAACTGAGTAAACAAGGAAAAGTTTTTTCACTTCGTGTCAATGTTTTTGAAGACAAAGGCTTTGAAATCATTCTGAATGACATTACAAAACACGAAAAAACACGACGTTTAAAACAAGAAATGACCAGTAACATCGCCCATGAATTACGAACGCCATTGACCAGTATTCGTGGATATTTAGAAACCGCAATGGTCCCAACGGTGGATGAAGAAAAGAAAAATCATTTCGTCAAACAAGCCCATGATCAAACGCTTTTGCTGTCTGAAATTATTCAAGATATGGGAATGATCACAAAAATAGAAGAAGCGCCGCTTTCTTTTAAACGAAAAGACGTGGCTTTTCAATCGTTGTTTGAATCCTTAAAAGAAGATTTTTCGGATTTATTGAAAGAGAAAAACATCGAATTGAATTGGACTATTCCAGCAGATTTGACCTTGAAAGCCAACCGGAATTTAATGTATTCTATTTTCAGAAATTTAATCGACAACTCGATTCGATACGGAGGAGAATCCATTCAAATTCAGATAAATATGTACAAAGAAGACAAGGATTTTTATTACTTCTCTTTTTTCGATACAGGAGCTGGAATTAGTGATGAATCCTACTTAAATCGACTTTTCGAACGGTTTTATAGAATCAATGAAGGCCGAACACGCGATACAGGAGGAACAGGTTTGGGACTTTCCATTGTTAAAAATGCAATCGGTTTTCATAAAGGAACCATCGTTGCTAGAAATAGAAATGAAGGAGGTTTGGAATTTTTATTTCAATTGCATAAATAGAAATTAAACATACAAATACGCCCAATAAATCAATACAAACTGTAAGGGCAAGCGAAGAATCAAAGCCCATTTCGGCATTTTCAAGCTTGCTTTTTTATTTTGAACCATATAGACATGCACGGGTAGAAACAGAACCATTAAAACAATAATTCCCCAAGCAGCCAGAGATTGAGTTTTTGGAACTAAAAGCAAAATTCCCAAGGCAATTTCTAAAATTCCACTGAAATAAACCATCGTTTTTCCAGCGGGAATATACGATGGAATAATGCGTTCATACAGTTTTGGACTTCGGAAATGATTAAGTCCAGCGAGAATAAAAATAAGTGCGAAAACATATTGATGCCATGGTATCATGCTGTGAATGTAGAAAATAATTTTTATTTCTTGGGTATGTAATCCATCAAAAAAATAAGCAATACTTAGAAAGTCAATTGTCGTATCTTGCGGACTTTTCCATAGAATTATGTTTCACTGTCAATTCCCACAAATAAAAGTTCAGAATTTAGCTGTAAAATTAACGCCAGCAGCTGAAAGTATCATGCTTAGATCAGCCCATCCTTGGGTTTTTTCAGAAAGTATTGAGAAGGTGAACAAAGAAGGTAAATCGGGCGATGTGGCGATTTTATTTCGACAGAAAAACAACCAAGTTTTTGGAGTGGGTCTTTACGATCCCGAATCTCCGATTCAAATTAAGATGCTTCATTATTATAGCGGTCAAAAAATAGATTCCAACTTTTTTGCAACCAAAATCAATGAAGCCTATGATTTACGAAAACCTTTGCTAGCCCAAAAAACAAATAGTTATCGTTTGTTGTTTGGTGAAAATGACGGATTTCCAGGATTTATTGCCGATGTGTATGCACATGTGCTCGTTGTGAAACTGTATTCTATGATTTGGTTTCCCTATTTGAAAGACATTATAGAATCTTTGCTAATTGTTTCAGGTTGTACGACGGTCGTTTTGCGATTGAGTCGAAATCTGCAAGAAGCCAATCCGTATGAATTTACAGATGGTCAAGTTTTGTATGGAGAATTAGAAAATGAAGTGGTGGAATTTTTAGAACACGGTCTTCATTTTTCTGCGAATGTAATCAAAGGACATAAAACGGGATATTTCTTGGACCATAGAGCCAACCGAAAACGAGTAGGGGAGTTGGCAAAAGACAAAACGGTTTTGGATGTTTTTGCCTATGCCGGTGGATTTTCAATTCATGCTTTGGTTGGAGGCGCGAAAGAAGCAACGATTTTGGATATCAGCAAACACGCTTTGCAAATAGCCAAAGACAATGCAGCTTTGAATACCTACAAAGGAAAACATTTAACTCTTTTGGGCGATGCTTTTGTCACACTCAAGGAACTGGTAGATGAAGGGAAAACCTTTGATATAGTGGTTATTGACCCGCCTTCGTTTGCGAAAAGTCAGACTGAAGAATTACGGGCAAAAAGTAAATACGAACAACTCGCTAAATTGGGAATTCAATTGGTCGCCCCAAATGGAATTTTGGTATTGGCATCATGTTCCACGCGTGTTTCATCCGACGATTTCTTTAAAATCAATGAATTAGCTTTGCAAAGCTCAGGAAGACGTTTCAAAACCATTGGTGAAAATTTCCACGACATCGACCATCCGGTTACTTTTAAGGAAGGTGCGTATTTAAAATGTGGTTATTATGTTTTTAAGGATTAACTCCATTTTTAATTAATCTTATTTTACCTTTTTCACTGGTTTTTATAAAATATACCGTCTAGACGGTATTGTACTACTTAGGTTTTCAGAATACATTTGTTTTAGAATTATTCATCTTAAAACCTTTAATTATGAAAACAATGAAACCCCTTCAATTAATGATCCTCTTATTTGCACTTGGCTTATTTACATTTTCTTGTAAAAGCGATGACGATGGAGGTGGCGGGGGAGACGCAGGCGCTGGAACTATTACCGCCAAAGTAGACGGAACACACTATACAACCATGGAAATGGTGACTTTCGCCACAAGCAGTGGAAGTTCACTAATTATTTCGGGGAATACGGGTACTGGAACTCCAACGCGCGCTTTTACACTGAATGTCATGATGGCGGATGGCGTGGGAACATATCCAATAGGCGGCGGATCCAATATTTTCACAACGGCTTCCTATACCGAAGTAACGGTGGATCCATCCAATCCAATGAATGCAGAAACGCTTACTTGGCAAGCACCGTATTCAGATGCACAAGCGGGTGAAGTAAAAATTTCGGAGTTAACTTCTACCCATGTAAAAGGAACTTTTCACTTTAAAGCGAAGAATGTACTTGGAGATAACAGCATCAAAAATATTTCTGAAGGTTCTTTCAATGTAGCCATTCAGCAAAATTAAAATCATAAAAGCTTAACCTAATACCTATTCATTAACTCTACCTAAACTTAAATTATTCCCTCGGTTTTGCCGAGGGATTATTTTTTACAGTAACTAGCCCAAATTATTTTCATACATGTATTTCACAATGCTAAGTACAGAGTTTGTGTTGGTTTTCCGGTAAATATTTTTTCGATGGGTTTCCACCGTTCGTTCACTGATGAAAAGTTTTTCAGCGATTTCACGGTTACTTAATTCTTGTTCAATTAACTGGATGATTTCTATTTCTCGTCGTGTTAATCGCGCATCTTCCACTGTTTTTTTTCGACCATCGCTTCGGTTCATTTCTTTAATTACTTCCTTGCTAAAGAAATAGCCACCCGCATCTATTTTTTGAATGGCTTCTACCAATTCTTTTTGGCTAATGTTTTTTAAGGCATAACCCAGAATATTCGCATTCTTAATCATGTCATTCACTAAATCTCCATCATTGTCCATGGAAAGAGCCATTAATTTCACAGCGGGATATTCTTCTTTGACCAATTTCGCCAAAATATTCCCAGTCATTTCAGGCATAATGATATCCAAAAGTAACAAATCAATTTCCCGAGTTCGGAGTAAATCCAAGACCGTCAAAGGTTGAGTGGTTGAAAAAATGATTTCAATGGTGTTTTCGTCTTTCAATAAAGATTTTAAGCCATCAATTACCAATTGATGATCATCTACAATTCCAATTTTTATTTTTCTATGCATCTTCATAGGGGGTTTTTATTGGAATGTTAATCGCAACCAAAGTTCCTTTTCCAGGTTCCGAATCAAAATCTACCGTTCCTTTTAAATACAGAACTCTGGACGTAATGTTTTTTAAACCCATTCCGTCAAAACTCGAAATTCTGTTAATTAGAAATCCTTTTCCATTGTCCTCAATGGTTAAGTTTATTTCATGTGCATCTTTCAGAATTGAAATATCCAAAGAAGAAGCATCTGCATGTTTGATTACATTATTTACACATTCCTGCACAATTCTGTACAAAACAGATTCTAAGTTTTGATCCAATTTTTCCTCAAAACCTTCCATGTACAAATGAACTTTCAATTTATCTTTTTCAATCGTATGGATGAAATTTCGAATCGCATCGGCCAGACTCTTTTTCAGTAAAGCATTTGGCATTAAATTATGAGAAACAACACGCACTTCTTTGCAACTTTCATCCACCAAATGAATCGCGTTTTCAAAGGTTCTTTTTTGATTTTCATCTTTGAAATCAATATGCGATTCCAACGATGAAAGATTCATTTTTGCTGTACTTATCAATTGACCCACACCATCGTGCAAGTCTCGTGCAATTCGTTGACGCTCTTCCTCTTCCGCATTCATAACTGCCTTTGTACTTGCTTCTTGTTCTTTGATGATGCTTTGTTTTAATTTTAAATCGTTCTTTAATTTGGTTCGTTTAAAGAGTAAAAAAGCAATTCCAATGAGAGCCAGTAAAAGGAAAATTGAAATTCCTATCGCATAATTTCGTTTCAGAATTTTTAGATTCTGTTCTTTGATCAACGATTTATTTTTCTCGGTTTCGTATTTTACAGAAATTTCTTCAATCTGTTTTGACTTCTGTAAATCAAAAAGAGAATCTTTAATCGCATAGTGTTGATTCATACTTTCATAGGCTAATTTATATTCGCCCGTTTGTTGATATAAATTTGAAAGTAGATTGTAATTATGCGACAATAAATCCAAGAAATCAATTTTTCGTGCTAATTTATTACTAAGTAGAACGTTGGGAATTGCTTGGTGCGGATCATTCGTTGTTTGATAAAACTCACCCAAATTGGTGTAATTAATCGCCAAAGCAAAGGTGTCTTTTAATTCTGTCCGAATTTTCAAGGACTCCAATAAATAATCTTTACTTTTTCTAAATTCCTTTTTAATTAAATATGCACCCGAAAGAAATTCCAACGCATAACCAATTCCTACACTGTCATTCCGTCGTTTTTGAATTTCCAATGAAGAAGAATACCTGCGAATTGCTTCGTCCAAATCTCCTTTGTTTTGATAAGCCATTCCTGACTCGTTCAGAATGATGGCCAAGCCTTTTTCATCCTTTGCTTTATCATAAATTGCATACGCTTTATCATAAAAATGCAAGGCGCGATCTACTTCATCTCTTCGGTAGATTCGAGCGATTTCATTGTAAATTTCCGCAGCTTCTAATGGATGATTTTGACGTTCAAAAAGGGCCGAAGATTCATAGAAGTAGAGTAGGGCACTGTCTCTTTTTTCTTGGGATTTATAGTATTTGGCTTTATTTTTTATAATAAACGCCATTTGGACGGAATCGTTTATTTTCGCTGCATATTTAATTCCTGAATCTGCGGTTTTCTTGAAATCAGGATCATTTTGGCCAGCTAACTCATTTGTCAATTGAACATATGCAGCCATTTTTTTGGTGGTGCTGGTGTTTTGACTTTTTATTATATTTTGTAAACTATCCTTTCCGTTGTTTGCAAACACGAAAGAATGAAGTGTAAATAAACCCAGAATTAATACGTAGTAGCGCTTTTTCATATTTTACTAGATGGGTTTTAATTTCTTTTTATGAACTCATACTATTTTCGTTTTAACAAAGGATGATTTAATTCGCCCACTTCGTTTCGAATGACTTGGTAATCGTCTAGATTTTCAAATAATTTGGATAAAGACGAATATCCATACGTTCGCGCATCAAAACTCGGATCAATTTTACGAATGCTTCCACCCACTTTTGAAATGTAAGCCACATCGTTTTCATCGGTCGAAATTTCAAAGGCTTTGGAAATCGTTTGGTTGTCTTTATCGGACAAGAAGTTTGTGGGTTCTTTTATTTTTTCTTGTGCAGGTTTTTTAAGGGAAGTTTCTTTTTTCTCATTGTTTTTCGATTTGATTGTTTTTGGTTTTAGTTTTTCCGTTCGAGGGGAAATGTTTTCAGTGTAGGTGAATATATCACAAGATCGCACAAAAGCTTCCGGCGTTTTTTTCTCGCCAATTCCCATCACAAATAAACCTTCTTCCCGAATTCTTTTTGCCAGTCCAGTGTAATCACTATCGCTCGAAACGATGCAAAATCCTTCCACACTTTTCGTGTGTAAAATATCCATGGCGTCAATAATCATCGCACTATCCGTTGAGTTTTTTCCTGTGGTGTATGAGAACTTCTGAATGGGATTTATGGAATGTTGGTTAATTAAATCTTTCCACGAATTCATGGATTGGGATGTCCAGTCTCCATAAATTCTTCGGATGGTTGCTTTTCCATATTTCGAAACCTCTTCGATGGTTTCTTTGAGGAGTTTTGCTTGCGCATTGTCACCGTCGATTAATAAGGCTATGTTGAATTTTTTTTCACTCATTTTTTTATTTTTAAGGATTTTTTCCTTTTGCTAATTTATGAAACCTCACGCTATAAATACTTTCTAATTGGAATTATCGAATTTGTTGGATTTTGAATTGATTTTACGCGTTAGCCGTTCTTAAAAATTTGAAGAAGTTAGATTTCTAAAGGCTTTTGGGTAATCGATGGAGCTTAATTTTGAATTGCAAAGTCAATATAAACGCCTTGATAGCTAAAATAAAATTGATTATGTGTGATTTGATAAATGAGTATTGTTTTTGGTTCGGATTCTAGGGTAGATGTCCTATTTCGTAAAATTAAGTTTACTCATTGCTAACTAAATGGAAATAAAAATTTTCTACCAGTTTTTTTAGTATTTAAAGGGAATTTCTCAAATCCACCTTTCTAATTCCCTGGTGTAATCATAATATGCGAACGATGCGTATCTGCATCCATCAGCCACGGCATTCCTGGAGCTCCCGGTTGGGTAGGTAATCCGGTTTCTTCTGCGGTCATATACGGTTTGTAAAAAACATACCGAATTTTACTTGTTTTCAATTCGCCCGTTTCAAAGTTGTGATCTTCCTCTTTTGCGGAAACTACATAAACTGCTGCCGGTTCTTTGGGCATTTCCAAAGTTCCTTCGTCGATTTCTTTTTTGCGAATTTCTCTTTTTTCTATTTCGGTTTTCCCTTCCGCAAGCAAAGCACGACCGCGATTCATGTAAGCTTCTAACTTATTACTGTAACAGGACACACTAATTCCTCCTTTCTCGGGATCATCGGCTAAACAAATCAATTCATTTTTACCTTCGCGTAAAGTTATAAGTTCTCCTTTTTGATTGTAGCCTAGTACTTTGGCATCGGATTGATACATTTCGGGGCACGCATAAAGTGCGGTTTTAATTTGACTTTCGGTGGACGGAACCTGGGATTGGCTCAAAGCGGCCGAAAAACAAAATAGAGCGGAAATAAGAATTAGATTTTTCATACGTGATTTTTAAAAAAGCTTTTAGAAATGGACAAGTTACGAAACTTATCAAAGAAGAGAGAAGGGGCATATCGGTTTATTGCAAGAATTAAGAAATTTAACAATCCATACATTCTCAAAATGAGTCCAAATTCAAAAGATTGATTCTCGTTCCTTCACTTTATCCCAATAAAAAACTCCGCCATTTCTGACGGAGTTTTTCTATAGTTTGAGTTAAATTAATAACTCCACATATCTCCTTCTGATTGGAGAACAGCCGTTCGGATTCGGTCACTTTCTTCGAGTTGACCTTTTGAATCTTTGGGTATATACTCTTCAATCGGGGTGATACCGTACATGGTTTGTGCCTTGTAGAGTACCGATGAAAAACGTCGTGCGTTGAGTAAATCATCGTAGGTAACACTAGATGACGAGTTGTTTGGATTGAACACGGTATAGTTGCTCAAAACTTTTCTCGCGTCTGGATACCAAATCCAGAATAATTCAACAAAAGTTCCATCATCGAACTGAGTTCCTAAAGCTTGTGCATCAGGTCCCATGATACATAGTCCTAAAAGACGGTATTTCATTTCACCCAATCGACGGTCGATGTACCACATTCCTTTGGTTTTTAACATTTTAATGTCTGAAGAATTCACTTCAAAATTAAAGATTAAACCTTCGTCGGGCTCTTCACCTTCGTCAATTAAATCAAAATAGTATTGTTGGGTATCTTTCTTTGCAGTTCTCGAAACGATTTGGTCGTAGGTCATTTTGGTAACGAAATACTCATCATCATAAACCTGTTCAATGGCTCCAGATCGTACACCTTGCACCAATGCATCATACAATGACGCTGATTCGGTTAACAATCCGTCCGAAGCACGGTAGAAAGGTTGATTTAAACGCTCGTTCATATCAATTACTTCCCACACTACTTTTGACCAAATAACGTCTTTGTCCTCAATGTAACCATATTCCAACGGCTCCGCCATGGTACTGATGGTATCTCCCGCTTCTGTAACTTTTGTTTTGTTTGCTCTTTGCTCTCTGAGTTCTTCAGGAGACATAGCATTCAAAACATTCTGTGCAAATCCCACAGATGCTACTAAACTCACTATTCCGAAAAAAAGACACTTCATACTATTATTTTTTATTAATTTACTTCAATTGTTACTGCGGATGCTTCACCTGTTCCGGCCGAAGAAGAATATTTAATATCAAATACTCCCACTACGTCACCTTTTTTGGCTTTTCCTAAAGCTCCTGCTGCACCTGACATTTTACTTCCTGAAACCGCAACGGTTGGTTGTCCAGGTACCTTTACTTTGAACGAGGTTACTTCTCCTTTCACATCGAATAAGAAGTCAGGCCAGTCTACACGTACTGTTTGTCCTGCCAATCCATTTGCGGGCACTGCAAGACTTGTTTTGTTCGCAATGTGCGCTCGTGCTGGTGGAACCGGTTTGATACGGAATTCTTTCTTACCGGAAACTACTTTTCCAGTTGAAGTTTTTGCTGAGGCTGTAAACGTTACCGTTCCACTTCCTGCTGCGGGTTTGAATATCCATTTACCTGCTCCTGCTGAACGTAAACCTCCAACGGATGCTGTCATAGAAACCGCTCCATCTGCTCCATTTACAGTTGCTGACATTGGGTTATCTAAGTTACGGTAAACCACATTCATCGCATCGGCTGAAATGATTGCACCGCTTGGTGGAGCCATTAAAGTTTCTGCTACAACTTCATATTCATGAGAGAATGGTATTGGTTCAACGAATTTACCATCTGCACCCATATAAGTCATCGTACCTTTTACAGTTCTAACACCTGATCCTCCTGTGTTTAATTTGAAATCTGCTTTTCCATTTACCAATGGAACTTCACCCATTCCATCAATCATTACTTTACCATTCAATGTGTTATCAAACGCTCCAAATGCAATACTCGCGTCTGCTGGTTTGTCTGAGCGTACAAATGGTGGAGCGATTACGATCGGTTCGAATGCTTTCAACTCAATTTCATCTTGTAATTTATTTGCCAATAAAGCTCTTACCAAGTTTCCTTCTTCCGTACGGATATCCGATTGAATCTTTGTTAAGTTCGCTAATCCTGCAACCATCGGCTGGTCATAGAACATAGCATTTAACCATGATTTTTTCCCCCTATCTTGGGTTGTAAAAATATGATCAATCCGATCTTGATCCTTTTTAGAACCGTCATACGCTTGAACCATAAACTTATTAAATCCATCAATAGATGCTTTTAATTCCGTTCCTTTCTCTGTCGGCGTATCTTGTTTTACAAATAAAAGTTTTGTAAGAACGTCTGTGTTTGAAAGGGAATTGTAATTCGTTTCTACATCGTCATCAGCGCCCGCAACAGGTAAGCTATATTCCTGCTTTAGCATTATTTCTGACTTGATTGATTCAATTACATTGTACGCTTTCTCGGCTTCCGCTTTTACTAAATTCGCTTGACTTTCAATTGCTTTATAATCTTCATCCTCATTCGCTTTATTTGTTATTTGGTCATAAAACGTTGAGTTGTTGTCTGCTGTTAATTTGGATGAATCATCCAAGGTTACTGTTATTCCTTCAAAAGAACGTAATACCTGACGATCTACCTGCATAGCCATCATTGCGATGAACACAAGGTACATCAGGTTAATCATCTTTTGACGAGGTGTTTGTTTGCCTGCCATCTTTATTTAAATAAGTAGATTGTTAAACATTTAATTAATTTTTTCAGTTGTAAACGATTCTAAATTCGCTAATTAATTTCCTTTCATCGCGTTCAACATTCCACCATACACTTTGTTTAGGCTGTTGATGCTTTGAGATAAGGATTCTAATTCTTGTTGGAATTTCTGAGAACCTCCAGCTGAAGCTTCCATTTCCGAAATGAATTGTTTGTTTAACTCTACTTGTTTTTGTCCACTCTCTAATTGCACTTGGTACAATGCGTTTAAAGATTCCATATGATTAGCGGCCAAGGCCAATTGATCACCATATTGTTGGGTAGCTGCTGCTGCACTGGTTGTTTTGTTGATTTCATTCACTGCTGATCCGAAGTTCTCGATTCCTGATCGCAATCTTTCCATCAAGGAAACATCCAATTTTGCTTCACCTAACATTTTGTCTAATTTTTGAGAAAGAGATACATTATCTGTTTCCTCAACCACTTTTGCGGCTTTTTTGGGTGCTACTGCTACGCCAGATGCTAATTCTGGATAAACAGTTTCCCATTCGTAATCTCCTTTGGGTTTGTCAAAGGCGAATACTGTAAATACGACCACCTCCATCGCCATACCAATTAGTAGAACGGTAGATCCATCGATAGGACCAAACGAATAGTGGTTAATCTTGGCTAATGCACCAAGGATAACAATTGCTGCCCCAATACTGTAAAAGAAATTTAGTCTTACGTCTTTTTTACTTGCTTTTGCTGCCATAATTTAAAATTGTATTTGTGTTAATTAAAGATTTATAAAATTGTTCTGATTATTTTTTTCTCTTTTTAAATTTGATTTTAGCACCTTCTGGGAAAGATTGAACGGTTCTAAAGCCGATGTAGCTTCTCGCTGAATCTTGGTGTTCCCAATCTCTTGCACTTACCATCAATAAATACCCAATGTCTTTCCAAGATCCACCTCGTAAGGCTTTGTTCTCACTCTGGTTTCGGGACATGGTTGGATTTAGTGTGGATGTCATTTGATAAAACGCTTTGTCATACGGTGTGCTTGTCCACTCTGCTACGTTTCCTGCCATATCATACAATCCATATCCATTGGCATGGAATGTTTTAACAGGAGCGGTGTACATATATCCTTTTCCGTATTCTTCGATGTAATCTCCACGCTTCGGTTTAAAGTTTGCTAAATAACAACCTCTATCATCCATCAAATACGGACCTCCCCATGGGTAAGGTGCATCTTGAAGCCCTCCTCGTGCGGCGTATTCCCACTCAATTTCGGTAGGTAAACGGTAATCGATTACTTTTTTCGCAGTATCTCTTTTCTTTCTTTTGGTAGCTAAAAAGTCGTTTTGCTTTTTTGTTTTAAATGCACAATAGGCCATGGCTTGGTTCCAAGTAACTCCTACTACAGGATACGAAGAATAAGCTTCATGCCAAAAATAGTTTTCGTGCATAGGATCGTTGTGCGCATAATTAAAGTCACGTACCCAAACTGTGGTGTCCGGATAAACGGTTACTTCTTCTTCGTGACGGAAGTCGATTCGGTACGAGTCCGGATTATTTCCTTCACGCGCAGCTCCTTCTTGGTCCACCCAAACATATTTGAATTTCAATTTACGAACGTCAATCAAACGCTCATTGTTGAATCTTTCTTCCGGCGAATAATACAAAGCATCCAATGCTTCTGCATAATCCACATCTGGATATTCATATTTGTTCCACATTAGCTCTGCATTCCAATTCAGTTTTCTTTGGTCAATGGAATAATCACCATCACGTCCCGTAGATTGTGACTCTACATATTCGTCCCACGGTGTTTTCTCTCCATCTTCACTTCCTGAAATGTAACGATATCCAGCAATACCTGTAGCTTCACCCGAATCACCCGATGTAGGATCATATCCTAACTCAGCGGCTTTTTCTGCCAACATGGTTCGTGCAATGGAATCGCGAACATAATTTACAAATACTTGATATTCTGAGTTCGTGGTTTCGGTGTCATCCATGTAAAAACCAGAAACCGACACGGTACGAACCGGTGCCGAATTATCAAATGTAAAATCATAATCGGTTTGTCCCAACACAAAAGCCCCACTTGGAATGGGTACCATGCTTTTTGGGCGTTGTGGCGTCCAGTTTGTTGATTTCTTTCCTACAATTTGACCATCATCTTTTCCTCCATTTCTTCCCTTTTTCAACATGTTACAGGAAGAAAGAGTGAATGTTATTAAGATAACTGCTACCAATGCTTTATTCATTCTTAATTTTTTTTAAGCGTGTAAATCTATTATAATTTTACGAGTCTCCAAAAATAATTTTTAATTTGCTACTTGCTAACGATTAAAAATTTATTTTATTGTGGTTAGTATAACTTTTTAAATGACTTCCACCATCTATCCGGAATCCTTCCCTTTAGCGAATCTTCGTAATCCTTCATCGAACATGGAATGATTTGTTTATGAGTTGCTTCCGCTTCGCTCAGTTCCATCCACCATTGCTGTGAATCGATGTCATGATAAAATATTAAGTCCTGTTCGGGGAGTTGAACGTAAAAAGTTTCAAAATCATCTCTTTCATCCAAATCCAATACCATAGGGGCTTGATTCTTACCTTCTATAAAATACCAAAGAACCTCAGCCAACAATATATTGTCGACCAAAATGTTTTTCGCCTTGAAATTATAAACGCCAAAGGATTGTACTTTATTGTTTATACCTGCATATCTAGACAAAGAACATATTTCTCGGGAACTAAATCCATTGGGTGATTGTTGAGTAGAGGATTTAAAATCTGAAGCTTGAAGGGCCTCTAAGTTTAAAATAACCAAGTCTGAAAACCTCAATTCAGGCTCAGCTTCCTGCATATTATCTATCAACTTCCCCAATCTTTTTACATCAAAGTTTAATTGATCCATTAGATCCAACTCTTCTTGACCCACAAAGTAGGTTTGATATCCTAAATGAGAGTAATCAAAAAGTTGATGCGGCTCAGTGGTTATAATTTTACTCAAATAATTATTCGATGATAAGTCGTAATCACTATTTCCCAAACGAAAACGGTTGTCAATACAACTTACATTGACTTGATGGGTAATCGCATCAAATGCTCTGTATTGCCAATAGGCTAAACTGGAAGTTCCGCCTAAAATGATCAAAACACATTTTTTTTTCAATAATTCTTGTTGAATTTTTAAAAATGCAAAATAAGTGTCTTCCAAACTTTCGCCTGGTAGTATATCGCCCAAATCGTATAACGGTACATGCCAATTTCCTTTTTTTAAGAGGTAGAATTGTTCCCGAACCAAATCAAAATCCAATTCTAAATGCGGATCCTGAATTTGATCGCGTGTTTCTTTTATTCCAAAAATCACCATGGAATTTTCTTCAAAATCAACATCAAATCGTAAATTTTGACCAATACTGAACGCATCCAGCTCGGAAGCATAGGTTCGTAAATCCGCAGAAACAGGGGTTAAAAATTCGTGAATCATTATTTTTTCTTCTTCTTCTTGCTCGGTTTTTTCGCTTCGATTATTTTCTTTACTTCGTCAAGTGTAATATTGATTACATCTACTTCCTTGGCCAATTCTATCTTCGTTTTTCCTTTGATGATATTATGTCGTCCCCAACGGGCTTTTTCGATTCGAATTCCTTCCTCTTCCCAATTCTGAACTACTTTTTCTCTTTCTTTTTGTTTCTTGGCTTCTATCAATTCAATGATATCAGCTTGGGATAAATTATCGAAATCGTATTTTTTATTGACATTGATAAACATTTCATTCCATTTGATAAACGGACCAAAACGACCTTTTCCTTTGATTACATCCAATCCTTCATATGTTGCAATTGGCGCGTCTGCTTTTTGTTTTTCTTGGATTAATTCTACGGCGCGTTCAAATGTGATTTCCATTACATCTTCCTCTTTTGGGATGGAAACAAACATTTCCATGTACTTTACGTACGGTCCGTATCGACCCGCATTTACTTCCACAACTTCACTTTCATATTCGCCCAAAGTGCGTGGCAATTGAAATAATTTCAATGCTTCTTCGAGTTCGATGCTATGAATGGATTGAGTGCTTAATAAACTAGCGAACCTTGGCTTTTCTTCGTCTTCTGCTTCTCCAATTTGAATCATAGGGCCGAAACGACCAATTCGTGCGAAAACGGGCTTTCCTGATTCGGGATCTTTTCCTAATTCTCTTTCGCCCGATGCGCGTTCTGCGGTTTCTTCTACGATCTCAACTGTATTGTGGAATTTCTTGTAAAATCCATCAATCATTGAAGTCCAACTTTGTTTTCCTTCGGCAATTTCATCAAAACTTTCTTCCACACGTGCTGTGAAATCATAGTCCATAATGTTTGCGAAATATTCGACCAAGAAATCATTCACAACGATTCCAATATCCGTTGGAATTAATTTCCGCTTGTCTGCACCATAATTCTCCGAGTCTAATTTCTCAGTAATTTTCCCGGAAACAAGACGTAAAGTTTGCAATTCTCTTTTCTCTCCATCCAAATTCCCCACATGTACATAATCTCGGTTTTGAATCGTTGAAATCGTTGGTGCATAGGTCGAGGGTCGACCGATTCCCAATTCTTCCAATTTCTTAACCAATGATGCTTCTGTGTAACGTGGAGGTGACTTCGTGAATTTTTGAGTTCCAAAAATTTCGTCTGCATTTACAGGATCGTTGGTATGTACATCCGGTAAAATGGTTTTGTCATCTTCCACTTCGTCTTCGGAAACAGCTTCTTGATAGACTCTTAAAAATCCGTCAAAAACGATGATTTCTCCTTTTGCTTGGAAAATCTCTTTGTTTTTTGAATTAGAAACATCGATGATGGTTCGTTCCAAATCGGCTTGTGTCATTTGACTTGCAATCGATCTTTTCCAAATCAAATCATATAATCTTCGCATGCTATCATCGCCGGCTGCATTTTTCACATTGAAATCGGTAGGACGAATCGCCTCATGCGCTTCTTGTGCTGATTTATTTTTGTTGGTATAATTTTTAGGCGAACTGTATTTCTCACCATAATTTGCAATAATTGTTTTCTCTGCATCCGCAATCGCATCTTGTGACAAGTTTACACTATCGGTTCGCATATAGGTAATCAATCCGGATTCGTATAGCTGTTGTGCTACACGCATGGTTCTCGAAACGGGATAACCTAATTTCAATGAAGCTTCTTGTTGCAATGTGGAAGTTGTAAAAGGAGCAGAAGGCGAGCGTTTCGCGGGCTTTTTCTGTAAGTCCTTTATTTTAAATTCCGCATCCGTACAGGATTCGATAAATGCTTTTGCTTCTTCAAAGGTTTTAAATTCTTTGGTTAAGACGGCTTTGAATGATTTTTTATCTTGGGTTCCAAATTGTGCTGTAAACCGAAAGCTGGAAACCGGTTTGAAGTTTTGAATTTCTTTTTCACGCTCTACAATCAATCGAACTGCCACCGATTGTACACGTCCAGCCGATAATCCGGGTTTGATTTTTTTCCATAAAATTGGTGAAACTTCAAATCCAACCAATCGGTCTAAAATTCGACGTGCTTGCTGAGCATCCACCAAATCATTATCAATTTGACGTGGATTTTCTATGGCTTTTTGAATCGCTTTCTTTGTAATTTCATTGAAAACAATTCGATGCGTTTCTTTTTTCTCTAATCCCAATACATTATACAAGTGCCATGCAATTGCTTCTCCTTCACGGTCCTCATCCGAAGCCAGCCAAATCGTATCTGCTTTTTTTGCCAGATCTTTGAGCTTTTTTACTACATCTTTCTTATCCGCAGAAACTTCATAGACGGGTTTGAAGTTGTTTTCAATCTCAATTCCCATCCCTTTTTTTGGCAAATCAGAGATGTGACCAAAGCTGGATTCGACCGCAAAGTCCTTCCCTAAGTAGTTTTGAATTGTTTTTGCTTTCGCTGGTGACTCGACTATTACTAAGTTTTTAGGCATCTACAAATTTTCTGCAAAAATAGAGAGAATTTATTGAAGCTACCAAAAACTGACTAATTCTTACCAATTTCTGTGATTTCATCATCGTCAAATCCAACCATGTTTTTGTACAACATATAAATCGTTACCAGCACAAAAGGATAGGTAGCGACTCTTCCAACACCACATAATAGGTATCCTGAAATTCCGATTAAAGAAGCGACTACTAAAATTTTAAAAACCGAAAACCAGTTTTGATTTACAGTATGTATACTTGCTTTTAAAGCTTCCATTCCGCTCATTCCTTTGAATAACACAAAAGGACATGCAATACAAGCCGCTACCCAAAGATAAACGCCAGGTAAGATGAAAAGCATAATGGCAATTTTTGAAAGAATAAAATAAACGATGGCTAAAACCATTAAACGGCCCCAATATTCAGGTTTAAATCCAATGAATAAAGTTTTTATGTTAGCATAACCGTGTTGATCCATTTCTCTACAAACCATTATAAAGCCAGCTGCTAAGGGAAAAGTAAGTAGAAGTATGAATTCGGTTAATAGCCTTGAAATCACAATCAAGCTCAAATTATTCATATAAAAATCTTGCATTTTATAGATTAACGTGTTGGGGTCGTTCATTCCTTGAATATCTTCCATAAATTCTTGGGTGATCGAATTAAATCCTGTGATACTTTCAATCATAAAGCCAACCATTCCGGAAGCAATCAAGTAAATGACAATCGCCAAAATCCCCATTCCTAATGATTTTGTGAAAAGGCTCCACGATTGATTGAATACCGAATTGAAATTCAGTGAATCGTTTTTTGCATGTGTATTGATATCCGAATTCATAGTTTTTAATTATTCTTCAAAAATAGTCAAAAGTTAAAAATATCCAAACAATTAAATTGACTGCCATATTGACATAGGAATTTATATATTTGCATTCTATACAATTTTTAGAAAAATGGAATCACCAATCAAAGAAATAAATGAAGCCCGTCAAGGAGAATCCACGGTTTTAGAAGGGAGGAATGAGAATTCAAAGAAGCTTTTTTTAGAGAGTTACGGATGTCAAATGAATTTTTCAGATTCAGAAATTGTTGCTTCGATTATGTTGGAGAATGGATACAATACTACGGATGTAATGGAAGAGGCGGATTTGATTTTGGTAAATACCTGTGCAATTCGTGACAAGGCCGAACAAACTGTTCGTAAAAGATTATCCGAATACAATGTTCAGAAAAAGATAAATCCTTCGTTGAAAATCGGTGTTTTGGGTTGTATGGCTGAACGTTTGAAAACCAAATTGTTGGAAGAAGAGAAAATTGTCGACTTGGTTGTCGGACCAGACGCTTACCGCGATTTGCCGAAACTGATGGAAGATGTAGAAGATGGTCGTCAAGCGATTAATGTGATTCTTTCGAAAGATGAAACCTATGCGGATTTGAATCCCGTTCGTTTGGGTGGAAATGGAGTAACCGCCTTTGTGACCATTACCCGAGGTTGCGATAACATGTGTACGTTTTGTGTCGTTCCTTTTACACGTGGAAGAGAAAGAAGTCGTGATCCCCATTCGATTGTGAATGAATGTGTGGGTCTTTGGGAAAATGGATACAAAGAAATTACGCTTTTGGGTCAAAATGTAGATTCCTATTTATGGTATGGTGGTGGATTGAAAAAAGATTTCAAAAATGCGACCGATATTCAAAAGGCAACAGCCGTGGACTTTGCGCAACTTTTAGCGATGGTCGCAGAAGCTGTTCCTCAAATGCGAATTCGATTTTCAACATCCAATCCGCAAGATATGCACGAGAGCGTATTGCGAACGATGGCTTCACACGATAATATTTGCAAATACATTCACCTTCCAATTCAATCGGGAAGTACAGAAGTTTTGAAACGAATGAATCGTCAACATACCCGGGAGGAATATTTGGAATTGATCGATAAAATTCGAACCATTCTTCCTGATTGTTCGATTTCACACGATATAATTGCAGGATTCTGTGGAGAAACCGAAGAAGAACACCAAGAAACACTTAGTTTGATGGAATATGTTCGGTATGATTTCGGATATATGTTCGCGTATTCTAATCGTCCAGGAACTCCCGCGGATAAAAAGATGGAAGACGATGTGCCCGAAGAAGTGAAAAAACGAAGATTGAGCGAGATTATTGAAGTTCAACAAAGACATTCCAAAGAACGAATGGAAGAATATGTAGGTAAAGTGCATGAAGTTCTGATTGAACGAACCAGTAGAAAAAACGAAAACGAATGGTCCGGTCGAATTTCTCAAAACGCAGTGATGGTATTTCCAATTGTGGAAGGAACCAAAGTGGGTGATTTTGTGAAAGTAAAAGCATTGGACTGCACCTCAGCAACACTTATTGGAGAAATGGTCTAACTTTTCAGGAGTCCATGTAGGATAATTTAAATGGTATTTTTTTAACCAAGTTTTAACAACATAACCCAACGTGAAATAACAACGAATGGATAATTTACAAACCATAAAACAACGTTTTTCGATTATAGGGAATGACCCTGTTTTGAACCGCGCTTTGGAAAAAGCAATTCAAGTAGCACCCACAGATATTACGGTTTTGGTAAGTGGTGAGAGCGGGGTGGGAAAAGAATTTATTCCCAAAATCATTCATTCTCAATCGGCACGAAAACACAACAATTACATCACCGTAAACTGTGGTGCAATACCCGAAGGAACGATAGATTCGGAATTGTTTGGTCACGAAAAAGGAGCTTTTACAGGTGCAACAACGACTCGAAAGGGATATTTTGAAGTAGCGGATAAAGGAACTATCTTTTTAGACGAAGTAGGGGAATTGCCTTTGCCGACCCAAGTTCGACTTTTACGTGTTTTGGAAACAGGAGAGTTTATGAAAGTAGGTTCATCTGAAATTCAAAAAACCGATGTTCGAATTGTCGCAGCAACCAATGTGAAAATGGAAGAAGCCGTACAAAAAGGGAAATTCAGAGAAGATTTGTATTATCGATTGAATACAATTCAAATCGATATGCCGGCTTTACGAAATCGTAAAAACGACATTCCTTTGTTATTCCGAAAATTCTCCGCTGATTTTGCATCGAAATATAGAATGCCGACTTTGGAACTTAGTCCTGAGGCAATGCAATTTGTAATGAATTATCCTTGGCCGGGAAACATTCGACAACTTAAGAATTTCACCGAAGAAATTTCAGTGGTTGAAAAGGATCGTTACGTTTCTGAAGAAAAAGTGAGAACCTATCTTCCGTATCAGAATTCAGTTCCTGTTTTGGTGGGATCAAATAATTCAAGCGGAAATGCCGATCATTTGGAACGAGAAATTCTGTTTAAATTTTTGTTGGAAATGAAACAAGATTTAAATGATTTGCGCGCGTTGACTTTGGATTTAATCCATAATAAAGAGAAAATATCTTCGTCGAGTATCGATACTTTGCAACGTGTAATTCGTGAGCAAAATGTGGCGGAAAGTGATTTTTCGCCCATGGAGATTCTTCCAAAGGAAGAAGTCAAAGAATCGATTATTCAAGATTTTGATTATTACGAACATGAATTTGAAGAGGTTCAAGACGAATCCCTTTCTTTGCAAGACAATGAAAAAGATATGATTCGGAAAGCATTGGAAAAACACAAAGGAAAACGCCGTTCGGCCGCTGAAGAATTAGGTATTTCTGAACGAACTTTGTATCGGAAAATTAAACAATACGAATTGGATTAAGGAATGAAGAAGAAAATAAATAAAATTGCAACGATTCTTATGGTTTTGGCAATCTTGACTCTGAATTCCTGCTATACCTTGTCAGGATCCTCGATTGACCCCAATTGGCAAACCATTCGAATTGCTACTTTTCCGAATTATGCACCTTATCAAAACCCGAATTTAAGTCGAGAGTTCACCGATGCTTTGCAAGATATTTTCAATAACCGAACAAAATTATCGTTGACCAATGACGAGGAAAGTGATTTGATGCTCGAAGGAGAAATCACAACCTATCAACAATCTTCAGTTGCGATTCAAGCGAATGAAGTAGCTGGAAAAAACAGGTTGACCGTTGCGGTGAGAGTACGTTATCAGAACAACAAGGACGAAAGCAAGAGTTTTGATAAATCTTTTTCGGCCTACGAAGATTTTGATGCCAATCAAACTTTGCAACAAGCAGAAAGTGCTTTATTGGATAGTATTTTGGAGCAATTAACAACCCAAATTTTCAATGCAATTGCAATGGATTGGTAGAATTCTATTTTGAATTTTAAATTATGAATTTTGAATTATTTTATTGAATGAATCCAAGAATACATCATTTATTGAATCATCCTTTTGAAGTAGAAATGTCGGACGTGGCACTGCTTCAAGATGAAATTGATCGATATCCCTATTTTTCAAGTTTACGTATTTTGTTGCTTTTTGGATTGAAGGAATTCGACCATTCGACCTATCAAAATGAATTAAAGAAAACCAGTATTTGCAGTCCAAGTCGTGTGGCTTTGTATCATTATTTGCAAAAGGAAAAGCAAGAATCTGTTCCCGAAATTGAAGAAGTTGTAGAAAAAACGCCGGAGCACCTTGAGGATTATGTGTTTGAATCCTATCGAAAAGCGATAGAAAAAGAGAAAGAAGAAGCTCAGAAATCAGAATTGAAAGTAGAAATTCCACAGGAAATTGCAGTTTCAGAAGTGGAAATGGAAACGGTTTCAGCCGAAAAAGAGGAAGAACTACAGGATTCTGCAAAAGTTATCACTCCTTCTTCCGAACTTACTTTTTCGGAATGGTTGTCGCTTTCGCAAGCTTCACAGAAGTCAAATCCGGATGAAAAAGAATTGACTGAAAAAGACATTAAATTTCAATTAATTGATGAATTCATTGAAAAGTCACCAAAGATTCCACCGGTAAATAAAACCGAAGAAGTAAAGCCTACTCAGTCTTCTACGGTGATTACAACTGAATATTCAGATTTAATGACCGAGACTTTGGCGCAGATTTATACCGAACAAAAAATGTTTGATAAGGCAATCAAAGCCTATAAAATCTTGGGGTTAAAGTATCCTGAAAAGAATGAATTCTTCGCGAATAAAATCCAGCAAATCGAAGAACAAAGAAATTCTTAATTATTCTTTGAAAAAGCATTTGAATTATTTGTAAAAATTCACTTTCTTTGCAAACTAATTTGTAGAAACTAATAAAATGCAGACGTTTATATTTTTAATGATTGTTATTATTGCTGTTTGTGTCATCACTACCTTGGTGATTTTATCGCAAAACCCAAAAGGAGGTGGACTTTCATCCACATTTGGAGGTGGTTCAGGAGGCGGACAAATGTTCGGTGTTCAAAGAACCAATCAATTTTTGGATAACGCAACGTGGACATTGGCAGGTTTGATCGTAGTTTTGATTATTACAGCGAATGTTTTGATGGAAAATCCATACGCAGCAAGAAGCACCAACATTGAAAGTGTTCCTGTAGAATTACCAGAAATGCAGCCGGAAGCAGCACCCTCAACAGATGTTGGACCTGCAACTCCTCCTGCTGAAACGCAAGAATAAATTTAAAGAAACGTATATTTAAGATACTAAAAAATCCCTCCGTGTGAACCGAGGGATTTTTTTGTTCGGCTAATTTTGAGTGAACTCTTAATCGGATTTCTTCGCTATTTTCCAAAGTTTATCTTGTTCTTCCAGCGAAAGATCTGCAATGTTTTTTCCGTCTTTATTGGCTAATTCCTCAATTCGCATAAAGCGAGAAAGGAATTTCTTATTGGTTCGCTCCAATGCATCTTCGGGATTGATTCCTGTAAATCGGGCGTAATTAACCAATGAAAACAACACATCCCCAAATTCTTGTTCTCGTTTACTTTCATCCGTTTCTGCTTGAAATTCATTGATTTCTTCTTGAACTTTTGCCCACGTATCGTCTGAATTCTCAAACTCAAAACCTACACCTTTTACTTTTTCCTGTATGCGGTATGCTTTCACCATCGCAGGTAAAGATTTCGGAACGCCTTCCAAAACGGATTTCTTTCCTTCTTTTAATTTCAGTTTCTCCCAATTCCGTTTGACTTCCTCTTCGTTCGCCACTTTAACATCGCCGTAAATATGCGGATGTCTGAAAATTAATTTCTCGCAAATTTCATTCAACACATCGGCAATATCAAAATCTCCGGTTTCAGAACCGATTTTAGCATAAAATACAAGATGAAGAAAAAGATCACCCAATTCCTTTTTGATTTCCTGTTTGTCGTTGTCCAAAATGGCGTCCGATAATTCATACATTTCTTCGATGGTAAGGTATCGAAGCGATTCCAGAGTTTGCTTTTTATCCCATGGACATTTTTCCCGTAAATCATCCATGATGTCGAGTAATCGGCCAAATGCTTTGAGTTGTTCTTCGCGTGAATTCATGTTTTATTTAAAATTAGAAATTAAAGGGAGGAATTGGAATGAGCATAAAGTGGAAATGAAAAAGGGCAGAAGATTTTATCTTTTGCCCTTTTGATTTATTCTTTATCCGTTTTATCTTTTTTGGCTTTCGCTGGTTTCGCTTCTGCCTTTTCTTTTTTCTCTTTCTTTTCCGCTTTCGGTTTTTCTTTTGTTTCCGCTTTAGTTTCTACTTCAGCTTCTTCTTCCATTTCAGGTTTGGGTGTAACTAAATCTTTGGATTGTAGAATGTTGTACCATTGAAATAGTTTTTTCAAATCGGAATCATAGACTCTAGACTCATCGTATTCAGGCAAAACCTCTTCGATGTATTTTCTTAAATTCGCACCCGATTCTTTGTGATTGATCGCGGGTCCACCGTTTTCTTTGTGGTATATCTTTGTGAAAACTTCTTTCAGCGGAAATTCTTCTGAAACGCCATATATGGCTACGTTTTCTAATAAACTTACGTTGTTACTAGCTGAAATGGACGTCTTTTTTCCTTTGTCCAAATCTTCTACAATAAAACCTCCTTTGGCTTGTGAAATCAATTTGTACAAACCCGGTTTTCCTGAAATCGAAATAATTTTTGTTAAATCCATAGTTCTTTCT
>JBAYRQ010000002.1:0-183740 GCA_041676545.1 Weeksellaceae bacterium | reverse complement strand
GGTGAATTCAATCAGTTTTGAAGTCAAAAAAGGAGAGATATTTGGATTTTTAGGCGCAAACGGAGCGGGAAAAACAACGGCGATTAAAATGTTGATTGGAATTTCTCATCCCACTTCGGGTCAAGCCAATGTAGCGGGTTTTGATGTATTTACACAAACGGAATCCATCAAGAAAAACATTGGGTATATGAGTCAGAAATTTGCGCTTTATGATGATTTGACGGTCAAAGAAAATATTCAATTTTTTGGTGGGATTTATGGTTTATCGCGAGCTGAAATTCGTGCAAAAAGAAAACAATTGGTCGAAGATCTCGGACTGGAAGAAATCTCCAATAAACTGGTAGGTTCTCTCCCTTTGGGATGGAAACAAAAATTGGCGTTTTCAGTTTCACTTCTTCATAATCCGAAAATTGTCTTTTTGGATGAACCAACGGGTGGTGTGGATCCTATCACGCGGAGACAGTTTTGGGAAATGATTTACAAAGCAGCAGATCAAGGAACCACGATTTTTGTGACCACGCATTATATGGACGAAGCGGAATATTGCGACCGGGTTTCCATAATGGTGGAAGGAAAAATCGAAGCGTTGGATACGCCGAACAATCTAAAAAAACAATTTAAGGTGGATTCTATGAATGATGTCTTTTTGAAATTGGCTCGGAATATAGAATAGTAGAATTGAAAATTTTCTTAGGAACTGAAGAATAAAAACAAAAAAAATGAAACGATTTATAGGTTTTGTACAGAAAGAATTCTATCATATCTTTAGAGATAGACGCTCCTTGTTTATCTTATTCGGAATGCCGGTTGCCCAAATTATGCTGTTTGGTTTTGCGATTACAAACGAGATTACAAACGTGGATATTGCTATTTTAGATCATTCAAAAGATACTTCTACCGAAGAAATCATAAATAAAATCTCCCAATCCAAACACTTTACCATAAAACAAATTCTGGATCAGGAATCAGATATTGAGCCTGTATTTAAAAAAGGAAAAATAAAAGCAGTTTTAAATTTCGAAAAGGATTTTGACCGAAATTTAATCAAAGAGCAAAGTGCGAATATTCAGATAATTACCGATGCGACCGATCCGAATACGGCAAATTCCATTACCAATTACATCCATGCAATTCTTCAAAATTATCAGCAATCAAAAAACAAGGATATCCAATTGGAATACCAAGTGATTCCCCAAACACGAATGGTTTATAACCAAGAGTTAAAAAGCGTTTTCATGTTTGTTCCGGGTGTGATGACCATTATTTTAATGTTGGTTTCGGCCATGATGACATCGATTTCCATCACACGAGAAAAGGAATTGGGAACCATGGAAATTCTATTGGTTTCTCCCATAAAACCCTTTCAGGTGATTATTGGAAAAGTAGTTCCGTATATTTTTCTATCCATCATAAATGCGATTGTGATTGTAATCTTAAGCCTATTTATTTTTAAAATGCCGGTTGAAGGAAGTCTGTTTTTGTTGGCAGCAGAAAGCGTGTTGTTTATCATCACTTCGTTGGCATTGGGAATTTTAATTTCAACTATTGCAGACACCCAGCAATCCGCGATGATGATTTCGTTAATGGGACTTATGTTGCCGGTTATTTTGCTTTCGGGTTTTATTTTCCCCATTGCGAGTATGCCAAAACCTTTGCAAATAATTAGTAATGTAATTCCTGCCAAATGGTTTATTATCATCATCAAAGGAATCATGCTGAAAGGAGTTGGATGGGCGTATGTGTGGAAAGAAACGCTCATACTCGTGGGAATGACAGTTTTCTTTATTGGCCTTAGTATTAAAAAATATAAAATCAGATTGGAATAATGCGAACGATTGGTTATATCATACAGAAGGAATTCAAACAGATTTTTAGAAATAAAGGAATGCTGCCGATTATTTTTATTTTACCCATTCTCCAATTGGTAATCCTCTCCAATGCGGCAACTTATGAAGTGAAAAACATCAAGTTTTCCTATATAGATTCCGATCGAACTTCCACTTCACGAGTCTTGATAGAAAAGTTTAATGCCTCTACCTATTTCGATATGATGCCTGTTTTCTCTTCTCAGCAACAAGCCCAATCCGCTATGTTGGCAGGAGAGGTAGATGTGGTTCTCGAAATCCCGAATCATTTTGAACGGAATTTATTCACTGAAAAAAGAGGAGAGCTTTCGATTAGCATCAACGCCATTGATGGATCTGCGGCGGGCGTTGAAAACGGTTATATCAATCAAATTATCCAAAGCTTCAATCAAGAAATAAAGATGAATTTTGTCGATACGTCTCAAAAAGTCGTTCGGCCTGTGTTGATTTCCAGTACACCTTCCTTTTGGTACAATCCCACATTGGATTATAAAACCTTTATGGTGCCTGGAATTTTGGTCTTATTGGTCACCATGATTACGCTATTTCTGTCGGGAATGAACATTGTTCGAGAAAAGGAAATGGGTACCTTGGAACAAATGAACGTTACGCCCATTCGAAAAAGTGAATTCATCATTGGTAAACTCTTTCCTTTTTGGTTGCTGGGAATGGTTTTATTGATGATCGGATTGATTTTAGCAAAATTGATATTTAACATACCCATTTTGGGAAGCATCCTTTTGTTGTATTTCTATACATCCATTTATTTACTGGTGATTTTGGGCATGGGATTACTGATTTCAAACTTCACGGATACTCAACAACAAGCTATGTTTATTGCTTGGTTTTTTATGGTGATTTTCATTTTAATGAGTGGACTATTTACACCGATAGAAAGTATGCCGAAATGGGCACAAATCCTTACCGATTTCAATCCAATTAAATATTTTGTAGAAATCGTCCGAATGGTTCTTCTCAAAGGAGCAGGTTTCCAAGAAATTCTTCCTCAACTTTTAAAAACCTTGGCCTACGCAGTGATAATGAATGTTTTGGCTGTATGGAGTTACAAAAAAGTAAATTGATTTGAGTTCATTTTGAGATATTTAAAACTACAAATACTTCAGTGACTGAAAAGCAATTAGCAACTTTGGCGACTTCTGTGGCTGAGGCTCTCAAAGCCATAGATGGGAATTATCGACTAAAATATTTTATGAAACAAAAACCGAAGTGCAAAACCAGCTACAAGTAAGCCAATTCCCGAAAGGATGACCGGAAAGGGCAAGGAAATCGACATAGATAAACACCCAATCAATCCTAGGAAAGGAATGATTTTTCTGTATAAACGTTCCTCTTTGGGTTGATTAAGTGCGGCAATGTTAGTGATACTGTAATAAAGGAGAATGGTAAAGGTTGCAGCACGTACTATGAATTCAAAAGAACCAAATACAGTAAGTAATAAAATGAGAATTCCTGTACATAGTATCCCAATATGCGGCACGCGATATTTAGGGTGAATCTTCTGAAAAATAGGAGGTAAGTCGTTCCTTCTACCCATTGCTAATAGCATTCGGCTGATTCCTAAAATCTGACTTAGTAATACACCCAACATGGCTGTGGATGCACCAAGCGTAAGAATAATGCTGATTCCAGGCGTGGTTAATACCTTTGCAACACTTTGCAAAGGAGATTTGCTTGTTGCCATATTTTCGGTGCCGATTACACCAATTGCGACAATAGAAACAGCGATATAAAGAAGGATTGCGGTTACAATGGTTATAATTATTGCTTTGGGAATTGTTTTTTTGGGTTCAGCAACTTCTTCCGCAAGCGTTGCAATTCGACCATAGCCTGTAAAAGCAAAAAATAAGAGTGCAGCGGCTTCAGCGATTCCAGAAATACCGAAAGGTGCAAAAGGTTTGAAATTCTCCGCTTTCACTTCAGGAATTCCACTAAATATCAAATAAGTAAGAGAAAGAAGGGTGACGGTTACAATGACTAAGTTTAAAATACCTGCTTTTTTAATTCCAAAATAATTGGCAGCGGTTAATAAAATGACGGCCAAAACCGAATAGGTGAGAGGTGAGGCAAGGGGAATCAATTGGTGAAAATAACTACCAAAACCGAGTGCCACTACGCCTGCGGCTGCAAGTTTACTTATCAAAAACATCCACCCTGCAGAAAAGCCAAAGGTGGAATTGAGGAGAATATAACCGTATTCATACGTTCCGCCGGAATGCGGATAAATTGCTGCCAATTGTGCCGAACTTAATGCATTAAATGAAGCAATTATTCCCGCAATCAAAAGACCAATCAGAAACGCCGGTCCGGAAATACCGGCTGCAATTCCCGTTACCACAAAGATACCTGCGCCGATGATTGCTCCCAATCCAATACCCACGGCATCCGTTAAAGTGAGCGATCGTACAAGTTCATTGTTTTTTGTGGATTTCATTTTGTTTAAATTAATGAAAAAACAGATCAAAAAAGATTTAATTTAGGAACTGTGGTTTATTCATCAAAGTGAATTTCTTCGTTCAATCACCTCTTGATTTTATATCCTATTTGAATCCTTTCCTTTGGAATAATTAACTTAAAATTTTCCATTCAAAAGATCTTTGGCTAAACTCGCTTGTTTTAGTTTTTTATTCCGAAGTATATAGTTCACATCCGCCAAATTATCAACCATCAATTGGGTATGGTAATAATTAATATGTTCTAAAATTCCAAAAATGTTCGCTGCTAATCCCCAGTATAACAGTTTATTGTTTGCGAAATTCCAATCGTAATATTCCATTTGAACAATAAAAACGAAAGGGATTAAACCCATAAGGATAAGATTAATCTTTTTGAAGAATTGAAAGAATCGGATGTTCTTATCGTTGTCAAAACTTTCTCCTTTCAGTTTTTTTAATTTAAGTTTCCAGTAATGTTGACCCTGATATAAAATGCAAATACAAATCAATAATCCATACACAAGAAAAATTGATTCTTTTAAGGAATAACTGTAAAGCACATATATCAATAAAGCGGGAAAAGTCACAAAAGCATGAAGCTTTTCCATGGGATAATACCAGCTCAGTCTCTTTATTAATTTGGATTTACTCATTTTTTTGTTGAATTCAAGTGTCAAATGACGAAGATAGTTTAATCCTGTTTCTAGGGAAATTAATTTAAGGAAGTTTTAGCGGTGAGGGGGAAAATTTGAAAATGGTCACTTCGAGAACCTCAGTGACCGTATAAATTTTGGCCGCTGAGGCACTCGAAGTCTAATTTCTTTCCCATAAATTCCAACGAAAATCGGTGTGCTTATTATTGTTGAAATTAAATTTCCGATTTTTCTCACCATACTTCTTCAGCTGTCACACTAAATATAAATAACCACAACTCATTGCTTTAATCAAAAACATCTGTTTGATTTACTTAGTTTCCAAACTCTCTTCTCTATTTTTCACATATTTATCCAGCCATTGATCTTGTTCCCACAATAAATGGAGAACGCTTTCTTTGGCTTTGTAGCCGTGGCTTTCTTTGGGTAGCATCACCAATCGAACCGTCGCACCCAATCCTTTCAAAGCATTGAAATAACGTTCACTTTGCATCGGATAGGTTCCGGAGTTGTTGTCATCTTCGCCATGAACGAGTAGGAGTGGATGCTTCATTTTATCGGCTTGCATAAAGGGCGACATGATGTTGTACACATCCGGCGCTTCCCAATAATTCCGTTCTTCACTTTGGAAACCAAATGGAGTGAGCGTTCGGTTGTATGCACCACTACGTGCAATTCCAGCTGCGAATAAATCGGAATGGGAGAGAAGGTTGGCAACCATAAAGGCACCGTAACTGTGTCCGCCCACCGCAATTCGATTTCGGTCGATGTAACCCAAACCATCTACATAATCAATCGCCGCTTTTGCGTTGGCAACCAATTGTTTCACATAGGTATCATTCGGCTGTTCATCGCCTTCACCTACAATTGGAAAAGAAGCATCATCCAAAACAACATAACCACGCGTTACCCAATAAACCATGGATCCATAATATGGGAATGTGAATGCATTTGGATTTTGTGTCGTTTGACCGGCACTGGATTTGTCTTTGTATTCGGCTGGATATGCCCAAATAATCATCGGCATTTTTTCTTTCTTTTTGATGTCATAGCCTAACGGTAGATACAAAGTTCCAGATAGAGGTAAACCATCGTCTCGTTTGTAGTTTATCACTTCTTTGTGTACGTTTTGAATGCTTACAAACGGATTTTCAAAATGGGTAATTTGATTTAATTTATTTCGTTTGATGTCTCTGAAATAATAATTCGGATAATCGGTCGGTGATTCAAGTCGAACCATTAATTCTTGGGTTGTTGGATCATAGCTTTGTAAATCTTCGAGTTTATCGGTGTATTTGGACTGATAAATTCGTTTCTTTTTAAAGTCTTTTAAGTTGATTTCGTCCAAGAATGGGAATTGACCTTTTTCGGTAAAACCGTCACCTAATAAAAAGGCGTTGTTGTTGTTTGATAAGGCCAAAACGCTTTTTCCCATCGAATTTCGTACAGTTACAAAACTTCCCGGATCGCTGTAGGTATCTTGATAGCTTCTGTCCGACAGAATTTTGGGTTCAATAGAAGCATCGGATGGATTGAAAACATAGGTTTTTGTATTTCGTGTATTCCACCAATAATCATGGGCAATGGCCATAGAATTGCTCGCCCATTGAATAGATCGCATACGGTTGATGGTTTTCAAAATACTTTTTTCATTTCCTTTGAATGGATAATCCATTTCAAAAACTTCATCTCTAAAAGGTACTTCGGTTTCCGGATCACCACCGTCCAAAGCGACGGTATAAATCAAACTTGCAGGTTTGTCATTTCGCCAAGAGAAATTTCGTTTTCCAGTACGAACTGCCATAAATCCTTGCGGAAGATCTTCGATCAAAGGAACTTCAACCACGGTTTCTACTTTTTTACCTTCTTGGGTGTAAACCGTAGTTTTGGATGGGAAACGAGAATACGGAACCAAGTAGGAAAAAGGTTTTTCTACAGTTTCAATCAACACATAATTTCCATTGGGTGAGAAATTAATTCCGGTATATATGGCACTTCCCAACCATTTTTCCATTTTACCATCCAAAGAGATTTTGTATAATTCAGATTGTGCCAATTGTTCGAAGTTATGTTCGTCACTTTGGTTTTTTAATAAATCTTGGTAGGTTCTATTTTGTGCTCTTTTCCCATCGTTCACAGAAATTGTTGGACCGGTTGGAACCGCAGTTTTTGTGTTAATTAATTCTTCTCGGTTTTGAGAAACGATTTTTACCAACAAATGTTTTCCGTCTGCAAACCAATTGATTACATCGCCTACATTTGCGTTTGCATGATCATGGGTTAATTTTTTTAGGGTTGCAGAAGCTAAATCCAATACCCAAACTTCGACGCCTTTTGAAGTGGTATGTGTTAAAGCAATTTTCGATTGATCGGGTGACCAGCTGAAATTGGTTAGTTTTGGATTTGAAGGCAAACCTTTTACATCGACATCGACCGATTTTTTACTTTTTAAATTCTTGATTTTAAGCTTGTTGAAATAGGTGACTCTACTTCCAATGTTGGTTTTCGGGTCGATACGCAATCCACCCAAACGAAGTTCTTCTTGGGATAAATCGTCAATCGATTCATAGGAATCTCGGTACAACATCACCATGTAATTTTTGGCATCGTCAATCAAAACACTTGGCGCTCTGGGGACATCCACCAATTCCATGATTTCTTGAGGAGGCGTTTGATAACCTACACTTTCTTGTGCATTGATTTGAATTACAGATACTAAAAGAATTAAAAGAAGAATTCGTTTCATATTTTTTGTGTATTAATTTTGTGTGTTTCAACTAGTGAATTCCAAATATAACCAAATTTCTGAGTAGACCGCAAATTGGTTTATTTGAAAATTATTTTCATGAAAGGATAATGTTTAGGGCAAGATTGGATTTGGATTTCTACTCCATTCACTCCAAGAACCTACGTAAAGTCGTGGAATTTCAAATCCTGCATAGGTGAGAGCTAAAATGGAATGACAAGCTGTAACGCCTGATCCACAATGAAAAACCACTTCGTTTGGATTTGAATTTCCCAGCTCTTTTTTATACATTTCTTGAAGAATTTCGGACGATAAGAAGCGTCCGTTTTGATCCAAATTGGAAGCGTACGGAATATTGATTGCATTTGGAATGTGACCCGCGACTAAATCAATGGGTTCCGATTCGCCTCGGTATCTTTCTTCACTGCGAACATCTACAATTGTACCTAAATTTGTTTCGGAAATTTCTTTTACTTGATGCATTGAAACCGTATTCAATTTCCATTCATTCACTTGATACAATTCGGATTTATCGATTTCTACTTTGTCTGAATTTATTGGAAATCCTATTTCTTGTGCTACTGGAAAACCTCCGTTTAAAACCTGAACTTTCTGATGTCCAACTGCTTTCAACATCCACCAAAACCGTGCAGCAGCATTCGCCCCAAATGCATGGTCATAAATCACAACATGACTCTGCGCGGAAATACCCAATTCGGAAAGTGTTTGAAAGAATTTAGAAATAGGAGGTAAGGGATGTCTTCCACCACGCGACGCATCGGTCGATGTAGGATCTGAAAGTTGGGTAGCTAAATCAACATATACTGCACCGTCTAAATGTTTTAGCGAATAATTTTCTAGGTTGCTCGCATCAACCAAAACCAATTCTGCAGAATTTCTTAATTCAATTAAATCATGCGCTTCAATAAGTGGAGATAGTATGTTCATTTTGAGAGAATTAGGTTTTATTTTTTAGTTGCTAAAATGGAGTAAATCATTGGGATTTTATTGTCCAAATGTTCAATTCGAAATTTATGGGATTCGAATTCGATAGTTTTCTGAAAACAATTGTAGGGCGAATAATCAAATTCATCCATTTGATTTATTTCCAAACCATTTTTGATTAAACTATTCAGAACTTCACTCACACCATGATTCCACATCACATAATCTTGGGTTAAATCGGCACCTTTATCCGCATACGTTCCGGTTTCGATTTCAAAAATGGCTCCTGAATTAAAATAATTATACCCTATTTTTTCAAAATGATTGTCAAACATCCAGACGACCGGATGAAATTCTACAAATACAAATTGGCCGTTTGGTTTGAGGAATTGCGAAACAATTTTCGCCCATTTATCCAAGTCTGGCAACCAACCGATGGTTCCATAGGAAGTGAAAACAACATCGAATTTTTGGTCCAAATGATTGGGTAAATCATAAATGTCACAGCAAATAAACTTCGTGCTTGAATTCGTGTCTTCGGCGATTTTTCTGGCTGCTTCAATGGCTTTGTCCGATAAATCTACGCCCGTAACTTCCGCGCCCAATCGACTGAGCGAAATGGAATCTTGGCCAAAATGACATTGCAAATGCAAAACCGTTTTCCCTTGAACGTCGCCCAATAAATCGAGTTCGATTGAGTTTAACGAAGATTTTCCCTGAAGAAAACCTTCCAAATCATAAAACGCGGACTTCAAGTGGAATTCGACTTTGCTATTCCATGATTGACGGTTTATTTCGCTATAATTTTCGTCCGATTTCATTGTTCAATTTAGGCTTTAGTCTTTAATTTCTACCGAATCCTTTTTCCATCTGGATTCTTTCCATTCTTTTTGTTCGTCCTTATTTAGGAAGGTCCACGCTACAATTCGGCTCGATTTATTTCCGGTTCCCATTGGAATTGTTTTTATTAGTTTGGCTTCCATTTTCTCCAAAGATTTATTAATTCCTTTTAAATTCGATTTTTTTGAAACCAAGGTTGAAAACCAAAAACAGGATTTCGAAAACTTTTTACTTTCCGTAATCATCGCATGAATAAAAGCATATTCTCCGCCTTCAAAAGTCAGTTCACTTTGAATACCTGCAAAATTGAGGGGTGGAGTTTCTACTTTTTTTCCGGTTAAATTCTTCACTTTCCGTCGACTTCCTTTCTCGGCCTCTTCGGTGGATGAATGAAAAGGAGGATTGCAAATCGTAAAATCTACTTTCTCTTCTTTTTGTAGAATTCCATGAAAATAGGAGTTTTTATACTTTTGAATTCTCAATTCAATTTTCCCTTCGAGTGAAGGGTTTGCATCCACAATTTGTTGCGCGGATTCCAGCGCTAAGCGATCAATGTCCGAACCGATAAAACTCCATCCGTATTCTGTAACTCCAAGAATGGGATAAATACAACTTGCACCCACACCTACATCCAAACCCTTTATTTTATCACCGGTTGGAATCGTTCCAAAATTTGTTTCGGCCAATAAATCTGCCATGTAATGAAGGTAATCCGCTCTTCCGGGAATGGGTGGACATAAGTTCTCATCGGGAAAGTCCCAATTTACAATGCTGTAATAATGATTTAATAAGGCTTTGTTCAAAAGTTTTACCGCCACGGGATTTGCGAAATCGACTGAATCTTCACCCAATTTATTGGGTTTTAGATGATTTGCCAATTCAGGAACTGCGGCTATTAAAGCATTTAAATCATACTTTTCCCGATTTATATTCCGAGGGTGTAACCTTCTTTTTACTTCTTTTTTATATTCTAATGACATTCTTTTCTGGGATTTATTACGAGGAATTTTAACTCATTTTGTTTTTTACTTCATTTCGATGGAGCGAACAAACAAAGGTACTTAATACGTGTACACTTTGCTTACTTATTTTTGAAGGATTAAGAGCAAAAAATTAATTCTCCAAAGTCAAAATTCAAAAGGCGTATTTACATTTTTTTATTGACTCAATTTACACCGTCACAAACAAGAATATCTGTTTGTGTTATAAAAAAACGTGTAGTGCAACTAACCAAGAATTTCAGTACGCCCGAAATATTTTTGTGGGGAGCCATTTCTTTTGAGTAACGTTGCATTTTTAATCATTTCCATTCCTTCAGGATGTTCTTGTGCGGCTTATAATCCCAGTTCCGTTTCAATTAGGCCTGGCACAGGCCATTCCTATTCCTCCTGCCGCGCCTGTAATTACAATGGATTGTCTTTTTGTAGTCATATTTTTATTTTTCTAAAACTAATTAATATAGATAGGAATTTTATCTAAAGAAAAAGGGGATATTTTCCGAACAATATTCAAGATAAAGTAGGGAATTGAATTTCACTTTAAAAAATTAATTGAAATCATTTCAATTTCTGTATTTAAGATTTATATGCCACTCAGAATATTGAAGCAGCCACCTTTTTCAATCGGTTGAACTACCAATTAATTACCACAAAAGTAGGACGCTTCTTCCCATATTAATAAGTCAAGAATGACTCCAGTGACTTACTTGATGAAAGATACATTTGATAGAATAATAGAATCCTAATGTAATAGATTAAGGAAGAAACAATTTTCAACTCTTTTTATTTTTCCGCTCAGTTTCTGAGTGTCTTTTTGGAATTAAATTTTCATTTTAAAATAAATTAAAAGAGTTTAATTAAGCATTGGTCTATAAGTTGATAAAAAGATTTCATAGTTTGGTATTAACTTTCAGGAAGAATCTTAATAGATGTTAATATAAAAAAATAGATGGTATGAAAACGTTTCGTTTTTTCTTAGATACTTTTAAGGAAACTTTCAAACAGTGGAATGCTTCTCCCGCAACCAAAGACTCTGCAAGTTTGGCTTATTATGCAATTTTCTCGATTCCTGGATTATTGATTATCATCATATGGATTGCTGGACTTTTTTTTGGGCAGGAAGCTATTCAAGGTGAAATAACTACGCAAGTCGGTGGTTTAATGGGACAAGATGCGGCCAAAAGTTTGGAAGAATTGATTAGAAGTTCGCTTATTGATAAAGAAAATATATTTATGAAAATCGTTGGCGTTTTTTCTTTGGTTTTTGGAGCGACTACCATCTTTTTTCATCTTCAAAAATCACTCAATGATATGTGGGACGTAGAAGCAGCACCCAAAAAAGCGATTCTTAAATTCTTGTTGGATCGTGCCAATTCTTTGGGAATGATTTTGATAATAGGTTTTTTACTGATGATTACCATGGTTCTATCTTCCGCTATCAGTCTTCTAAATAATTTCATTTCAATTCGTTTGGGTTTGGAAACCTATATTATGATGGAAATTATAAATTATGTGGTGGGATTTTTTGTCGTTGTTTTGGTTTTTGCCTTTATGTTTAAAGTTCTACCCGATGTGGAAATAAGTTGGAAATCGGTATGGAGTGGTGCCATTGTAACTGCCATTTTGTTTACAATGGGTAAATTTCTATTGAGTCTGTACTTTGGAGAATTTAAACCTACCTCTGCCTTTGGTAAAGCGGGAACTATTATTTTAATTATGATGTGGATTAATTATTCGTGTATGCTTATTTTCTTTGGTGCAGAGTTTACCCAAGTGTATTCGCGTAAAAAAGGATTCAGCATTAAACCATCCAAACATGCAAAATGGAACGCGAAAAAACTGTATGAAGAAACTCAAAAAAAAATGGAAAGTGATATCGAAAATCCAACTAACTAGAGGTTTTTAAAGTATTATTTTTCAGATTAAATTGACTTCTTTTACTTTCTTTCTAAGGTCTTCAACAATTCAAAAGAGAGTTGATTAATGTTATCCGCAGAAGGATTAAAAGCCGAAACATTCGAAAGAATAATTACAGCATTTTTTAAGTTCGTGTCCATAGTTATCGATGAAGAATAACCACCCGTTCCTCCATTGTGCCAATAAATTACATCGCCTGATTCATCCGTTAAAATGTGCCAACCCAAACCAATTTCCATTGCAACTGACACACGAAAAGTAGGCTTTCTCGTCCATTCCAATTCTTTGTTTTTGGGATTAAAATGGGCAAGTATAAATTTTGATAAATCATCAACGGTGGAAAATATACCTCCTGCTCCAGCCAAAGAGTCAAAATCCCAATTGGATACTTCATTTCCTTCTGAGTTTAAACCTATGACGAGCTTGTCTTCAATATTCGTTCTTTGGGTGGTGGATGAATTCATGTTGTATTTTTTTAATAGTTGTTTTGTCAATAAATGCTCATAATTACTTTTCTCCATTTTCCCCAAGGTAAAACCCAGGAGACCAGCGCCTAAGTTCGAATAAGCATATTTTTCACCAGTTTTATGATTGCGTTTCAAATTGTTCTTTAAATACGAATTGAGTTTTGCTTCATCGTAGATTTTATAGGGATTTTCCGGGTTTTCCTCACCGAGATTGGAAGGAAGTCGATCCAATCCGGATGTATGATTGGCTAAACTTTTAAAACTGATTTCTATATTATTTTTAAACGGAAAATTATAAAATGAATTGATGGTTTCGTCCTCTTTTATTTTTTTATTTATCCAAGCATTTGCCAATAAAGTTGCTGTAAAAACTTTTGAAATAGAACCGATTTCAAATACTTTGTCTTTGTTATTTGTAAATTTAATGGAATCATTTTCTTTTGTGATTCCATAAAAAGTCGGAAAACCATTTTCAATCAAAGCAATTGAAACTTGGGTGTGATTTGGAAATTGTTGGGTGTGATTAAATAGTATGTCGAATTGATTTTTCGGTAAATTAATTAACGCATTTACAGCTGAAACTTCCTCTTTATCAATTTCTTTGAAAGGTTGAATAAACAATCCATTTACATCCCCATTTTCATCTACCGAAATATTGACGCTAAGAATTCCCTTCTCGAAAGTCGTTTTGTAGGAAGCATAGGATTGGTGTTGAATTGACACAAGTTCTCTTTCTGTAATCCTTCCTACTTGAAGTTTTAATCCGGATAAAAACTGAACGGTTTGATCCAAAGGCAAAGCCTCTTTCATGTCTTGCGAAAAGGATTCAAATATGGTTTCAAACTGATTGGAATTGTAATTATTCTCGAATTCAGCGGCTACTTTTTCATTTGGTTTATTTTGAGCGAAAGTTAAATTCGACAAAAAAAACAGCGTCAATAGAAGAAGTTTATTTTTCATCGGATTAATTAATTTTAGGGGTGAAAGACAAAAGTAACTTATTTTTCACTTAAATACGCCACCAAATCCATATTCGACGAACTGTATCTCACTATGCGTACATCCAAAGGCGTATTCTTGAATTTCTGAATGGCTTTTTTCAAGGATTCCCAAATCCAGATTTTATCATTTCCAAATGCGCCACCGCCAACCAGGGTTAAATACACCACATTCGAGCTGTTGTTCTTTGCATTTAAAAGTGCGGTGTGAAGAGTCGCTTCATAGGTCGCTTCCAAAATAAGACGAGCAAAAGGTTCCCAATATTTGGGCGCGATTCCCGTGTAGGAAACCGGAAGAGCAGAACAATAGATTTGCGAAACTTTATGTTTTGAGTCTGATTGGGTAACTTCTGTGTTCCATTGAATTCCTACTTTTAGTTTCTGTTTAAGGGATTCTCTTTCTTGGTTGGTTAATTCCGCTAATTTCTCGTTAATCGTCAACAATCCTTCTTGGCTAGCAAGCGCATAACCGTTTCTCATTTCCCATAATTTGAGTTTTTTGTTTTGGAGTTCTTTTCCAATTAAATCCAAACAATCAATTTGTTTATCAGCCGTTTGACCTATTTGAGAATCCAGTTCTACAAAGTAATTTCTATAAATCGTTCCCGCGCCACATGCTATGGCACAAGCAGGACCTTGGGTATGATCCAATTCATACCGATCAATTCCGTGTTCAGGCGTCACATCGGGGCCAACCATTTCAAGGAGATTGAATTGAGAAGCAGCTTGAAATAATGCATTTTCATTTTCAATTTGACAATGCAATTCCATCACATCCGCAACTAAAACGCTTATTTGAAGCGTATCTTTATAACTATCAAGCGGCGGATTACTTTGTTGGAGTTGTTCCAAAGTTGGAATCTCCAATTTGCCGAAAGTGAATTTCTTGTTATTTGCTTTCGACACAAAAGAATCTCCTTCGATCCGAAGGTTTTTTCTTACATTTTCGGAGGATTCTTCTTTGAATCCCGTTAGTTTTTCAAACCACATAGTTTTGAGTTTTCGTTAATGCAGATTCATATATGGTATTTTGAGCCTCTCCAATTCGCTGTATATTAAATGTGTATTCCATTTTATGAATGTTTTAGTTTGAACTGATTAATTTAGAAATTTAAATCAATTCTAAAAGTTATTTGAATTCTGAGGAAGGGGGGGGGCTTAACAATTTTATGAGTTTTACAAGTTAAGATAAAATACTATCAATTTTTGGATTTTATCGTCCTTAACGCTTTTTCTACATCCAAATAAAGTAACTCTACTTTTTCTCGTGCCCACGGAGTTCTTCGTAAAAAGGTAAGACTGGAATTTATGGAAGGATCCTTCTTGAAACAATTGATATTGATTTTCAATGCTAATTTTTCCCAACCGTATTCTTCCACTAGTATTTCCAATATCGTTGCTAATTTCACTCCATGAAGTGGATTATTGGGTTGAATTTCTGGTTTTGATTTCTCTTTATCCATAGCGGAATAGGATTCATTTTTATAAAATCAAAGGTACAATCATTTATCCAAAAGAGAAAAGGATATGCCTCAGATAGAATCAAACAAACTGTCTGTTTAACTTTACTTTTCTTTAAATAAACCATACTTTTTTAAGAATTGATTTTAATGTAATAAGCGTTTGGTAGCTATGGGTTTAAAAGAAAATCATCCATTTGTAAACGCTTATAAACGAAAGTAAATAATTAACTACCGACTTCTATTGGGTGATTTACATAGGTTTGCAGTATCGAAATTATTACCTTTGAACCCGTTTGGAAAAATCGAATCGATTTTAGTGTATTTTATTAGAATTATACATCTTGACTTCGATTGTTTTCCATCCACTTGTTCTACATTCATTGTAAAGCAAAAGAATTCATAGCGTCCAATTAAGCCAATTAATAGTAACACTTTGATACGTGTTTTCTAAAAGAAAATGAACATGATTACCACAGATACAATTTCTGAACTTTTAAAAACCCATTTTGGTTACAGCAGTTTCCGACCGAATCAAGAACGTATCATTCAGGATATTCTTGGCGGAAAAGACGTATTGACGATTATGCCAACGGGTGGTGGGAAATCGGTGTGTTTTCAATTGCCTGCATTGGCTCTTTCAGGAACAGCGATTGTGATTTCTCCTTTGATTGCTTTGATGAAAGACCAAGTGGATGCACTTTTGGCGAATGGAATTTCTGCTGCTTATTACAACAGTAGCCAAGAAGTTCAAGTCCAAAATCTAACCCTTCAGAAATTACAAGCGGGAGAATTGAAGTTGTTGTATGTCGCTCCAGAGAGTTTGCAAAATCTGATGTCCTATATTTCAGCTATTGAAATTAGTATGATTGCGGTGGATGAAGCACATTGTATTTCATCGTGGGGCCATGATTTTAGACCGGCTTATACCCAATTGGGACATTTGAAAAAACAATTTCCTCAAAAACCGATTGCTGCTTTTACCGCAACTGCAGATCGTGCTACTCAACAAGATATTCTGGCTCAATTAAATATTTCGGATGCAGAAGTGCATTTGGCATCTTTTGACCGAAAGAATTTGTATTTGGAAGTTCGTCCAGGAAATAACCGAATTAATCAAATCTTGAAATTCCTTGATTCCAAACCCAGGGAAAGTGGTATTATTTATTGTTTGAGTCGAAAAAGTACCGAAATCGTTGCCGATAAATTGAACAAAAGTGGATATGTAGCAAAATCGTATCATGCAGGTTTAACTTCAGATGAACGGAATACAATTCAAGAGAATTTTATCAATGACAAAATACCAATAATCGTTGCGACCATTGCTTTTGGGATGGGAATTGATAAAAGCAATGTTCGTTGGGTCATTCACTACAATATGCCGAAGAATATCGAAGGCTATTACCAAGAAATCGGTCGGGGTGGTAGAGATGGACTTCCGGCGCACAATATTTTGTTTTACAGTTATGCGGATGTGGTTCAGTTGCGGAAATTCACAGAAGGCGCTTCCAATGCGGAATATCAAGTTGCTAAACTCAATCGAATGCAACAATTTGCGGAAGCTTTAAGTTGTCGACGAATTGCTTTGTTGAATTATTTTGGCGAACACTTGACCGAAAATTGCAACAATTGCGATGTGTGTGATTCGCCACCTCATTATTTCGATGGAACGCTTTTGGCCAAAAAAGTCTGTTCCGCTGTTGCGCGACTGAATGAACAAGAATCAACCGGGATGATTATCGACGTCCTTCGTGGTGCACAAAATGCCCATGTTTTGGAAAAAGGATATGAGAAAATCAAAACCTATGGAATTGTAAAAGATGTTTCTTGGTTGGATTTGCAACAGTATATTATTCAGATGATTAATCAAGGAATTCTCGAAATCCGTTTTCATGAAAAAGGTCGTTTGGTTTTAACTCCTTTGGCGCACGAAATTTTATTTCAACATAAAAATGTTCGCTTGGCAACATTGATTAAAAAAGAAGATGAAGTTCCGGAAGAAAAGGTGGAGATTTACAGCGATTCGGATTTGTTCCAAAAATTAAGAGAACTTCGTTCTGCGATAGCCAAAGAAGAAAAAGTTCCCGCATATATTATCTTTAGCGATGCGAGTTTACGAGATATGGAATTAAAAAGACCGACTAATAAAACCACTTTTAAAGAAGTTTTAGGTGTAGGAAAAGTGAAACAAGAAAAATACGCAAAACGTTTTACAGACGTAATCTTGAATCATTAAAATCCTTGTTTTAGAATTCAAAAATCAGTCCCAAAGAGGGGAGTGGATGTCCACTTTTATTTTCTAAGATGGTAGGGATGGCATTACTTCCGTCCAATTGAACCGGTTGTCCGTCCGTAGTTTCGAATCCGGTATTGTCTTCATTCCGTTTAAAGGTGTAATACGGATTGGTCTCACTCTTTTGTATCAATAGATTTTGAACGTCCAAATAAACGATTAAAGACGTTTTCTTAAAATTGAACTTTTTATCCACCCGCACATCGAGTTGATTGTAATTCGATAATTTGTTTTGATTCAATAAATTCACATCTGGAATCCCTTCACCCAAAAGTAAATAGTTCTGTTGAGAAGCGTTCATGTCGAAAGGCGTATATGGATTTCCGCCAGCAAAACGGTATTTTAAACCCAAATCCCAATTGTTGTTAAACGTATAGCCCAAAGTCGCAGTGAACAAATGTCTGTTGTCCCAGGAGGAAGAAATTAATTTGCGATCCGTCCCTGAAAATTTACTGACGACATAGGAATAACTCGCAACGTAAAACAATCGATTTGTCATTTTCTGCTGAACAAATACTTCCAGTCCATAGGTTTCACCATTTCCTATTGATAGAATTCGCTCGCTTCCCACTGAACCATATTGAGTTCCTTGATTTGCAAGCGAAACACCGGTGGATTCAGAAACAGGATAATCGTTGTAGCGTTTGTAGTATCCCTCAAAAGTAAAGCGTAAAGAACGTTTGGGTAAATATTCCGTTCCCAAAACAAAATGGGTAGAACGGGTGTATTTTAAATCTTTGTTTATGAAATTATTGTTCTCATCCTTGTAACCCAAAGCGGTATAAATTGGTGTTTTGAAATACGTCCCTACAGATGCGTTGATGCTCCATTGGTTATTTAAACTGTATGATGCTGACAATCGAGGCGAAAGTGTTTCCATGGGATTGGAACCGTTATCTGTGAAGCTATTCATGTCCGTTCGAATTCCAGCGGATAAAAGTAATTTTTCTTGAAAGAAGCGTTTTGAAACGTGCGCAAACAAACCGTATTTCCAAAAGTTGATTTGACTGCTGAATTCTATGGTTCGTTCGGGTGAAATTATCGTTCCATCTTCATCTTTGATTTCATTGCTTACTCTATTGAAAACGTCTCCTTTGTATCCTACATATTGCGCATCCATTCCGGTTGAAAATCGCCATCCGTTGGTAAATTTGGTGTAATCAAATCGGAATTTATTTTCTATTTCATCCGAATTCACCCACAAAGTTCGTTTTTCTTCCACTTTTTTATCATCCTCAAATTTATCCAAATTGGTATGAAACATGTTTCTACTAACTGTGAAATTCATAAAACCATCTTTGATTTTCCGATTTAAATTAAAACCCATCGTATAAGTCCATTGATTGATGTACGGCGTGGATCGAAGTACATAAATATTTTCGGGCGTAGACTCTCGCGTGGGTGCAAAATGGAAATTATCGATGGCGCCAATTCCTATCGCAGTGAGGGTTGTTTTATCATTGAATTTGTGGTTGACTTTGTACTGAAAATCATAAAAGTCAGGACGAATCGGTAAATCTACAATCTTGAAAAGCAATCCCAAATACGATTTCCGAACGGAACTCAAAAAGGTAGTTTTTGGTGAAAGCGGTCCTTCCAGAGTCAAAGCAGTTTCAGTTAAACTCGCCCGAACATTTCCCGAAAAACGATCGGGATTTCCATTTCTTTGGTTGATAACAAAAGTGGAAGAAAGTGCGTCATTGTATTTTGGATCAAAGGCCGAAGTACTGAGTTTTAAACTTTCGATAAAAGAAACATTCAATATTCCTTGTGCTCCACCTGAACTTCCTTGAGTTTGAAAATGGTTTAAAACGGGAATCTCAATTCCATCTAGGTAATAGACGTTTTCATTGGGCGCACCTCCCCGAATGATGATGTCATTTCGTTCACCTACACCGTTACTTAAACCTACTCCTGGTAAGGTTTGAACGACTTTCGACACATCGAAATTTCCACCCGGATTAGATTTTATTTCTTGCGAAGTTAACTGTTGAACCGAAAGCGGTGTGATTAAATCCGTTGTTTTTGCCGATGAATTGGGATTAAAATTAATAACCGCCGCATCCAGAACTTCAACTTCCGGCTCCAATGTAAAACGAATAATTTGATCATTTCCAGAATTTACTACCAAATTATAGAAGGTGGATTCTTTGTATCCCAAGGAATACGCAGTTACAGAATAAGTGCCAACAGGAACAGAAATTTTAAAATTTCCATTTTCGTCTGTAAATGTAATCAGAGAAGTTCCATCGACCGTGATTTCTACCTCCGACAAATTCTCCAACGTATTTTTATCTTCCACGCTTCCAATAATTTGCCTGGTTTGTTGAGAAAATGCGGAAATGCTCACAAATAGGAAAATGAAGGTTAGCAAACGGAGATAGTACATGTAGAAATGAATTTTGATTCCCAAATTTAAGATATTAATTTGAAGAATGGTTAAAGAAATCTATGGGCTTAATTCCTTGGAGCTCGCAATCAGGTTAAGCACATTGCAATCCTGAAGAATTTTACAGTAACAAAGGTTACAAGTGGAGCGAGGTCTATCGGCTATCTTTGTCTTTAAAATTATATATAATATGAATAATCAGTTTTTAATAATTCTTTTCGTTTTCGTGGGTTCTGTTTTCTATACACCTGCCAATGCGCAATCATTTAGTGTTTCAGCTATTGAAAATTCTGTAAAAAAAGACGGTAAATATGCACTACTTATTTCCAACGCGAACTATTTTCCACCGGCTGTGATGAGCGGTTCAGAAATGAAAGCAAACAATCAAAAAATGAATTTTGAGATTGTTTTAGTCGGTCCCGTTGTGAAAGATTTGGCGGATGATCCCAATTTGATTTCCTTTATTGAAACCAGTGAAAAAGCAGGCATTCGAATTGTGGTTTGTGAATTTGCAATGAAGAAAATGGGCGTGACCAAAGCAGACTATCCATCCTCAATAGAAACGACACCGGATGGTTTTGTATATCTATTTGGATTGCAAGAAAATGGATTCAAGACAATTACCCTTTAAAATATATTTAAAGATTGTTTCATTTTGTTCTTTTTGAGTTTAGAACAAATTTTATAGAGAAAGCAGTACTATTTTGGTGCTGCTTTTTTTGTTTTAATTCTTTTCGAATTAAAAACGTGTGCACATTTAATTCGAAGTTTCTGTGTTCACAAAACTCAGTTCATTTTAAGAATCATTCAAAAAGAAGTTTTCATTCCCCGAATTTTTGTAGCTTTCACTTAAATTTTGAACTATGAGTATACTTCCTGAACAATACGACAAATACATCCGCTTTTTTAAATTTATGTTGAAATACAGAACCAGTAATGTTTTTTCATTTCCTTCAGATTCGTTGTCAGAAACAGATTCCGATGAAGATTTAAGTGAATTTGATCATACGCCCGAAGAATTAACAGAGGACTTAAAGAAAATGGGACCAACGTATGTAAAGTTAGGTCAACTCCTTTCAACTCGTCCGGATTTGCTCCCTTCCCATTTCATGGAGGCATTGGCAACTTTACAAGATGACGTTGAAGCGGTTGAATATGAGGTGGTAGAAGAAATATTTCGGGAAGAAATAGGCGAACGTATTTCCAAAGCATTTTCGTCTTTTGAAAAAGAACCTTTGGCGAGTGCATCCATTGGTCAAGTTCACAAAGCAGTTTTGCATTCTGGACAAGTTGTTGCCGTTAAAATTCAACGACCTGGAATTCGAAAACGTTTCATTGAAGACTTGGACACTTTGATGGATTTATCTGAAAAAGCAGAAAGTTTTAGTGAAACAGCTCGAAATTATGCAGTTCACAATGTAATTGAAGAATTGCGGTATGTTCTTTTAAAAGAATTGGATTATACGTTGGAAACCCAAAATCTTACAACTCTTAAAGAGAATTTAAAAGATTTTGACCATTTATTTATTCCTGCGCCTATTAGGGATTACTGTTCTTCCCGCGTTTTGACCATGGAATTTGTGGAAGGAGGGAAGATAACTCAAATCTCACCCATGAAGCGAATGGAAATTAATTTGGAACCTTTGGTGGATGATTTAGTCAAAGGATATTTGAAGCAAATTATTGTGGATGGATTTGCTCATGCCGATCCCCATCCGGGAAATGTCTATCTCACACCAAACAATAAAATAGGTTTGATGGATTTAGGAATGGTTGCCAAGTTTAGTAACAAATTGCAAGAAACAATTTTGAAATTAATGATTGCTTTAAGTAATTATGACAGCACTAGGGTGACTGATATTTTACTTTCTATCAGTGAATATGATGAACAGAAAATAGATTTAAATTTATTTCGAAAAAATATTGCACGTAAAATTCAAGAAAGTGAAAACCAAAAAGCAAAAGATTTAAAAACAGGACGAACACTGATTGAAATCAATCAGTTGGCGGCGCAGCAAAGTATTCATATTCCTGTAGAATTAAATATTCTTGGTAAAATTCTGCTTAATATGGATCAAATCGTTGCTTACCTCACGCCCGAATATGATATGCAAGAAACCATAAAAAGTTATGTGCATGAATTGATGGAAAGAAGGATGAAGGATAATTTGAAGCCTGGAAATTGGATGGAGTTGTTTTTGGAAATGAAAGAACTCACCGAAAATCTTCCTTTCCGACTCAATAAATTTTCTGAAAATTTAGCTGAGAATCAAATTCGAGTGAAGGTGGATGCCATAGATGAAGAGCGTTTTACTGATGCTTTTCAAAAAGTTGCCAATCGAATTACGGCAGGATTGATTGTTGCGGCTTTAATTATGGGTGCTGCATTATTGGTGCGGGTTCCTAGCTCGTGGACAATTGGAGGATATCCTGCTTTTGCTTTCTTCTTATTTATAATAGCGGCATTTATTGGTTTGTATCTCCTTTATCAAATTTTATATAAAGATGAAATTCAGCGAAAAAAATAAATTTATTGGTAAACGAATGAATATTTGATTGGGTATTTTTCAGATTAAATTTATCTTTTAAAACTACAAAATAAAAAATGTTGGCTTGTGTCGAAAGGTGTCGTATGGATCTCTTCAACGCAACGGATTTTGGTGAAATTATTATTCCATTCCGCAGCTAATTTTTCTTGGTTGTATTGAGTGATTTCAAGTCCACTGCATTTTGTGGGACCTTTGTCGGAAAAGGTGCCGAGGATTAAATAACCATCGATGGCATTTTCTGCGATTTCCACATATTTTGTAATTTGTTCGGGCGTGGTTAAAAAGTGAAAAGTAGCTCGGTCATGCCAAACATCGTATTTTGTATCGGGTTTAAAATCGAGTATGTTACTTACAATCCAATTGACTTTCGAAGCGTTTTCGCCCAAACGTTTTTTGGTTTTTTCCAATGCTTTTTCAGAAATGTCAAGGACAGGAATGTTTTCATATCCTTCGTTCAACAAATGATCGACGAGTTTACTTTCGCCACCGCCTACATCGATGATTTTCGCTGTTTTGGGTAATTGAAAAGAGTGAATAAAATCAAGTGAAGTTTGGGGGATTTCTTGGGTCCAACTTACTTGATCCGGATTTTTGGTTTCGTAAACCTTTTCCCAATGTTTTTTATAGGATTCGTCCATGTTTCAGCTAAATATTAAATTCAATTACTTAATCTTGTCTAAGTAAAGCGACACTGTTTGTTTTCAATTTTAATTTCAACCACTTCTCAATTTTCACGGCTTCGGATTCCTCCAACTTCTTTTCATCCCTGTAAACAAGAACGGTCATTGCCTGCGCGCTATCTGTGTGTGGATTAATCAATTGTTTTCCAACCGAAATATTTTTCAGATTCGGAAATAGAATTTTGATTTCGGTGAGAAGTTCCGAATTATCGACTTTGTATTCGCTCAATTCTTGCTGAAGATTATTGATGATAATGTCTTTTTCGGACAAAGTTTTGGTTTGATTTCCAATTTCATTCAGGATTTCACTTTTTAAATCTTTTTCATCTTGACGAATGGTTAATTCTGTATTTTCCAAATCATATTGCAACAGTTTTTGTTGAAATTCAATAATTTCATCTTCGGTGAATTTTTTGGTTAGAAAGGCAACTTCAATTTTCTTTGGACTGTGGTTGTATTTTGTGTTCTTAAAAATTAGAATATATCCTTTATTCGAAAACTCATTGGTCAGGAATTCTTCTACCTTTTCGTTGTATCTTTTAACATTAAAAAGGTTGTAAGCCAAATAAAAACTCGGGACAATCATAACGAGAATTAAAACAGACACTCCGTATCTAATTTGTTTTTCAAACTTCGGGTTTAAGTGTGATACCGGTTTGTATTTCAGGTATTTAATTATGAAAAACGTAGCAATGCATATAAAGAAACAGTTGATGGTATACAAATAAAACGAACCCAAAAAGTAGGAATAATTTCCAATGGCCAAACTATAACCTGCAGTACAAAGTGGTGGCATCAAAGCAGTTGCAATCGCAACTCCCGGAATCGGATTTCCTTTCTCAACACGTGTTATGGCAATCACGCCGACCAATCCACCAAAAAATGCAATCAAAACATCATAAATGGTGGGTGAAGTTCGAGCCAACAATTCAGATTGCGCTTCTTTGAAAGGGCTAATTAGGAAATATAACCAAGCAACAACCAAACTCACAACGGTTGCGGTCAATAAGTTTTTCAAGGATTTCTTCAATAAATCAAAGTCATAAATCGCCAAGGCGAAACCGGCTCCCACAATCGGTCCCATCAAAGGCGAAATAAGCATCGCACCGATGACTACCGCTGTTGAATTCACATTCAGTCCTACGGAAGCGATGACGATTGCACACGCCAAAATCCATAAATTGGAACCTCGAAAAGAAATGCTCGAGCGTACATTTTCTAAAACTTTATCTTGGGACTCTTCACCTACACTCAGGTTGAAAGATTTAAATAAGGAGTATCTCATTTGCAATTTGATTTAATTCACGAAAAAAAACGAATTAGATTAATGGCTGATTTTATTGATTTAAATATACTGTGCAATAATACAATAAAGTAAATTATAAATTCACTCTCATTATTTGATGAAATAAGAATGGAGTCTTACAGATAAAAAGTTAGGATCCAGACAATTAAAGCAGTAATGGCAGTGTAAAAAAGTCCAATAATAGAGATGTATGCCAATTTTCTATGCGTTTTAGAAGAGAATCCAGGTAGCGTTCGCTTTTTCCGAAACTTATTATCCGACCAAAAAATAGTGAAAGCCCAAATTAAGTAAGTAAGTACTGCGCCAATAATATGAGCGGTTAAAATGTACCGAAAAAATGAGGTATCTACGTATTTGCTTTGCGCGACTAAACTTCCAGAGCCTCCTGCCATTCGCAGTTGTACTTCAAAAATTACCACCCCTATAACACACACCCAAAACAATCGTTTTTGAATTTTAATGTGTCTTTGGTATTCTTTCTTCTTTATCAGCGAAACCGCATAGAGCGAAATAAAAGGAGCAAACATCGCAACCACAAGCAAACAAAAAATGAAGATAAAAGTTAGACTCATGGTTTAATTCTTCTTTTGAAGTTCAAATATACTACTTTTCACCTGAGTCTAACAACAATCGGGCGTGCAACAGTTTTCTTGTTTTTCACCATAAACGCTGATGCTGAAAATGATGTTTTTATTCGATTTATATACTCTAATTTCTTCTTCGTTCAAATAGTTTTTCAAAATATCATCCGGAATGATTATCGGTTTTTCGGTTTGAATTGCAATATTTTTAAACCCTGCTTCTTTAATAATTTGTAAATACTCTTCTTTCTGAATGGCACTTGCTACGCAACCCGCGTACATTTCTGCTGCATTTTTAATTTTATCAGGCAAATCACCGGTGAGAACTATGTCTGAAATGCTGAAGTGTCCGCCTGTTTTTAAAATACGATGTACTTCGTTGAATGCCTTGGGTTTATCTGGAACTAAATTCATCACACAATTACTCACAACTACATCGGCAACATTCGCTGTAATCGGAATGTTTTCAATGTCACCCAATCGGAATTCTACATTGTTGTATCCTAGTTTATCCGCATTGGCCCTGGCTTTTTCGACCATCGCTTCCGTGAAATCAATCCCGATCACTTTCCCTGAATCTCCTGTTTCATGTCGAGCTACAAAACAGTCATTTCCTGCACCACTTCCTAAATCAACCACGGTATCGCCTGCTTTAATTTTTGCGAATTCAGTTGGTAATCCACATCCTAATTTTAAATCGGCATCGGCGCTGTATCCTTCCAGATGATCGTATTCATCGCTCATGATGTTGTACACTTCGGTACTACAACCTCCGCTACCACAACAAGATGAAGCGTTTGTTTCTTGGTCTTGCAAAGCAATTTCGCTGTATTTTTGTTTGACCATTTCTTTGATTTCCTCGTTTGTATTCATTGTATGTGATTTTGAATTAGCAACATTCGTTTTCATTCTCATTTAGAGAAGAGATATGCTGCATAAATTGATTTAATTTTTCTAAGTTGGTTTTGTCCACGCAATAGCAAATGGTATTTCCTTCAATATTTCCTTTGATTAAGCCCGCATTTTTAAGTGCTTTCAAATGTTGAGAAACGGTAGGTTGGGCAAGAGGAAGTTGATCCACAATATCGCCACAAATGCAGGTATCTACACTCAATAAATACTCAATAATTGCAATTCGCGCGGGATGACCCAATGCTTTGGCAAGTGTTGCCATTTCGATTTGAGAATCTGTAAATTCTTTTGGTTTTAATTCGATCATTTTGCTATTGAATTCTATATTGCAATAGTACGATAAAGAAATAAAAACGAAACTATTTTCGTGTAGAATTTTTAAAATAATTATCTAAACAATCTCCATTTTTTTCAATAAGAACGAAGCATTCATATTTTTACAAACACCTGTTTTTAGTTGATAATCAAAATGAAGTTCGTTCTTGATGATTTCGGCATCGAAGTAATAATTTTTTACGGCGGTGAGTTCGTTTTCAATTTCACAAAGACTGAGATCATGCGTAGCAATGATGCCTGTAGAATTAGAATTGACTAATTTTTGGACAAATTTTTTAGAACCAATCGCTTTATCCACGCTGTTGGTTCCTTTTAAAATTTCATCCAGAATAATGAAATAGTTGTCATTTTTAATTTCGTCAACGATAAATTTTAAACGTTTCAATTCCGAAAAGAAATAGGATTCATCTTTTGCCAATGAATCTGACGTTCGCATACTTGTAATTAATTTTATGGGTGAATACTGAAATGATTTCGCACAAACCGGTAAACCCATATTTGCCATTACAATTGCCAAAGAAGCGGTTCGAAGAAATGTGCTTTTTCCTGCCATATTTGCTCCCGTAATAATAAAAAACTGTTGATTTTCAATTCTGAAATCATTGTCAATTCGTTTTTCAACTCTTAGTAGTGGATGACCTAATTGTTCGGAATGAATTACGTTTTTATCCGTGTTTATTTGAGGATACACATAACTCGGATGATTAAAAGCGAAATTAGAAAGACTGTTTTGCGCATCAAAAAAAGTAATTACATTCAACCAGTCTTCGGTTTTTTCTTTGTATGTTTTTATCCATTTTTCCACTTTGTAAGCATAATTTAAATCCCACAAAAAGAATCCATTTCCTATCAATGCTGTTAAATCATTGTTTCGTTGATCGAATATATCTAAAATCCGAGCGAATTTTTTAAATATAACGGATGCCTTTTCATTTTCTGTTTGAATTGCTTTTTGCTGAGCTAAAAGGATTTCAGATGTGAAAGTATGGTTCTCAACTTTATTTAAAAGTTGGTGGTATTGTTTAAATGTATCTTTTGCTTTTCCTGACTCCTCGTAAATGGCACTTGTTTTCTTATAATAAAAGCTTGAAATTCCTAAACCTATAAAGAACCAAAAAAGTAAAGTCAGAAATCCAACGACGTTAAAAAGAAACAAAACCGTTAAAATAAAGGAAGTCAAAGTGAAAACTTGCGGAATAAATGCATTGAATTTGGGTAAAACCGGTTGATAGGGTTGAATCCATTTCAAAATATCTTTTGCAGGATGTTTTACTTTTATTAAACTTCCAATGGCTGAGAATTCTTGCCGCCATTTCGGCATTTTAGCCAATTCTTGAATTACTTCTTGTTTTTGATTGATTCCCTCACTATTATTTGATGTTAATTGATTGGCAAATTCATGGGTGCCTTCTTCAGTAACGGTCCGATTCACATATTGAAAGAACGATCCCTTTCCAAAAAGATCAATGTCGTAACTGTAAAAATGAGTAGGATCTTCATATACCAAACCTTCATCAAAATTCAAGTAATCACCCTTCAACGCATTGATTTCAATTGTATTAATCTCAATTAATTTTTGAATGAAGTTTCTTTGATTTTGTAAATCGGTATGTCTAGAAACAAAAAATAAAAATAGTGCCAAGCCACCCACTGAAATTCCAGCGACGATTTGGAGATTTCCAAAAAAGAAATAAATTCCTAATCCGATAGCTATGAAAAGGAGCAATCGTATTGTGCTTGAAAGGCTTAATTTCTTCTTTACGGCATTTAAATCCTGTTCGTATTTTGATTTTTCGGCTGTATAAAATTCGAGTGGTTCTTGCATTTATTTTTCACTTTAGATAACAATTGCTTCAAAGCTAAATATTTTTCGTTTGGTTGCTTAGCTGTTTTTCAAATTCTTCCAAAAAAAATCGGTAAGCTAATTTAAACCTACCGATTTAGAATTTTCTTACATATCCAAAGTCTGTTCACCACCTCCATTGATAAACATCACTTGTCCACTGGTCCAACTAGAAATAGGTGCAGCAAAATAAAGTACCGCTCCTGCGATATCTTCTGCTTCTCCTAAACGGTTGATTGGAGTATGTTTCAGCATTGCCTTTTCCAACTCAGGAGTTAAAACTGTACTCAAAGCATAGGTACGGGTAGCACCAGGTCCGATTGCATTTACACGAATGTTATCCGGACCGTAATCAAACGCTAAATTTTGAGTCATGTGATTCACTGCAGCTTTTGACGAAGCGTACGCACTAATTGCTGGACTTTTATTGATGGATGCCATGGAAGACATATTGATGATACTTCCATATCCCGATTTCTTCATGTGTGGTGCCACCAATTGACAAAGTCGCCACATACTGAAAACATTCATTTCAAATACTTTTTTGAATTGCTCTACTTCAATATCATACGGACTTTCTTTTCCAGCACCGCCGCCACCCACGTTGTTGACCAAGATTTCAATACTTCCAAATTCCTGAAGGGTTTTATCCACTAAATTCACAAGCGCTTCGTCTTTCGTCACATCGCAATCGATTGCAATGGTTTTTCCGCCGTTTTCGTTGATTTCTTTGGATGTTTTTTGAGCCGCTTCTAAATTGTAATCTGAAACTACAACATTGGCTCCAAATGCAGAAAGCATTTCACAACATGCTTTTCCGATTCCGTTTGCACCGCCGGTAACTATCGCGGTTTTTCCTTTTAAATTAAATAATTCGGCTGTATTCATTTGTGTAAAATAAAGAATTTAAAGTTCTTTCTAAATAATAAAAAGTGTATTAGTAATTTCCCTGTTCTTTTCGAATTTCTTCCATTAGGAGATCGTAGCGTTCTTTTAAATGTCCCGATAGGGATTTGGAAGATTTATGCAGTCTTCGAAGTTGAAAAGCCAAAAAGATGCTGAAAAGTCCAGCAAAAAGAAAGCTTAGTGAAACTAAAATTACGACACTCAAACCAGCAAACGCTGGATTCCAAATCAATATGAAAGAAAAGATGGCACCTAATATTCCGAAGACTAATAATCCACCCCAATTTTTATTTCCGTACTTTTTAACGTCCCATGCAAAACTGATGGATGAAATTGATCGGAAAAGAAGTAAGAAACCCACATAAAATGCCAAAACCGTAATAGAAAGTGCAGGGTGGGAGACTAGTGAAATTCCCACAACAAAGGTTAGAATTCCAAAGGCCAAAGACCAAACCCAATTATCTAATTGATCGCGGTTGGTTAGTGAAAAAATAATTTCTGAAATTCCACTGAATAAAAAGGAAAGTGCAAAGAAAAAAGATAAAGCGAGCAAGGAACTTATGGGTGATGAATAAACTACGATGCTGATGATTACAAAAAGAATTCCGACTAAAAGGGGAATGTACCAATGTTTGATCGAGCTTTTGAGCGAATAGATAAAGTTCAAATTCATATTTATAGTTTTTAATTTTATTTTTTTTCTCTTGTTGAGATATTTTCTTTAGGAATTGGACTGAATAATTTTATATCGAATCCACCACCCCTTTTTTTATTGGATTTAAAGTGTATTTAGAGTTGCAACATTGATTCCGAAGGCGGCAAATACTCCACAACTTGCTTTTCCGATTCCAATTGTTTGGATTTTCTTAATTCGTCCTTTTTAATTCCAAAGTAATTTACAACTTCTTTTCTAAAACCTTCTATTTCCCCTATTTATTTTAATGTCAATTTCTGATAGTTTCACAAAAAAAAAACTACCCTCAAGAAATTCTCAAGGGTAGTTGTATGTTATTTGAAATAGGAACTTGTTAAAGTCTTTCCGGTAGGACTTCCTCTTCTTCCGGTTCAAATAGATAACGTTCTTTACTATCATCCATTTCATCCATCCATTCGGTATGGTGCTCGGCAGCCATAGTACCTGTAACCACACTTCGAAAGGTTTTATCACGATACGTTAAAATACATTCTTCTTTGTCTTTTAGCCATTCTTTAAACATCACACCTACCTGGTCCACGTTGAAATGTGGATAGTCGGAAAGAGCCAATAGGTCTTTAATGTAAGCGGATTGAAAATCAACATCATCATTTCCATTTTCCAATTGGTCATTTTTCTCTAACCATTTGTCCATATCCAATCTTCTTTCCTTTTCTGTTGGAAGCTCATATCGCCCCATCATGTAGTCACGTGCTACCCAAGCTTGTGCATCGAACATATTGAACGTATAATATTGATCCTGCATTCCTAAATAAATCAATTGAGGCAGCTCGTTGAAAAATATTCCTTTGTATAAATTGTCAGGGTATAAATTGTTTTTTGTTTTCAATCGAAGTTCATCGGGAAGAAACGGGAATTTATGCTGATAACCTGTACACATAATTACCGCATCAAATTTTTCGATGGTTCCATCTTTAAAGTATGCAGTATCTTCTTCAAAATGCGTAACCAAAGGAAGTTCTTTGATACCATCGGGCCATTCGATACCAATTGGATTGCTTCTATAACTCAATGTTACGGATTTTGCACCGTGCTTATAGCATTGAACACCAATATCTTCTGCGGAATAACTACTTCCAATCAATAAAATATTTCGGTCAATAAATTGGTCGGCTCCTCTAAAGTCATGGGCGTGCATTACGGTTCCAGGAAAATTTTCAATTCCTTTGAAATACGGCATGTTGGGCGTTGAAAAATGTCCCGAAGCAACTACCAAATAATCAAATTCCTCGGAATACGTTTTATCGATTTTTAAATCATCGAGTACCACCGTGAATTTTTTGGTGTCTTCGTCAAAACTAACCCAACGGGCTGTGGTGTCAAAACGGATAAAATCTCTCGCATTACTCTTCTTAATCCGTCCTTGAATATAATCAAAAAGTACGGGTCTCGGAGGATAGGAGGAAATGGGTTTTTTGAAATGGTCATCGAAAGAATAGTCAGAAAACTCCAAGCATTCTTTCGGTCCGTTTGACCAAAGGTATTTGTACATACTTCCGTGAATAGGCTCACCATATTTTCCTACACCTGTTCGCCAGGAATAATTCCACATACCTCCCCAATTGCTTTGCTTTTCGAAACATACGATTTCAGGCATTTCATGTCCTTGATCTTGCAAAGCTTCAAAAGCGCGGATTTGTGCCAGACCACTTGGACCTGCACCAATAATACCAATACGTTTGTTCTTCATTAAACCTTTCTTCATCTACTATATTTTAAAGTTAAATGAGCGCCTGATTCTTTACGAAGTCAGACCTCAAAAATTATCATTGCTTGTAAAAAATCTGCGAATCGCAGAAGGAAGAGTTAGAAACTCTACGTTGGGAATAAATTGATAAAAGATCAATACACTGACTTCCCAAACAGAAATTTTAAAAAAAGCATTCTTGCAAAGATAGGGAATTTTCAGACTATTTCCCAATTAACCGTTTGGGGTGCTGATCGAAACGATTAATTTTCTATGAAATTTCGATGGTTTTATAAAGGATGGAAACATAGAATCAAGCAGGGAAATAAGGATGATATCTTTAATCTAATTTTTGAATATATTTTCGTTAACTCACTTTGTAGTCAGATCAATTTTAATTTAATTCCGTTTGATGGTTCCTTGTTTTCCAGCACCCAATCCCATGTGGAGTTTGAGAAAAGCAACACCAATCATAACCAGAAGGGGGTATTTCCAATCCAATGTAAAATCAAACAAACTTCCAATGAATATAGGACCTGTTGCAGCGATAAAATAACCAACCGATTGAGCCATTCCCGATAATTCGGTGGCGGATTCGGTGTCATGAGAGCGAAGAACAATAAATAGCAAAGCCAATCCAAAACACGCACCCAAAACGAAACCAATCATTGAAATCCATATCCATTCCCATCCAAAATTGGGTAATAACAATCCGATTAAACCGAGAATTTCTATCGAAATTAGAAAAGCAACCATCGTTTGTTGGTCTTTCTTCTTTCCGGCTAGAAAGGGAATTAGAAACGAACCGAAAATACCAGTGGCTTGTGAAAGGGACAGCATCCATCCAGCAGATTCATGCGTATATCCTCGACTTATCAACAAGTCGGGAAGCCACGCTAAAATCACATAAAAAGTAAACGACTGCAATCCCATAAATAGTGCGACTTTCCAAGCCAATCGTTGTTGCATTAAACTCCTCATCGACTTTTGAAAGTTTCGATTTGACTTCACTTTTTTCAATCGCCCCAGTTGCGGAATCCATAGAATAAAGGCTAACACGGAAAGTATCGCCCAGACTCGTAATGAACCACGCCATCCTAAATTAAAGTTATATGCCAAGGGAACGCTTAACCCAGCCGCGACCGATGCACCGATTGCCATAGCACCTGAATACAAACTGGTAATTAAACCGGAATTTGTGGGGAAGTTTTGTTTGGTAAGTGAGGGCATCAACACATTTCCAAATGCAATGGCAATGCCTAAAAGCACCGTTCCTATGTACATGGCAGGAAGCCATGAAAGTGTTCGGATTAAAATTCCAGCGGTCAGTAAAAGTAACGCGGCCAACAAAACACGACCCATTCCAAATCGGTTGGTGAAAACGGGTGCAAACATTGAAACCACACCAAAAGCGAGTAGCGGCAAAGTTGTGAGAAGTCCCAATAGAAAATTACTTAAACCAGTTGCTTCTCGAATGTCGTCAATCAAAGGGCCTACGCTCGCTAAAGCGGGACGTAAATTTAGGGCAATAATTAAAATTCCAACAAGTAATAAAGCGGTTTTCTTTTTGTGGGACGTATTCGGTGGAATCACTCTGTGTTTTTTGACAAAAGTAAGTGAATAAGATTGAAAATAGTTGTTTCTTCGCTTATTATCCAAGGAAAAATCAAAAAGTATTACTTTTTTGAACATTGTTTTCAACTCATGAATTTACTGAAGATGGATAGAACTAGAATTCAAAAAAAAATCGCAATTCTTTTTAAAGAATTGCGATTTAAAATTTTTAAGTGGTTTGCTTAATCCTGAGGGATATACAAAACTTGACCTGGATAAATTTTATCTGGATCCGTTAACATTGGCTTATTCGCCTCAAATATTTTATTATATGCATTGGCATTTCCATATACTTCTTTCGAAATTTTAGATAAGGAATCTCCGGATTTAACCGTGTACATCGTTTTTGAAATATCTGGAATTTCGATTTTTAAAGGTTCTTTTAAAGTTAAACCGTCGTGAACGGAAGAAATCCCTTCTACATTTCCTGCAGTGGCCAAAATTCTTTGTTTTTCGTCAATGTTTTTTGCTTCACCTGAAACAGTTACTTCTTCGTCATTAACGGAGAATTTCACATTGGAAAGATCAAAATTATATTTTGATACATGTTCGTGTACTTTTGCAGCTTTCTCTTCTGCTGTTTCGCTTCCGCCGAACACTTTAGATCCGGCATTTTTAATGAAAGAAAATAATCCCATAATAGTTTTTAAAATTGGTTAATATTAAATTCTGATTTTTTTATAATTAATACGTAAAGATAAGAAAATATCATACCATTTTTTTAAAAAGTTCTGTTTTTTTAGTAAAAAAAGAAGATTTGAATTTGTTTAAGAATCTATATTTTCTGATTTATTTCTATTAATTTTGCTTTAATCGAACTATTCAATGATATAAATTAAAACAGCAACCGGAAGTACACCTGTTATATTATAAAGAATACCTCCATATGAACTTGAACCTTGACGGACATTTTTCCCATCATAATTATAAAGAATATTTCCATAGGAGCTCGAACCTTGTCTCACATTCTTTCCATCCCAATTGTATAAAATATCTCCGTACGAACTGGATCCATGCCGCAGGTTTTTTCCATCCCAATTGTATAAAACATCTCCATACGAACTCGAACCTTGCCTTAAGTTTTTACCGTCCCAGTTTGCAATAACTTCGCTATACGAACTTGAACCTTGTCTTAGATTTTTTCCATCCCAATTGTAAATAACATTTCCGTGTGCGCTTGATCCTGCTCTCACAAGGGTTTGTGCATTGGTTAATCCAGATGTCAACAGCATTATTATCGTTATAAAAAATGATTTCATGGTTTTTATTTTAATCGAAGAGTTTCCTTTTCTTATATTTCCCTCTAATTTAACAAAAAAAATAGGGACATCTTTTGACATCCCTATTTCCTTTATACATCAAAATTTCTTTTGACGGTATAGAATTTAATTAATTATAATTCCAATGCTTTCTTTGCGTCTCCATCCATCAATAGATTGATTGGATCTTCCAATCCTTCTTTGACAGCTACCAAGAATCCAACAGACTCACGTCCGTCAATGATTCGGTGGTCATACGAAAGTGCAAGATACATCATGGGATGAATCACTACTTTTCCATCTACAGCTATTGGACGTTGAATGATGTTGTGCATTCCTAAAATCCCAGATTGAGGTGGGTTGATAATAGGTGTACTTAACATAGAACCGAAAACACCACCGTTTGAGATAGTGAACGTTCCACCTGTCATTTCATCTACTGTAATCTGTCCGTCACGTGCGCGAATGGCTAAACGCTTAATTTCAGTCTCAATTCCTCTAAAAGTTAAGGTTTCTGCATTTCGCATTACGGGAACCATAAGTCCTCTTGGACCCGAAACCGCAATGGAGATGTCACAGAAATCATACGAGATTTTATTGTCACCATCGATCATAGAATTCACGTCAGGATACATTTGCAAAGCTCTAACAACCGCTTTTGTGAAGAAAGACATATAGCCTAAACCAACGCCGTGTTTTGCTTTGAATTCTTCTTTGAATTCATCTCTCAAATTACTAATAGGTAACATGGTAGCTTCGTTGAAAGTAGTCAACATCGCAGTTTCATTTTTGGCAGTTACCAAACGTTCTGCTACTTTTCTTCGCAACATTGAAAGTCTCGTTGTTTCTGAATTACGACTTCCACCGGTTGGTGTTCCCATGGATGGAACTTGTGCACTGTTCGCATCTTCTTTGGTGATTCGTCCATCCTTCCCACTTCCGCTTACGGATGAGGCTGAGACACCTTTCTCGTCCAAAATCTTTTTGGCAGCGGGTGAAGGAGTTCCACTTGCATACGTTGCAGCAGCTTTGGATTCTTCTTTTTTAACTTCCTCTTTCTTTGGTTCTTCTACTTTGGGAGCCTCTTCCTTTTTGGTTTCAGCTGGAGCAGCTTCCCCATCGGGTTTGCTTGCCGATGTGTCGATTAAACACACAACAGCACCTACTGCTATCAAATCACCTTCTTCTGCTTTCAAAGTGATAATTCCACTTTCTTCTGCAGGCAATTCTAGGGTAGCCTTATCGGAGTCAACCTCGGCAATTGCCTGGTCTTTTTCTACATAATCACCATCACTAACCAGCCAAGCTGCAATTTCAACTTCGGTGATTGATTCTCCCGGTGAGGGAACTTTCATTTCTAATACCATATCTGTTTAGTATTTTATTGCTAATTTATTCAAAAACTTTATTAATTGCATTGTTATGCGTAATTTCCGAAGATCGGTGTGATCCTGAAGCAGGAGCAGCACTCTCCGGCGGAGAAACCAATTCAAAGGGAACTTCTCTCATCTTACGCAATAAAAAGGTCCAAGCACCCATGTTTTCGGGTTCTTCTTGTGCCCATATCAACTGTTTGCGGTCCGTATATTTTTCTAATACTCGGCTAATTTTCACTTTGTCCAGAGGATACAATTGTTCCAAACGAACCAAAGCTACGTTATCCGCTTTTAATTCTTCTTTCTTTTTTAGTAAATCATAATAGAATTTACCTTGACAGAACACCAATTTATCCACTTTTTTTGCATCAGCCGTTGGATCATCTATCACGGTTTGGAATTCACCATTTGCCATTTCTTCCAAACTGGAAACAACCAAAGGATGACGTAGTAAACTTTTGGGTGTAAATACAACCAAAGGTTTTCTGTAGTTCGATTTGATTTGTCTTCGCAATACGTGGAAGAAGTTTGCGGGTGTGGTACAATTCACTATAAACATATTGGCTTGCGCACTTAGTTGTAGGAAACGTTCCATTCGTGCCGAAGAGTGTTCTGCTCCTTGGCCTTCGTAACCGTGTGGCAATAACATCACCAATCCATTTTGAGTTTTCCATTTGTCTTCGGCTGCTGAAATGTATTGGTCAATGATGATTTGAGCTCCGTTGGCAAAATCACCAAATTGCGCTTCCCAAATTGTCAAAGCATGGGCAGCGGCCATCGCATATCCATAATCGAAACCTAATACTCCATATTCTGATAACAATGAATTATACACTGTATATTCTGCTTGTTCTTTGGAAATATGGTTGAGTAATATGATTTCTTCTTCGGTATCCTGGGTTTTAATCACTGCATGACGGTGAGAGAAAGTTCCTCTTTCAACATCTTCACCTGAAAGACGAACGGGATGGCCTTCTTCGACCAACGAACCATAGGCTAACAATTCACCCATTGCCCAATCCAATTTATTTTCTTCCGCCATCTTTTTACGCTGATCCAACAAACGTTGAATTTTACGTATAATCTTTTTCCCTTCCGGAACGGTAGATAAGGTATCGGATATTTGCTTTAATTTCTCAATGGAATATGTCGTATCCACTGTTTCTAGCATTTTTTCTTCTTGTACTATTTCAAAACCTTTCCATTCATCCGGCATAAAAGGGTCCAACACATTTTTCTCAATGGTTTTGGAGGTATCAAAATTCTCTTCCAACAATTGTTTGAATTCCTTTTCTTTTTCTTCCAGAATTTCATTTCCAATGGTTCCTTCCTTGATTAATTCTTGTTTGTAAATTTCTCTTGGATTCGGATGTTTTGAAATGAGGTCGTACATTTTGGGTTGTGTAAAACGAGGTTCATCTCCTTCGTTGTGACCGTATTTTCTGTATCCCAATAAATCGATGAATACATCTTGTCCAAAACGCATTCTGAAATCTGCTGCAAAATGCAAAGCGTGAACTACCGCTTCCGCATCATCTGCATTTACATGCAAAATAGGGGAAAGGGTTACTTTTGCAATATCGGTACAATAGGTACTCGATCTTCCATCCAAATAATTGGTTGTAAATCCAATTTGATTGTTGGTAACTATATGAATGGTTCCTCCGGTTTTATATCCGTCCAAATCCATCATTTGAATTACTTCATATACAATTCCTTGGGCTGCAATGGCTGCATCACCATGAATTAATATGGGAAGAATTCGACTGTAATCTCCTTTGTAATCCAAATCTCCTTTTGCACGTGCAATTCCTCCCACTATGGAATTTACTGCTTCCAAGTGCGATGGGTTTGGAGCTAGGTTTAATTTTACTTTTTTACCGGAAGTGGTTTCCGTCATCGTTGATGAACCCAAGTGGTATTTTACGTCTCCTGCAAAAATATCTTCCTCAAATTCCTTTCCTTCAAACTCACTGAAGATTTGCGAATAAGACTTACGCATGATATTTGCTAAAACATTCAAACGTCCACGGTGCGCCATTCCTATGATTACTTCTTCAACTCCGGCATCTGCTGCACGGTTAATAGCCGCATCCAAAGCAGGAATCAAGGTTTCATTCCCTTCCAATGAAAACCGTTTTTGACCTACGAATTTAGTGTGCAAAAAACTTTCAAAAGCAACCGCTTCATTTAGTTTTAAAAGAATTCGTTCTTTTTCTTGCGAACTTAATTTCGGCCGATTCAAATTGTTATTCAACCAGTTTTGAATCCATTTGGTTTTATCGGGTTCTATAATATGCATGTATTCGACACCAATGGATTCGCAATACATGTGTTTTAAATAGGCAATAATATCACGAAGACTTGTAGCCGCATGAATTCCAATTAAACTTCCTGCTTCAAAAGTTTCATCCAAATCATTCTCGGTCAATCCAAAGTTTTCTAAATCCAAGGTGGGTTCATGTTCTCTTCTTTCTCGAATGGGATTTGTTTTTGTAAACAAATGACCGCGTGAACGATAGGCATCGATAAGATTAATAACTTTAAACTCCTTTTGTACTTTTTCCGGGATTTCTTGTACGACTTCTGCAGCGGGTGATTCTTCGGTTAAAGAATGTCCGTTGTAGGAAGTGTTTCCAAAGTCAAATCCTTGGAAAAACGCTCTCCAACTGGGCTCTACACTATCCGGGAACTTTTTGTATTGTTCATACAATTCAGCAATGTATTCTGAATGTATTGCATTTAAGAATGAAAATTTCTCCATTTTAATTTTGTCTCTTATGAGAATTAGCCTACAAATTTAAGGCTTTTGGTACTTTTAAAAAAATTGATACACTGTTTTATTATTGAATTCTGAATTTATCAAAAATTCAATGCTCTTTTTCTTGAATTCGTAAAATAACTGGTTTTTTTTTAAACTATGAATTGATTCCTTGTTATTTCATTAAACTATATTCAAAATGAATTTATTTTCCTTTGGGTATCACGAGCAAAGGAACATTGGAATGTTTGATTACTTCGGAAGCCACACTTCCAATAAATACATTGTAAAATGTATTGTGTCCCAAAGAACCGATTACAATTAAATCTGCATTCATCTCGTTGGCTTGTTCCACAATAGTTTCAGCTGGAATCCCTTGTTTTACGATGGATTCACATTTAACTCCTTGTTGTTCCACTTCCGTTTGAAGAACTTTCATTTGTTCCGCTTCTTCTTGAAGTGCCGTTTGTTCCAACTCGGGTAAATATGTAAAGCCAGTTTCGCTCACAATTACGCCAATATCCAACGTGGCAACATGAATCAGAACAAGTTCTCCATCTACTAATTTAGCATGTGAAATAGCTTTTGAAATCACTTTCCGATTAAAGTCGGAAAAATCAATGGGAACTAATATTTTTTGAGTCATAGTTTATAAGAATTAAATTGACTATAAAGATACATTATTTCACTGAAACTTCAAAAATTTTCAAATCGTCAATCCAACCCACCAAAATATCTCCTTCCTTTATTTGTCCAACTCCAGCAGGTGTACCGGTCATAATTAAATCTCCTTTCTTCAAGGTGAAGTATTTCGAAGATTCCGAAATAATCGCCGAAAAATCATGAATCATTTGTTGACTGTTCCCAATTTGAACGATTTCGTTATTTTTCTCCAATTTGAAATTTAAATTCTTCAAATCAAAATCGTTTTTATCATGAAATTCTCCAACGACTGCTGCGCCGTCAAATCCTTTGGCAATTTCCCACGGATGTCCTTTCGCTTTTAATTCTGACTGAACATCCCGGGCTGTGAAATCAATTCCGAGGGAGAGCTCCGTGTAATAATTGGATGTGAAATTCGGTTGTATGTGTTTTCCCGCCTTGGAAATCTTTAAAACAATTTCAACTTCGTAATGGATTTCTGAACTGAATTCAGGAATGTAGAAGTCTCTATCTTTTGGTAACAAGGCAGAATCGGGTTTAATGAAAAACACGGGATTTTCAGGGATTTCATTGTTTAATTCTTTGGCATGTTCTGCATAATTCCGTGCGATACAAACTATTTTCATGGCAGTGCTGATTTTATTTTCAAAAGTAAGCTTTAAATAGCAGCAGACAAAAAGTAGGAATCACTATTTCTGTGTAATTATTATTCCATCAAATGATTTTTCAAAAAAAAAATGTTAGTGAGTTGATTATGAAGCTATTTATCAATAGAATTCTCAAAAAAGACTAATTTAAAATGATTCAAGTGAGAGAAGCTATCGAAAACTATTGGGTAGTTTGTAGTTAATGCTTAATTTTGCGTAGAATTTAAAAGATTGTAATGAAAGTAAGACCATTATTTCAGTTATTGTCAATTTGTATCACCATTCTATTGATTGGTATTTCGTTCTTTTGGAAACCTGCTCTTTTTGGTTTTGTTTTGGTTGCTCCTATCATTGTTTTAGGAATTATCGACATGAATCAAAAAAAACATGCGATTCGTAGAAATTATCCGGTCATCGGTCGTTTGCGTTATGTTTTAGAGAGTATTCGGCCTGAAATCATGCAGTATTTTGTTGAAAATGACCGTGACGGTCGTCCTTTGGATAGGGTGATGCGAAGCATGGTGTACCAACGTGCAAAAAACGTAATTGATACGGTTCCTTTTGGGACACAAATGGATGTATATGAGCCTGGGTATGAATGGATGAATCATTCTATGTATGCCGGTAAGATGAAAGTGGATGAAGATCCGCGTGTGATGATTGGAGGTGAGAATTGTACACAGCATTATTCAGCAAGTTTATTGAATATTTCAGCGATGAGTTTTGGGTCATTGAGTAAAAATGCAATCTTAGCATTGAATAAAGGAGCCAAAATGGGTGGATTCGCTCACAATACTGGTGAAGGTGGAATCAGTCCCTACCACTTGGAACCAGGAGGAGATTTGATTTGGCAAGTGGGAACGGGATATTTCGGTTGTCGTGATGAAAAAGGAAGATTTTCTCCGGAGCTATTTGCTAAGAACTCTCAGATTGAGAATGTGAAGATGATTGAATTGAAAATTTCACAAGGTGCCAAACCCGGTCATGGAGGAATTTTACCAGCCAAAAAGAATACGGTAGAAATCGCGAAAATACGTCACGTAAAACCGCATACAGAAGTAGATTCGCCACCGTCACACTCTGCATTTAAAAATCCAGTGGGACTGTTGGAATTGATTACACATATGCGTGAACTATCCGGAGGAAAACCGATTGGATTCAAAATGTGTATTGGTCGAAAAGAAGAATTTATCTCCATTTGTGAAGCGATGGTAAAAACTGGATTGAAACCAGATTTCATCAGTATCGATGGAGGAGAAGGAGGAACAGGTGCTGCACCCGTGGAATTCTCAAATTCATTGGGAATGCCTTTACTAGACGGTTTAGCTTTTGCGATTGACACGCTGAGAGGATATGATTTGAAAAAAGATATCAAAGTAATTGCTTCTGGAAAAATCATGAGCAGTTTCCATATCGCCCGAGCGTTGGCTATTGGTGCGGATTTGTGCAACAGTGCACGAGGTATGATGTTGGCTATTGGTTGTATTCAAGCTTTGCAGTGTCACTTAAATACCTGTCCAACAGGAATTGCCACCCAAGATTTAAGTCTAATGAAAGGATTGGATGTAGGTAATAAAGCTACAAGAACGTATCAATTCCATAAAAACACGATGAAAAGTTTTGCTGAATTAATATCAGCCGCTGGTCTTGTTCATCACAGTGAGATTGATAGAACGTATATTAATTTACGTACGGATGTTCATAAAGTAATGCGTTACGATGAATTGTATCCAGTAGTAAATACAGGAGCTTACTTGGAAAGAGTAAAAGATAAAATACACGCCTAAAAAATTATGTCAAAAAATATACGTGTTGAGCATGCTCTTCAGAAAGTTGAGAGAGCAAATCAACTGTTCCAAAAAACCAAAGAAAACTTTCAAAATCGTCCCCTCGATAAAATTCGAAAAGTAGGGGAAGTATTACTTGCACGGAAACAAGAATTCGCAGAAGTAATCACGGCTGAAATGGGAAAGCCGGTTTTTGAATCGATTGCGGAAATAGAGAAATCTGCTTTAAATTGTGATTTCTATGCCGAACATTGCGAAGAGTTTTTAAAAGATAGAAAGTATGCAACCGATCGGTATGATGCTGTTGTTCGTTATGAACCTTTGGGTGTGATTTTAGGAATTATGCCATGGAATTTTCCATTTTGGCAAGTATTCCGTTTCGCAGTCCCAACGATTTTAGCTGGAAATACTGTTGTTGTAAAACACGCAAGCAATGTACCCAAATCCGCACAGCTTATTGAAGATATCTTCCGAGAAGCTGGGTTTGAAGAAGGAACTTATACGAATTTAAACCTCGATAGCAAAGATATAGAAGCCGTTTTAGATCATCCGTATGTGAAAGCTGTGTCTTTGACGGGAAGTGAAAAAGCAGGGGCATCCGTAGCTTCTATTGCGGGTAGAAATATTAAAAAATCCGTTTTGGAATTGGGGGGAAGCAATGCTTTCATCATTCTAGACGATGCAGATTTGGATTTAATTTTGAATAAAGCGATTAACGCTCGCTACAGAAATGCTGGTCAAAGTTGCATCGCTGCCAAACGCTTTTTGGTTCAAAAAGGAATTTATGATGAATTCCTTCGTCGATTTACCGAAAAAGTAAAAGCATTGAAAATGGGCGATCCTTTTGATTCGGAAACGGAAATTGGACCTTTGGCGCGAATGGATTTGGCCGAAGATTTAGAAAAACAAGTCGATGAATCCGTGAAAATGGGTGCAAAAATCCTATGCGGTGGGAATCGAAAGGAAGCATTCTATGAGCCAACCGTGGTAACTGAAGTCACTTCAGAAATGCCTGTTTTTAAAGAAGAAACCTTCGGTCCCGTTGCAGTGGTTGTCAAAGTAAAATCTTTTGAAGAAGCTTTGGAATTAAGCAATCAATCTTCTTTTGGATTGGGTGTTTCCATCTGTACCAAAGAAGTGGAAAAGTATGCGGAGAAAGCCCATCTTTTCGAAGAAGGTGCTGTTTTCTTTAATCAATTGGTTCGTTCAGATCCAAAATTACCTTTTGGAGGTGTGAAGAAATCCGGCTACGGACGGGAATTATCGAGCGACGGAATTCAAGAGTTTGTAAATACAAAAACAATTGTTTTTTCGAAAGAATAAATAATTGATGTACTATACAAAACTCACATTCTTAAAAGCTTGTGAGTTTTTTTTATCAATTTTACATTAAGATTTCTAAATCCCAAACAATGAAAATTTATATAGGAATACTAACTGTTTTTTTTAGTTTTTCAACTTTCGCTCAAAAGGCAAAAGTGGATACGGCGCAACTTATTTCTCCGAATAGAACGAATGCCACTGAAACTTTAGAGAAGCCATATGTTATTCTGATATCCTCCGACGGTTTTCGATATGATTACATGGAAAAATACCAAGCAAAGAATCTTCAGGATTTGGCAGACCAAGGAGTTTGGTCAAAACGAGGAATGTATCCATCCTACCCATCGATCACTTTCCCAAATCATTATACCATTGCAACGGGTTTGTATCCTGCTCATCATGGTTTGGTGGATAATGTTTTCTACGACCCGAATCGAGAGGAAATGTATATCATCGGTTCCGAATCTATCAAAGATGGAAGTTGGTACAAAGGTTTACCGATTTGGGGATTGGCTGAAAATCAAGGAATGCTATCCGCTAGTTTATTTTGGGTAGGTTCAGAAAGCAACGCTGGCGGAACACGACCTTCGTATTGGTACGCGTATCATGAACAGTTTTCAGAGGATGATAAAGTGAATATTGTAAAAAACTGGTTGACTTTGCCCGAAGAAGAACGACCGCATTTCATTACACTTTATTTTCCCGAAGTGGACCACATGGGTCATCGCCACGGTCCAGATTCCAAAGAAACGGAAGCATCGGTTCAGTATGTGGATAACGCAATTAAGAAGTTGGTCGATGAATTGGCACCTTTAAATTTACCGATTAATTATATTTTTGTTTCCGATCATGGAATGATTGAAGTAGAGGAGAAGGACTACATTTCTATGCCTGAAATAGACAAAGAGAAATTCAAAGTGGTGAATAGCAATACATTTGCTCGGGTTACTGCAAAAGATCAAGATGACATTCTTCCATTGTATAAGAAATTGAAAAGCGAGAAATCAGCAGATTACAAGGTGTATTTGGCGGATAAATTTCCACGAAAATATCATTACAGCAGTCGAGAAGATGATTCACGAAGAGTAGGTGATATAATTCTGACACCGAAAAAAGCGAAAATTTTAGTTAGTTCTGAGCGAAAACCATCTCCTGGAAAACATGGATTCAGCCATTGCAAAGTTCCAGAAATGAAAGCAACTTTCGTTGCGTGGGGACCTGCATTCAAAGAAGGAAAAATCATTCGACCGTTTGAAAATATACATATTTACCCTTTGATTGCTGAAATTTTAGAGTTGGAAATCAAACAACCGATTGATGGAAAACGTAAGGTTCTAAAGAAGACCTTAAAATAAAATATAAACTTCTTGAATTCTTCTAAATAGCTAAAAGCAGGTGTTGGATTTACGTAGGTATTATTCGTCTATTCGACTATAATTCGTTAATTTTGAACATTAATTAAAATAAAACAACATACAATATGAAATCATTTATTTCTTACGATTCAAATTCTGATTTTTCAATTCATAACATTCCTTTTGGAATCGGTATTTTCGATGACGATGTGATTGCATGCGTTACACGTATTGGCGACACTGTTGTTGATTTAGGTGCCTTGTTTCACAACGGTTATTTTGACAAATTTGATTTGGAAGAAAATGTTTTTGATGCTTTTACTTTGAATGAATTCATTTCTTTGGGAAAATCTGTAACGGTTCCCATTCGTGAGCATATTCAGCAACTGCTTTTGGAAGGCTCTGAATTATCAACAGACGATGAAACAAAGGAAGCTGCATTTTATCCGATAGATAAAGTTTCTATGCAAATGCCTGTTCACATACCCAATTACACCGATTTTTACAGCAGCATTGAACACGCGACGAACGTTGGTAAAATGTTTCGTGATCCCGATAATGCACTTTTGCCAAACTGGAGACACATTCCTGTAGGTTACCATGGACGTGCCTCCTCGATTGTGATTTCAGGAACCCCAATTCATCGACCCAAAGGGCAAACCATGCCGAAGGATGCAGAAACACCTGTTTTTGGCCCCAGTAATCGTTTAGATTTTGAATTGGAAGTTGCGTTTATCACTAACTCATTTACCGAATTAGGAGACAATGTACCTACAGCGGAAGCGGAAGATCACATCTTTGGATTGGTTTTATTCAATGACTGGAGCGCGCGTGACATTCAAAAATGGGAATATGTGCCATTAGGGCCATTCTTAGGAAAGAACTTTGGTTCATCCATTTCTCCTTGGGTGGTAACTTTGGAAGCCTTGAATCCGTTTAGAGTAGAAGGACCTAAGCAAGAACCCGAAGTTTTACCGTACTTAAAATACGAAGGAAAGAAGAACTTCAATCTGCACTTACAGACTTTCATTCAACCTGAAAATGGTGAAGAAAATTTAATCTGTACATCCAACTTTAAATATATGTATTGGAACATGGCGCAGCAATTGGCACACCATACCATCAATGGATGTAATATTGAGGCAGGCGATATGTATGCAAGTGGAACCATCAGCGGTAAAACGGAAGATTCCTACGGTTCTCTGTTGGAATTGAGTTGGAGTGGAACCAAGACTTTGAAATTATCAGACGGAACAGAACGAACTTTTATTGAAGATAACGATACCATTATCATGCGTGGATGGTGTGAAGAAGATGGAAAACGAGTTGGATTTGGTGAGGTTTCTGGAAAGATTTTACCAGCAAAATAATTTATAAATAGTTAATTTAATAGGGATTTGAATATAATATTTCAGAGTGAAATAAGTAAAGCGAACTTCGGTTCGCTTTTTTTGAATGTGTTTTTAACTTTGAATTTTTCATCAATTCTTGAATTTTGAGTAAATTTATATTGAATTTTTAAAACGAATAAAATGGATATTCTCAAAGAATTAAAAAATGATTTAACCAATGAATACGCAATAACTAAGAAATTCTTGGCTAATTATCCAGCGGATAAAAACAATTGGAAGCCGCATGGAAAAAGTATGAAAACCCAAGATTTAACGACCCATATAGTGGAATTATTCTCTTGGCCAACCACTGTTTTTCAAGCGGATTATTTGGATTTTGCACAAATTAAAAGGAATGACAACAAACCAACATCTGGAAAAGAATTTGAAAAACTATTGGACTATTTATACACCCAAAGTATGGAAGCATTGGAACGTGCTTCTCCAAAAGAAATAAGCAAAATGTGGCAGTTACGTCAAGGCGATACCGTTCTTAGTGAAATAAGTAAATACCAAGCTTTCATGATGAATATCCGGCATATCACACATCACCGTGCACAGTTAGGTGTTTACTACCGTTTGAATGATATTCCTGTTCCTAGCACAATTGGACCTTCTGCAGATGAAAAATAAATATTTTTTAATAGGCTTATAAGTGATTAAAAATCAATCTATTAAGATTTTAAAGAAATTAATATTTAAAAATAATTTAACATGATATTTGTCATGCTTGCATTTTTTTGTAACTTGGCTATTGAACAAATTTAAAATCAATTAGTATGAGAAGTATTTTGTGGTTAGTAGCCGTTATTTGTATCATTGTTTGGGTACTTGGTCTAGTCGGAGTTGGTGGCGGAATGGGAATGGGAAATTTAATTCACATTCTACTCGTTATCGCTGTAATTATTGTTTTATTTAATATTATTTCAGGCAGAAAACCTTTGGATTAAGGTTTATTCCAAACCAACATATCTTAATTTTAGATGATAGTTATTCTTTATTAAGATATATTACACATGAGAATAATTTATAAGAGCACTCTATTTGGGTGCTTTTTTTAAGGACATTTTAAATAGACAAATTTAGAAAGCTTATCCCACACGACTCCACGCTATTTTGTCTTTGTGGTATGTTTGAAAATGATTTTTTATGTTCTGATTTTGAGGTAAATCTAGACTTGGATCGATTTTCAAAACATCTTCCGCAATGAATCGTGCGGTTTGAAGGATTTTTTGGTCTTTGGCTAAATCTGCTAATTTAAAATTAAGGATTCCACTTTGTTGCGTTCCCATCATATCGCCTGGACCTCGAATCTGCATATCCACTTCCGCAATTTCAAAACCATCATTCGTTCGGCACATGGTTGAAATTCGGGTGAAACCATCTTGGGTTAGATTGTCTTTTGTCATCAGTATACAATAACTCTGTTCGCCGCCACGACCCACTCTTCCGCGTAATTGATGAAGTTGAGACAATCCAAAACGCTCTGCACTTTCAATAACCATTATCGATGCATTCGGAACATTTACACCGACTTCAATCACAGTAGTGGCGACCAGGATTTGAGTTTCTCCTTTTATAAAACGTTGCATTTCAAACTCCTTATCTACAGGTTTCATTTTTCCATGAACAATACTCACCGCATAGTTCGGAAGAGGAAAAGCACGTGTAATACTCTCGTATCCATCTTCTAAATCCTTGAAATCTAATTTCTTAGATTCTTCAATCAACGGATATACGACATAAACTTGTCGTCCTTTTTGAATCTCAGTTTTCATAAAATGAAACAATCCCAAGCGGTCTTTGTCTTGTTTATGAAGTGTTTTAATCGGTTTTCTACCCGCGGGCAATTCATCAATCACTGAAATATCCAAATCACCATACAGACTCATTGCCAAAGTTCGCGGAATAGGCGTAGCGGTCATCACCAATATGTGCGGGGGAAAGGTATTCTTTTTTAGAAATTGCGCCCGTTGTGCTACTCCGAATTTATGTTGCTCATCGATGATGGTCAAACCTAAATTGTTAAAAATCACATTTTCTTCAATCAGTGCATGCGTTCCGACTAAAATGTGCATTTCACCGGATGCTAATTTTTCCAACAAAATCCGCCGTGCTTTGGTTTTTACCGAACCGGTCAATATTCCAATCTCTAAATCCATTTCAGATAAATATTCTGTCAAAGCTTGGAAATGTTGTTGCGCCAAAATTTCGGTAGGTGCCATAAAAGCAGTCTGATAACCATTATCAGCCGCAATCAGTGCGGATAATAAACCGACCATCGTTTTGCCACTTCCCACATCACCTTGCAGCAGTCGATTCATTTGTACCGGTCGCGCTAAATCTCCTCGTATTTCTTTGACGACTCTTTTTTGTGCATTTGTCAATTCAAAAGGTAAATAATTCGAATAAAAATCATTGAAATAATTTCCAACGGTTGCGAATTCAAAACTCTTGTATTTACTTTGATGGTTGATTTTTTTGAGTAATAATCCCAATTGTAAAAAGAAGAATTCTTCAAATTTCATTCGATTTTCAGCGATTCGCAACGCCTCGATTGAAGTTGGGAAATGGAGTTGTTGATAGGTTTGAAGCCGATTTGGGAATTTAAATTTCTCCAGAATTTCAGATGAAAGATTCTCTTCCAAGACTTGAATTTCACTTAATAATTGCGCTTGTAATTTTTGTAAAACACGGTTACTGATTCCTTTTCGTTGGAGGACTTCTGTACTGGAGTAAACAGGATAGAGTGCGTGTGTAGAAGCTTTGTGACTTTCAACAGTTTCTATTTCTGGATGAACAATTGAAAAGGTTCGGTTGAATTCATTGGGTTTTCCATAGGCTACTACAGGTTCAAAAGCCAATTTCTGAAGATTTTCTTTCATCCATTTGCTGTATTTAAACCAAACAAGTTCCATTTGTCCCGTTTCATCTTCAAATTTTGCGACCAAGCGCTTTCCCCGTGTTTGTCCAACTTCAGTCAATCCTTTAATTCGTCCAATAATTTGAATTTCAGCCGATGCCGTTGCTACTTCATTGATTTTGTAATAACGAGAACGGTCGATGTATCGAAATGGAAAATAATTCAATAAATCTTCGTATCGATATATACCCAATTCAGATTGAAGCGTTTGCGCCCTTTCGTGGCCTACACCTCGTAGATATTCAATCGGAGTTTTGAGTAGTTTGTTAGACATTCTGCTAAATTAGGAAAAGATTGGAAATTTAAAGAATTATGAATTCCAATACCTATCAATGGATTCTATTTTCATTTATTTCGAATTTTTTGATAATAGAAACGATAAAAAGAATCATTTTCAATTTTCTGAAGGAAATAAAAAATAGTTCCACCCATTGCATAACAAACTATGTCCCATGGATCGCTCACATAAAAATAAATTTGTTTTGGAAAATAATATTCAAATAAATACGAATACATAACGACCAAAGTGAAAATTGTAAATACATCCAAACGAATGTCTCTGTCTTTTTTTAGGATCCAAACGCCATGTAAACAAATTGTCGCTACTATGGGAAGTACCAATAAATCCTTTACATAACTGGAAACCCAATCCGGCATTGACATTGAGAAATAGTGCATCGACTGAACAATGAGCGCTAAGACAACCGAAAATAAGGTATAAAAATGGAGAACAAGAAGGGGTGGACGCCAACTCATAATAGAATCCAAGTAAAAATCCAAGCTATAATCATACCGATGAAAACAACGACTAACCATATGGAATAAACAATATAAAAAAGAACGCGAACCAACCAAAATCGGTGTTTTTTCATTCGCTCAATAAATCCATTGCTATACTCTAAATCTTCAGATTCTTCTTCTAAATTTAGGGATTCGGAATTTTTTGAGGAGGAGGAGGTTAGTTCACTTTTTCTTTTAAAGTATTCGGACATTTAAACTCTTTTTATGCAAAGATAGCCGATTATAAGTCTGCGAACAATTCCGACACCAATCGGAAAGATTTCAACTTTGCATCAATGTCATACATAGGACTTGTAACCATAATCTCATTGATTTTCGTTTCCGAAACAAATGCATTCAATTGTTTTTCAAGTGATTCTTTATTTCCAATAAAACTACCTGCCGTCATTGCATCCACAGCATTTCGTACTTCTGGAACTTGAATATATTGAGAAATTTCGCCTGGAGGCATTAGTCCTGTTCGATCTTGTTTGGTGACCATGTTGATAAACATATTGAATAAACTCGTTGAAAGAAAATGAGCTTCATCGTCCGTATCCGCCGCAATGACATTGACACAAGCGATGATATACGGTTCTTTCAATTGTTCTGAAGGTTGAAAATGCTTTCTATAAAGTTCAATGGCGGAATAAAACTGTGCAGGTGCAAAATGTGTGGCAAATGCATACGGCAATCCTTTTTCAGCTGCCAATAGCGCACTGGAAGTACTTGAACCTAAAATATAAAAAGGAAGATTTAATCCTTTTCCGGGATAGGCATTGATTTTCTGATTTTCATCTTTGGGTTGAAAGTAGTTTTTTAACTCGTCAATTTCATTCGGGAAGTTTTGTGCATTTTGCAAATGACCTCTTCGCAAAGCTTGGGCGGTTGCTTGATCCGTTCCTGGTGCACGACCTAAACCTAAATCAATTCTATCGGGATACAAAGTTTCCAATGTTCCAAATTGTTCAGCAATGATTAAAGGAGAATGGTTAGGCAACATAATTCCTCCCGAACCCACACGTATCGATTGGGTTTGACTGGCTGCCAATTGAATCAACAAAGTAGTTGCCGAACTCGCTACATGCGGCATATTGTGATGCTCTGCAAACCAAATACGTTTGTACGAAAGGGAATCTGCCAATTGGGCAACTTTCATACTGTTTTCAATCGCTTCTTTCGGATTAGAGTTTTGATTGACAATGGCCAATTCCAACACCGAAATGGGTAAGTTATTCATTTTTATGTTTTTAATTTATTTTTAATTCTTAATCATTGTCCGTTTCTTTTTCATACGGACGAATGATTAACCGAACACTTTTGTTGTATTGAAAGTATTGAATAATCCAATTGGTCAATGCAATGGCTTTGTTTCGAAATCCAATTAACGAGGCCAAATGCACAAACATCCAAACAAACCAAGCAAACCAACCCGAGAATTGCCAATTCGGTAAATCGACTACCGCCTTGTCACGACCAATGGTTGCCATGGAACCTCTGTCTTTGTATTTGAAGGGTTTTAGTTTTTTATTTTGTTGAAGATTAATTAAGTTTTTTGCCAACAAACTACCTTGTTGAATGGCAACCTGAGCCACCATAGGATCGCCTCTTGGGATTTCTGGTGTAATCATAGCTGCGACATCCCCAATGGCAAAAATATTTTCAAATCCTTTGACTTGATTGAATTCATTGACTACATAACGACCACCCACAATCACATCTTCCCCTTCAATTCCTTTAATAAGTGAACCTTTTACACCCGCTGCCCAAATCATGGTAGTCGCATCAAAAGGTCGTTTGCTCGTTGAGATGATTTTTCCATCATAATCTTCTACCATCATATCAAACCAAACTTGCACACCTAATTTTTCCAAATACATTAACGCTTTATCCGAAGCGTTTTTAGACATGGAAGGCAACAAGCGGTCGGAAGCTTGAATTAAGTGAACATTCATCCGTCGAATATCCAAATCGGGATAATCAGAAGGTAAAACGTGCTTTTTTAATTCAGCCATCGCACCCGCTAATTCCACTCCCGTAGGCCCACCACCAACAATTACATAATTCATCAAACGATAACGTTCGTCCAAATCATTGGTCAACAAAGCAGCTTCCAAACTCTGTAAAATCAAACTTCGCAAATCCAATGCCTCTGGAATGGTTTTCATAGGCATTGCATGTTTTTGGATGTTTTTATTTCCGTAATAATTGGTATCAGAACCGGTGGCAATCACCAAATAATCGTAATGAATATCACCAATGTCGGAATAAATCCGTTGATTCACGGTGTCAATTTTATCAACATTTGCAATTCTAAAAAAGAAATTTTCCTTCTTAGCAAAAATTTGTCGAATGGCATGACCGATGGAATCCGGCTCCAATCCGGCCGTAGCTACCTGATAGAGTAGCGGTTGAAATGTATGGTAATTGTGTTTATCCAATAAAACGACCTGAAAATTCTCGGTCGATAGTCTTTTGGCTAAACGTAAACCGCCAAATCCACCGCCGATAATTACAATTCGTTTTAAATTTATATTTGGAATGTTCATTTATTTTGTTTTATAAACTCTGGTTAAATCTAGTAATTTCACAGGACTCATCGTGAATCCTTTGACATTTTTCTGAAGAAATATACTGGTTTGATCATAGAAAAGGGGAACAATTGGTGCTGATTCCATCATCAATCCATCCATCTTCCTGTAAATTTTTTCTCTTTCTTTTTCATCACTTACTTTAAATGCACTTAAATACAATGCATCGAATTCATCGTTCTTATAATGTGTATAATTCGGGCCTTCAGGTGCAAAGTTCTTGCTGTAATAAAGCGATAAGAAGTTTTCAGCATCTGGATAATCTGCACCCCAATTCGCTCTGAAGAATGAGAATTTTCCGGTCGCTTTCCCATCTCGCATCGTCGGTCCTGGAACTACATTGATTTCAATGTTCATTCCAACTTTGGCTAATTGCGCTTGAATGTATTCGCAAATGTCTGCATATTCCTGAACAGTTGTCAATTGGATTTTGGGTAAAACCTTCTTCTCATCCATATAAGACTTCACCAATTCACGGGCTTTAAGCGGTTGATAACTATATCCTGCATCTTCGTTGTAACCCGGTAATCCTTTGGGAATGAATCCACCTTCTGCTACTGTCGCTGCACCATTCATCATGTATTGAACCATTTTCTTTTTGTCAATTCCGTAATTGATGGCTTGTCGAAGACGTAAATCGATGGCTTCATTTCCTTCCAAATAAAAACAGAGGTAAACCGTGCTCAAATAATCATATTTTTGGAAATTGATTTTATCAGCGTATTTAGGGTTTAATTCCCCGACAGGTGTAAGAATTTCATTTTTGTAGGAAGGATCTAAATCCGCCATCATATCTACATTTCCTTGAATCAGCTGTAGGAATTCACTGTGTTTTTCTGGAAGAAAAGTCATAGATACCGCTTCCAAATACGGAAGGGAATTTCCCTTTTCGTCTTTTTCAAAATACAAAGGATTTTTACGGAATACCAATTTGATATTGTCTTCCCACATTTGAAACTGAAAAGGACCGGTTCCAATCGGATGTTTTCGGAATTTTTCTTGTCCGTCTTTGAACATTTCGTGGGGAACGACGGAACAGTATTTCATACTAAGCAATCCCAAAAAAGGAGGAAAGGCTTCTTTTAATTTAACTTGAAATAACGAGTCATTGATTGCCTTGAAACTTTCCACATTATTCAACACCCAACTTCCGGCTCCACCAACCGTTGGATCGGTAATTCTTTGAAAACTGTATTCGAAATCATTTGCGTTTACAATTCGGGTTTTACTTTCGCCAAATACTTCATTACTATGAAAATACACATCATTTCTTAAAGTAAAAGTATATATAATCCCATCGTCAGAAATTGACCATGATTTTGCTATATCAGGAATAATTTCTAAGTCGTCATTTAATTTAACCAAACTGTTATACATTAAATTACACACCCAATTGTTGGCTTGTGTTCGCGCAAAAGTTGGGTCGAGCGATGAAATATTATCGTATCGATTGAGTCGAAAAACTTGGGTATCATCAATGTCATGCGTTTTGGAACAACTGACAATGAGTGAAATAATAGTTACACAGAAAAAAAGGATGGGTTTTTTAATCATTTTGCTAAGATAATTCGAAATCGAATACTAAAAAAGTAGAATGCACATGGATTGAGATTCTATGAAAATAATCAGAATATTCCTTGATTTAATCATTTTAAAATCTTCAGAATCTCTTTATCTTGCGGACTATGCAAGAATACGATGTCATTATAGTAGGAGCAGGTCCCATTGGGTTGGCTTGTGCATTGGAAGCCAAGCGGAAAAAGCTAAGTTATTTAGTCATAGAAAAAGGCGCACTGGTCAATAGTTTATACAATTATCCTTTGTATATGACTTTTTTTTCGACTTCAGAACGACTTGAAATCGGCGAAGTTCCTTTTACAAATGTCTCTCCGAAACCGGGCAGACAAGAAGCTTTGGAATATTATAGACGAATTTATTTGCATTTTGAATTAAATGTCCACTTTCACGAAGAAGTTTTATCGATTGAAAATGAGGGAAATTCAAAACACATCAAAACTACAGATTCTGAATATTCTTCAAAAAATGTCATTTTAGCAACCGGATTTTATGACATTCCCAATTATTTACATATTCCTGGCGAAGAATTAGCCAAAGTTTCGCATTATTACAAAGAAGCACATCCCTATTCTGGCCAAAAGCTGGTTGTGATTGGGGCAAGTAATTCATCAGTCGACGCAGCTTTGGAATGTTGGCGAAAAGGGGCGGAGGTAACTATGGTGATTCGGAAACCTGAAATCGGTGAACGTGTGAAATATTGGGTAAAACCCGATATTGAAAATCGGATTGAAGAAGGAAGTATCAAAGCTTATTTTAACTCGTCTTTAAAATCAATTTCTGAAAAATCTGTGCTTATTCAAACTTCGGAAGGTGAGGTTGAAATTGACAATGATTTTGTGTTGGCGCTTACGGGATATCGACCCAATTTTGACTTTTTACGAAAATGTGGAATCGAGTTATCGAAAGATGCATTGCTTTTACCAAAATACAATTCCGAAACCATGGAAACGAATGTAAAAGGAATTTACTTGGCAGGTGTAGTTTGTGGTGGAATGGAAACCCACAAATGGTTTATTGAGAATTCACGAATTCACGCAGCAATAATTGTAAATGATATCCTTTCTAAACAGAAATAAAAAAAAACACTCATTGATTTCTAATTTCAATGAGTGTTCTAGTAAAATGTAGGTTTAGTTTTAATTCATCAAGAATTGAACGGGAATTGTAAACGTCATATTTACTTTACTTCCGTCATCCATCTCCGCAGGTTGAATAAATTTCCCTTTTTGAGTCAAACGTTTTGAAATTTGCTCCAATGCTTTTTGCGCTTCCGTATCGAACTGTTTCTCATTTCCATTCATCGCTTTGATATGAGTGATGGTTCCTAATTGATTTACAGTAAATTGAAGTTTTGTTTTGGCTAGACTGATGCCGTATTTATCTGCAATTCCCGCAAAATCATGCAGTTGAACACCTAATTCTTTTTGTAACTCTTTACTCATACAATTCTGTAAACTCACTTTGTCTTTAGCTGCATTTTCACAACCTGGAAAAATCGCCATTTTTGTAACTTCTCTTGGACTGTATGTTTTTTTCGTTTCAACTGGTGCAACCACTTTCGGTTGAGCAGGTCCATCATCACCCCCTGTATTTACCACAGGATCTTTCACATTTCCAGTCCCTTCCGTTCCGTCGGCATCTGTAGCAAGCGTTTTTCCTATATCTGTATTTTTAGTTATAGGCGTTTCCTTTTCAGGATTATTCTTTGGATCGGGAATCACTTTACTGTCCAATTTTTTCGCTTTTGCCACAGGAATCACCTTTGGAGCAATTACTTTGGGTTTTATTATTTTTAGATCATCCTCAATTTTGGTGAAATTGTGAACAATTGGCTTGGGTTCAGGTGGCACCACAATTTCTGCTTCCTTTGCTGTAAAAGAAAGAATTAATGCTAGAATTCCAAAGAAACCAAGGGTTATAAGCAGTGATTTCAGTAAATTCCAATTTTCATTGATCCTTATTTGATAAGCACCAAAGGCTTTGTTACGATTCTCAAATAGAAAATCATTCCAAGAAAGTTTTTGACTTTTTTTCATAATTGAATGAATTAAAATTAAACAATAAAAAGTCGGTACCGAATTTCTTTTTGGATGTAGTATTTGACTATGGGAACAAATAGCGCAATCCAAACACATCATGATATTTGTCAGCTTTCAAATTGTGTGCCTTTATTTAGAATCTGTATAATTTTAACATAAAATCCATTGTTGAAAACTAAAATTCTGAATATACTCCTAAGTTGATATACTATTTTATATCTTAGCCGACCCTATGGAGAAATTGGAAACATCAAGAGAGTTTAAAGCTAAAGATCAGAAAGTCATTAACTTAGAGAGAGGGAAACTTCCTCCTCAAGCTACTGAATTGGAAGAAGCCGTGTTAGGCGCAATGATGATTGATAAAAAAGGTATCGATGAAGTCATTGATGTCCTAATGCCTCAAGTTTTTTATAGGATTCAGCATCAAACTATTTTTGCTGCCATTCAAAAACTATTCAATAGTGCTGAACCGATTGATTTATTAACAGTTGCCAATGAACTTCGGAATGAAGGGAAATTGGAATTGGTTGGAGGGGATTATTATTTGATTCAGTTGACTCAAAAAGTTACTTCTTCCGCACATATTGAATACCACTCTCGTGTTTTAATTGAAAAATATATTCTTCGTCGTTTAATTGAAATTTCAGCAAACATTATCGACAAATCTTATGATGAAACAACTGATGTATTTGATTTACTCGATTATTCTGAAAGTAAATTATTTGAAATTACAGACGGTGGAATCAAGCGAAGTTTCTCGGATTCCAGTACGTTGGTAAAAGAAGCCTTAGAGAAAATCAAGGCGATGTCCGAAAAAGAAGGAATGAGTGGAGTTCCTTCGGGTTTCACGAAAATTGACATGATTACTTCTGGATGGCAAGAATCGGATTTGGTGATTTTAGCTGCACGTCCAGGGATGGGAAAAACAGCTTTTGTTCTTTCTATGGCTCGTAATATGGCTGTGGACCAGAAACAGCCTGTGGCCGTATTCTCTTTGGAGATGTCTAGTGTTCAGTTGATTACCCGTATGATTTCAGGTGAAACTGGAATTCCTTCGGAAAAATTAAGAAAAGCAAAACTAGAAAACCACGAGTGGAAACAACTGTATAGCAAAGTAAAAGCGTTGGAAGATGCACCTTTGTTTATTGATGACACACCTGCGCTTTCGATTTTTGATTTACGTGCAAAAGCAAGACGTTTGGTTTCGCAACATGGTGTGAAGTTGTTGATTATTGACTATTTACAGTTAATGACATTGGGTGGAGGAAAAACAAGTGGAAACCGTGAACAAGAGATTTCTACGATTTCTAGAAACTTAAAATCCATCGCAAAAGAATTAAATATTCCAGTGATTGCTTTGTCTCAGTTATCGCGTGCGGTAGAAACGCGTGGTGGTAACAAACGACCTATGCTTTCCGACTTACGGGAATCGGGTGCGATTGAGCAAGATGCGGATATTGTTTCTTTTATTTATCGTCCTGAATATTACAATTTAGAAGTGTGGGATGACGACGATGCTACCCCTTGTGCGGGTCAAGCTGAATTCATTATCGCTAAACACCGTAACGGTGCATTAGATAATGTCCGTTTACGATTTATTAACGAGCAAGCGAAATTCGCGGATTTGGAAGAAGATTTTGCATTCAGCGGAATGGAATTCCAGAGTTCTATGAATAAAGGAAATGCAAATAGTGAAGAATTTGGAAGTTCAATCAACCTACCGGTTGGAAATCCAGCCGATTCATTCGGAACTTTTGATGAGTTTAAAAATCTAGATTCGGATGAAGAAGACGATGGTTTGGCGTTCTAAATCTTTGGTGATTTCATTGATTTATTTCATTATTAAAAAAAAATAATTTCACCTAGTTTTTCCTTTCAATAAAAGGATTTGGTTAAGGTTGAAAATTATTTCTCCTTCAGTTCTCGAATTAAGTGGATATAAATGTCGAAATGGTATAAAATCATCTTTTACTTCTAGTTAACATTGTCTATTTTTGTACCGTATATAAACTAAACACAATGGCTCTTTTCGATAATACACAAATCGCTTTTGAAGCTAAATCTAGTAAGGATTTAAAAAAAGCACATTTTCTATTTAAATTAATGGGAAGTCCGGCTCTAACGAATATAGGAACTTACTTTTTCAAACTACCTTTTGCCACCCAAATTCCTTTTGTGAAAATGGCGGTGCGGAATACAATTTACAAACAATTTGTTGGCGGTGAAACGACCGATGACTGTTTAAAGGTCGCAAAAGAAATGTATCAATATGGTGTAACCTCCATCATGGATTATTCGGTAGAAGGACAAGAAGCCGAAGAAGAATTCAATCATGTGAAGGATGAAATTCTTAAATTAATTCAAATTTCAAAAGAAAATCCAAAAGAAGTTCCGTGTGTTGTTTTTAAACCGACTGGGTTTGGACGAATTGATATCTACGAAAAAGTAGGTCTGAAATTACCAATGTCCGATTTAGAGAAAAAGAAATGGGAAGCGATTCGAAGTCGGTACGATGAAGTGTGTAAAACTGCTTTTGAAAATGGAGTGCCGATTATGGCAGACGCAGAAGATAGTTGGATGCAAGATGCAGCCGATGATTTGATGGATGAAATGATGAAAAAATACAATACCGAACGTTGCATTGTTTGGAGTACGCTTCAAATGTACCGTCATGATCGATTGGCGTATTTAAAGAAAATTCATCAAAAAGCTGAAGCCGAAAATTATTTTATTGGTTTCAAAATCGTTCGTGGAGCGTATATGGAAAAAGAAAGAGCACGTGCTGCTGAGAAAAATTATCCTGATCCAATTCAACCCAACAAAGAAGCAACCGATCGCGATTTTAATTTAGCCATGAAATATATGATTGAAAATATTCATAGAATTTCAACCTTTGCAGGAACGCACAATGAATACAGTTGTGAACTTTTGACGGAATTGATGAAAGAGCACAACATTGATAAAAAATCCTACAACGTTTGGTTTGGTCAATTGTATGGAATGAGCGACAACATCAGTTTTACTTTGGGGAATTTAGGTTACAACATCTCTAAATATCTTCCCTATGGACCGATTAAAAAGGTGATGCCTTATCTAGTTCGTCGAGCTCAAGAAAACACCTCTGTGGCTGGACAGACCAGTCGTGAACTATCTTTAATCGATAAAGAAATTCAAAGAAGAAAGAAAGCGTAAGCTTTTATCCATTAGATTTTTTTAATCTAATTAATTTGGTTTTTAATTAATTATGAGGACTTCACTTTCAGCGAAGTCCTCATTTTGTTGATAGGTATTTTGTCTCATACCGCTTAAAATTTGTACCTTGGCCATCCACACTATGAAAGGAAATTACTTTGCTCAAATCATACTGCCACTGGCTTTACCGGGAACTTTCACCTATGAAATTCTTCCAGCTGATTTGGAATTCATTAAAATAGGCCAACGCGTTTCCGTTCCTTTTGGAAGCAATAAACTGTATACCGGAATTGTGTATTCCATTCATCAGAACAAACCCGAGTTATTCAAAACAAAACCCATCGATTCCATTTTGGATTCGGCTCCTTTGGTGACTGAAAATCAAATTAAATTTTGGGAATGGATGGCGGATTATTACATGTGTAGTTTGGGCGATGTCTATCGGAATGCGTTTCCAACTGCGCTGAAATGGGAAAGTGAAACCTTTGTGAAATTCGTTGGAACCATCAGTCAAATCGAAAGTGACTTATCCGAAATCGAATGGATGGTTGTTAATGCGCTCGATAAGAAAGGTTTACTTTCAGTCATCGAAATTTCGAAAATTATTGATCGGAAATCGGCAATTTCTATCATAAAATCCCTTTGGGAAAAAGGAATTGTTCATTTGGATGAAGTTCTGAAGGAAAAATACACACCCAAAATTGAGCTTTTTGTTCGTGTAAACCCAGAAGTAAAAACAAATCAAGTTTTATTCAATCAAAAAATAGACGAACTGAGAAACGCAAAAAAACAACGGGAATTTTTACTTCAATTAATTGTCGAAGAAGCCCAATCTCAGAAGTCAATTAAAATCTCGAAATTTTTAAAAACACACGGTGGAAGTCATGCAACACTTCGATCCATGGAAGAAAAAGGAGTGGTTGAAATCTATGATTTGGAAGTATCTCGAATTGAAGAAATAGACCATGAAATTTTTGATTCGGAGGAATTGAATCTCGAACAGAATAAAGCGTTGGAAATCATTCAAAAATCATTTGATATTGATCAAGCCGTGCTTTTGCATGGCGTAACTTCAAGTGGAAAAACAGAAGTATATATCAAGTTGATGGAGAGGGCTTTGGAAGAAGACAAAACCACACTTTTCCTACTTCCTGAAATATCAATTACCTCCCAAATGGTCGTTCGAATTCGAAAGCATTTTGGAGAATTGGTCGGAATTTATCATTCCAAATTCAATCAAAATGAACGGGTCGAATTATGGGGGAAAACGCTGAGAGAAGAATATAAAATCGTTATCGGCGTTCGATCTGCATTGTTTTTACCTTTTCAGAATTTGGGATTGGTTATAGTGGACGAGGAGCACGAATCCGCGTACAAACAAAATGATTCTAAACCGTATTTTCACGCACGTGATATGGCGATAGTTTTGGCAAAACAATTTGATGCAAAAGTGATTTTGGGCTCTGCTACTCCTTCTCTGGAAACCTACCACAATGCGAAGACAGGCAAATTTGGCTATATTCAATTGACCAAACGTTTTAGTCGGGTCCCTTTACCAAAAATCGAATTGGTGGATTTACGCGCTGCTCTTCGTACCAAAGAAATCAACGGAGATATTTCCGTGGTTTTAAGCGATGCCATTCAAGAAACTTTGAAAGATGGAAAACAGGTTTTAATTTTTCAAAACCGTCGTGGATTCGCACCAGTGGTTGAATGTTTGAGTTGTGGACATTCTCCGTTTTGTCCGAATTGTGATGTGCCTTTGACGTATCATAAATTCACCAATTTGTTGAAATGCCATTATTGTGGTCATACCCAAGGAAAACCCAGCAAATGCCACAATTGCCAAAGTTTGGAATTAACGACCAAAGGAATTGGTACCCAGCAAATTGAAGTTCAGTTGGAAGCGTTGTTTCCGAAAAAAATAATCCGACGAATGGATGTCGATGCCATGCGAAAAAAGAATGCGTATGAAAAAACCATTGAAGCTTTTGAGGAGCAAGAAATCGATATTTTGGTGGGAACACAAATGCTTGCAAAAGGATTGGATTTTTCAAATGTAGGAGTGGTTGGTGTAATTCGAGCGGATACCCTTTTGAATTTCCCCGATTTCAGAGCACATGAAAAAGCTTTTCAACTTTTAACTCAAGTTTCCGGTCGTGCAGGTAGAAGGGAAGAACAAGGAAGGGTTTTGATTCAAACTTATAATCCAGATCATGAAGTTCTTCAAAATGTAAGTCGATACGATTACGAAAAAACAGCAAAAGATATTTTATATGAACGAAAATCATTTCTATATCCACCATTTCTACGATTGATTCAATTGACTTTCCGACATGCCAATCGGGAGAAGGTTGAGAAAGTCTCCATGGAATTCGTAAAATTACTTCGAAATTATTTGGATGAAAAACACTTATTAGGTCCCGAAGAACCTTCGATTTCCCGCATTCGGAATTTATATATTCGGAACGTTTTGGTGAAAATTCCAGAATCTGCATCCCCTCAAAAAGTGAAACGGTTAATTTCGAAAAGCATTGAAAATCTGCATACGGTTAGTTCTTTTCGATCCGTGCGAATTGAAATTGATGTAGATCCCCAATAAAAAAAACACCTCTTTCGGAGATGCTTTTTCATTCAATCTATAAATTATTCGATTAATTCTTCGAATATTTCAATAATTCTTTGTTGTCTTTGTCCATGAAAATCAATTGGTTGTTGGTGATTTTGTATGAATCTACTTTATCAAACAATTGAAGATATTCATTTTCTTTTACACCTTCACAATACATTTTTGTAGCGCCCATTCCTGAAAAGCTGATGTTGTTTTGTTGCGTAGAAAAACTTCCAAACATTTGATTACAACCTGTGTTTCCAGTTAATTTCTTTGTGATAGCTTCTAATCGTAAGGTAGGTTTTTTATCTGGAAATCCTTTTTTGATATCCGTTCCTGAATCTTTGGTAATGTAATTCAAGGTCCAACTTCCGCTTAAATCCAAGTTTAAGGTTTGATTTTCTCCACCGGTTCCTGCTTGAGGAACGCATGATTGAAAACTTAAAAAAGCAAATACTGCCGTTAGTGCAAATAAATATTTCATAATTTTATATTTTAATAGTGTATAGCTGTTCTATTTTCAAACCGTATGCCACTTTGTTAAAATTTTAAATTAAAAACCGAGAATTTTATAAGAGTAAAGGATTCTTTTTCTGCCTTTTTCTGTCAATTTCTACGTTTTATGTAATTTCTAATGCCTAAGTTTCGACTTAAATCTCTATTTTTGAATTCTAACATTTCCAACTATGTCATCCACCAAATCGTATCAAAAATTTGAAGTACTCACTGCACCTTTAGAAGGAAGTAATCTAATTGAAGCCAGTGCAGGAACGGGAAAAACTTATTCCATTGCTATTTTGGTTTTGCGTTTGTTATTGGAAAAAAAGTTATTGATTCAAGAAATTCTGATGGTTACTTTCACCAAAGCAGCCGTTGCGGAATTGGAAGAACGAATTCGGATTTTTGTTCGGGCTGCAAATCGGCACAGTCGAGGTGAGGAAATTAGTAACGGTATGATTCGCGATTTAGTGGATCAAGCGATAAAAAAATTAGGCAAAGAAGAAGTGCAACAACTTTTGAATTCCGCCGTGATCAATTTGGATGAAACTTCCGTGATGACCATTCATGGATTTTGTCAACAGACTTTGAATGAATTTGCGTTTGAAACCGGGCAATTGTTTAGTGCAGAATTGGTTGAAAATACCACTTCAATTTTGGAAGAAGAAATTCAAGCCTTTTGGCGAACGCACATTACAAGTATTCGCACCGATTTGTTGAAGAATCTAATTCAACAAAATTTCAATCAAAGTGGAATTGCTGCAATTCTAAATGGCCATCTTTCTGGAAAGAATTATATTTTCTATAATGAAGATGAAAAGTATGAATTTGGTGAGCAGAAACAACAAGAGTTTTTTGATTTAATTTCTATTGCAGAAAAGGATAAAATTGAGTTGGAAGATGAATTGGTCAGTTATATACAGCAGAATGCTGAAAATATAAAAGTATTATGCGAAGGAAATACGTATGCAAAGAATTCTTTACTTCCTTATGTTGACAATCCAAATGTTTTCATTAAAGAGTTTATAGGAAAAAAAGATACAGGCTATGCAAATAAACTATTTCCAGAAATTGTTGAACAAATTCCTGCAATTTTAGAAAAAAGAAAAGAATTAGAAGAGTATGTTCAACAATGCCTGAATTATCTCTATTCCTTTGCGATTCAAGAAATAGTTCAAAACATAGAAAAACATAAAATTTCGCATAACTTATTGTCGTTTGACGATATGATTTTCAATTTGCACAAATCTTTGGTGGGAAGAGAAAACCTTCGATTGGAGGAGGAGTTACAAAATAAATACAAAGCGGTTTTTATTGATGAATTTCAAGATACCGATAAATTACAGTTTGAAGTTTTCAGAAAAGCGTTTCAAGGAAAATCGATTTTATTTTATATCGGTGATCCTAAACAGTCGATTTACGGTTGGCGAAAAGCAGATATTGCTACCTATTTCAAAGCGAGAAATGAGGTCGATAATTTATACAGTATGAATGTGAATTATCGTTCAACCCATCGATTAATTGAAGCTTTGAATCGTTTTTTCCTACCGGAAGAAGATTTTGATACTTTTCATTTTAGTGATTCTAAAGAACGTTTTGATTACCATCGCGTAGATGCGCCCGAAGATGATGGGAAAGGGAAATTGGTTCTAAATGGAGAAGAATGTGTTCCCGTAAGTATTAGAACGTGTAAAACCAAACCTGCAGTCAGTTCCGATTTAACAGATATTATTTTGGATTTATTGACGAATGAAAAGCATTCGATTTATGATTCAGAAACAAAGATGCAACGTAAAATTCGTCCTTCAGACATCGGTGTTTTGGTTCGAGCTAATAAGGATGGATTAAATATTAAAGCAGAATTATCAAAAGTTGGAATTCCAGCTGTAACGGTTTCAGAAGCGAAAATATTAGAATCTGCCGAAGCGAAAGAGTTAATTTATATCTTGGATTCCATGGTAAATCCTACCCGTTCCAAAGTGAATCGAGCGCTTTTATCTTCATTTCTTCAAAGAAGTTCGCTGGATATTCTGAATGTAGACGAAGACAAAACGACTCAACAATTCAGAGGGTATTTGGACCATTGGAAATTGCATGGTGTATATTCTACCTTGATGGATTTTATTTCGGATTTTGGAATTCAACAAAATTTAATTGCGGCGCATACTGAAAATGGCGAACGGATTATTACCAATCTCTTTCATTTAGTAGAAATTTTATACAAAACCGAGAATCGTCAAAATTTAAGTCCTGTAGAAGTGGTGGATTGGCTAAAGGTCAATGTTCAAAAAGAAGATAACTCAGGAGATGAAAAAGAACAACGTGTTGAAAATGACGAAGATGCGGTTAAAATTGTAAGTATTCATAAAAGTAAAGGATTGCAATATAATATTGTATTTGCACCTACTTTGGATTTTAATTATAATAAAAAGCGTGATGTAATTAGTTTTCGAAATGAAAACGGTGAATATGTGACTGCAAATAAAAGTCAAGTTTCGGAAGAAGATAAAATTCTTCACGAGCTTCAAGATGAACAAGAAAATCGACGTTTGCTGTATGTTGCGTTGACCCGAACGGTTTACAAGTGCTTTATACATCACTCAGAAAGTGGAAATAAGAGTTCTACGTTAAGAACTTTTCTTGATAAAACGAATTACGATGGATCTTTTATTGAAGAATTAGAGCTTATCCAGGTGGAGGAAGGTTTACTTTATGTTCCTTCCAAAACACAAGCTCAAAATCATCCGATTCTACAAAACTTTCATTTGAAGGAAAACTATTGGCAACAAATGAGTTATACGCGATTAGCAGCTTCAGGTGAATGGAAAATGAAAGATGTTTTTACGGAATCTGAAAACGCATACGATCGATTTATTTTTAAAGACTTGCGTAAAGGCGCAAAAACAGGGAATTTCTTACATTATATTTTTGAGAATTTGGATTTCATTCAATCGGGATCTTGGGAAAATGTCATCGGGAGAGCAATGCGACGTTTTGTTCCGAATGAAAATGCTGATTTTCAAGCGAATATCATCAAACTGGTTGATGAGGTGATGAATGCATCCATAAAAACCGAAGAGGAAACTATTTTACTTTCTTCTCTTCCAAGAAGTAAATGCTTGCATGAAATGGAATTCGACTTTCCGGTTGATTTATTTACACCACGGGATTTAGAGCAATTACTTGATAGTGGAATTCTAATCTCCAGTGATTTCTTCGTTCAAATCGAAGGAATGATGAATGGAAAAATTGACTTGTTTTTTGAGCACAATGCAAAATATTATATTTTGGACTGGAAATCGAATTATTTAGGCCCGAATTTATCGGACTATTCCAAAGAGAAAGTAGAAGAAGCGATGAGTGAAAACAACTATCATTTGCAGTATTTGATTTATACCTATGCCGTTCAGAAATACTTGAAACAAAGGTTGGGAGTGAAGTTTGATTATGAACGTGATTTTGGTGGAGCTATTTATTTGTTTGTAAGAGGAATGCGTAAAAATCAAGAAACGGGTGTTTTCTATCATAAACCAGCACAAAATCAACTTGCTATTTTAGACAAAATTTTTCAAAGAAAAGAAACTCAAATTACGGTATAAACAAAGCTAAAAAACCGAATGAAATCACCACAAATCATTGCACATCGTGGCTTTTGGGAAAAAGGAAAAGTAACTGAAAACTCTTTGGAATCCTTACAGAAAGCTCAAGAATTAGCTATTTATGGATCTGAATTTGACGTTCGGATGACCCAAGATGGGGTAGTGGTGGTCTATCATGATCCAGAAATGAATGGAATTTCAATTGCTGAAACTGATTTTAAAAATCTTTTGAATCATCAAATTTCAATCGGGAAATCTTTGCCCACTTTGGAGGAATTTCTAATTCAAGGGAAAGAAAATAAACACCTTGTTTTGGTCATTGAAATCAAGGATTTAGAAAATTTAAAGGATGAAGTTCGGACAACCAATTCCGTTTTGGATTTAATAAATAAACATGAAATGTGGAATCAGATTGAATGCATTTCCTTTAGTTTAGAAGTCTGTAAACACTTAAAAAGAGAACAAAATTCACTTAAAGTAAAGTATTTAAATGGAGATCTTAATCCACAGAAAATAAACGATTTAGGTATTGATGGAATTAACTATGAAGATCGTGTGTTTCAAGAGCACCCCAATTGGATTTCGGAAGCCAAAAAACTCGGAATTACAACAGGATGCTGGACTGTAAATAATCCCGATATGTTCAAAGAATTACGTCAAAAAGGGATTGATTTTATAACGACAGATTTTCCAAATGCCTTTCTTGAAAATTAATATCCTTTCACATTTTTTATAAAGACATCATCTTTTTCAGCAGGCGTTAATTTGGAATTGTATCCCGGAAGTGCAGATTCCCAATCACCGTATCCAGAATTTGGAAGAACGATGAAAGTCGACCCAAATTCATTGGCTAATTCATCAACCAAATGATTTCTTTGATTTTGCGATTTCTTATAAAACACGTCTGAAAAATCATTTAAATTATCGCCCAAATACATAAAAACTTCATAGTCTTTCAAAACTTGTTTTCTTCGCTCTGCTTTGTCTGAATTGTCTTTCATCACCAAAACATGGGATTCATCCGCAAAAGGAAAACCTAATTTTCGAAGATTCTCAATCGTTCCCGGCTTGTCGTTTTCATTTCGATTGGAAATATAAAAAACCGCAACATTTTGCGAAGCTGCATAGGTAAAGAAATCCACCGATCCTGGATAAGCAATGGCTTCGCCTTTCGATGTCCATTCCAACCAACTGTTCGAATCGAATTCTTTCCCATTCATAGCTTGAGTGACGGCATACGGTGAATTATCTAAAATTGTTTCATCTATATCCGCAACAATAGCAATCGGTCGTAAGTGCGATAAACTCGCTTTCTGCTTCACGATTTCGGTAGCCAAATTAAAAGTTTGGTAACAAAGTGCACGAAATTCGCCCGCATTCTGTTGCCACAGAGCAGAATACACTTTTCCATTTAATGCAATATCATCGAGTTGTCGGTTTTGTTTGGTGTGTGACGAACGTACGCCTGAGCCAACTTGAGAGTCACTGTCTCTGATAATTACCGTGGGACTGCATGAAGTAATAAAAATCAAAATCAAAAGTGCAGAAAGGAAAGAATGTGTTTTTTTCATGTTTTTCGCTGTTTAGACCCACAAAGTTAGTTTTTATTTGGAAATTTGGATTTTAAACCTTAGAATTTAAAAACAAAACCCATTTAATATTGAAATACAAAGTTCTTACAGACCAAGACATAAAATTCTTCAAAGAGGTAGTAACCGAGAAATACGTATTGATTTCGGATTTTGAAAGCTATAGTTTTGATGCGACTGAAAATCTTCAATTTTATCCGGATATCGTTTTAAAACCAGGTACGGCTGAAGAAGTTTCCGAAATTGTGAAATATTGCAACCAAAATCTGTTACCCATTACGCCACGTGGTGCAGGAACAGGATTAGCGGGTGGTGCGCTTGCAGTCAATGGAGGTGTGGTTTTGTCGATGGAACGGTTAAATAAAATCTTAGAAATCGATGAAAATAATTTTCAAGTTCAACTGGAAGCAGGCGTTATTAATTATGATTTGCAACAGGCATTGTCTGAAGTGAACTTGTTTTATCCACCCGATCCAAGCAGTTGGCAAAGTTCATTTATCGGTGGAAATATCGGTACCAATGCTGGTGGACCGAAAGCTGTAAAATATGGAGTTACATCCAATTATGTGTTGAATTTAGAAGTTGTTTTACCCAACGGTGAAACTATTTGGACCGGCGCAAATACGCTGAAGAACAGTACAGGTTTAAATTTGACCCAGTTGTTTGTCGGAAGTGAAGGAACCTTAGGAATCATTACCAAAGCCGTATTAAAAGTGATTCCAAAACCCGGAAAAGAGATTTCACTTTTGATTCCCTTTCGGGATTTGTACCAAGCGTGTGAAGCAGTCTCAGCCATTTTTAAGGCAGGAATTAATCCATCTACTTTGGAATTTATGGAACAACGCGCCATAGATGCGACCATCGATTTTTTGAAAGAAGTCAATATTCCTGTAGAATTCGGAATTCAAGCCCATTTGTTGGTTTCGATCGATGATAATATTGAGAGTGAATTACAGAAATGCATTGAAGTAGTTTCGAAATTTGATGTGGGTGAAATTCTTTTTGCTGAAAATCAAGTCGAAAAGGATCGGATTTGGCAAGTTCGACGAAAAGTGGCGGAAGTAGTAAAATTAAACGGTTATACCCTCGAACAAGATACCGTAGTTCCCCGTGCAGAATTAGCGAAACTGGTAGCGGCGATGCATAAATTGGCCGATGAAAATAACTTTAAAGTCGTTTGCTACGGTCATGCGGGCGATGGGAATTTGCACATTCGAATCAATCATCCCAATTTCAAAAACTCCTATCAAATTCCTGAAATTCAAATAATTCTAAAGCAGCTTTTCAGTATTGTGAAAGATTTAGGTGGAACGATTTCGGGAGAGCATGGAATTGGTTTGACTCAAAAACCTTATTTACCAATTGTGTTTTCAAAAGCAAATCTAGAACTTCAGAAAACGATTAAAAAAGCAATCGATCCAAAGAATATAATGAATCCAGATAAACTTTTTAGTGGGAGATAGACTGAAAAACAGATTCAAAATTCGTACTTTTACCATTCAATATTAGTCAAAATGCATTTCTTTCATAACTTCAACGAAGATATTCCTGAACAATTTAATTCCGCTGAAGACAACCAAGTTCCCACCGAATGTTCGGTGTGCGGAATGGGTTTTGGGAATCGACATTATTTCATTGAAAAAGCTTTTTTAAGAACCCACGATAAGTCCGAATTTGAAACCAGTTTTGAATATGCGATTTGCGAAGGTTGTAAAACGGATATGATGAAAAGTTTATCCAAAGAATCGATGAGAAATATTCAACAATTTGCAATGGGCATGGGTGGAATGCCAACGATGGAGGATTCGGAAGAAGTAGAAATCGATATGAATTACCTGCTTTCACATTGCATCAGTTCTGGAAAATCTATTGAAGATTTGGATGAATATCATTTGGTAGGAATTTTTAAAGAAGGAAAATTAGTTCAACTTCCCATGGTATATGGTGAGAGTTTTATTGAAGAATATTCGGAAATTTTATCCGAAGAAACCAAAGGTTTTTTCGATGATTTCTTTGACCATATTACGGTATTGCCACCCACTTTGGCTAAAATTCTAGAAGACGAAAAACCAAAAAGACCCGTGTTTATTTAAGTATAATCCTTAATTCAACCCATAAAAAAAATGCCTTAATCCAAACGATTAAGGCATTTTATATTTCTTAGAAATGGAAAGATTTATTTTAACCCTTTTCCTTCCAAAATAGCGTCAACACTTGGATCTTTTCCTCTGAATGCTTTGTAAGCATCTTTGTAATCCAATGTGTTTCCTACAGAAAGAATCATATCCCGGTAACGTTGTCCGTTTTCAGGTGTTAAACCACCGTTTTCGTCAAACCATTTTCCTGTATCCAAAGCCAACATTTCTGTCCATAAATACGCATAGTAGCTACCTGCGTATCCACCTGCGAAAATATGGTTGAAATATGTTGCACGGTATCTTGGCGGAACGTTATCCATCCATAAACCTTGTGCTTGAAGCGATTCTTTTTCAAATGTATCTGCATTGAAATCGGATTTCACTTCACTCAGGGTATGGAAATTAAAATCGAGATTTGCAGCGGCTAAAATTTCACCAAAAGAAAATCCTTGGTTGAAAGTCGATGCTTTTTTGATTTTATCGATCAATGCCTGAGGCATCGCTTCACCGGTTTGATAATGCTTCGCGTAGTTTTTCAAAACTTGTGGGTACAATGCCCAATGCTCGTTGGCTTGAGATGGATATTCCACAAAATCACGTGCTACAGAAGTTCCTGAAATCGAAGGATATTTTTGGTTTGCAAAAAAACCGTGTAAAGCATGCCCGAATTCGTGAAACATGGTTTCTACTTCGTCATACGTCATTAGTGCAGGTTCACCTTCGGCAGGTTTGCTGAAGTTACATACGTTGTAAATTACAGGTTTTTTATCCATCAAATGTGATTGAGTGACAAAGTTGCTCATCCATGCGCCTCCTCTTTTGCTTGGTCTTTTAAAGAAATCTCCGTAGAATAATCCCAATGTTGAACCGTCTTTTTCAAACAATTCATACACCAAAACGTCTGGGTGATATACGGGAATATCTGTTCTTTCTTTAAACGTGATTCCATACAATTGGGTGGCTGCATAGAAAACTCCATCTTCCAAAACGGTTTTCAGAGAGAAGTATGGTTTGATTTGATTTTCATCCAAATCGTATTTTTCTTTTCTAACTTTTTCTGCGTAGAAATTCCAGTCCCACGGTTTCAATTCAAAATCTTCACCTTCCGAAGCAATCATTTTTTGCAATTCAATGGCTTCTTTTCCAGCTGCTGCAACGGTCGCAGGAACTAACTTCGCATAAAATTCGTCGACCGTTTCCGTAGTTTTCACCATGGTATCTTGAAGATTCCAAGCAGCATAACTTAAGAAGCCCAAAAGTTTTGCTTTTTGTGCTCTTAATTCTACGATTTCTTTGATTAAGCCGATGGTAGAATATGTTCCTTCATCCGTTCTGTGCCAACCTTTATTAAATAATTCTTCACGTACTTCCCGATTTTCCAACGCTTGATTAAACGGTTGTTGGGTTGTATTTTGAATGGCAATTTTCCATTCGTCTTTTCCGTCTACTTTAATTGCGTTCATTTCACCTGAAGTCAATCCCGCTAATTTCGCAGTGTCTGTAATAATCAGTGCGGCGTCATTGGTCGCTTCTAAAAGCGTTTGACCGAATTTATTGGTCAATGTTGCCAATTGAGAATTGATTTCTTTCAACTTGGTTTTATCATCATTTGATAAATTCGCACCTGCTTTGATGAAGTTCTGGTATTTTACTTCCAACAAACGTAAATCTTCTCCTTCTAAATTTAAATTCTCACGGTTGTCATATAATTTCTTTATTCGCTGAAATAATTTTTCATTCAATGAGATATTGTCATAATGTTCTGAAAATTTAGGAGACATTTCTTCTTCAATCTTCTTTAAAACATCATTGGTATTTGCACCTGTAAGCGAATAAAACACATTTCCGACACGGTCAATAAGTTCACCTGCTTTCTCCATTTCTACCAACGTATTTTCAAAAGTCGGTTCTTCGGGATTGTTTGCGATTTTTTCAATAGCTTCAGTTTCTACTTGTAAGGCATATTCCAAAGCGGGTTGAAAATGTTCATCTTTAATTTTTGTAAAGTCAGGCGCAAAGTACGGAAGAGTACTTACTTGCACCAAAGGATTGTCTTTCATGTCTTCGGCTGTGTAATTAGTTGTAGCGGCTGTATTGCTTGCGTTTTTACAGCTAAAAAGGCCAAACAATAGAAGCGATACGATTGCGATTTTTTTCATTTTCATTCTTAATTATGGTTTTTATTTTGTTCAAATTTAAGGATTCAAAATCAAATGCCTATAAACATACATTGTGAAGTTGAAATATAAAGTTCGCATTGATTCAATCGGGCAGGCATAGTAAGTTGTCTTTTTGAATTTATATAGATAGGAATTTCATCAAATTGTTTAAATTTACAGATTAATCTCTAATTAAAATTTAACAAGTATGAAAAAGTATGTATTAACCACTGTATGTGCGTTATTTCTTTTCAGTTGCGGAAAGGATAACCCAGTTAGTCAAAAAGTCAAGGAACTCAAAGAAACCAAAGATGCGGTTTCTAACATGTCAAAAAGTGCGAGAGAAATCCAGAACATGCAAGGTGACATGGAGAAACTAAAAGAAATAGAACCCTTGACCAATGATGAATTAAAAGCATGGTTACCGGATGATGTTTTGGGAATGTCTCGAAAAAGCTTTAAAGCAGGAGAAACAGGATTTATCAATGTTTCTTCGATTTCCGCTTCCTATTCCAACGAAGATAAATCAAAAACGTTTTCAATTACGGTGTATGATGGAGCAGGAGAGATGGGAGCGCTTGTAACCGCTGGATTCCGAATGATGATTGCACAGGATTTTGAGGAAGAAGATGAAAATGGTTTCAAACGAACTTCGAAAAAAGATGGAAAAAAAATAATCGAACAATTTAAGAACGGAAACAGTGAAATTCAGCTGATGGAAGGCGATCGTTTCTTTTTGGAAGCAAAAGGAAAGGGAATGGATATAGATGAAACATGGAAAGCAATCGAAGCTTTGAAATTAAATAAATTGGGATAATCACGCATTCATTCCGAAGGATCAGATCAAAAGTTTAGATTTTATTTTATTGGAATTGAATTTAAAGGTTTACAAATGAGTGGTTTCGAGTGAGATTCAGTTATTTTAATCGAAATAGTTCAAGTATAAAACAGAAAGCTCTGAGAAATTGGAGCTTTTTTGGATTGTGGAAAGTTTAGTTAAAGTTTTTTTGGCGCTCGTGAATTCCGTATTTTTAGCAAAAATTTTGACGTATGAATTATCAAAATCTATTGATTGAGGTAGAAAATGGAATTGCATTGGTTACATTAAATCGACCTAAGGCGTTAAACGCCCTTAACAATGAATTACTATCGGATATAAGCTCTTTTTTGGATGAAGCCGAAAAGAAACAAGACATTCGAGTTGTTATACTTACAGGAAATGGTGAGAAGTCTTTTGTTGCAGGTGCCGATATCAAGGAATTCAGTGATTTTAACGGAGAAGAAGGCAAACGATTGGCTCGAGAAGGTCAGGAAAAGGTATTCAACAAAGTAGAAAACTTTCCCAAACCCATCATCGCAGCCATCAATGGTTTTGCTTTAGGCGGTGGATTGGAATTAGCGATGTCAGCTCATTTTAGAATCGCTTCTGACAATGCAAAAATGGGATTGCCTGAAGTGAGTTTAGGTTTAATTCCAGGCTATGGAGGAACCCAACGTTTACCCAAATTAATCGGAAAAGGAAGAGCTGCACAAATGATTTTTACAGCTGAAATGATTTCTGCGCAAAGAGCGTATGAAGTTGGATTGGTCAATGAAGTCGTAAGTCCGGAAGAACTTTTGGAGCGTGCAAAAGCAATCGCTATAAAAATATCAAAAAATTCGTTAACCGCTATATCAAAGGCGATTAAGGCAATTAATTCAAGTGACACTTCAAACGGCTTCAATGTGGAAATTGAAAGTTTTGGAGATCTCTTTGAGGAAGCCGATTTCAAAGAAGGTGTGACTGCTTTTTTAGAAAAAAGAAAACCTAACTTTAAATAGAAGAAATTTTATTTTCATATAATTGTATAGTAATTATGGTTTAAAAGAGAGGTGTTTTATTATAAAATAGCTTGATTTTTGAATTGAAATAAAAAAGATATATGACAGATTTTTTCAGCCATTTATCCAATGAGTTTGTGTTACCTCTACAAAATCCAGTTTTGGTATTTTCATTAATACTGCTGATTATTTTGTTGGCACCCATTCTTTTGAAGAAATTAAATATCCCAGGTATCATTGGTTTGATTATATCTGGAGTGATTATAGGTCCGTATGGTTTTAATATTTTAGAAAATAACTTTGCCATCCAGTTATTCTCAACCATCGGTTTGCTCTATATCATGTTTATTGCGGGTTTGGAATTGGATTTAAATGAATTTAAAACCAACCGGAACAAAAGTTTAGTTTTCGGATTTTACACTTTTATAATTCCTTTGGCGGTAGGATTTCCAGTTATGTATTATGTACTTGGTTATTACTACGACTTTGATTTCAATGCGAGTTTCCTTACTGCCAGTATGTTTGCGACACATACCTTGGTGGCTTATCCCATTGTCAGTAAACTCGGTGTCTCTAAAAATCAAGCCGTTGCGATTACAGTGGGTGGAACGATTTTGACGGATACTGCAGTTTTGATTATTTTGGCGATTGTGATTGGAAATAGCCGTGGAACTTTGGATCAATCTTTTTGGATTCAATTGGGAATTTCCTTGGTGATTTTTTCAGCCATTATGTTTTTAGTGATTCCCCGAATTGCGAAATGGTTTTTCAATAAATTAGAAAGTGAGAAACATGCGCATTACATCTTTGTTTTGGCTGTGGTTTTCTTTGCTGCTTTCTTGGCAGAAGTGGCAGGTGTTGAATCGATCATTGGAGCTTTCGTTGCAGGTTTGGCTTTGAATCCTTTGATTCCTCAATCCTCTGCATTAATGAATCGAATTGAATTTATTGGAAATTCACTTTTCATTCCTTTCTTCCTAATTTCTGTAGGAATGTTGGTGGATGTAAGTGTGATTTTAAGTGGATGGGAATCCGTAATAGTGGCAGTCACATTAAGTATCGTTGCTATTTTTGGAAAATGGTTGGCGGCTTTGATAACTCAAAAAACGTATAATTATTCCGTACCCCAACGAAACTTAATTTTCGGGCTAAGTGGAGGACACGCCGCAGCGACATTGGCCATTGTTCTCGTAGGATTCAAAGAAGGGATTTTAGATGAAGGAATTTTGAATGGAACCATTATTCTTATACTTGTAACTTGTATTGTTGCTTCATTCGCAGCGGAAAAAGCAGCCAAAAAAATTGCAGTAAGTGACGAACAAGAAATTGCAAATGCCGAAATAAGTAGTAAGGATAAATACAACGAACATATATTAATTCCGGTTGCGAATTTGGATTTTCTAGAAAAACTCCTCGACTTCGCATTGATTATCAAAGATAAAAATTCGGATAATCCTATCTCATTGTTATCTGTTGTTCCCAACAACGACGAAGCAGAAGCCAATATTTTGAGATACCGGAAAGAATTGGAACGATTCATTCCCCAAGGATCCGCTTCCGAAACGAAAATCAATACGCTAACAACCATCGACCACAATCCAGCAAGTGGAATTGCACGAACAGCCAAAGAAATTATGGCCGATTTTGTGATTATTGGCTGGCCTCAAAAAACTGGGTTTATGGATAAGATTTTTGGTGAAAAAATCGATTCGATTATTAACAATGTCGATAAAAACCTTATTCTAAGTCATTTCGTACGCCCATTAATTGAAAACAAACGATTGGTTTTCATCTGTCCTCCTTTTTCTGAAAAAGAATTAGGATTTCAGGCCATCATTCAAAAGGTGTTTCGAATTTCTCAAGAATACAGTATGCCTATTGCGTTGTATGCGGAAGAAAAAACCTACACGGCTATTCAGCAATTAATGAAAACATTGAAATTAACGGGAAAAATAACTTTCACGAATTTCAGTTATTGGGAAGATTTTTTAATTATAACCAAAGAATTCACATCCAATGATTTGATTGTTTACATAGCTGCGCGAAGAGGTTCTATTTCTTATTCCAGTCATTTGGAAAAAGCACCTTCGAAATTTGAAAAGTATTTATCGACCAATAATTTAATTGTAATTTATCCACAAGAAAATACAAGTGGAATTATAATTGATGAATACGGAAACTTTAGTCCAACACCTATAAGTAGAGGTATTGAAGCCATTGAACAATTAGGAAAAGGAATTGGAGGTTTATTTAGAAAAGACAAAGAAAATTAAAATCATGAAATTAAAAGATAAAGTAGCCTACATCACGGGAGGAACCAAAGGAATTGGTTTAGGAACAGCAAAAGTACTTTTGGAAGCAGGAATGAAAGTCGCTATCAGCGGTCGAAATTTGGAACAAGCTCAATAAGCAGCACTTGGATTAGGCGATGTAAGTCGAATTATAGGAATTCAATCCGATGTGTCTAATTTTGAAGATGAACAAAATGCCGTTCAGCAAATCATTCAGCATTTCGGTCACTTGGATGTCGTTTTGGCAAATGCAGGTGTAGGAATTTTCTCTCCGGTGGATGAGTTGACTTTGGAGGATTGGAATACAATGGTGCGTACCAACTTAGACGGTGTTTTTCATACAATGAAAGCAACTGTTGACGAATTGAAAAAATCAGAAGGATATTACATTAGTCTAGCCAGTTTGGCTGGAACCAACTTCTTTGAAAATGGAGCTGGTTACAATGCAACAAAATTTGGTGTGGTTGGATTTACGCAAGCTGCCATGTTGGATTTGAGAAAATACAATATCAAGGTTTCGACCATTATGCCTGGTTCCGTTGCAACGCATTTCAACGATCATACGCCGAATGAAAAAGACCACTGGAAAATTCAACCCGAAGATATTGGTCAATTGGTTTTGGACTTATTAAATATGAATCCAAGAACACTTCCCAGTAAAATTGAAGTTCGACCTACACGACCGGATTTGAAATAAATAGGATAAAATAACCTCTTGGTGTTCTTTTTAACTACCTTTTAAGGGAGCAACTCCCTTTTTGTTAAAATATCAACTGATTTATATCATGGAATGAGTGAAAAATTATATATTTGATAGGATTTAGTATTTCAATAATAACTAAATCAATCAATAACATAATTTTTTTGTCTATGTGGAAAACCTTTATTCTTTCGGTATTTGTAACCTTATTTTCAACCAACATTTTTTCTCAATCCATTCCGAATGGTACAATTACTCCCGTTTGTGATGGCCAATCCATTACCCAAGGTGCGCCCGGGAATACAGGAATTTATACGTTAACCATTCCATGTAATACGTCACAACCCTTGTCTCCTTTTATGGATTTTTATTTTGTAAAAATTCTTTCGGGGACTACTTTCACTTTTAAGGTAACCCCCATTGGACAAGATGATTACGATTTTGGTGCGTATTTAAATCCAAATTGGGATAATATCGCCGCAACACCGACCGCAAATAAAAGAGGTTCTCAAAATGATCCTTTTCAGACGATGACTTTTCATTTAGGCTTATCGTTGACCGCTACCGATTTGTGTGAAACAGGAGGTTCAACCGGAATTCCTGAACCGGGAATGGTTCGTTATTTCGATGTCCAACCGAACGATGAAATTTTGATTGCCATCGACCGTTGGAGTAATACCACCGATGGTTATACCATTGAATTTGGTGGAGATGCCATACTAGATTGTACCATTCTTGGAAATTCCTATGGAAAATGTGATATCGATAAAAACGGTTCAGAATCTTTTGTAGCTTCCGATTTTCTTCCGGACTTAAATACCGATTTCCCGAACCATAATTTTAAGTTTTATTCTACCCAAGCTGCTGCCGAAGCGGGGAGTGGAGCACAAGTAACTTTTCCTTTAACCGTAAATTACAATGGAGGTAATCCAACCGAACTTTTTGCGCGTGTTGAAACTCTAGCGGGTGGTTTTGTTCGTGTGGTAAAACTATTTCTTTTTGTCAATCCCGTTCCTGATTTAATCAATGAAACGGTGGAACTTCCACTACAATGTGACGAGGATAGCGATGGTGAAGCCATTTTTAATCTGATTCAGTCTCAGATTCTATTAGTTACCAATCCATTGATTTATACGTTTAAATATTACTTGACAGAAGCAGATGCAATTGCGGGTGGAACGAATTATATTCCCAACCCCAATACCTATACTTCTGGAAATGCAACGATTTATGTTCGAATTGAAACTGGACCTGTGGATGGGAATGATGAGGGGTGTTTTAGCTTAGGAAAAGTTCTACTTAAAGTATCCGATTTTAATGTCGAAGAACAAATTATAAATATGGATTCCATTTGTGATACAGATGGCGATGGAAACATAGTCGTCGATTTGACTGAAAATATAACGCAAATTGTACCGAATCCCGCTGACTATCAGATTAGTTATCATACCACTTTAGAAAATGCAGAATGGGGATTAAATCCAATTATTCCAGCTACAGCCTATACTATTTCCGCCGGAACAAATGTCACTATTTTTGTTCGAATTCATTCTTTAACCGATCCGTGTTACAGCATCAGTCGTTTGAATTATACCACAGTTGAACGACCCATATTAATTTCAGTCGGTGATTTCAGTTTGTGTGTGGATCAGTGGGAAGGAAATTACAACGTAGATTTGACTCAGTTTGCAGCTCAAATTGTAAATAACCCTGCAAATTATACCATCAGCTATTATACCAATCAGGCGGATGCAGAATTACCCCAAAATCCGATTGCAAATCCAGCGGCTTATCCAACTCTATTAAATATGGAAATCACAATTTTCATTCGTGTGGAAGCAGACGGGTGCCACAATGTCGGAAGCGTTAAAATATCCATTAACTCCAATCCATTTTTAAATGACAATTTAGAAATCAATTCTTTGTGTGATTTAGATGGAGATGGAACGGTAATCGTTGATTTAACCGAGACAATTCCGCATTTTACAGACAATCCTGCGGATTTTGTAATTAGCTACCATAACTCTCAACAAGAAGCAGAATTAGGAGATAATCCGATTATTAATCCAACAAATTATCCAATCACCGCAGGACAAACGATTGTGGTTTTCATTCGAGTGAAATCAAACACTACCGAATGCTATTCAGTTCGTTCCATTACTTATCAAACCTTGGAAAGACCGGTTTTAATTGATTTGGACGATGTGAATTTATGTGTGGATCAAACAACTGGAAATTACAATTACGACTTAACATCATTCAACAATTTGGTGGTTGCAAATCCTCAAAACTTCACCATAACGTTTCATCAGAATTTGACGGATGCGAATTCAGGTGATAATCAAATTCTACCTGCCAATGCCTATCCAATTCCTGTGAATTCTTCGGTTACAGTTTTTGTTCGCGTTGCCAACGGAGTTTGTTACGATATTCAAGCAGTTGAAATCACGATTAATTCCAATCCCGAAGTGACCGATTTACCGTCCCAAGCATTTTGTTCAACAGCACAAACGGGTACGATTCCTTACGACTTAACTCAGCATCAGAACGAATGGGTAACCGATTTCAATTTGTATAATTTTAGTTATCATACAAGTCAACAAAACGCGAATACGAACCAAAGTCCAATTCTTACCCCTACAAACTACATGATTCCAGTAGGTGCCACCACAACTATTTTTGTGCGAATTGAAAACAATCAAACGGGCTGTTTCAAGACGACAATTCTTACGTTGTTTCCAGGTGCCACAGCGACATTGAACGATGATTTGGCAATTACACTTTGTGACGAAGATTTTGATGGATTTTATACGTATTCATTGAGTGATTTAAATCCCCAATTGGTGGCTATAACGACCGGTTTGGTTTTTGCCTATTATTTAACGGAGCAAAATGCTTTGGCAGACACAAATCCAATTCCGCAAGCTCAATGGAATAATTATCAGATGAGTACGTTGCCCTTGAATATTTGGGTAGTAGCAACAACAACAGATAGTTGCCGTTCAATTCCCGTGAAAGTAACTTTTGATGCGGGAGTGGATATTCCTTTATTGACATCCGTAATAGGTCCTGTGAAATACTGTATGGAAGATGAAATTAATCTTCCGAGTTATGAAAATGATATGACCAATGAGAATGCAATTTTTTCCTATCACTACTCATTAAGCGATGCTCAAAACGAACTCAATCCGATTGCGAACACCACTCAATTCCATCCGCAAGGAAACAATTCTGTTTTCGTTCGTTTGGAACAAACTGACCGTTGTTCGGTACTTGTAGAAATTAAATTTGAATTACTGCCAACACCTTCTATTGAAGTCAATCAATCGACGGTTGAATTGTGTCCGGGCGATAGTTTTGAAATTATGGCTGTGAGCGATGATTCAAACGCAAGTTTTGCTTGGTATTTAAATGACGTGGAAATTGGTACAGGTGATCATTTGGTCGTTACTGAAAATGGTCTCTATACCGTAATTGTAACTGGAATGAACGGTTGTGTCAACGAAACAAATGTGACTGTAGTTAGTCCCGCTTCGCCAACGATTACAGGAATTGAAATGGGTCAAAACTCCATTTTGGTTTCAGCAAGTGCAGGAGGAAGTGGAGGTATTTTGGAATTCTCGCTCGACAAAGTGTTTTGGCAATCCAGTCCCAAGTTTGAAAATCTAATTCCAGGTGAAACCTACACGATTTATGTGCGGCAAGCGGGATGTATGATTGATAGTTACAAACTGACTTTACTATTTATTACCAATTTTATTTCACCCAACGGAGACGGTAAAAATGATTCATGGGAAGTAAGAGGAATCGAAGTAACACCCGATGCTACCATCAAGATTTTCGATCGTTATGGCAAAATATTTGTCGATACGAACTTCGAAGGAAATTATATGTGGGATGGAAAATACTTAGGCAGAACCGTTCCTTCAGGCGATTATTGGTACATAATGAATGTTCCAGGCGATGGAATCATCAAACCTCAGAAATTTATGGGACACATCAGCGTAAGAAACAAATAAAGCAACGTGAAAATTTTCCCTACATTTATGCCTTGAAAGAATGGTATGAATCGTTTTACACTACTTAAAAATCGAAATTTAAGCAAATGGATAGGCTTCCTATTTTCATTTCTGATTTTTGGTATGACGGTTTGGTACTCCACTCAATTTGTCAATCAATTAAAAATAGAAGAGAAAATAAAAGTTGAGAATTACGCTCAGGCTGTTCAACTTTTAGGTTCCGACGAGAATTTCAGTTCCAACGTTCAAGAATATTTGGTGGGAATTACCAGTGCAAACAAGACGATGCCTGTTGTTTTGGTCGATGATGCTAACGAAATTCTGTTAGCCAATAACCTTCCGAAAGAAGTATTGGAGAATGAGAAAAAGCTATATGAAATTCTCGAACGAATGAAGGAATTGCAAGAGCCGATTGAAGTCGATTTGGGCGAATTTGGGAAGCAATATGTGTATTACGAAAACTCGCAATTATTAAAGCGTTTGCAGTATTATCCCATGATTTTAATTCTAATCATCATTCTCTTCGTGTATTTCAGTTATTGGTATTTTAAAACCTTGAAAAATACGGAACAGAGTTTTCTTTGGGCTGGAATGGCAAAGGAAACCGCGCATCAAATTGGAACACCACTTTCCTCCTTATTGGGATGGATTGAGATTCTAAAAATGGAAGAAATGGACCAAGAACCGGTTTTGGAAATGGAGAAGGACGTGTATCGTTTGAATCAAATTACCGAACGTTTCTCGAAAATTGGCTCCCTTCCGGAATTGAAAATGGCCAATGTGGTTGAGACTACAGAAACGACTGTGAATTATTTAAAATCCCGAATTTCTAAAAAAGTTGATTTACAAATAGTCTCTCAACAAGGAGAAATCCGTATTCCATTAAATATTCCATTGTATAGCTGGGTTTTGGAGAATTTAATTAAAAATGCAGTGGATGCTATGCAAAACAAAGGGGCAATCAGTGTCCATATTTCCGACCAAGCGGATAAAGTAAATATTTCTGTTACCGATACCGGTCCTGGAATTCCGAAGAAATTACACAAACAAATCTTTGAACCTGGTTTTACGACCAAACAACGCGGATGGGGATTGGGTCTTTCCTTAGCGAAACGGATTATTGAAAACTACCACAAAGGGAAAATTTTCGTCGCCAAATCTGACAAAGCTTCAGGAACGGAAATTCGAATTATTCTGAAAAAAGAAAATGAAAGCGTACGTAAAAATCGGTAATATTCTTTTATTCAAGCAAATAGCTCAAGTTGTTTTTTACTTTTTGATGTAATTTTTTGGATTGAGTGCTGCGGGAGACCATTGGTTTAAAAATTCTAAAATTTTCTTTTTGCTGTGTCCATTTCCTTCTTCCAAATAGCCTGAATTCTGCGTATGAATACGTTTTCCATTTTGATCTAAAATCACAAAGACTGGAAATCCAAAGCGCTGTGGATAATCCAAAGATGCCAACACTTTTTCATTCGTGTTTTCCTTGCTGTAATTCACATGAACGACTTCAAAGTTAGCTTCAATGTAATTTTTCAACTCTTCGTCTTGGGTTGTTAATTCATGGAAAACTTTGCACCATCCACACCAATTTCCACCCAATTGTAAAAATACGTGTTTGTTTTCAGCCTTCGCTTTTGCCACAGCTTCCGCAATGTCTTTTTCAGCATCTGCTTCGGGATTGTAGAGATTAAAACTGTTTTGAGAAAACCCAAAACACGATAAAAGACCAAACAACAAGAAAAAAGTGAATTTATTCATTCGATTAATTTTATGTAAATGTACTGCAAATCTTACAAAAAGGAATAAAAGTGCTGTTAAAGCATTTTTAATTCCAATATAGAGCCATGATTTTTTAGTCCAAACCACTTAAATTTGTATTTTTACAGAAATTAATCCATTATGAAAAGAATACTACCTATTGCTGTAATGGCGTTGTTTCTCTACGCGTGCCAGATTACAGAAAGAGTCTATTTATCCGAAACAGGATCTGTTAAATATGAGTCTGAAATTGATTTTACAGAGATGATGAGTTTTATTTATACACCTGAGAAAATTGATTCTATGAAGTTGACGGGTGAATTTCCCATTGACACCATTGTATCGATGGCAGATTCCGATCAATTTAAAAAACCCAATGCCGAAGAATCCTCTCCAGCAGAAAAGAAATTCATGCAATCGCTCGATAAAACGAATATGCGGTTGGTAATGAATGAGAATGAAGGACGTATACTTGTAATTACCGAAGAAAAGGATGCGAAAAGTTTTAATGCCTATTTATCTAACATAGATAAGTCGTTGAAAGAATATGAAAAAGAAGATAAAGAAGGTGCAAGCCAATTTTCTGAAGCAGCGTATATGAATATTTTGAACTTGAGTTACGATGGAAAAACCTTTGAGCGAAAATCACTTTCTAAAGTTGTTGATTTAAGTAATTTAGAAACGGATAGTGCTGCTTTTTCAAGCAAGGACATGATGAATATGTTCAGTTATAGATTGGAATATCATTTTCCGAAGAAAGTAAAAAGTGTCGATTTGGAAGGCGCAATGATTAGTGCAGACGGAAAAACAGTAATTGCAGATGTTGAATATGTGGACATTTTAGAAAATCCTGAAAAATATAATTTCAAAGTGAAATTCGAATAAAAAATGAGTCTAGGAAGAGTTATTTTAGCGATAATTTTACCGCCACTTGCGGTTTTGGATAAAGGATGTGGATCCTTACTTATTGTCTCGATTTTAACGCTTTTTGGGTGGATTCCAGGTATTATTGCAGCTTTGGTTATACTCAATAATCCAAATCGTTGAGTAGTAAAGTAATCAAATAAGTAATCAAGCTAAATATCTATTATACAAATAGTTAATTGTGAAATGAGAGAAGTTGTTTTTAAAGATTTAGGAAAGGGGCAAGACTATCAAAAAGTATGGGATCTACAAGAGAACTACCTTTCTGAAATCATAGAAATTAAAGTGCGTAATCGAGCCAAAGAGAAGAATGGAGAAATGGATTTTGAACAAACTCCGAATTATCTTTTGCTTTTGGAACATCCCCACATTTATACTTTAGGAAAGAGTGGTCACATGGAAAATATGTTGGCCAGTCAAGATTTTTTAAATCAGATTGAAGCTACTTTTGTAAAGACGAATCGGGGAGGAGATATTACCTACCACGGTCCGGAACAATTGATTGGTTATCCCATTTTAGATTTGGAAAACTTCAAGCCAGATATCCATTTGTATATGCGGAATTTGGAAGAAGTAATTATCCGAACCATCGATGATTTTGGGTTGAAAGGTGAACGTTCCAAAGGAGAAACCGGTGTTTGGTTGGACGTGGGAAGGCCGTATGCACGAAAAATTTGTGCAATGGGCGTAAAAGCGTCGCGTTGGGTGACCATTCACGGATTTGCACTCAATGTCAATCCCGATTTAAAATACTTTGAATACATTATCCCTTGTGGAATTCAGGGAAAAGCGGTCACTTCTATGGAGCGCGAATTAAATCGAAAAGTTTCCATGGAGGAAGTAAAAGAAAAAGTGAAAATCCATTTTGAAGAAGTTTTTGAAACGGAATTTATAGAAAGTTTGAATGTGATTTAAAGAATTAGAAATTTATAATTTCTGAATAAATTCAATAAATAATCTTTTTAACCCTTCAAATCCAGCGAGATTCAATGATTCTGCTATGTCCAACGGATCGTGGTAATGTCCCGGTCCGCCCAATGTATAGATGAAAAAAGAAGGAACGCCTTTTTGATAAAAAGGGCAATGATCAGAGTTGCAAGCTTCTCCTCGTTTTCTGATTTGAGAAGTGTATTTTTTCTGGAAATTAATTTGATTTAATAAATCGTATTCGTTGGTAAAAATAGTACTGTTTACAATTTGAATTCCTTCGTTACCTGCGCCCATAATATCGAAATTCAGTAAGAATTTAATTTTGGCTAAATCAATTTCGGGATTTTCTACAAAATAATTAGAACCGACCATTCCCGCTTCTTCCGCAGCAAACGCGATGAAAACCAAAGTATATTCCGGTGGATTTTTGCTGAAATATTTTGCCAATTCCAATAAGAATGCGGTTCCACTCGCATTGTCGCTTGCTCCATGAAAAATAGTTTCTCCCACTTTTCCCAAATGGTCAAAATGTGCAGTTAAAACGATTAATGAATCACTTTTCCCTTTGATTTTACCAATTACATTTTTGGTCTTATAAGTTGATTGAAAATTTGATTCGATTTTATAATCGTCGATTCGTAGGTTTTTGGAATAGAAATCTTCCGAAACATAAAAAAGTGCTAAACTATCTTGATGTGTTGATAAAGAGGATGTTAATTTATCTTTCGTAAAGAAAAGTAGCGCACGATTTTGATTTTCTTCGGGTCTGTAAAAGGATGACCAATTTTTATAGTAGTTGTTTAAAGAATCTACCTGAAAAGTATGCGGTGGAAAAACAACATGTTTCCCTTTTTGTTGAATCATATCTCTTTGGATAAAATCAATAAATCGAGTTTCAGATGTGATGGAATTCTCAAAATCATATGCAGGAAACGTGTAAATGTCTTTTTTATGAAAACTTTGACTGTATGAACTTGGTTTGACAATAAAATCAATTCCGTATTTTAACTCTTTTCCATTGAGTATTAAACGTGCATTTTCAAGGATATTGATCGGCATTTCAAATTCTTGAAAATAGGAACCATTCACTTTTTCTAATCCGAACTTCTCGAATTCATCCGCAATAAAATCCGCAGTCCGATTCATTCCTTCATCCACATATCCACGTCCCAAAAATGCATCCGACGCTAAATTCTGAATTATATGTAAGGCATACGGTGAAACATTGGATTTTACTTCTTGCCCAAAAAGAGAGAAATTCAAAATTAGAAGAATACTTAAAATAAAAGTCTTCGCAGTCGGTTTGGAATTTTGCGTAGAAAACATGGGTTTATTTTTGTTTGGCTAATTGAAAGATATCATCCAAAGGAATGGAATGATTTCCATCGGAATATTTTAAAACTCCTTCTATCATTGCAGTTGCCAAATCACTTACTTCAATAGGTCTTTGCTTTTTAAGCAATCCCAATTGATTGAAAAAACGCAAAACTTTTACACTTATTTTCTCGCCACTTCGCGCGGAATCAGGTCTATCTAAAATTCCAGGACGGAAAATAAGTAGTTTTCCGAAATTAATTTCCCGAATTTTATCTTCGAGCTTTCCTTTCATTTTTCCGTAGAAAAATAGAGATTTTGAATCCGCATTCATCGCGGATAACAACACAAAAGTGGGAACATTCTGTTTTTTACATAATTCAGCAAAGTTGAATTGAAAGTCAAAATCCACTTTCCATTGTGCTTCTTTACTTCCTGCGTCTTTTAAAGTAGTTCCCAAACACGAAAAAGCAACATCGGCATTCAGTTCTTTGGAATAATCTTCCAGTTTTTCAAAATCAACAATTTGTTGTTTTAATTTCGGATGCGCATCAAACGAAGCTTTCCGAACCCAAACCGTAATTTCGCTGAACGCTTTGTGTTCAATCAGTTGTTGAACTAATTCTTTTCCCGTAGCGCCTGTCGCACCGATTACGATTGCTTTCATTTGATTTTTGTTTTTTTTGAATTTCTGTCTGAAATTACAATTCGTCTTTTAAGTATTTCGCGGTTATGCTGTTCTTATTTTTAACGATTTCCTCGGGCGTTCCTTGTGCAATAATTTTTCCACCTTTGTCACCTCCTTCAGGACCTATGTCAATCACGTAATCCGCGAGTTTAACCACATCCAAATTATGCTCAATAATTATAACCGTATTTCCATGATCTAGAATGGAATTGATAACTTCCATCAAAACACGTATATCTTCGAAATGCAGTCCTGTTGTGGGTTCATCGAGAATGTAAATGGTTTTTCCCGTTTGTCTTTTACTTAATTCCGAAGCGAGTTTGATACGTTGTGCTTCTCCGCCCGATAGGGTTGTAGATTGTTGACCCAATGTTATATAACCCAAACCAACATCTTGCAAAGTTTTTACACTTCGATAAATCTTTGGAATTAATTCAAAGAATTCTACCGCTTCATTCACAGTCATATCCAAAACATCAGAAATCGATTTTCCTTTGTATCGAATTTCAAGGGTTTCCCGATTGAATCTCTTTCCTTGACAAGTTTCACACGGAACATACACATCGGGTAAGAAATTCATTTCTATTACCTTCAAACCTGCGCCTTGACAGGTTTCACAACGTCCACCTTTTACATTGAATGAAAATCGTCCGGGTTTGTATCCTCTAATTTTTGATTCAGGTAGAAGCGTAAATAAATTTCGGATATCAGAAAATAAATTGGTGTACGTTGCTGGATTGGAGCGAGGAGTTCGGCCAATGGGTGATTGATTTACTTCAATTACCTTGTCCAAATGCTCTAAACCTTCAATCTTTTTATACGGCATTGGTTCTTTGTCCGATTTGTAAAAATGCTGACTCAAAATAGGGTAGAGGGTTTCCGTAATTAATGTCGACTTCCCACTTCCTGAAACACCTGTAACCACAGTCAGTTTACCCAACGGAATTTCAAGTTTTACATTTTTAAGGTTGTTTCCAGTTGCGCCCGTTAGCTTCAAAACCTCACCATTTCCTTCTCTTCGTTTCTTTGGAATTTCAATTTTCTGAATTCCATTTAAATAGTCGGAAGTCAATGTATTCGCATTTTTAATTTCGCTCGGTACGCCTTGCCAAACAATTTCACCGCCTTTTCTTCCGGCTTTTGGACCGATGTCAATGACGTGGTCGGCTTCCATGATCATCTCTTTGTCGTGCTCTACAACAATAACAGAATTTCCAATGTCTCTTAATTTTTTCAATGAATCAATTAATTTCACATTGTCTCTTTGATGCAATCCAATCGACGGTTCATCCAAAATATACAGCACATTGACCAATTGAGAGCCGATTTGAGTCGCCAATCGAATTCGCTGGGACTCTCCACCCGAAAGGGATTTGGAAGGACGATCGAGCGCCAAATAATTTAATCCGACATCCAAAAGGAAATTCAGTCGGGTTTCAATTTCTTTGATGATTTCTTCGGCAATTCTCTTTTGCTTTTTGTTTAACTTCTTTTCTAAGGTTTGCATCCAATTCAGCAAAAACTGCAAGTCAAAATGCGCAACTTCACCGATGTGTTTGTTATCGATTTTGAAATGAAGTGCTTCTTTATGAAGTCGATACCCTTCGCAATCTGGACATTGAATTTGTTTTGTGAATTTCTTAGTGATGCTTTTGTGCGAAGGATGGGATTTGTCATTGATAATTTCTTCCAGAAATGGAATAATTCCTTCAAAATCAATTTTATATACTTTGCTTACATCTGCAAATTTCAATTGAACATCCACGGTTTCATTCAATCCATGTAAAATATCATGAGTCACTTCTTTTTTCAATTTTTTATACGGAGTATCCAGAGTTTCACCGTGTTTGGCGTAGATGGATTCAATTTGTTTTCGAAGTCGATCGGTATGTTTCAATTCCTCCAAAGGAGCAATCATTCCGCTTTTCAGAGAAGCATTGGGTTCGGGGAAAACCTTTTCTAGATTCACTTCTTTCAATTCGCCCAATCCATTGCATTTGGGACAAGCTCCTTTGGGTGAGTTGAATGAAAAAGTATTCGGCTCTGGATTGGGATAGGAAATTCCCGTTGTGGGACACATTAAATTCCGACTGAAAAAACGCGCTTCGTTGGAATCATAATCCAAAACCATCATCACATTATCACCTTGCTGCATCGCTAGATCAATGGAACTCGTCAAACGCTCATCGGAAACATCTTCACTCAACTTTAGTTTATCAATCAGCAATTCAATATCATGGGTTTTGTATCGATCCAATCGCATACCACCAATTATTTCTCTAATTTCACCATTCACACGAACTTCCATATATCCTCTTTTCGCGATTTGAGCGAAGAGCTCACGGTAATGTCCTTTCCTTGAACGAACCAAAGGAGAAAGAATGGCAATACGTTTATCTTTAAAGTTTTCTCGAATTAAAGTCTTAATTTGATCGTCGGTATAACTCACCATTTCTTCGCCAGACAAATACGAATAAGCGATTGACGCACGTGCATAAAGCAGTCGTAGAAAGTCGTAGATTTCGGTAATTGTCCCAACGGTAGAACGTGGACTTTTGGATGTTGTTTTTTGTTCAATGGCAATAACGGGTGAAAGTCCTTCGATTTTATCAACATCGGGACGTTCCATTCCGCCTAAAAACTGACGGGCATACGCGGAAAAAGTTTCAATATATCTTCGTTGACCTTCCGCATAAATCGTGTCAAAAGCAAGTGAAGACTTTCCACTTCCGCTTAAACCTGTTATTACGACTAATTTCTCTCTTGGAATTTGAACATCAATGTTCTTTAAATTATGTTCTCTTGCTCCGTAAACTTCTATAAAATCATTCATCCCTTCAACTAATTCAAGCGGCAAAGTTAAGGCTTAATCGTCAATTAATGATGGGGATTACTGAACAGTTTTTGCTTTTAGTCTTTGATGGGAATGTAAATTTTGGTCAAAAGTTCACTTTTGTTTTTTACGGTTTCTGGATCGTTTAAATATTCCTCCCAAAACGGATTTCCTAATTTCAACTTATTCAGTTTTGCATACTCATTCATTTTTGAAAGGGTAGAGGACAGGGTGCTGTAATCTCCTTTGTGAATGCAAACCAAAGCTTCTGAGGCGGGAATAGAGAAAAGTTGCATTCCTTCACCCGGCTTAATTGATTCAGTCAAAGGATATCCACAAAAGAATTTGGTTTCTTTTCGGGCTATATCAATGAACTCAAAATAGGTGATTGGGTTATTTAGTTCGTTGGGTGAAACTTTGATAAAATCAATTAAGTAACTGTATATTAATCCAAAAGACTCTTCGGTTGCGGTTTTTATTTCATCTTCATCCAAAGAGGCAGTGTTTTGAACGACCAATAATTTCAAACCTTCGAAACTTTCTTTTGTAATCACTTCCGGCTGCAGAGATTGTGCTTGTTCGGGTGTAAGTGAAGCGGTTTTTAAACTATTTTCCAAAGTCATAAGCCCTTCTTCAAGTTTATCATTGAGTTTTTCAGATGTGAAATAGGTGTAATAACGAGAGAAATAATCTAGCTTTTCACTTGAAATTGACCATTTCACTAAGGTTTTACTTTTTGATACCGGTGAGAACTCGACCTTCATTTTTGATTTTTCACCCAAGTTATATCCATCCATTTTATATTCAATCAATTGATTGGCTTCGGATTTTAGAATGGTGATTTCTCCTGAATTATTGGAAGAAACCCATTTGTAGCCCGCTCCTTTTCCTCTATAGGGTGAATAAAACTCTTTTTCGGCTAATGAATCGGTCGAGGTCCAAGGTTCCCATTTTGAGAATTCATTTAAATTATTGAAATCTTCAAAAATTATTCCGGCAGGCACATCGAATTCTTTTTCGGCGATTGCGTCTATTTGGTTAGGCAAAAATATGGGTATAAGTAATACCGCCAAAACAATTAAAATTAATAATTGAGCTAATCGTCTCATTCTATATGGGTTTAGTTAATTGTACAAAAATAAATAATTAAAGCTTAAAGATAACTCAAATTTTGAAAAAAGCGTTAAATTTGACCATAATCAATCAAAACATATTAAATGGATTTTACAAATTTTTTACAAACAGCAATGAATGATCAAACGGTCGATGGAATTGCTAATCAGTTAGGCATTAAAAATGAACAAGCAAAATCGGCAATTTCTTCTGCACTTCCGGTTCTAGTTGGAGCCTTAAGTAGCAATGCTAAGAAAGGAGATAGTGAAAATATAGAGAAAGCATTGGATAGAGATCACGATGGAAGCATCCTTGACAATATCAGTGGATTTTTATCGGGCGGAGATTTTTCGGACGGTGCTGGAATTTTAGGACATATTTTAGGTGGTGGTCAATCCAACGTAGAAACTGCAGTTTCAAAATCTTCAGGATTAAGCAGTGCACAAACTGCAAAATTATTGGCGATTTTAGCTCCCATTGTTATGGGCTATTTAGGAAAACAGAAAAAGCAGGGTAGTGTCGCTTCAAGTGGCGGTATCGGTGGGCTTTTAGAAGGATTAGTTGGCGGAATGGTGAATTCAAAGGAAGCAGACACAAGTATTTTGGATGTTTTATTAAACCAAGGTGGAAAAAGCAAGGAGGGTGGTCTAATGGATATTGGAGGTAAAATTTTAGGCGGTTTATTTGGTAAGAAATAATTTCACAAAACATATAACAAGAAAAAAGGGAGAGAATTTTTTAATTTCTCTCCCTTTCCTTTTAATTCTTGAATAAGATAATTGTCTCATTCAAGACACCACTTCTAATAACTGATAATGTTTTTGAAAAATTTAAAATACTTTGGACAGTTGACCTTTTTGGTGATAAACGCTCACCTGCGAAAGAGTAGTTGTGCTTCATCTATATAGAATTAAAATTATTATATAGTGATAACGCCCCAACTGTAAAAAATATTGCTTATTTTACTTTGGCTAAGTGTTAAATTATTGTTAATGATAGCTTTTTCTCTTCGATAAGCTTCCTCAGATTTATCAAGGCATAACGCATTCTTCCCAAAGCGGTATTAATGCTCACATTGGTTTCTTCCGCAATTTCTTTGAAACTTAAATCCTTAAACATACGCATATAAAGCACTTCTCTTTGATCCTCGGGTAAAAATTCGATAATCGAACGTAAGTCTTTATCAATTTGCTCTTTAATGATTTTAGTTTCTGAACTATCTTCGGGGTCTGCCAAAAAATCAAAGATACTGAAGTCTTCGTCCAAGAAAGTTTCACCAATCATTGGCATTCTTGTTTTTGAACGAAAGTAATCAATACTTAAATTGTGCGCGATTCGCATTACCCACGGTAGAAATTTGCCCTCTTCGTTGTAGCGTCCTTCTTTAAGCGTTAAAATTACTTTTACAAAGGTATCCTGAAAAATGTCTTCTGCGACATCTTTATCAAGTACTTTGGAAAATATAAAACCGAAAAGCTTACTCTTGTGACGGTAAATTAACTTTTCTAAAGCCAATTCATCACCTTTCATGTACGAAGCTACTAACTGGGAGTCTTCATTGAATTCCATATCCTTCCTTTTTTCTCAAGTGTTGTTAAAAGATAGAATATTTCCTATAGGCGTATAATTTTTGAAGTTGTATCTGACAAATATATAAAATTTTTATTTCTGTTTACCATCAATTAATATAAAATAGTGTAAATCAATGAAATAAAGACTTTTATTTAAATGTAAAATGCTAAACTTCAGTTAATTATATGTTAAATTGAATGTGTTAATTTTCTAATAGATTACGATTAACACTCGTTCTGAGCTCGAATTTAATTTTTAAAAACGAAAAAAGCCAACCTTTGTAGGGTTGGCTCTTCGTAAGTATATTGTTATTTTATTGAGATAGTTTGGCTGAATAGATTACTAAGTCCGCCAACCGGTGACAGTATCCAACTTCGTTATCGTACCAAGCAACTACTTTCACAAATTGTGGAGATAACATAATCCCTGCATTTTTATCGAAAATAGATCCTCTTGAATCTCCCACAAAATCTTGGGAAACAACTGAATCTTCGGTATAACCTAAAAGGCCTTTCATATCACCTTCCGAAGCATCTTTCATTACTTTACATATTTCTTCATACGTAGTAGGCTTTTCCAATCGAACGGTTAAATCAACTACAGAAACGTTTGCAACGGGAACTCTGAACGACATTCCTGTCAATTTCCCATTCAATTCTGGAATAACTTTCCCGACTGCTTTCGCTGCACCAGTAGAAGATGGGATGATGTTATTTAAGGCAGAACGTCCACCTCTCCAATCTTTTGCTGAAGTTCCATCTACGGTTCTTTGGGAAGCAGTAGTTGCATGAACGGTAGTCATTAATCCTTCTGCAATTCCAAAGTTGTCATGCAATATTTTCGCTAAAGGTGCCAAACAGTTGGTGGTACATGAAGCATTTGAAAGAATTTTTATATCGTCTGTCAATTCCGTATGATTAACTCCTACTACGAACATAGGTGTATCATCTTTGGATGGAGCAGAAAGAATCACTTTTTTCGCTCCGTTGTCGATATGAACTTGAGCAGTTTCTGCAGTTAAAAACGCACCGGTTGATTCAATGATGTAATCGGCACCTACTTCTCCCCATTTTAGATTTTTTGGATCTCTATCTGAGAAAAGTTTGATTTTTTTTCCGTTTACGATTAAATCGTTTCCATCTACTTCAACCTCCCCATTAAATCTTCCATGAACGGAATCGTATTTTAATCGGTATGCTGTATATTCAGCACTACTTGTACTATTGATAGCTACAACCTCTACTTCTTTTCTTTCGAGTAAAACACGAAGTACAAGCGTACCAATTCGTCCAAATCCGTTAATTCCTACTTTGATTGTTGACATTCTTATTTTAATTTTAAATGTTAATATTATACGGCCAAAATCTTGGCTATTTTTATTAATTCTTTATCGATTTCATTGTGTTTCTTAATCGCTTCTTCAATCGGAGTGAAAACCGTTGAATTGGAACGAACGCCTGCCATCACATTGGCTTTTCCTTCCAGCAATCCTTCGACTGCAGAAACACCTAATCGGGAAGCAATTACTCTGTCCATACAACTTGGGTTTCCTCCTCTTTGAATGTGACCCAAAACCGACACACGTACATCGTAATCTGGAAATTTCTTTTCAGTTTCTTTGGCCAATTCAAACACATTTCCTAATTCCTCTCCTTCCGCAACCACAATGATGCTCGAGTTCTTTCCGGAATGCTCTGATTTTTCCAAGGATTCAAACATAGCTTCTAAGCTATCTTTGGTTTCAGGAATCAAAATATCTTGTGCACCGGAAGCAATTCCGCTATTTAATGCAATAAAACCTGCATCGCGCCCCATTACTTCTACAAAAAATACACGGTTATGGGAAGTTGCTGTATCACGAATTCGGTCGATGGCTTCAACGGCTGTATTCAGTGCCGTATCAAATCCAATGGTGTAATCCGTGCCGAAGATATCATTGTCTATCGTACCAGGAACACCTATAAATGGAACACCAAATTCTTTATGGAAAACGGACGCTCCTGCAAAAGAACCATCTCCACCGATTACAATCAGGCCATCGATTTTATTTTTCTTTGTATTTTCAAATGCTTTTTGTCGACCTTCTTTCGTAAAAAATTCTTGGCAACGTGCAGTTTGAAGCATGGTTCCACCTCGATTGATGATGTGTTTTACCGATCGTGCACCCAATTCGGACATGTGATTGTTAATCAAACCTTCAAATCCTTTTCGGATTCCAATACATTTAATGTTGTAATAAGCACACGCTCTAACTACGGCACGAATTGCAGTGTTCATTCCTGGAGAATCTCCGCCCGAAGTTAAAACACCAATGGTTTTTATATTGAAATCAGCCACGTATAAGTTTGTAATTTTTCTGAATTGCAAATATAAAGAATCAAAGACTCATTCGGAAACATTAAACCGAAAGAATTGACCTACTCAAAATCTTTAATTCTTTCCAATCTTCCCGATCGAAAATCTTTTTCTAAAATGACTTCTATGTATAAATCTTCGCGCGTCTTATGCGGATCAAATTGAGTTTTCAAGTCTAAATTATAAGCGCCGCCTGCCGTGCTCCATAGAAATGCGTTGAGTCCACCTCGAAGTTCTTTTATGATTTCATGGGAGGTTTTTCCAGTTTCTCTGTGAATTAGTTTAACTAAAATTTGACCCCGAGATAGGGATAAATCTCTTAATTGATTTTCAAATTCGTTGGCTAAATCCGTTTGACGCTTTTTGATGTATTTTTTTCGCTCTCTGTTATTATGAAAATACTGAGACGTATCTTGGATGGAATTGTATTCATCAACCGCAACCTTTACATACGGCCAAACATCTCTCACCCTTTTTCTCAACCACAGATAGTATTTTTTTTCCATCTCTGTTCGGAGATTTAAATGGAGTAAATTCGCGTCATCTAATTTAATTGTATCAAAAATCGCTAAATCTTCGGGAGAAATGGAATCCATTTCTGACAATTCTTGATTTATTTTTGTTTCGTTTTTGTTCTCCTGACCCCAAAGTAAAGTGGCAGGAATTAAAAACAATAGTAAAAATTTCCAATTCATAGTAGAGCGTTTAGCAAATTTTGTTCCTATTTCACTAAATTTGACAAAAATAATCAATTATGCCAAAATCAAAATTCTTTTCTAAGGAATCCATGGGTTTTTTAGAGAAATATCTCAATACCAGTTCTCCTACCGGATATGAATCCGAAGGACAAAAAGTTTGGATTGAATATATCAATGATTACGTAGATGAAATCCGTTCGGATAATTACGGAACTGCTTATGGAATCATCAATCCCAAAGCTAAATACAAAGTGATTTTAGAAGCCCATGCCGATGAAATTTCGTGGTATGTGAATTACATTTCGGATGAAGGAATGATTTACGTCATTAGAAATGGAGGTTCCGATGCAGTGATTGCACCGTCAAAAAGAGTAAACATTCACACCAAAAAAGGAATTGTGAATGGCGTTTTCGGTTGGCCCGCAATTCATGTTCGTGACAAAAGCAAAGAAGAAGCACCAGCGATTGATACCATTTGGATTGATTGTGGAGTGAGTACCAAAAAGGAAGTGGAAGATTTGGGCGTTCATGTAGGTTGTGTAATTACCTATCCCGATGAATTTATGGTTTTGAACAACAATTATTTTGTGTGTCGTGCATTGGATAATCGTGTAGGTGGTTTTATGATAGCAGAAGTCGCGCGTATGATTCACGAAAATAAGGATAAAATTGACTTTGGACTGTATTTTACCAATTCTGTTCAAGAAGAAGTGGGATTAAGAGGAGCGGAAATGATTACCAAAACCATCAAACCCGATGTGGCGATTGTAACAGATGTAACCCACGATACATCTACGCCTCAAATGAATAAAAACAAAGACGGCGATGTGAAATGTGGAATGGGTCCTGTGATTACGTATGCGCCTGCTGTTCAGAATAATTTGAGAGAATTAATCCTCGATGCAGCGGATGCTAAGAAGTTACCGTATCAACGTGCGGCAAGTAGTCGTGTGACTGGAACAGATACCGATGCTTTTGCGTACAGCAATGGAGGAGTGCCATCTGCATTGATTTCTCTGCCTTTGCGTTATATGCACACCACCGTGGAAATGGTTCATAGGAAGGATGTAGAAAATACAATTCGACTGATGTATGAAGCGATTAAGAAAATTGAAAACAACCAGAGTTTTAAGTATTTTTAATTCGAATTGTTTTCAAAAGAAAAGCACAGTTTCAAACTAGAAACTGTGCTTTTTTATTTCGTGTAATTTTAATTTGCTTTAAAATCAATTCAAATCTTCTGGATTCACTAAGTTCTGATAAGCCCCTGGTGTAGGAGCAGAGCCTGTTCTTGATTGATTTAGGATATCGAAAGGAACCCAAGTCGAATAGGTTGGATCACCCCATCCAGCCGCAGGAGATTCCAATACCAATCTCAAATCATTCTTCCCAAATCCTGGATTTACAAACATCGGATCTTCGTTTTTATTCGAATTATCAATTCCTGAAATTTCATCCGGAAAATCCAAACGGATGATGTTGTTTTTAAAATTATGGTTGAATGTGGTACTTCCCTGTTCGAAAATTAGTGCATTTGAAGCCCTTCCATAAAAAATACAATTGTAGAAATTGGCTTGCGTCAAAGGAATGGAAACATTGTTTTCACCGACATTCGATAAATACATACTGTAATTTCCACCTGCACCTGTACCGATATTAAAGAAATTACTAAAGGTTGAATGAACGAACTGAACGTCACCACCTTCTACAGCTAAAGCTGCAATGTTGCTGTTATTGATTACCACATTTTCACCTCGTAAAATCGCGTTGATACCGTATAAGCCAATTCTTTCGTTGTTTAAAATTTTGGTATTTGTAATTTCAAGATGCGATTGATCCACTTCCAGTCCAACACTTCCGCCTTTGATTACGGCATAATTTATAGCGTTAACTAAACTTGTATTTGGAGATTTAATTTTAATTTTTCCCCACATATTTGGTAAAGAATCCGAACGTTCATCCATTCGATCCGTTCTGAAAATCACTTCGTTATTTAAACTTCCTTGTACATTCAATTGACCGTTCACCGTTAAATTCGCAGCATCATGAAAATAAACTTTGGTTTTTGGACCGATTGTTAAATTGTTGGCATTGACCGTTCCGAAAACTACTCGGGAATAGTCGTTGCTCCATGTAGATTCCGATAATTGATAATTCTCATCCATCTCGGTATTGTAGAACTTTGCTTTTTCAATGTAAGAAAGTAGCTTTACTTGTTGACTTCCCGAGGAGATGTCAAAGTTAATTTCATCTTCATACAGCGGATTAATCGGCGCTTCACCCGCCGCAATTTCGACAAAGATTAAAATACTATCTCTTTTACGAACCGCTACATTTTCGAAATCAAAACCAGGCATACCGTCCACATTTATTTTAAAAAACGAAGATTCACCTCTGGAAAGGTAGATTCGTGGAATTTCAACGTCTTTGTTTTGATTGTTATGAATCGTTAATTTATAGGTTTGAGAGTTGGTATGATTGAAAATAGTATCCAGATTCAATGTGTCTTGTGAGAAATGCAAAGACTCAGAAGCTATGTCAAAGTCAAAATCATCACGACAAGCCGAAATGCTTACTACAGTGGCAATGACACTCAGAACTATCAGATTACGAAATTTCATAGGTTATATATTATTATAGATAGCAAAACTAACTAAAACTGATCAATGTACAAAGGGTAGAAGTCGGGATTATTCGTTAAATTTCGATGGAAAAGTAATTCGTAAACAATTTCTATGAAAAAGTTTTTTGTTTATTAAAAATGGCTATATTTGCAAACTCAAAAGTCAAGTAGAAATGAAAAAAGAAATTCATCCAGAAAATTATCGTTTAGTTGTATTCAAGGATATGAGTAACGAAGAAACTTTTATTTGTCGTTCAACGGCGGAAACCAGAGATACAATAGAAATGGACGGTGTTGAATATCCATTAGTGAAAATGGAGATTTCAAGCTCTTCTCATCCATTTTATACTGGAAAAGTTAAATTGGTTGACACGGCTGGACGTATCGACAAGTTTAGAAGCAAATACGCTAAATTCGATAAAAAATAAGATTATAATTTGTTCATAATTTATATAAAAGCCATCCCATTTAGTTGAGGTGGTTTTTTTTATGGATTAATTTCTCGTACTGTTGAAAGATGTCTTTTGAATAAAACAGGAGAGACGTAGCATTTTATTAAGTCTAAAGTTCATAATCAAACAAGAGAAAAAAAGCTGCTTCCTTTCGAAAACAGCTTTAAGAATAAATATTTCTTCCTTATTTTAAGCAAACATGGTAATTGGATTTTCTAAATACATCACCAAAGTTTGCAGGAATTGTGCTCCGGTTGCGCCATCTACAGTCCTATGGTCACAAGCCATATTTAGTTCCATTGTATTTCCAACCACAATTTGTCCGTCTTTTACAATCGGTTTTTCAATGATTGCTCCTACAGATAAAATGCAAGAATTCGGCTGATTGATAATAGAAGTAAAGGATTTAATGCCGAACATTCCTAAATTTGAAACCGTAAATGTACTTCCTTCCATTTCGTCCGCCTTTAACTTTCTTTCTCTTGCACGCACGGCTAAGTCTTTGATTTCAGCCGATATTTCTGTAAAACTTTTCATGTCTGTGTTTTTCACAACAGGAACCAATAAACCATCATCCACAGCAACGGCTATACCGATGTTTATATCGCCATGAATCAAGGTATCATCACCTTTCCACGAAGAATTCACTTGTGGATGTTTCCGCAAGGCCAAAGCAACCGCTTTCACAATAATGTCGTTGAATGAGATTTTGGAATCCTTGAGCGAATCATTGATTTGTTTCCGTGTTTGAATGCAATTGTCCATATTTAATTCCACATTCAAATAGTAATGCGGAGCTGTAAATTTGGATTCTGCCAAACGTTTTGCAATAATTTTTCGCATTTGAGAATTAACCACAGTCTGAGATTCTCTTGAAGTATACGTTGACGTAGTTGTCGCAACAGTCTTAGCTTTAGGCGTAAAGTTCTCGATATCTTTTTTCACGATTCGTCCACTGTCGCCACTTCCCGTCACATCGCTTAAATCAATTCCTTTATCCTCTGCTAATTTTTTAGCCAAAGGAGAAGCAAAAATCCGATCGGTTGACGTTGCAACCGGAGCGGAGCTAGTTTCTTCTTTCTTCGCTGTAGGTTCAGCTTTCGTTTCTGTTTCTTTTGCTTTCGGAGCATCTGACTTTTCTTTTTTCTTTCCAGTAGAATTTCCAGATTTGATACCCGAAACATCCGTTCCTTCAGGTCCTATGATTGCCAGAATGGTATCAACCGGAGCAGGTTTTCCTTCTTCCGCACCCACAAACAACAAAACGCCGTTGTATTCACTTTCGAATTCTTGTACCGCTTTGTCCGTCTCGATTTCTGCAATAACATCGCCTTCTGAGACTTTATCTCCAACGTTAAAATGCCACTTTGCAACGGTTCCTTCTTCCATGGTATCGCTCAGTCGAGGCATATTGATAACATGGACATTGTCTGGAATTTCTGAAGAATCAGAACTAGTTTCTTCTTCTTTATCGCTTTCTTCTTTGGAAGCAGAGCTTTCTTGCGGCTCTTCGGTTTTTTCGGTTTTTTCTTCTTCAGATGAATTGCCTTCATCCAAGTCAAATTTCTCTCCTTTTTCACCGATAACTGCTAAAATGGAGTCCACTTTTGCAGTTTCCCCTTCTTTCATTCCTTGGTATAAAAGAACACCATCGTATTCACTCTCGAATTCTTGAATGGCTTTATCGGTTTCAATTTCGGCCAAAACATCTCCCTCAGCTACTTTGTCTCCGACATTTTTATGCCATTTAACAAGTGTTCCTTCTTCCATGGTGTCGCTCAATCGCGGCATTGTTATTTTTTCAGCCATACTATTTTAATTATTTTCAATTTTATCTAAAAACGGATAATCTTCTTGTGAATAAATGTATTTGTACATAAGGTCTTTGGATGGAAAAGCGGATTCTTCGGCAAATTTTTCGCACGCATTCACTTCTTCTTTCACTTCCTCCACAATTTTATCCAATTCTTCTTGGGTTGCCCACTTTTTATCGAGTAACGTATGTTGCATCAATAAAATAGGATCTTCGTCTTTGTGTTTCTCAACTTCTTCTTTGGTTCTATACGGTTCCGCATCTGACATGGAATGACCGCGGTAACGATAGGTACGAATATCTAAGAAAGTCGGTCCGTCACCTCGTCTTGCTCTTTCTATCGCCTCAAAAGCAGCTTCCGCCACTTTCACTGGATCCATTCCATCCACAGGCATTGAAGGCATTTCGTAGCCCAAACCTAATTTATAGATATCATTGTGATTTGCCGTTCTGTCAATGGAAGTTCCCATCGCATATCCGTTGTTTTCACAAACAAAAACGATTGGTAATTTCCAATTCATCGCCATATTGAATGTTTCGTGCAATACACCTTGACGCGCAGCACCATCCCCAAATAGGCAAATGGTAACTCCTTTTCCACCGTTGTATTTGTCACCAAAGGCAAGACCTGCTCCCAAAGGAATCTGTCCACCTACAATTCCGTGGCCACCGTAGAAGTTATGTTCTTTACTGAAAATGTGCATGGATCCACCCAAACCTTGTGAAGTTCCGGTCTCTTTTCCACACAATTCAGCTAGGATTCGATTAGGGTCAACACCCATTGCTATGGGCCAAACGTGGCATCGGTAAGCCGTGATGACTTTGTCTTCGGGTTTCATTACGTGTAGGAAACCGGCAGGCAAAGCTTCTTGACCATTGTATAAATGCAAGAATCCTCTGATTTTTTGCTTTAAATAAAGCGAACGACATTTCTCTTCAAACCTTCTCCAGAAAGTCATTTCTCTGTACCATTGAAGATATGTTTTCTTTGTAACTTTTTTCATAAAATCTATCGTAAAGGGCAAATTTAGGTGTTAATATTTATTTGTCCAAAATTAGTCTAACTTAACATGTCACTATCGAAATGCAAAGGCAAGAGTGAACTCGCCGATGGGATGACCAAAACCGATCCTGAACGATTGTGTAAGAGGATTTCAATACCTTGACCTTGAAGGGTTTCATACTCCAAAATTGTTTGTCTGCAAAGTCCACAAGGTGACACATCTTTGTCGGTATCCAAGACCGAAATGGCTAAAATCATTTTCTTTTGATTTGGGAAATTGGCATGAACGAAGGATAATAATGTCCTTTCTGCGCAAATTCCTACAGGATAGGATGCGTTTTCTTGGTTATTTCCACTGAATGTTTCTCCATTTCCCAATAAAACCGTAGCGCCAACATGAAAGTTAGAATAAGGTGCATAGGCTTTTTTTGCAATTTCAATTGACTTTTCAAGCAAACCTCTACGAACGGAATCCAATTGCTCGATCGAATCGAATTTTTTATACTCAAACTCGTATTTTAATATATTCATACTTATTATTCCAAAATGTTCAGCAATTTAAAAATTATTCTTAACTTTTACTGCTAAATCCTCTTACTATGCTGACGAAAGTTTACGGAAGTGCAATTTATGGGGTATCGGCCCGGACGATAACCATTGAAGTGAATGTAGATACGGGAATTGGTTATCATTTGGTCGGCTTAGCTGACAATGCAATCAAAGAAAGTAATTTTCGAATTAGTACCGCTCTTTTGAACACTGGATTTAAAATTCCGGGTAAAAAAGTGACCATCAATATGGCACCTGCCGATTTACAAAAAGTAGGATCGGCCTATGATTTAACAATAGCCATGGGAATTTTGGCTTCGTCTCAACAAATTAGGGCTGAATCAATTGCGGATTATATCATTATGGGTGAATTGGCACTGGATGGAATTATCCGACCGATTAAAGGTGCTCTGCCCATTGCCGTTCAAGCGCGGGACGAAGGTTTTAAAGGTTTTATTCTTCCGAAACAAAATGCCAAAGAAGCAGCGGTTGTTACGGGTTTGGAAGTAATTGGGGTAGATAACATTTCCGAAGTCATTGATTTTTTCAACACAGGAAAAGAATTGGAAATCACCAAAATCGATATTCACAAAGAGTTTTATGATCAATTGAATTCCTTCCCGTTTGATTTTGCGGATGTGAAAGGTCAAGAAAATGTAAAGCGGGCATTGGAAATTGCTGCTGCAGGAGGACACAACATTATTCTCATCGGTCCGCCCGGAAGTGGAAAAACGATGTTGGCAAAACGGATTCCGTCCATATTACCGCCATTGACTTTGGAAGAAGCGTTGGAAACGACGAAAATTCATTCTGTGGCTGGAAAGTTGGGCGAAGTTTCTTCGTTAATGACCGTTCGGCCGTACTGTTCGCCGCATCATACGGTTTCTGACGCAGGTTTAGTTGGAGGAGGATCGTATCCACAACCGGGGGAAATTTCATTGGCCCATAATGGCGTTTTGTTTTTGGATGAATTGCCTGAATTTAAACGAACCGTTTTGGAAGTAATGCGTCAACCGCTGGAAGATAGAGAGATTACGATTTCAAGAGCGAAGTTTACAGTTACCTATCCTGCGAGCTTCATGTTGGTTGCTTCCATGAATCCAAGTCCAAGTGGCTATTTCCCCGATGATCCCAACAATACGTCGAGTTTACAGGAAATGCAACGGTATATGAATCGGATTTCAGGGCCTTTGATGGATCGAATTGATTTACATATTGAAGTGAGTCCCGTTCCCTTTGAGGATTTATCCGCCGAGCGAAATGGAGAAAAAAGTATCGAAATCCGAAAACGGGTAGAAAAAGCACGGAATTTTCAAACAAAACGGTATAAAAACATTCCTTCCATCCATTGCAATGCTCAAATTGGTTCCAAACAGCTGGATGAATTTTGCCAAGTTGATGAAGCTGGAAAAAGCTTGATTAAAACCGCCATGGAACGGTTGAATTTATCTGCCCGTGCATACGATCGAATCCTTCGAGTTTCTAGAACCATCGCGGATTTGGAAGGTGTAGAAATGTTGAATAGCACCCATATTGCGGAAGCGATTCAATACAGAAGTTTGGATCGAGAAGGGTGGGGGATTTAACTTCACAATCCAAACGAGGTAGTTAATGCACGTGTTAACTTACGATTAAATTTAAATTAAATTGATTTTGCTTCCACCAACATTTCTGCAACTCGTCTCCCGGTTTCAGCAGCGCCATTCATAAAGCCTTGGAATAATTCACTGCAGTGTTCACCCGCAAAAAAGAAATTCCCAACCGGTTCCATTTCCAATCCAGCAATAGACGACCATTGACCTACTTTGTAACAGCTGTAACTCGCTTTTACATACGGATAATCAATCCAGTTTACAAAAACATGATGACCTGTAAAGTGCGCTTTGGAGTTGATAAAGATTTTGTCTAATTCCTCTACATAGCCTAGCACTTTTTCCTTGGGTAACTCGGTTCTCCAAACGTGGGTTGCAGGTGCTAATGGACTTTGAGTAGAATCATTGCATAATTTCTGAGAATATTCTCCACCAAAATACGCGACATAGGCTCCATTTGTATTGTTTTCGGTTTTATTTACACTTCCGTCCCAACCGTTTGTCATATTATTGGTGAAGAGATAACCCATAGCATTGTTCTCCTTATTTCGCCAAGGTTGACTGTCGTATCCCAAAACCAATTTCGTGTTTTTTCCGTAGCCTAATTCGTCAATGCATTTTCGTTTCTCAGCTGAAATTGATTTTAAATCCAATTTCAAATTCCGAAGAATGGTAAAAGGAAGTGTACAAACAATCGCTTTGGATTTAATTGCCTCATCATTATTAAAGGAAATAAGGTAAGAACCATCTTCTTGTTCTACAATGGATTTTACCTCATATCCATTGTGGATTTTATCTTTGCCCACTTTCGCTGCCAAACCTTTGATGATTTCAGAATTTCCACCTTTGATTCGGTAGCGCTCATCACTACTTCCGAAAACTTTAAAACCTTCTTCGGTAGAAGTATCGATCATGTCTAACATATTGATGGTGGAAAGTTCTTCACAATCCAAACCGTATTCTGCAACCCAAGCTGCAACGAATAAATCTTTGAGCCAATTTGCGCAATTTAGAGATTGAATGTATACGGATAAAGGTGTGTTATCCAAAATCTCAGCATGCGGCGTATCGTAATTCTCACCAAGTGAATCGACATCTTCTGCAATTTTGGGTGCGATTTTCATAAATTCCTGAATGATTTCTTCTTCACTGATTTTTCGATTGTCGAAATAATAAATATCTTTCACCCAGTCATTGGCCTCTTGTTCTGCAATCATATCAAGTAATTCCAAATTAAATTCTTTGGCTAAATCCAACATGTCTTGATGATCCGAATCGATGAAATCTCCGCCGAATTCAGGGAAAATTCCCAATCCCATTGAATCGTTGTAATGAGTTAGAATGCGTCCACCCACTCGACGATCCGCTTCAAAGATTTTGAAATCCAATCCCGATCCCAAAAGATGGTTGGCACAGTTTAATCCAGACATTCCACCGCCTAGAATGGCAATGTCCAAAAGGTTTTCATCTTTAGTATCTGATGGATTTCCACTTTTACAAGACGTTAAATACGAAGGAAAATTATAGGCAATAGCAACACCAGCAGCAGCCTTGACGGATTGGGTTAGGAATTTTCGACGATCATAATTCGGTGAATTCGTTCGATGGATTTTCACCTCTTTATTTAAAGAGGAGAACAGTTGATTGAGCAAATTACTTTTCGGTTTTCTCATGGTTGTATTGTTTTGAAGTTTTAGTATTAGAGAGTTACTAAGATAATTCAAAAATTAATAAGATTTTAAATTTCGAATCAAAAAAAAGCACATTGAAATATTTTCCTATTTAATTCGTTCGCAAGAAAAATTTGGTTTAGAATTGAGGCCTTACTTTCAAAGGTTTTCCACGTATTCTCTCAATTCATTTCAGGATTTTCTTTTTAATTAGAAAAGATTAAATACATTTACGTCTAAGATTTAGTAAAATGAAAGTATATACAAAAACGGGGGACAAGGGTGGAACTTCATTGTATGGAGGAGTTCGGGTTTCTAAAAATAACATTCGAATTGAAGCGTATGGAACGGTGGATGAACTGAATTCCGCATTGGGATTGATTCGAAGTGGTTCTATTTCAGTCGAAATGAGTGATCAATTAATTAAAATTCAGAAAAATCTTTTTCATTTAGGGGGAGAATTGGCTACGCCGAAAGAAAAAATGTATTTAGCGAATGGAAAATCGAGGTTACCGAAAATTCTGGAAGAAAAGGACATTGTTCAATTGGAGAATTGGATCGATGAGATGGACGCAACTTTACCCGCTTTAACCCATTTTATTTTAGCGGGTGGAAATATGGAAGCGTCGCATGCTCAATTGTGTCGATGTATTTGCAGACGTGCAGAGCGACGAGCCGTGGCGTTGGCGGAAGTGGAAGAAATCAGAGAAGAAGCGGTTAAATATTTAAATCGACTATCGGATTATCTTTTTGTGATGGCCCGAAAAATCGCGCATGATGCAGGACATGAAGAAATTAAATGGTTACCAAACGAAGAGTAATGAATAGAGTCGCCTTATTTCTAAACGGGTTACCACCCAAGAAAATACCGAATCTGAGTCAATTCAATCAGATTTATTGTACCGATGGTGCATATCATTATTTAATTGAAAAACGGATAAAACCCGATGTGGTTTGTGGAGATTTTGATTCATTTCCCAAAGAAGATATTCCAGAAGGAATTGAAATCATTGAGTTGGCCGATCAAAATTACACGGATTTCGAAAAAACACTTCGACTTTTAAAAGAAAGGGAATTTGAAGAAGTGTATATTTATGGAAGTAGTGGTATGGAACACGATCATTTTTTGGGGAATTTATCTTCCGCCTTGAAATTCAAAGAGAAAATGACATTGTTATTTTTTGACGATTACAGTTATTATTTCTTTGCCGATAAGGAAACTCAAATGCAAGGTTACAAAGACAGAGTGATTTCTCTTTATCCTTTTCCATCCGCTAAAAATGTGGAAACAGAAGGTTTGAAATTCCCACTTACGAAAGAAGATTTGGATTTAACGAATCGTATTGGAATTCGAAATATTGCAACAAAAGACGAAGTAATTATTCGTTTTGAAGAAGGAAATTTGTTATTATTTATAAAAAATGGGGATTAAAAAAGTTGTTCATCTGGTTTTAAAATTCCAATTCCACCAAAATAGGACAGTGGTCGGAATGATATGCTTCAGGTAAAATAACCGCTCGTTTCATATTGTTTTCCAAAGTTTGACTGACCATATTGTAGTCAATCCGCCATCCTTTGTTATTGGCGCGAGAATTCGCTCGGTAACTCCACCAACTGTAATGATTGGGTTCTTTTACAAAATGCCGAAACGAATCAATCATCTCACATTTCTCCATATAATTTGATAACCATTCTCTTTCCATCGGTAAAAATCCAGAAACTCTTGCATTCCGAATGGGGTCATGAATATCAATGGCTTGGTGACATATATTGTAATCTCCGCAAACTATAAGATTTGGAATTTCTTTGCGTAAATCTTGAATGTATTCCAAAAAATCATAACAAAACTGCATTTTGAAATCCAAACGTTTGTCCCTATTCGTTCCGCTTGGAAGGTAAAGACTAATCACAGAAAAATCGTCGAAATCCGCTCTTAATACTCGTCCTTCATAATCCATGTAATCGATTCCTGTTCCATATTCGATATGTTTGGGTTTGGTTTTCGATAAAATTGCAACGCCACTGTATCCTTTCTTTTCTGCAGAATGCCAATACGTATGAAAGCCCAAATCAGAAAGGATTTCAATTTCAGCACCAATTTGATCCACGTTTGCTTTGATTTCTTGGATACATAAAACATCGGGTTGCGCTGCTGAAATCCATTCGCCCAAACCCTTTCGCATCGCAGCGCGTATTCCGTTTACATTGTAACTAATTATTTTCAAGGATGAATTTCTAAATGATTTAAATTCGAGTGGAAGTTAATAATTCCATAAACGAATCAATTTTTCTTCAAATTCTACATCCGGCATAAATTGTTTTTCCAATTCCGCATTGAAAGGAATCGGGGTATTCATGCTGGCTGCTCTAAATACAGGTGCATCCAATTCTTCGAAGATTTCTTCTGTAATTAAGGCAGAAATTTCCGCACCAAATCCATTGATTAAAGTGTCTTCATGAAGAATAATAACTTTTCCCGTATGGCGAACGGATTGAAGGATAGTTTCTTTGTCCAACGGAATCAATGTGCGTAAATCAATAACTTCCGCATCGATTTCTGGATGTTTTTTCAAGATATCCAAAGTTATGTGAACGCCCATTCCATAGGTAACAATGGTAAGATCTTTTCCTTTTCTATGAATCCGCGCTTTGCCAAAAGGAAGTGTATAATATCCTTCTGGAACTTCGGATTTTAGGCTTCGGTACAATTTCTTATGCTCAAAATAAAGGACAGGATTTGGATCTGCAAAAGATTGCAACAACAAACCTTTGGCGTCCTCGGGCGTAGATGGATAGACGATTCTAAGCCCAGGAACTTTGGTAAACCAAGCTTCGGTCGATTGCGAGTGAAAAGGTCCTGCTGCCATTCCGCCACCCGTTGGCATACGAACGACTACGTCTGCATTTTGATTCCAACGGTAATGGGCTTTTGCTAAATTATTTACAATTTGATTGAATCCTTCGGTTACAAAATCCGAAAACTGCATTTCCACCATACTTTTTTGTCCGCAAATTGATAAGCCCAATCCAGCGCCAACAATAGCTGCTTCACAAATGGGCGTATTCCGAACGCGATCTTTTCCGTATTTGGTAACAAAACCATCGGTTACTTTGAAAGCACCTCCATATTCTGCAATATCTTGACCCATCAAAACCAAGTCGGGATATAGTTTCATCGCTTCATCCAAACCTTCGGTTATGGCATCAATAAATCGAATTTCGCGGTTGGAAATTGATTTGGGTAGAATTTCTTCATTCGAAAAAGGAGCATATACATCGTTTAATTCCGTTTCCTTATTCGGAATTATTTTGGGTAGATTATCTGCCTTTTCCAATTCTTCTAAAATAAATTCACTCATTTCCTTTCGGTAATTTTGAATCAATTCATCGGTTAGAATTCCTTTATCTTTCAATACTTTCTCGTATTGAAGAACTGGATCTCTTTCTTCCCAGGATTCAATTATACCTTCGGGATAATAAGCTGTTCCGGAGGCTTCTTCATGACCACGCATTCTGAAAGTCATGCATTCAATCAAAACGGGTCGTGGATTTTCACGGATTTCCTCGGCCCAGTATTTTAGGGTTTCATAGACTTCTAAGAAATTATTTCCATCAATCGTTACGGCATCTATTCCGTATCCAATTCCTTTGTCTTTGAAAGATTTCATTCTGAATTGTTCAGAAGATGGCGTAGAAAGTCCCCATTGGTTATTTTCAACAAGGATAATTAGCGGAAGTTGCCAAACAGCAGCGACATTCACCGCTTCGTGAAAATCACCTTCACTGGCACCACCATCTCCGGTAAAAACCAAAGTTGCTTTTTTGTTTTTTTGCAATACGTTGGCTAAAGCGATTCCGTCTGCTACGCCCATTTGCGAACCGAGGTGAGAAATCATTCCCACAATGTTGTAATCTTGGGTTCCAAAGTGGAAGGAGCGATCTCGTCCTTTTGTAAATCCTTCTAATTTCCCTTGAAACTGCGCAAACAGCCGTTTTAGGGGAATATCTCGTGAAGTAAATACGCCCAAATTTCGGTGCATAGTCAAAATATATTCTTCCGGATCCAACGCCAATGTACTGCCGACTGAGATTGCTTCTTGTCCCCAAGCCGAAAACCACTTTGAAATTTTCCCTTGACGCAAGCCGATGAGCATTCGCTCTTCAATCATTCGTGGAAGAAGTAATTTTTTATAAAACGTAATGTATTGATTATCAGTGTATGATTCTGAATTCATTTTTTTAATTTAAAAAGTCAAAATTAGCCTATTTATTGAATCTTAAAAACAAAAAACCCGTTAAATATTTAACGGGTTTGCTTTGGTATATGTTTATAAAAAGGATCTATTGCAACGATTTTTCAATTGCGCGCATTTGATCTTCTTTGTCAAACATTTCTGCTGCTTGGTAGGCTTGTCTCAGAATTTTTGCGGATTCATAATCGGTTTTATCCAATTCAAATGCTTTCTCTAAGTAAGGAAGAGCTTCCAAGTATAAAGCTTTTCGTTTTCCTGTATATTCTTTATACACTTGTTTTTCTTTTGAGCTAACTCCTAAATTCGCATTGATAACTTCAATGAATTCTTTTTCAGGTTTCACTTTAATCAAGGCAATATTAGTATAAGCGTTTTTGTATTTTGGATCGGCTTTAATTGCTTTTTCTAAATACTCAATCGCTTTTGCATCATCGTTTTTTTGCATGTAAAGTACACCGATATTGAAATAATTTTCAGGGTCATTCGGATTTGCTTTTGCGTTTTCTACCAATTTAGAAAGGAACATATCTTCTTTCCCTGATAAATGGTAAACACTTCCTGCAAGACCTTGTATCTTGGTGTCTTTTGGATATTTAACTACAATTTTTTCTACGATGGGATCATGCTTTTTTAATTCGACTAAAGTTCCCAATGTATAGGTATATAAATCTTGTTCAACCGAAGGTATTTTCACTTCTTTTATGTTTGAAACTACACCTAATTTCTGTTGTAATTCTGCATCTGATTTTGATTTGAAGCTAATTTCTTCACCTGTATCTTTTTCAACCCCTGACCAATACGAACTTGCGCCCGTGTAGTTGTTTTCAATTAACTCTTTGTACAAATCAAAAGCTTTTTGATAGCTTTTCCCTTTGTGATAACTAATGGCTGCATTGTATTTCAGCATATCTGCATCACCTCCGATTACTTTTGCTAGATAGGAGGCTTCCAAAAGTTTGTCACCCGCTTCTACGTCCCGACCGCCATCCATGGCAGCTTGAGCTTGTTGAAGAACACCTTGTGCTTTTGTTGCCAAATTATCTTGAATCAACAAGGTGTAGTTTTGATTTAGAGGTTCTTCTTTCACTTTTGCATAATCTCCAGAGGCAGCAACTTTTTCTGCTTCTGCGCGCGTTGCGTAAAATTCCGTATTCTTGGTCGATTTATTTCGAACGGAATACATGAGTCCCTTTTCATATTTCCCCAATTCCCCAAATAATTTAGCCGCTTCAATCGAATTTCCTTCTTGAAGAGCGATTTGTCCCGCAACGAAGTAGTATTTCGCTTTGGATTCGGGTTTAATTAAGTTGGAATTTATCTGTCCAGCTACTTTTGATAATTCCGCTTTGGCGGAAGTCATATTTTTGGATTCATATGCAGAATAAGCTGCGTCGATTTCCTTTTCCTGAGCGAATAATCCACCCATGACTACAAGGGTGGCTATTGATAAAACTAATTTTTTCATATCTATTCGTTTATTTCTGAGTCTAAATTATCATTTTCTTGAGAATCATCTTTGATGTCGTCATTCGTTTCGTCTTGAGTTTCATTGTTTACTTCACCATTGATTCCTTCTTCTAATTCTTCATTTTCGATGTCTTCGTTTTCTTCATTTTCGTCAATTGCAACTTTCGCAACCGCAGCGATTTCATCATTCTTTTTCAGATTGATTAATCGAACTCCTTGGGTTGCACGTCCCATGACTCTCATTTCACGAACACCTGTTCGGATCGTCACACCTGATTTGTTGATAATCATCAAATCATCTTGATCATTTACAGATTTAATCGCGATCAATCGACCGGTTTTTTCTGTAATGTTCAAAGTCGTAACTCCTTTTCCTCCTCGATTCGTAACCCGGTAATCTTCGATATTACTACGTTTACCGTATCCTTTTTCGGACACCACCAAAACGGTTTCTGTTTCTTTGTCTTCGATGACAATCATTCCAATCACTTCGTTTTCCTCGGTTCCTAAATTGATTCCACGAACTCCAGAGGCGGTTCTTCCCATAGGACGAACTTTTTCATCCAAGAAACGAATCGCTTTACCGCTCAACGATGCAATCATGATTTCACTCTTACCATTGGTCAATTTCGCTTCGAATAATTGATCTCCTTCACGAACGGTAATGGCGTTGATTCCGTTTATTCTCGGACGAGAATAGGCTTCCAAAGAGGTTTTCTTAACGATACCTTTTTTGGTTACCATAATTACATAATTATCCTTCACGTATTCGGGATCCCTTAAATCTCGTGTATGAATATACGCACGAACTTTGTCGTCCGGTTCAATGTTGATTAAATTTTGAATTGCTCTTCCTTTGGATGTTTTTGACCCTTCTGGAATTTCAAATACACGCATCCAGAAACATCTCCCTTTTTCAGTAAAGAATAGCATGTATTGGTGGTTGGTGGCAACGACCATATATTCCAAGAAATCGGCATCTCTTGTAGTCGCTCCTCGGTTTCCGACACCACCTCGGGTTTGTTTTCTATATTCCGTTAAAGGTGTACGTTTGATGTATCCTAAATGGCTGATAGTTAATACCATTTCCTCATCCGGAATCAAATCTTCAATATTCATATCACCCCCGGCATAGTCAATTTCAGAACGTCTTTCATCACCATATTTTTCCTTGATTTCTATCAATTCATCTTTGATGATTTTCATTCGTAATTCTTCGTTGGCCAAGATTTCCTTTAAGTATTCGATGGTTTTCATCAACTCTTCATATTCGGCTTTGATTTTATCAATCTCAAGACCTGTCAACGTTCTTAAACGTAATTCCAGAATGGCTCTGGCTTGAATTTCTGATAATTCAAAGGCTTCCATCAAACCACTTCGTGCTTCATCGGGTGTCGCACTTTCCCGAATGATTTTTATCGCTCGGTCCAAGTCATCTTGAGTTCCGATTACCTTCATGTACCCCTCTAAAATGTGGGCGCGTTCTTCGGCTTTTCGTAAATCAAATTGGGTACGACGAATCACAACGTCATGACGGTGATTTACGAAATGTTTGATTAAATCTTTTAAATTCAATTGTTCCGGTCGACCATTTACAAGTGCAATGTTATTCACACTAAATGAGGACTGTAGAGCTGTGTGTTTATACAAAAGGTTTAATACAATATTTGGAATTGCATCCATCTTTAAAACATAGACGATACGCATTCCATTACGATCAGATTCATCACGTATTTCAGCGATTCCCTCTAGTTTCCCTTCTTTCACTAAATCCGCGGTTTTCAAAATCATATCCGCCTTATTTACTTGATAAGGGATTTCGTTCACAATGATGCAATCTCGACCGCCAATAGTTTCAAAAACGGTTTTTCCACGCATTACAATACGACCTCTTCCGGTTTCGAAAGCTTCTTTTACTCCGCTGTATCCGTAAATAGTTCCGCCTGTAGGGAAGTCAGGTGCTTTTATATGTTGGATAAGTTCATCAATTGTAACCTCATTATCATCAATGTATGCAACGGTTCCATCAATTACTTCAGACAAGTTATGAGGCGCCATATTGGTCGCCATACCTACCGCGATTCCCGATGCTCCGTTGACCAATAGGTTTGGAATTCGGGTGGGAAGAACTTTGGGTTCGTGTAGACTATCGTCAAAGTTTAGCTGTAAATCAACGGTCTCTTTGTCGATATCCGAAAGCATTTCTTCTGAAATCTTTTGCAATCTCGCTTCGGTATATCGCATAGCTGCAGGTGGATCACCATCCACGGAACCAAAGTTACCTTGTCCATCCACCATCATATAGCGGAGTGACCATGGTTGCGCCATACGCACCATGGCATCATAAACGGAAGTATCACCATGTGGGTGGAATTTACCTAAAACCTCCCCAACAATACGTGCCGATTTTTTATGTGCCCGGTTGGACAATACACCTAATTCATACATTCCATACAAAACCCTTCTGTGAACTGGTTTCAAACCGTCACGAACATCTGGTAATGCACGAGATACAATAACCGACATCGAATAGTCGATGTACGCCGATTTCATTTCATCCTCGATGTTAATCGGGATTAGTTTTTCTCCGTCATTCGTCATTTAGTCATTTTTTTATTTAATCCTGAATTCTTTACGATAGGGAATTCAAGCTGATTTTTTGTTAGTATTAATTTTCATTAATAAATATTTGTATTCGAATCTGGACCTCCAATCGATTTACAAACTTTAAAACGTGCTAAAATACGAATTTTAAGCCAAATACTTTGTGTTTTCTTGGTGAGTTTTCAACAAATTATGTGGAAAAATGTTGATTTTTAATTTCTGGAAAATTTATTAGGAATTAGAAGAATAGTTTAAGATTTGAAATAGAGGAATTGTTCCATTTCAATAAATTACGAGATGAATAAAAACGGTTCGAAAAGTGAGTTGAATTAAAAGATCTAAACTACTCGAACTTTCATAATAAAGCGGTTTGTTTCGTCTTAATTCTTCTTTCTGAAATAAAGATAGATTCCAATTATCAATCCCACGCTCAAAATAGCGATTCCAGTTTTCATAAAAAGTGTTAAAACAAGAAGTAGAATTCCACTTATTCCTAATAATAAGGACACGAGTAATAAGAAGACAAAATCTGCTTTTTTCTTTATTTCTTTTTTTAATTTTTTATTTTCAATTAAATCCTGCTGACGTCCTGAATTAATTTCGGTTTGAACTTTAAATTCCTCAACTAAAAAACGGTAAGCTGTGGAGAATTCTTCAAAATCAGTATTGTATCCAATCGATCGAAAAGACACTTTTTCTCTTTGGTATTTGAATCGTTTTTTATGGTCAGATTGAAATTCTTTTAATTCGGTAAGAAGATCTTTTGGATGAGAATAAAATTGGATTAATTCACTAAAATCAATTTCTAAATCGGTGTTTTCTGCTACTTCGCTTTTCAGGAAATTTAAAAATTCCGTGCGAAGTGTTTTCTTTCGCTGACTTTCCGAACTAATTGCTCTCTCCATCTTCGAGAGGTTACTTATGGCTATTTCTATAGGAATTATAAGCTTCGCGTTTTTAGCCTCTTCTTTTTCTTCAAAAGCAGTTTCAATCCGACTTTCCTGTTGTTCCAATAAATCGATGGATAAAACTTCTTGCCATAAAAAAGGAAGCGTAGTCGAATAGTGAAAGCTTTTTAATTGATACGCTTTGTCCCGATAATTTAGATAAACTTGATTTGACATTTTAAATGTTCTACTACAATTTGAAGGCAGCAAGTTACTTAAAATATCAGGACACTCTGAAATTTCCAAGAGAATATAAGTCATCGAATTATTCGCAAAAGGCTAATAAAACATTTGAAAACTTCTAGAGATTATGGAACACTATCCCTACAAAAACATCAGAATTTCGTAATATTGAATAAAAAATTAGAATCATGAACAAACCACTTTACAAATTTTTCACGGAGGATCATCATCGACTGGAAGCGATTTTGGATAAGGCGACTGAGAATCCAAATGAAATAAATATGGAATTTTATCAGAAATTCCGAACGGGTTTGTTGACACATATTAAAATGGAAGAGAAAATTCTTTTTTTAGCTGCTCAAAAAGCAAATAACAACGAACCCCTTCCAATCGCAGGACAACTTCGATTGGAACACGGTGCAATTACGGCGTTAATGGTTCCTAGGCCTACCCTAGACATAGTAAAAGTATTGCGATATGTATTGGGAAAACATGATTTGGCCGAAGAAGAACCCGGTGGAATGTATGATGCATGTGAAGCCATGACCCACCATCAGACCCAAGATATTTTGGATCAATTGGCTGGTGTAACCGAAGTTCCCGTTCATCCGCACAAAGATATTCCTTTGGCAATGCAGGCTGCGAGACGCGCTTTGAATAGAGCAGGATATGATTTCGATGAAATTGTTGCGCTCTGATATTTCTAAAATTAAAAACAAAAACAATGAAAGACACAAAAGCATACGGAATGCATTCAGAAACCGAGAAATTGGTAGAAATGCAGATTGAACGAAGAGAAAACCAGCCGACTGATGTACAGATTGAGATTTTGTATTGCGGAGTTTGTCACAGTGACATCCACACGGCAAAAAACGAATGGGGTGGCGCGAAATATCCCGTTGTTCCGGGCCATGAAATCATTGGAAAAGTCACAAGTGTTGGAAGTGAGGTAACTCGATTTAAAGTTGGAGATACAGTAGGAGTTGGATGTATGGTTGATTCGTGTCGTACGTGCTCTTCGTGCGAAGAAAACTTGGAACAATATTGCGAGAAAGGAGCAACTTTCACCTACGGAGGACGCGATAAATTCTTAGGAGGATTCACTTTTGGAGGCTATTCTGAAAAAATAGTTGTTGATCAGGATTTCGTATTACAGATTTCCGAGAAATTAGATGCTTCGAAAGCAGGTCCTTTGTTATGTGCAGGAATTACGACTTGGTCGCCCCTTCGGCATTGGAAAGTAAAAGCAGGAGATAGAGTAGGAGTCATCGGTTTGGGTGGTTTGGGTCATATGGGAATTAAATTCGCGGCCGCATTGGGAGCTCATGTGGTGATGATTACAACTTCGCCTGAAAAAGGCAATGATGCGAAATTATTAGGTGCGCATCAAGTTCTTCTTTCCAAAGATATTGAAGCTATGAAAGCACAAGCCAATTCCTTTGATTTTTTACTGAATACCATTCCGGTCGGTCACGATGTGGATCCGTATGTTAATCTGTTGAAACGAGATGCAACGATGGTTATGGTCGGAGCCATTGAACCTTTGACACATGTAAATAGTGCAGGATTGGTTCTAAAAAGAAAGAGTATCGCTGGTTCTTTAATCGGTGGAATTGCGGAAACCCAAGAAATGTTGGATTTCTGTGCCCTACATGGAGTTTTGCCCGAAGTGGAAATGATTCCTATTCAAGATATAAATGAAGCATGGGATCGCATGGTAAAATCCGATGTGAAATATCGATTTGTGATTGACATGAAGTCCTTGAAAGAATAAAATAATTTAATGAAAATAACCGTATGGAATTAGGAATAGGAATGTTTGGCGATATGACTTTTGATAAAAGTCGAAATCATTTTCAATCTCCAGGTCAAAGATTGCAGGAACTAATTGAACAAGTTAAGTTGGCAGATGAATTGGGAATTGATGTTTTTTCTATAGGAGAACATCATCGTCCGGATTATTCTGTATCAAGTCCTGAAATAGTGCTATCTGCACTTTCCACAGTAACTAAAAACATCACATTGGGAAGTGGAGTTACCGTATTAAGTTCGACCGATCCCGTAAAAGTATATCAGAATTTTTCTACGTTGGATTTACTTTCCAATCAACGTGCAGAGATAATTGCAGGAAGGGGAAGTTTCATTGAATCTTTTCCTTTGTTTGGGTATGACTTAAAGGATTATTCCGCTTTATTTGAGGAAAAATTGGATTTGTTGATTCAATTAAATGCGAACGAAAGTTTGACTTGGAGTGGGAAATTCCGAGCACCATTGAATGAACAGACCGTATATCCACGTCCAGAACGAAAACTTCCGATTTGGATTGCTGTTGGAGGAACGCCCGAATCAGTTGTTCGTGCGGCTAAATATGGAGTGCCTATAATTTTCGCAATTATTGGTGGTATGCCTAAACAGTTTCTTCCCATGATTGAATTATACAAACAACAATATCTTCAGTTTGGTCACGATCCTAAGAAAATGGAAATAGGCGTTCATTCACATACCTTTATTATGGATTCACACCAAGATTTACTCGATATTTATTTTCCATATTATGCGGCTCAAATGGATCGGATTGGAAAAGATAGGGGATGGGCACCGTATACTAAAATGCAGTTTGAAGGGGGAATGAGCCCAGAAGGTGCATTGTTTATGGGCGATGTAAATCAAGTCGCAGAGAAAATGATAAAAACCATTGAATTATTTGGCTTGACTCGATTTATAGCACATATTGACATCGGTGGGCCAAGTCACAAAGAACTTATGAAAACCATAGAACTCTACGGTACAAAAGTTCTTCCGCTCGTTCGAAAATCAATTCAAAACAAATAAAAAAAACCGTCTCGTTAGAAAAGCGAGACGGTTTTTTTACAAACTATTTAGTGATTTATTTTTTGATTAACTTTTTAGTGATTGTTCCATCCTTCGTTTGAATTTTCACTACATAAACTCCAACAGAAAGACTGCTCACGTCAATGCTTGCTCTTTGTTGTTTCAGATCAACTGATGTTTGGTAAACCGTTCTTCCGGTTAAATCTTGAATGTTAATTTGAGCATCTGTGTAGGATTTATCAGTCAAAATATAAAATTCACCTTTTGTAGGGTTGGGATAAATACTTATTTCCTGATTCATTAAATCATTTGTACCCATTTCACAACTCAATACGTTGGTTGGTGGCATATCGAAAGATTCGGTACCATCCTGTACATTGTTTGCGCTTCCTTGACTTGCGCCGTAACCTAAACCACGTTTTGCAAATGCTTTCCAAATACTACATTGGTTTGCACCTTCGTTGTTGTTGATATCCGCTTGTAAAATAGCATCACGACCTGTAACAAATCCCGGACCACAAGGTTGTAATTTCATTCCGTCCATCACCAATTGCATCGCTAAGTTATTCCCACCTGTTCCGTCAATTAAATTAGGATCAAAACCATATACATCAATCAATTCCCAAGTCATTTCCCAAAGCATTGTTGCCCAAACATAACCCACGCCATGTGGTACAGAAACCGATTTAATTCGATTGTAGGTAGAAGGATTGATTGCCATATCTGTAGAATAACGAGAAGGTCTAATTCCTACCCCTGTCGTAGGCTGAGAGATTGCATACGTCCCAATTCCTCTTCCGTCTGTTCCTTGATCACCTGGCTCAATAGTCATCATCAATCCAAAGTAGTCACTCCAACCTTCGCCCATTTGCTCTTCGTTATTTAAACATCCGCTGTTCGCAGGACCTCCTGTTAAACGGTTAGAAATTCCGTGGGTATATTCATGAATCATGATTCCATTATCAAAAGTACCGTCTTTGTATCCATCCCAGTGTCCATCTTTTGGAACCGAACCGTTTAAGGTTGTTCCACCTAAAATAGCAGTCATAATTGGATTTCCATCAGCCATTGAAATCATGACTGCTGGAATGGTAATGGTTGGATCCTCTCCACCCATTGCAATAGGAGCACCTGCTACGTTATTTACCATAACTACTGCTTTTGCGCCTGCAACTTGAGCTTTTTTCACTTTCGTAACAAAGTCACAATCTCCTCTTCGTATTAAAACAATTTTCCCATTCAGTTCGGCTGTGTTTGTAATATTATCACAACCGTCGTTTGCATCCGTTCCACCATTTGCATTGTCATCTTTTAAAACGGCTAAATTTTCTGTAATCGGTGGAGTAGGTAAACCACCTCCAAAACCAGCTAAAACTCCGTTGTAATTTCCTTGGTGCGTTCCCGCTGTATTTACGGAGAATAAATGACTATCCCCTTGGTTGGATGTCCACATAAACATAATCATATATGGATTTCCACCTTCGGCAGGCGTTCCAAACATCGCATTGTTCATATAGCCCATGGTTTCTCCGGTTTGACCAAAAGCATATACATGGTCGTTTCCAACACCTCCTTTTCCGTAGTTATTCTGTTGGAAATTTCCAGCTGCTTCAGTGAAACCATAATGATACCAAACATCATGAATCATATTATTAACGTAAAATAAATTTGTCGTTGAGGCATCAGCACTTTCATATAGATTTCTTGTGAAATCAATTGGGAAATCAAAATTTAATTGCGTTCCACCCTCAGCAAATCCTGAAAAAGTATAAGCTCCACCGCCAAATAACCATCCCAGTCCTGCACTATTTTGATCATTTACAGCGATTACATTGTTTCCTCGGGTGTAGGTGTATTCTGCACCTGCTGCACCATTTACATCATGCCATCCGTAAGGAGAAGCGGTTGTGCTTGAAGGGTTTTCAATAATACTACGACTACCAAAAGTAGGAGCTTCAATGGGAAGTTGAAATACATTGTATTTTGAACCATCGTCATACATTGTACTGGTTGCGTATTGCTGTTCCAACCATTGTACTTTCTCGCTTTTTTTGTATTCCGTCAAAACATTTTCAAATGGTGTCCCGTCGAAATTACAACTTAGTAATTGGTTGTGTTGTGCATAGATTTCACCTGTTTTCGCATTGGAAATTACTTCGAGAATTTTTAATTCAGTGCCAGTATTCACATTGAAATGAACCATCCAACTTAGATTTAATTTACCGTCTTCTGTTGCATAATACATGATTTGATTTGTAAACTCTGTATTTAAAAACGCATTTTCATTCAGCGTCAATCCTAAATTCTGAACGACTTTTGAAGAAATTACATCCAAGTTCAATTCCGCATTTTGATTTCCAATACGCTGAGCAATGTTTTTCTGAAAAGTTTGTGTCATATAAACTACTTTTCCATCCTTGATTGCAAAGTTGGCAATCGCCCCATAAACTGGATAGCCTGCAAAGTTCTGTTGAACATAGGCATATTCAATTTTTGATTTTTCATCTGTGTAATTCGTCTGAACTACTAAGTCTTGAATATCTGTAGCGTCAAACCCCAAAGTGGAAGCTTGTGATTCTAAGTATTCTTTTGTCATCGTTAAAACTGACGAATCTTGTGCCCAAACTGTATTATATGAAAATAAAAACAGAAAAGCCACCCAATAAATTTTTCTCATGTGTCTGTGTGTAAAATTAAGTTAGCTGTAAAAATAAGGAAAATAAGTTCTTGAAGGTGTAAACACCTATGAAAATATTGCAATTATTTTATAATTAAATTGATATATAGATCTTTAACCGATTTTTAACCCTTATTTATCTTCTAAATTATTCAAATTGTATTGGTATAAAGTAGGATAAATTTACAAAAAAAGGTTACTTTTATTTTTTTTAAAATGAAATGAATTTTTTAATCATTGGTGATATTCACGGTTGCTATTATACCCTTCAACGTTTACTTAAAAAGCATTGGGACAAAGAATCCGAAAGGGTTTTATTTTTAGGAGATTATGTAAATAAAGGAAAGCATTCGTTCAAGGTTTTGGCTTTCTTAATGGAGTTAAAAAAGAGGTATGGAAGTCAAATCATTCTTTTGAAAGGAAATAATGAAGTTTTATTTGAGAAAAAGTATCGAATAAAAGCTAGTGCTGAAAAAAGAAAGAAGTTTGAGAAACATCTGTTGGATTTCGATGAAACTTTGGATTTCCTGAGTGAATTGCCTCATTATTGGGAAAATGATTTTCTGTTTGCATCTCATGCTGGAGTTCCCAAAAAGAAGGAGTTTCCTCTTGGAGAGGAAGATTTGGATTTATTATTCAATCGAAAAAGTTTGGCAAATATTGGTAAAACACAAGTCTTGGGTCATATCGTGGTTGATGAACCTTACTATGACAAAAAAGCGGATGCGTGGTATTTGGACACGGGTGCAGCTTTTGGTGAGAAATTAACAGCGGCAAAAGTGAATGCAAGTGGGATACTGAGAGAAATAATCAATGTACATACAGATCCAAGAGATGTTTAAAACTTAGACTTTCAGACTGATACGGTTATCAATTCCTAATACATTGTATATAATCTTCAAATGGTATTTGACCGTGTTTTCTGAAATAAATAATGCGGAACCGATTTCTTTGTTCGTTTTTCCTTGTTTGATTAATTCTATAATTTCAAGTTGGCGTTCGGATAAATCATATTTCTCCAAATCCACTTTTGAATGATCGATTTGATCTAACTCCCAACTTAATTTTTCTAGTTTTGCTCTAATTCGGTCATTTTCACTTTCTACCAAAGCTCTTTTTTGCTTATTTACTTTAAATAATTTGAATAAAACAAGAATTAAGATAAGCAGAATCGTTAATAAAACAGAGAGGAAAATTAGCATATTTTGCTCGTTCTTAAGTTCTAAACTTGTGCGGGTTTTGAGCATTTCATTTTCAAGCATATTCATTTTTCCGCTTTGATAGGGTGCATTATATTTTCCGGAGAGCTCAGAACCTAGGTTTTGATAGAAATAGGCGTTTTTATAATCTTCACGAGCTACAAAAAAGTGGCTGTACTCAAAATACAATCGGATTTTATAAATATCCATTTTATACTCTTCTGCATAGTGCATTCCTTTATCAAAGGCTGAACGAGCCATTTCACTATCATTTAAATTCTCAGCTAAAGCAAGAAGCTTTATGTAAACTCCAGGTAGGTGTTGAGGGTCTGTTTCTTCCAGAACTTTTATTCCTTCATACAAAGACTTTTCTGCTTCCTTCAATTTCCCCTCTCTTATATCTATTACGGCTAATACATTGTAATAAAATGAAAGTGTGGTACCATCAATAAGTGGAAGCGAAGATTTATCAATTTCAGCTAGATGCTGAGGAACTTTGTCAAAATTAAGTAGATCAAAATCAATAAACATTTTTTCAATGCGAATCCGGGTTTCCACTTCTTTTTTACGTTCCGTTTTCATTCCTTCTTTGTAAGCCAAATCCAAATTATCCAAAGTGGATGGATAGTTGAAAACCCTCTTATAGGTTTGCGCTTTTAATAAATAGGCATTGTATTTATCATACGATGTGCTTTTACGGTCATTAATAATATTTTCTAATTTAACAATTGAAAGCTCATAATTGTAGTTTCGGTTTAAATCTGATATTTCTTGATACAGTTTTTTTGCATCAATGGATTGTGCAAGGAGAGAATTCCCATAGAATAAAAGTAAGAAAAGGTAAATATACTTATTCACAAAAATATTTTAGCAAAGGTTTATAATTTGATTTTCAGAAGTTTAGACCACTACCCTTCGGGTAGTCTACCAAACTACCCAACTACTACACTGGCAAAAGTAGTTAAAATTGAAATTATTTCACACTTTCGCATCAATTAATAGTTCATCTCTGTATCTCTACCCAAAACAAATGGATGAGTTATTAAAAATGAACACCAATTATACCTACCTTTTTAGAGCTTACCTCAGCCTAAAAACCTAAACCTGTAAAACAGATGTTTTACACACCTTGAAAAGGGCCTCTTACATTTTTTAACCGAAAATATGAGGGCTCTTTTTAAATTCTACTTAATAGGGATAATTTAAATGGAATTCAATAATGCAATGATTTCTTCTCCATATCGACCAATTTTCTTTTCACCAAATCCTCTGAGTCCACTGAAAGCCGTAATTTCTTTAGGCTGAGCTCTTGCAATTGTATAAATATCGGAATTGGATAAAATCATAAAAACAGGTAGTTCTTCTATTTCTGCTCTTTGATTTCGCCATTTCTTTAATTGCTTTACAATTTCTAATTCTTCAGGATTTAAATCCTCGTAGGTAATAATAGGTGATTTAACTGCTTCTTCAGACGGAGAAGGAGAGTCTTCTTCGGGTAGTTCTTCAAAATGAATTAATACAGACCAAAATGAATTTTCACCTTCTACAAATGCAGAAGATGATTTCTTGAATTGAACTTTCTCTAAAAAGGAATTGACTGTATTTTGATCAGTTTCAAAATATTCTTTTTCTAAACGAATAATAAATACGCGTATTTTCATAACAATATAGGTTTTGGTTAGACCTATAAAATTAAGAAGATTTTAATAAATAAAAAAGTGAATTTACACGCTTATAATAAGTTATGTAATTTAGTTAAAGTTAAATTCGTTTTGAAATTCTGAAGAAACTCCGCTAAAAAACTTATTTTTCAGTCAGCGTTCCACTCAACTTTTCCATTAAATATTTGGCTGTAAAAGATTCTTTCACTTGAGAAACTTCTTCTGGAGTCCCTTGTGCGACTATATTCCCGCCTTTTTTTCCGCCACCCGGACCTATGTCAACAATCCAATCTGCGGATTTAATGATGTCCATATGATGTTCAATTACAAAAACTGTATGTCCATTTTCAATCAACGCTCTAAGTGCCTTTAAAAGCTTTTGAATATCATGAAAATGCAATCCTGTAGAAGGCTCATCAAAAACAAATAGGGTTGGATGTTGGCTGTGTCCTTTCCCTAGGAAAGAGGCTAACTTGATTCGTTGCGCTTCTCCGCCTGAAAGTGTATTGGATGATTGTCCCAATTTCACATAGCCCAATCCCGTATCTTGAAGCGGTTGCAGTTTTTCAACAATTTTATCTTCGCTATAGGTTTTGAAAAATTCAATCGACTCATCCACCGTCATATTTAAAATATCCGAGATGTTTTTCTCATGAAAATTTACTTCCAAGATTTCTTTCTTGAAACGCGCACCTTGACAAGATTCGCATTCCAATTCCACATCCGCCATAAACTGCATTTCGATGGTGATTGTTCCTTCGCCTTTGCATACATCACAACGTCCGCCGTCCACATTGAATGAAAAGTGTTTCGGCTGAAAACCCATCAATGCACTTGCTTTTTGCTTGGAATACAAAGCACGAATATCATCGTACGCTTTAACGTAGGTAACAGGATTTGATCGAGAAGATTTTCCAATTGGATTTTGATCGATCAGTTCAATTTGTTCTATTTTATCTACGGAACCTGAAATTTCATCAAACTCACCAATTTTATGTCCAAATATTCCTAAATTCCGTTGGATTGCAGGAGTCAAAATATCTTTCATCAACGTACTTTTTCCCGAACCACTAAGGCCTGTTACAACCGTTAGGGTATTTAAAGGAAATTTAGCATCGATATTCTTTAGATTATTTTCACGTGCACCTTTGATTTCGATGAAATTTTTAAATGGTTTTCTTTCTTTGGGAATTTCAATTTCCATATCGCCATTCAAATACTTGGCAGTCAAAGTATCTGTCTTAAGCAATTGTTGATAATCACCTTCAAATACCACTTCACCACCTTGCGTTCCCGCTTCCGGTCCGATGTCGATGATGTGATCCGCAGCTTTCATAATATCTTCATCATGCTCAACGACAATCACGGTATTTCCCAAATCTCGAAGTTTTCGTAAAACACCAATTAAACGTTCGGTGTCTTTGGAATGCAAACCAATCGAAGGTTCATCCAAAATATACATCGATCCCACCAAACTACTTCCCAAGGAAGTGGCTAAATTAATTCGTTGACTTTCACCTCCCGATAATGTGTTGGAAGCTCGGTTCAAGGTGAGATAACCCAGACCAACATTCATCAAAAAGTCAATACGACTGCGGACTTCATGTAATATTCGTTTCGCTACTTTTTCTTCAAATTCTGTCAAAGTTAATTCATCAAAAAACACTTTCAATTCATCCAAAGGCAAATCCACCAAATCTTGAATCGGCGTATGGTTTATTTTCACATACGACGTTTCTTTTCTCAAACGTTTTCCTTTACACGTCGGACATTTTGTTTTTCCGCGGTAACGAGAAAGCATCACACGGTATTGAATTTTATAGGCATTGGATTCAACCATCTTAAAAAAGCCATCAATTCCTTCCCATTCCTTATTTCCATGCCATAGGAAGTCGATTTGCTCTTCGGCTAATTGAAAATAGGGTTTATGAATCGGGAAATCATATTTTGCCGCAATCTTAATGAAATGATCTTTCCATTCACTCATTTTTTCGCCTCTCCAAGCAACCACTGCATCTTCATAGACGGATAGTTTTTTGTTGGGAATGACTAAATTTTCATCGATACCAATGATTTTCCCATAACCTTCACAACTTGGACAGGCTCCATACGGATTGTTGAAACTAAAGAAATGAATATTCGGTTCGTTAAAATTAACTCCATCCAATTCAAAAGCATTCGAAAAAGATCTTTCCGATAAATCATCCGAATTTTTCACAATCAATTCTCCTTCTCCTTCAAAAAATGCGATTTGAATGGAATCGGCCAGTCGATGGTAAAAAGATTCATCGTCCTGCGTTGCCACACGGTCTATCACCAAATTGATTTTGGTTTTCTTTTTGGGTTCAAAGTTAAATTCGATTAAATCTTCAATTTTCGCTTGATTCTCATCGATTTCTAGCCGTGTAAATCCTTGTTGTTGAAGAACGATTAAATTTTCAGAAAAACTTCTTTCGTCATTTAACTGAATAGGAGCGAGGAGGAGGATTTTGGAGTCAATCGGTAAAGATTGAATGTAATCAATCACATCGGTCACCGTATCTTTTTGTACCAATTCGCCTGAAATGGGTGAATAGGTTTGTCCAATTCTTGCATACAACAATTTCAAATAATCATAAATCTCGGTGGTTGTACCCATGGTAGAACGCGGATTGGAGCTGATTACCTTTTGTTGAATCGCAATCGCAGGTGCAATTCCTTTGATATAATCCACTTGCGGTTTATCTAATTTCCCCAAGAATTGACGGGCGTAGGAAGACAAACTTTCTACATAGCGACGTTGCCCTTCGGCATACAAAGTATCAAAAGCCAACGAAGATTTCCCCGAACCTGAAAGTCCGGTAATAACCACCAATTTTTTTTTGGGGATGGCTAAGTCAATGTTCTTTAAATTATGGAGTTTGGCCCCTTTTATTAGAATAAATTCCTTGGGATTGTATGTAGATAGATCTTTTTTCATTTGACGGGCAAAGTTACAAAAAGGATAACCATTTTGTCTATGAAACGAAAACAATTTTTACATTTGACCCATGGAAGGAAAAATTAAATTAATCTGGGATTTCCATGGAATGGATGCTCAGAAAACGGCAGAACATCATGTTCATCATTTGGAACAATACATTCAAAAACATAACTTAAACAATAAGATCAGTGGATTTGAACATTTGGGAGAAATGCATTCGGTTGCTTATATGGTAGTGGATGAAGAGGAGATGTTTGATGTTCGTGATACTTTACGTCCACATCGAGGAGCTTTATACAACGCGGAATAATTTTTGAGTTAAATCTTTTGAATTATAATTTTCCGGAAATAATTCCGTTAAACTCATAAAAGAAAACAGAACATGAAAAAAATTGCAGCATTACTATTTGTATTGACTATTGGATTCGGATTGAATTCGTGTAGTTCGGATGACGATGATAACTTACCAAACTATACGGTAGTGGGAAAGTGGAAAATAACTAAATACACCATCGACGGCGTAATTTCTGAAAATTGCAGTAATAAAGGAGTTCGTCAATTCAAAAATGACGGCGTTTATTTGCAAGATGACTATGAAATTAATCCGGTAACTGAAATTTGTGAAGAGTCTCCAGACAGTCCATTGATAGGAACATACACCAAATCAGTTGACAAAGTAAAAACAACTTTAGGAGCGATAACCAAAACCTATGATTTGGATTTTATAAACGAAAACACGTTTACTTTAACGGAATCGTATAACGATATTGATTTCGTGTACACCTACACACGCCAATAAAACGAAAAAGGTAAAGAAATAATAGGAACCGGTAAATTTAAATTTGCTGGTTTTTTTTGTTTTGAATGAATTTATTTCATGTTGAAAAGTCGTTTTAGAATCTTTTTTTTAATACCCTGAATCCAATCAGAAAGCCTTAGTTTTGCAAACAAATAAATCAGCAATGACTTTAGAGCAATTACAAACACATGTTCAACAATCACGCAGGGATATTTTGCGTATGGTACATGCGGTAAATAGTGGTCATCCAGGCGGTTCGTTGGGATGTACAGAATACTTTACGGCTTTGTATGGTAAGGTAATGAATTATTCAACCGATTTTAAAATGGATGGAGTAGGAGAAGATTTGTTCTTTTTATCGAACGGACACATTTCACCTATTTTCTATTCCACTTTAGCCCGATTTGGATTTTTTCCGGTGGAAGAATTGGTTACATTCCGAAAATTAAATTCACGTCTTCAAGGCCATCCCACAACTCACGAAGGTTTACCTGGGATTCGGGTAGCTTCCGGTTCTTTGGGACAGGGATTATCGGTAGCCATTGGTGCTGCAATCGCTAAAAAACTAAATGAGGACGAAAGTATCGTTTATACCCTTCATGGCGACGGTGAGTTGCAAGAAGGTCAAATATGGGAGGCTTTCATGTATGCAGCAGCCAAAAATATGGATAATATTGTGGCTACCATTGATTACAACGGCCGACAGATTGACGGAGATACCAAAGATGTTTTGGATTTGGGTGATTTACATGCCAAACTTAAAGCTTTTGGTTGGTTGGTTTTGGAAGAAGAAGAAGGGAATGATTTGGAGAAAGTGCTTTCCGTTTTGGAAAAAGCAAAGTCAGAAACAGGAAAAGGAAAACCAGTCGTTATTATCTTGCATACCGAAATGGGACATGGCGTAGACTATATGATGGGAACCCATGCGTGGCATGGAAAAGCACCGAACGACGAACAATTAGCAATAGCATTGGAACAGAATCCTGAAACCGAATTAAAAGATTATTAAAATGATTGATCTTAAATATACAGAAAAAAAAGATACACGTAGTGGGTTCGGTGATGGATTGACCGAATTAGGAAAACAAAATCCAAATGTGGTAGCCTTATGCGCCGATTTGATTGGTTCATTAAAGATGGATGATTTTAAAAATCAAAATCCAGAGCGGTTTTTCCAAATTGGAGTTGCCGAAGCCAATATGATTGGAATTGCAGCAGGTCTAACCATTGGTGGTAAAATTCCATTTACAGGAACCTTTGCCAATTTTTCCACGGGTCGCGTTTATGATCAAATCCGTCAATCTGTGGCATATTCCAACAAAAATGTAAAAATCTGTGCATCCCACGCTGGATTGACATTGGGTGAAGATGGAGCAACCCATCAGATTTTAGAAGACATTGGTTTGATGAAAATGCTACCTGGAATGGTGGTAATCAACCCATGTGACTACAATCAAACCAAAGCTGCAACGATAGCCATAGCCAAACATGAAGGCCCCGTTTATTTACGATTTGGCCGTCCAGCAGTGCCTGTATTTACACCCGTAGATCAGAAGTTTGAGATTGGAAAAGGAATTATGTTGCACGAAGGAACGGATGTAACACTGGTAGCGACAGGTCATTTGGTTTGGGAAGCGATGATTGCTGCCAATGAATTGGAAAAACAAGGAATTTCTGTGGAAGTAATTAATATTCATACCATCAAACCGTTGGATGAAGAGATCATTCTGAATTCTGTAAAGAAAACAGGAAAGATTGTTACGTGTGAAGAACACAATAAATACGGAGGATTGGGTGAAAGTGTTGCACGTCTTTTGACAGAGAAATATCCTGTTCGTCAGGAATTTGTAGCGGTTAACGACACCTTTGGAGAAAGTGGAACGCCTGCTGAATTAATGAAGAAATACGGATTAGATTCTACAGCAATTGTTGATAAAGTAAAGAAACTGATGATATAAATCATGCTTCATCCTTTTGTACAAAAGAGATTTAAGGGTTATTAACAAAAGTTAATAACCCTTGTTCATTTAATGTCAATATGTTAGACTGAATTTTATTTGTTCACATAATTTATTTTCACTACATTTGATATATCAAAATGGAGCTTCTGAAAGATTTATGCAATTAGGAAGTAGATTTAACTTTTTTGTTAAAGAATATCATTCATTTTGTAGAATTAACGTTCTTTCAAATTATGTTCAATGTGGTTAATGTACGAATCTTACGAGTGAAGTATATTGACTTAATGAATTTGAGTTAGTTAGTGTGTAATTAACTTTTGACTTTGTCAATCCGAAGACTTACTACGGTAGTTTTTGGTGCAATTCTTCAATCGGAGATAGAACAAAGGAGAAATTAATAGCGCCTGTGCGGATGATAATCGATTAATAAAGCTTACCTAGAGTAAGCGTGAGACGTGAATTTTCGCAGTAGTGCATACACCTACGAAACTCGTCTTTTTAAAAACAAACTGAGACGGTATCACATGAAAGATGCAAAATCAGTTAAACCGAAAGGGATTAAACCTTTTCAAATCAAATGTTTTTAAAAAGTGAAAACCCTGTTTAGCCGAGGCTGGACAGGGTTTTCTGTTTTATAAAAGTTTCACTTCAATATTCAAAATCCTTTTTTTAGTTAAATAAAAGACGAAAAGGTGTTTTATGTTTATTTATTGGTTATTTTTGCAATCAGTAAGCAAATCCATCAAACTTCTACAAACTCGGAATCCATGAAAACCATTTCCACAAAAAGAAGTTTGAAATTAATACAAACAAATAATTATAGTTTTATGCATCCATTGAATCCTCACCTTTTTCATATTCCTGTCATGGGAATTGGCTTTACCATCGACTCGCCCATCAAAGTGGCTGCCTATGGTATCGACTCGGTTATATCCATTGTTGACGATATTATCATCGAACAAATGCGCGAGTTTTATTCGCATTCTTTGAATTTAGAATTTATACCTATCTCTAAAAAAGAAGTTGATTATAGAGCTCGAAGAATTACGGCCTATCTTAATTTAGTTCATAAAATAGTTCAGGATAAGTTTCAAATGCTTAAGAAGCAAGAATTTAGAGAAGGTGCTGATATTTGCAAATATTTTGAGTATTTACCAGATTCTTCTCCTTTAAAAGCTTTGTATGAAGCGATGTGGGTCGAAGAAAACCATGAAGTGAAAAATCAAATTCAAGAAGATTTACGAAGTCAATTGGTTTGTGGAACCATAAATGTCAACATAATGGCCAAGGTGGATACCGTGAACTACGATTCCAAAGGAAATGAATTGCCTGAAATGTATAATGATGCAATGGCGGCGCTGAGAGGGTATGCCAACAGTGATTTGAATTCATCCATCATTTTAAGTGCCGGACTAAATCCAAGACTATACAGTTATTTTGAAGAGTTTAAAGATTTTTTTCCGGATGAGAATGGTGAAGTGAAAAAGAAAGTCATCTTAAAAGTAAGTGACTATCGCTCTGCTTTGATTCAAGGAAAAATGCTAGCAAAAAAAGGATTGTGGATTTCGGAATTTCGAATTGAATCCGGATTAAATTGTGGAGGACATACTTTTGCGACGGATGGGAAATTAATGGGTCCTATTTTGGAAGAATTCAAAGAAAATAAAGAAAATTTGATCGATGAATTGTATTCAATTTGTCAAGCTTCATTGGCTCGGAAAGAAAGTAAATTATACAATGAAATTCCACCAATGAAAATTACCGTTCAAGGCGGAATCGGAACTTCAAACGAAAGTAAATTTCTTTTAGAAAATTACAAGGTAGATTCGGCCGGATGGGGAAGTCCTTTTCTTTTGGTGCCAGAAGCAACCAACGTGGATGAAGATACTTTAAAGCGCCTTGCTACAGCCAAGAAAGAGGATTATTATGTGAGTGATGCTTCGCCCTTAGGTGTTCCATTCAATAATCTTAAAAATACTTCGTCACAACGACTTTTAAAAGAACGTATTCAAAAAGACAGGCCTGGAAGTCCTTGTCATAAAAAGTTTTTGACTTTTAATACCGAGTTTACAGAGCAAAGTATTTGTACCGCATCCAGACAATATCAAAACTTAAAATTGAAGGAATTGGAACAAACCACAACTTCGGCCGAAGAGTTCGAAGAAAAAAGTAGAATAGTTCTTGAAAAAGAATGTTTGTGCGAAGGTTTGGCCATTCCCGCAGCCTTGGTAAATGATGTGGCAAAAGCAAAGCAACTTAAAGCCGTTTCTGTTTGTCCAGGCCCTAATTTAGCGTATTTCTCCGGAACTTTTTCATTGAAAGAAATGATTGATCATATTTATGGAAGATCGGTTATTCTGAATTCCTTAAACAGAGAGCACATGTTTATCAATGAGTTAGAAATGTATGTAGATCATTTGAAAAAAGAAATCAATACAGTTGTGGATGAACTTACAGTTAAACAAACCAAGTATTTTGATGGTTTTAAAACTTCGTTGTTAGAAGGAGTTAATTACTACAAAGAAACGTTTAAAAAAATGAAATTGGAAACTGAGGAGTACCGCCAAAGAGCGGAGACATCATTGGAGTTTTGGGAAGAGAAAATCGCTCAAATCCGAATTCCTCAAGTAGAATTGGTGTAAGGATTCCGAATTATAAAAGATAGCGAGCGTGTAATTGAAAATTTACACGCTCATTTGTTTTTATTAATTTATTCCATGCGAAGACTTAAACCCAAGGTTGCAAAAAAGCTGGATTTAAATTTATTGTTTAGGGTCAATTCGGTTTCATTGAAATTCTCATTCAAAATCTGAAATCCTCGGTATCCTGCATATCCCGCCCGGTAATTTAACCAAAGTTTTGAATGAAGATTGTAAGCAAGCGTTGGAGCGATTGTGATGGTTGACGCCTTTAAATAGTTTTTTGATGTATTTTCAGGAATTTCACTGATTTTAAAAATAGCAGACTCCAGTCGATAACTCAATCCATACTCGAACCGTGGGGAAGGCGTCATTACAAAATGAAAGAAACTGGGAAGAATGGTATAAATTCGGAAGTTTGATTGGGAGTATTTTAAATAACCAACAGGAAAGATAGCATCTTTATTCAAATCGTTGTTATACGAAATTCCAACTCCATAAATCAAATCCTTATTTTTAGCGGATGTTTTCAATACCAAAACACCTAAACTTGGAAATAGACCGTGCATTCCTGCATTATTCGAAAAATCCGTCCGAAGATTTAGTTGCGGAGTTACCCCAATTTCCCAATGGTTACTCACGGATTGCCGAAGGATAAATCCCAAACGAAAATCGTTTAAATTTTCTGGCAACATTTCCACAAATGCATCTTTGTAGTCATATTGATTCTGTTTGTAAGATAAATTGGTAAAAACCTCCGTTGATTTCGATAATTTAAAGGAAGGCAAAACTACAATGGCTTCCAGATTTTGATAGGATGCTTTTCCCTTTGCATTCTCCCATTCAGAAGTTGGGTAAAAGCTGTAATTCAAATAAATAGGATCTCCTTTGGTTTGGCAATTGAGCATTGAAGGGATTAGAATTAAAGAGGTAAAAAGGAAAAGTAGTTTCATGAAGAGAACTTTTTGGTTTTTCAAAAATAACCTAAATTCCTTTGCGTTATCAATTAATTCAAACGATGTTTCTCAAAAACCAATCGGGAATTAAACCAATAAATTAATAGGGAAATTGCACTCAACCCGGCAGTGATTAAATACATGTTTGAAAACCCATAACGACCTTCCAAAATTGCACTAAATAACATTCCAGCACCGATTCCTAAATCAAATCCCGTCAGATAGGTTGAGTTTGCTGTTCCTCTTTTTGAGGCAGGTGCCATATTGATGTAAATCGTTTGAAGTGCAGGAAATAAAGTTCCGTATCCAATTCCAATTAAAAATGCAGAGAGGCAAAAGAAGACGACTCCTTGCAACAATGCGAAACTAACAAAGCCTATAGTTATCACAAAAAGTGCAGTTACCATAACCTTGTGCAAATGCCCTTTGTCCACAAATTTCCCAGAAGTGACTCGCGATAGAATAATTCCTCCTGCCAAAAACAAAAAGAAAATTCCCGAATTCTGAATTCCAATTTTCTTTCCATACAAAACTGCAAAAGCGATCAAAGTTCCCCAACCAAAAGACAAAAACAATTGATTGATTAAAATTGGAATTGCTTTGATTAATATAAATCGGTCAAAAGAAAGTGGAGCCACTTTGTCTAATTTTATTCGTTCAGGAACTTTTATAAAAAGAACGACAAAAATCGAAATCAATCCCATGGCAATGGCACAACTAATCAGAAAATGAAAACCTTTGGCATCGTAAATGTTTACCGCAATCAAAGGTGCAATCGCCATCGCGAGGTTAGTATTCACACCAAAAAAACCGATTCCTTCAGCTCGTCGAGAGGCAGGAATAATGTCTATGGCAACCGTATTGGCAGACACTGTAGTCAATCCCCAAAACATTCCGTGGATGAAACGAAGGATGATGAAAAACAGTACACTTACCGCAAAATAATAACCAACAAATGTTGCAATGAATAAACCTAAACCAAGTAAGAATAAGGGTTTTCGAGAATATACATCGACCCAATATCCACAAAATGGTCTAGTAAATAATAGGGCGATGGCATAGGAGGAAAGGACAAGTCCTATTTTGGAAGATTCTACATTCAACTCTTCCGATAAAAAGATAGGGATTGTAGGCATCAAAAGGTTGAAAGATGCGGCAACCAGGAAGTTAGCTATACATGCTATTATAAAATTCTTATTCCAAAGTTTTTCTTTAACCTCCATATTCGTTCAAAAATCGAACGCAAAGGTATCGAAGATTCCATGGTTTGAAACGGTTATAATCGAATATTTTTCGATGAACCGATAAAATAAATTCATACCAAAAAGGATTATTTCGCTTTTCTACATTCTATAATTTTGATCCCATCTGCCGTAGAAGTTAATATCATTCGGGATATATCGCCCACAACAGAATAGATGCTCATTTCACTACCATCTAAATTCAAACGGAACTCTTCATCAATAAACCAATATCCTTCTTTTTCAACGATCTCACCATCAATTACTTCGGAACGTTTATACGTATTGTCTGAATTAAATTCAAACCAAGTATTTTCAATATTTTCTGGAAGGGTACGATCTTCTATCTGATCAAAACGTTGAACCCATACATTCCAACGACCGGAAGTCACGATTTCAATCACTTCTTCCGCTGATTTTTCAGTTGGAATAAAAACATGATGAATCAATCCAATCTTAAATCCGCCGTTATCGACATAATGTAGAACCAAGCTCAATTCGCTGATTTCATCAATGATGGCTCTGTACTTTCCATTTTTCTCCGCAAACTGAATGGCTTTGGTTTCTGGATTGTAAGTCCATTTCCCAACGGTTTTTCCCGTCACACCAGCAGGCATTTCAAAACTGCCATCTTTGTTGAAAATAACCCAACTCGAACGAATTTTCTCTGCACTTTCTTCATCGATTCGTTCTCCTTCAGGCGTAATGTTGTACGAAACATTCCACGTACTGGAAGTCAACATATTCATGACTTCAGAGGTGTCTAAATTGATTTGGCTCCAAACAGAAAACGGGAATAATAAAGGTATCAAGTATTTTATCATCATTCAAAAATAGGAAATTATTATGATAAATCCTTGCAAACGGTTATTTTAATCCTTTAGCGCAAATCATTCGGTAATTTCCTGAGATGTCCTTTTTTAATTCTACTTCTTCAAAATGTTTGTCGAATAACTCTTTGGTTTCCAAGGCCAAATCTTGGTTAATTTCCACATAGACCTTTCCATGTTCATTTAACTTTTGATGTGCCAATTCACAGATTCTTCTATAAAATAGAAGAGGATCTGAATCTGGGACAAACAAAGCTGAATCCGGTTCGAAGCCTGTAACGTTCCTATCCATTCTTTCTTTTTCCACTTTAGAAATATAAGGTGGATTACTTACAATAAGATCAAATTGAGGTAATTTACTGAAATTCATTTCCAAAAAATCAGCTTCTAAAAATTGGATTTCGGTTTGATGGTATTCTGCGTTATTTTTCGCGGTTTTCAATGCGTCTTTAGAAATGTCCAATGCATATATATCCGAATTAGTCCATTTTTTTTTTAAAACTATGGGAATACAACCACTACCGGTTCCAATATCTAGGATTTTACATTCAGGATTTAATTTATGGGTTAAGATCCATTCGATTAATTCTTCTGTTTCCGGTCGAGGAATTAAAACACTTTCATTCACAAAAAACTTGAATCCATAGAATTCAGTTTCACCTAGAATATATTGAATGGGTTTGTGGTTTTTTAATTCCCATAAATTATACGAAAACAGTAATTTTTTTTCATCAAAATCCGCCCATTCCTCGTCGTGGGTCATGCGTAAAATCGACGCGGGTTTTCCAATGATTTTTTCAGCGACCCAATAGAAAATGGAATCGATTTCACTTACAGAATAGATTGATTTTAATTCCTTTAGATACGAATTTTTCAATTCAGAAAGCTTCATTTTTTATAGTCTTGTATTAGATTAATTAATCTTCGTAAGTTAATGTAAGTGAATAGGATAAAACCAACTAATAAAGCGTAATTTAATACAGCATTTACGTTTGGATCATCCATGGCTAAATATCTTCTGTATATGATGAAAATACCGGCAATTACAAAAACTGCATACAGTATAATCATGGGAATCTTCTTATTCATACGAAATGAAAAATTTGTGTGTTTAAGTTCATATTAACTTTCATTAAAACCCAACGCTAACACCTACGATGGGTCTTAAACCGGTTGAGAATATTTTGGAATCATCTTTGTGCAAAACATTGTACATAATTCCTGTATAGAAACTAATTTTCCCGGGACTTCGGTAACCTGCACCTACCCAAAGTGCATCTTCATCGATGTCTATCTCTGCAGGAGCTCCACCCAATTGGTCGTATTTGTGTTTTCCTGTAAAGTACTCATAATGACCACGTACAAATAGAGATTGAATCGGATAGTAATTTAAATAAGGACCTACGCTAAATAGATTTTGCTTTGAATATTTCCATTTAGAATATTGATATCCAGCGGTTAATCCACCTTCTAGCGAGGGTGCAATTTCATATCCGACGAAAGGGGAGATATTTAGACCAAAGTAATCGTTGCTTCCAAAACCCAATCCCATTCCACCTCCGAAACGCCATTTGTTATCGTACGAACTTTTGCCAACTCCAATTTGAGAAAACGACAAAGTAGATACACTCAAAAGAAGCACAAATAAGAATTTATTCATAGTAATTAGTGGTTTATGATTATACACATAGTATAATGTGACATTTTTGGTTAAATTTATTAAAAATATACATATTATGAAACTAAAAGAAGAAATTAGAAGACAAATCATTGAGAATGAAGAGATGGAATTGAAAGGCTTAAAAGATATGTATGCAACACATACAGATGCTTCAGATATTGATGAAGAAACCTCCTTAGGCTATGAAGATTTCGCTAAACAAGATGAAAGTAGAGAGTCAGCAAATCAGCTTAGAATCAGAATCAATCAAGCACAAGAAGCATTGGATAACTTTGTAAGTCTCAGTTTTGGAGCCAAGACCGAAGTGGGACCAGGTTCCTTGGTTTTGACCGACTCCTTAAATTTCTACATTGGAATTTCTGCAACAATGTTTAATTATGAAAATAAAACTTACATTGGTTTGGATGTTGACGCACCGATTTATTCTGAATTGAATGGAGCTAAAGCCGGTGATGAAATTACTTTTAAAGATCAGAAATATAAAATCTTAGAGGTTTTATAAGGAATATATATATTGAACAGGAATAAAAAACGACCTAACTCAGGTCGTTTTTTTTTGAATTTCACATAAAATTAAAAATCAATTCACTTTTTTCACACTTCCGGAACCTCTTTTATTCGAGGTGATATTGGTTGGATTTCCTCTGTATAATACATCGCCCGAACCCATTGAATTAATCGTTAAATTACCATTGCACGTGATTTTACTATCACCTGAACCTGTTTTCTGAAGATTTACATCTCCAGCCACCAATTCGTAGGCTTTCAAATCACCTGAACCTTTGTTAGTTGCAGAGAGTTGATTTGTTTTTCCTGAAAGTGTTATGTCACCTGAACCGCTGATGGAAGTACTTAGTTTTTTGGTATCTACTTTCGCAATAACATCGCCCGAACCTTTGACAGAAATCTGTAAATCATCCGATTTTTGAGTTCCTTTGGTGGTAACATCTCCAGAACCGATTAACTCAATAGATTTAAGGTTCTGAGCATTTAAAGTAACTTTAACCGATTTATTAATACTAAGACTTAAATTCCTTTTATACATTAATACTAGAATTCCATCTTGAATACTAACATCCATATTTTCGATGATATTTGATTCTCCATTTAATTGAATTTTTCCGTCTTGCGGCCCATCGTTGATTATCAAATCAAAAGAACCTGCAGTCTTTACACCGTTAAATGATTTATTGACCGTACGTGTTTCCGTAATTACTTGCCCATTTCCAACTACTCGGGTTTGAGCGAATAAAAGTCCTGAAATGCTGATTGAAAGTAGGATTAGTAGATTTTTCATAGTTGAATTTTTAAATTATAAGTTTTTATTTTAAGAAGTTTCAAGTTACAAAAATCAGTTGGAATTTAATTCTGTTTTATAAAAATGATACAATGAATAGAAATTGAAACTGATTGAGTAATTCTATCTACAAGACGATTAATTCGTAGGAATTGTTACAATGAATATGAAAATTCTAAGATTAAATTCTAAAATAAATTCTCGCTGCCAATAAGTTTCCCTATTTTTGAATTCCTTAAATTCGTACTATGAAAAATCCGATCTATAAAATTCTAAGTGTTTTTATTGTTTTATTTCTGCTATCGTGCACGACAACTAAGTCAAACACCGATACGACCAACAATGAAGTTTGGGAAGAAGGAATAAGTACCGTAACCGGAACCATCACGAAAGTTACGCCTGAAAAAGACGGTCAAAGTCTTGTTTTGACTACCCCAAATCAAATAGAATACAATCTAATTGTAAGCATTCCCAATTTAGGTGAAAATGCAGCACAATACCGAACTATCCGAATAGGAGAGTACTTAACTTTCAAAGGGAATCTGGGAAAAGATAATACGATGATTGTTCGAGAAATTCTCGAAACCATGTAATTTATTGCTTTTTCTCTTTTTTACTTCCTTCGTAAATATCGTAACGGAGATAATCACATTCTAATTTCCCATTAAATATTTTTACTTTTTTGGATGGTTTCAGTCCTACGTATTTTTTAGCGGTTAAATCGGAAGAGATAAACCATGCAAACGTGTTGGGATAGTTGTTCTTTAACGTATCTCCAATCGCTTTGTACATCACTTCGTTGTCACTTTCCAAACGCTCATTATACGGTGGATTGAAAACAATTAAAACAGGAAATAGATCTTTTTCGGTTTCAAAGAAATCTTTACAAAACACTTCGACAAAGTCTTCCAAATTCGCGTTCATAATATTTCGTTCGGCACTATTCAAAATCGATGGATCTATATCGTAACCGACTATTTTTCCACTAAATTCTCTGATTCGTTCCAGTCGAACTTCTTTAATTGTCTGAAAAAGTTCGGCATCGTAATCCGGCCAATTTTCAAAAGCGAATTTCTCTCTATGAACTTGAGGTGGAATGTTTGCCGCAATAAAAGCAGCTTCCATTAATAATGTTCCTGAACCACACATAGGATCTAGAAAGTTTCCTTTCCCATCCCATCCAGCCATTTTCAAAAGACCTGCCGCCAAAACTTCATTAATCGGCGCAATTCCATGTTCCACTTTGTATCCGCGTTTGTGAAGGGATTCTCCACTACTGTCCAGAGATAAAGTTATTTTATCATGACTGATGTGTAGGTTGATATAAATATCCGCTTGATTTTTTTCAACGTTCGGTCGTTCTCCAAATTTATCTTGATATCGATCTACAATCGCATCTTTTACTTTCAAAGAAGCATAATGAGAATGCGTGAAATAGTCCGAATGAACGGTAGAATTAATGATGAAAGTTTGATCTACATTCAAAATTTTCTCCCATTCAAAACTATTTACTCTATCGTACAGTTGATGTTCATTTTTTGCAGAAAACGAAAGGATTGGTTTTAGAATTCGAAGGGCGGTTGATAAACTATAATTCGCTTTGTATAGAAAACCCAAATCACCATAAAATTCAACCAAGCGGTTTTTCACTTCCACATCGGCAGCACCCAAAGCTTTCAATTCTTCCGCCAATATTGATTCATAACCAAAAAAGGTTTTGGCTTGCATTCTAAAATTTTCCAAATCGTTTAATTTTGTACAAAAGTACGGTTTATGAAGTATTTAAAAAATTTATGGACCTATTGTATTTTTACTACAACAGATCCATAAACTCATCTTAATCCATTAATCAATTTTTACTGATTCCGAACAGAAATATGTCCGGTTATTGATTTTCCTTCTTCAATGGTAATGATGTACCAATAGTCACCAGATGCAACCTGTCTTCCCATATAGGTTCCGTCCCATTTAAATCCTGTGGTTAATTTTCTATCTAAGAATATTTTTCCGTATCTATCAAATATTTTAATGTGTGAATTTGGATACGCTTCCAAACCTCTTACAGAAAAATAATCGTTGATTCCGTCACCGTTTGGAGAAATGAAGTTTGGAATTCCAAGTACACCAAACATTTTACCTGTGGAAATACAACCGTATTTACTTTTTACAATCATATCATGGATTCCAGACGGAACGTTGTGCATAATGTAATTATTCTCCCAAATCAATCCGTTGGTATAACTGTAATTGTAAGGTGCATATCCTCCGTTAGCAGAAACTGTAACCGTACTTCCATTCACTTCAATATTTGTAATTATAGGTGCAGAGTCAAAAATTACTTCAATGTCTCTTCGGGCAGGACATGCTACACCTGCTTCTGTTACTTCCAACGTATGCGTTCCGGGTTCGGTAAATTCGATGGTTGCATTTGTATTGATTACATTTCCATTGGGACCATACCACGTATAACTTTCAAAATCACCTAAAAATTCAAAGGGCTTTGAGAAATCATAGTCACAAAACGCAATCGTGTTTTTCATTTGAAATTCAGGAACAGGAAGAACATTCACTCTGAATTCGGCCACCCCTGCACATCCACCTTGACCAGATGATGCTTGAACATAGATGGTTTGTGGATTTTCTGTGTTTTGGAAGTTTGTGGGATTAGCAATTGGACTTGCACCGCTTACTGCATCTTCTAACGAAGTATGGTAAGTTAAATCGTAATTTGTTCCACCAAGAATGATTTCTACCGCTTCATGCATTTGTGTTAAATCAAAAGAGGCAATTCCATCATTCATTTGATACGGATCGTCACATACTTCCAGTACTGTTTGGATTTCCTCATGAACCAAAACCGCTGTCAATTGAATTCGTCCGATATCAAAACATCCGTTTGCATTTTTAATTCGCGCGAATACAATTTGATTAGCCACTGTATTTTGAAATGTATTGGGCAAAGGATTTGTTCCATTAAAAGCTTCGTCATACGTTAAGTGATAACTGAAGTTTAGTCCTGTGGTGTTTGCAACCAATTGATCGTTTGCGTCGGGAAGGAAGAATTGGGTGAAGTCAGTTAAACTACAATTCTCAAGCGACACAATTTCATCCGTCGCATCGGGAGATTCTTGTAAATTAATGGTCAAAGTTTGATAGTCTTCACATGTACCGGCCGTATTTCTAACCAAAACAAAAATAGTAGTCGGATTGGTTGTAACTTCGTAAGTTTGTGGATTTGTAATTTCTGCTCCCCCAATTTCTGTGAAATAGTGCAGTGAAGCGCCCATTCCTTGCGTCACAACAATATCGTTTTGGGTTAAATCTACAATTTCAGTTCCATCGTGTAAATTATCACATGTCGTGATTTGAGCAGCTTGAATTTCTGGGAATTCTGTCACTTCCAATGTAAGTTGACCAATTGAAATACATGCATTTTCACCCGCCGTTGTATCTAGAAAACTTAGGTAAACGATTTGTGGATTGATTGTATTTGTAAAAGCCTGTGGATTTGCAATCGGCTGTGTAGCTTCTGGATCCAAGAAATAACCGATCTCTATGTTATTGGGCGGACCTACTAATAAATTTGCAGCCAAATCTTCCAAATTGAAAACTTGGAATCCATCGCCGTTATCGTCACAAATAGGTGCCGTAAACGGAACGGTATCGGGACCGTAATTTACTTCGAGAACCAGTTCGGCGACATTGTAACATCCATTTTCATTTTCTACCCGAACAAAAATAATTTGATTGTTCTCTGTATTGGTGAAATCTTCTGGAAGTGCATTTGCAGGATCACCCGCAACGGCAGCATTAAAAGATAAATAATAGGAAAAGTTGATTCCTGTCGTATTTGCTAAAATTTGATTGTTCGCATCCGGTAAATGGAAATTCGAAAAACCAGTGGAACTACATTTTTCAAGATTCGCATTCTGGGAATCCGGTGCTGGATTAAAATGAATGGTAAAGGTTTCACTTCCATCACATGTTCCATCACTATTTTTAATAAGAACTGTAATCACAGTGGGTGAAGTTGTTACTTCGTAATTGGTTGGATTATTAATTTGAGCACCTGCTTGGGTAAAATACGTATACGTTCCCGTGAATCCTGTGCCAACGACAATGTCATTGATGGTAAGGTCTATGAATTCAGAGTTATCGTTTAAATTATCACAAATCGTCAGTTCATCGGCTTGAATTTCGGGGAATTCATTGACGATTAAGGTTAATTGTTCCAAAGATTCACATGCTTCATCGCCCAATGCGGGATCAAATACTTTGACATAAATAATTTGTGGATTGGATGTATTTGTAAAGTTCGTTGGATCTGCAATCGGTTGGGTTGCTCCCGCATCTAAGAAGTACTCAAAAGTTAATCCCGCAGGATTTGTAACTACAAGATTGTTGTTTTGCGAAGTTAAATCAAAAACGGCAACGCCTGTACCATTCACTTCACATTCCGGATAACTTATAGGTTGTGTTTCTGGACCCACTCCAACTTCCAAAGTTAAAGGAACGACTTTGAAACAACCGTCTGCATTTTCCACGCGAACAAAAACGATAACAGTTCCTGTTACGGGAAAGTTTGTGAAATTAGTAATTAATTCCGCTGGATTTTGAGTGAGTGCACCGATGTTTGTATTGTAATAGGTAAAGGTTGCACCCGGCGTAGTTGATAAATTCGTATTAAAATCCGTCAAGTTGTAATTGTACGTACCACTCGCAGAACAATGGGATGTTTCATAGGGCATTGCGTCAGGTGAAACACTAAACACCAAATCCACATCAACTTCCACCGAACATTGCGCAGAAATAATTTCTACCGAATAGTTTCCAGTTTGTGTTGCCGTGTATTGATTGCTTGTTGCACCTGGGATGGGAACTCCGTTGAAAGACCATTGAAAAATCGCATTGGGAATACTTACATTCGCAATAAGTTTAAATTCTGTTAAATCACAAAGCACCTCATTCTCGCCCAATTCGATTCCTTCTTCATTGATTAAAGTTGAACCTAAGTTAAAAGAACCTGCCTCTAAGAAAACAGCAGAATCATACGAATTATCCCCTGTATCGGCAATAACGAGTCGAATGTGATACGTTTCACCTGGAATCACCGCGGATTGAGCAGTCAAAACAGTGGTTCGTCCTCCATGCTCGATATAAGGAAAGGGACCATGCACATAATAGGTTGCATTTCCACAACTTTGGTTATTTACATTGTTAATAGTCACCGGCAATCCGTTGGGCAAAAGAGCGATATTTTTCCCAGCTAATCCCGGATCATTTACAATGCCAGGGCCGGAAATAATAAAGCCGAAAACATCATTGAATGTTGAGCAAGCGAACGTTGGATATTCCTCGGAAGCAAATATGTAGTTAAAAGCGATTTCATTACCGTAAGGCGTAAAATCGAATTCAAAAACCGTGGCGTTATTTGTATTTCCGCCAGCCAACACATTGGCCTGTGAATCTCCTGTCCAATTACTACCTCCATCTGAAACAATCCCTGAATCCGGCCCTTCTGTTTGTTTTGCAAAGCCAGAAGTTAAAACGATTCCTTTTTCAAAAGGAAAAGCTGAGTTTCCTTTTTCAAAATACCCCCAACTTCGATTTACATTTGGAAATTGAGCCGACGGATTGTCTTTCAATTGGAAGTTCGAAATGTCGGAACATGCACCTCCACTAATCAAAACCTCGCGCGTTAAATCTTCTGCATTTAGATTCGATTCGGGTTTGTTCGTAGGATTAACAATAATAGACTGGGCATCTACTATGGAAAAATGAATTAAAACTATTAAAAAAGTAAAAAGTGCTCTCATGTTTGTGTGTGTGATTTCAATTTTTGTGTATTGTAATGTACGAATATATAATTTTCTTTTTAATTTTTTTAAGTTTTCGAATTCTCGTTACTTTTGCAAGCATGTTTGAAATCTTCATATTAATTCTGTCGGTCGCTGTAGGTAGTGTTTTGGGTCATTTTTTTGTAGGTAAAAAGTCCTTAGCAAAATTTTTACTAATTTTTAGTGGTGCCTTTTTTTTAGCAACTGCCGTCTTAGAAATTTTTCCTACCGTTTATGAAGTTCATAATCACAACATTGGTTTATTTGTTCTCGCAGGACTGTTTTTCCAAATGCTCGTTGAATCTTTGAGCAAAGGAGCTGAGCATGGCCATGTTCATTTTCAAAAAGAAACCACTTTTCCATTAAGTATTTTTATAGGTTTATTTTTACACTCTCTTTTCGAAGGGATGCCTTTGTCTCATCAACAAGGACATAATTTATTATGGGCAATTGTTATTCATAACATTCCGATTACAATGGTTCTTTACGGAGCCGTTTCTCAAATGAAAATCCCAGTTGGTCAAAGACTTTTATTTATGTTGGCCTTTGCACTCGCTGGACCTTTGGGAATTGTGTTTGGTGATACAGTTTTAGCTGATTACCATGAATATGCCTTGGCATTTGTGGCAGGAATATTTATTCATATTGCCACAGTGATTTTATTTGAAAGTACAGATAGCCACAAATTCAAAGCCCAAAAGGTTTTGACGGTCCTTTTGGGCTTTGTAATTGCGTATCTAACGATTTCAGTTGGACATGGTCATTGAACTAGTTGTTCTTCGCTTTCCAACTATCAATTCCTTCATTCATCCATTTTAAATAGCCATCGATTTCATACATCGCACCCATAGGTTCGTTGTAGTTGTTTAAATGCTCATCGACAATGATGTAATAAGGTTGTGCATTGTTTTGGTATTTTTCGATCTGAAAAACAGTCCATTTATTTCCGACGGTCTTTAAATTTCTTCCTAAAGTTTCTGAATAGATTTGTTCTTCAATCGGTAATTCCGTTCGTTCATCTACATACAATGAAACGAGCACTACGTCATTCATCAAAGATTCTTTCACTTTGGGATTTGACCATACTTTTTCTTCAACTTTTCGACAATTCGCACAGGCATGTCCTGTAAAGTCTATAAGTAACGGTTTATTAACTTCTTTGGCGTAGGCGAATGCATCTTCTAAATCTCTAAAAGATGGAATTTGATGCGGACCGTATTCTTGACCTTTCTTCAGTCCCCCGCTAGAGTCACTGCTTGCAAATCCTACGGAAGCTTTTCCAACTCCATTTGGAGATTCTGCATATTGGATAGGCGGAGTTAAACCACTTAAAAGTTTAACGGGCGCACCCCACATCCCTGGAATCATATAAATTACAAAAGAAAATGTCAATATGGCGAAAAACAAACGCGGAACGCCAATGCTGTCTTCTTTTGAATCCAATGGCAATCTGAATTTACCTAATAAGTAAATTCCCATCAATCCAAATACCGCAATCCAAATCGCTAGAAAAGTTTCTCTTTCTAACCAATGTGCTTGCCAAACCAAATCGGCGTTGGATAAGAATTTGAAAGCAAAAGCCAATTCAATAAATCCTAAACTTACTTTCACGGTATTCATCCATCCTCCAGATTTTGGCAAGGAACTGATCCAGCTAGGGAAAATTGCAAATAATACAAAAGGAATGGCTAAAGTCACGGAAAACCCTAAAGAACCCACGATTAATGCGTAATATTTTCCAGTAGTAGCAGCTTGTGCAGCCAAACTTCCAATGATAGGGAGTGTACAAGAGAAAGAAATAATTACCAAGGTAAACGCCATAAAGAAGATACCTAAATATCCCCCTTTATCAGCTTGTTTGTCGGTATAATTTGCCCAACTTGCTGGAAGTGTAAGTTCAAATGCACCAAAAAAGGAAATGGCAAAGAATATAAATATCGCAAAGAATGCAATGTTTACCCAGGGATTTGTAGAGAATTCATTCAGCGCGGAAGGCCCAAATACCAAGGTGGCAAAGGTTGCCAATACTATGAAAATAGCTACAATGGAAAGTCCATAAATCAACGCTTTCGATATTCCTTTACTCTGTTTTGTAAATAAACTTACTGTTAACGGAATCATCGGAAAAATACAAGGCATAACCAAGGCAAGCAATCCGCCTGAAACACCCAAAAGGAAAATTCCCCATAGACCACTTGACTTTTCATTTTCATCGGGAATTTCTGATGTTTCAATAGTTGAAGCTACTTTTGTTGAGTCTTGAATTTCATCCATCACTACCGTAGCAAGGTTTGCAGAATCAATCTCAGATTCTGTTAGCGCGAGGTCTTCTTCTTTTTCAACAACAGCTGTGGACTCCTCTTCCTTTTTATCTTCTACTTTTGACGGAGTAAGTTTCACTTTAAACTCTTGCCAATCAGGGGCTAAACACTTTTCAGCATCACAAACTTGGGTTTCTGAACTGAATTTTACTTCAACCGGTTTGTCTGATTTTACTTTTATCTTCTGTTTGAAGGTTACTTTATTTTCATAGAATTTTTCTTGCTGCATGAATAATTCGCTGTACGCATCCAGTAATTTTCCAATTTCTACAGTTTTACCAATCAATTCATAATCTTTGCTTTTTTCGAATTCAAGCGTTGCAGGAATTCCAATACCATCATCTGGATGTTGTTGTGAATACATATGCCAACCAGCGTCTAACTTAGCATGCAACATTACTTCAAATTCATTATTACCCAAGTCCTTTGTCTCGGTACTCCATTTGACAGGAGTTAGAATTTGTGCTCCTACCAAAAAGGGCAGAAACAGCAGTAATAATAAAGTCTTTTTTAACATAAATATATATTTAAAAATTTGTGTGTGTTCTCATTAATTTTAAAACGGTCATCCGCTCTTTTTCCTACGATATATAGAATTTGATCTTCGTTATCAACCAAAATCCAGGTGTTTTCTTTTTCTACTTTTGAGAATTTTTCATCTTTGAAAAATTTACTCAGTTTTTTTGACCCTTTCATACCTAACGGATAAAAAACATCGCCCGTTTTTTGCTTTCGCAACCGAAGTGGAAACTTGATCGCATCCAAATCCAAAGATTCAGACGCGCTGAAATCCCTATTTTCCGATTTCGAAATCTTCAAATATAAGGGTTTTTCAATCATTTGATTAAGTTTTATCTCAATTTCGTTTGATAAAATTTCATTCTGGATGGGAAGGAGAATAAACTCTTCCCGATTTTTAATTAATCGGAATTTAGGAGATTGAATTTCACCATTATTCGTTGAGAAAAGCAATTTCTCTACTTCCAACGGATGTTTAAATCCAAAATCAGAAAATAAATAATAAAGATAACTGCGCAATGGCGTTAACTTTTCCAAATCTTCAATTGAAATAGAATACGTATCGCCCTCTTTTTTAAATAATTCCGATCGAAGTGTTTCTACATGATTTTGAATTAATAAAATATCGGATTTCAGAAATTCAACCGTTTTTGAAAAGTTTTTTAAGAAGTTGGGATGAATTTCATTTAAAACAGGAGTGATTTGATGACGTATTTTATTTCGCACATAACCATCTTCGAAATTGGAAATATCTTCCCGCCATTTCACTTTATTTTCAGAGGCATATTTTCGTATTTCTTCTTTTGAAAAGGGGAGAAGAGGCCTAAAAAGGGTGTCGCCTATATTTTGAATTCCAACTAAACCTTCGATTCCCGTTCCGCGCGAAAGGTTAATTAAGAAAGTTTCGAACGAATCATTCTGATGGTGAGCCGTTAATAAACAGTCAAAATCATTTGATTTCATTAATTCTGAAAACCAGTCATATCGCAATTCCCGTGCTGCCATTTGGATGGAATAATTTTTCTCTTGCTTAAATTTTTCAACATCAAATTTCTTTGAAAACAATTCCAACTGATTTTTTTTACAGAATTCCTCCACAAAAAATGCATCTTCATCCGAGTCGATTCCTCTCAATTGGAAATTACAATGTGCCACTGAAAATTTTATTTGTGATTGAATCAATAAATCGCATAAAACCATACTGTCAACGCCGCCACTTACTGCAACAAGAATTCGTTTGTCGTCGGTAAGATTGAGTTCAATACTATGTTTTAAAAATTCAGTTTGTAAATTTCCCATTCCGTGACAAAAATAAAAATTAATACGGCATTACACGAGAAATAATTGCTAAACAAAATACAAAGTCATTTTTAATCCAAATACGTAAGAAAACTTTCCGCTGAGATATTTACAGCGCCCAAACTTTCTAAATGTTGCGAATGGATTTGACAGTCGATCAATTCATAATGTTCAGCATATTTTTGAACAAAATAAATAAATCCCGCTTTGGATGCATTGGATACTTTTGCAAACATGCTTTCCCCACAGAAAATACGTTTACCTTCTATACCATAAAACCCACCCACCAATTCGCCATCTAACCAAACTTCCACACTTTTTGCAATTCCCAATGGATGAAGTTGAAGGAGCGATTCTTTTAACTCGTCCGTAATCCAAGTTCCATCTTGACCTGATCGATTGATTTTCTGACAATTTTCAACGACTTCTTTAAAATTTTTATTTTCTGTAATCATAAATTTCTGCTCACGCATAATTTTTCGCATTGACTTTGAAATTTTCAAATCTCTGGGAAAAAGGACAAAACGCGGATTGGGAAACCACCAAAGAATGGGATCACCCTCACTGAACCATGGAAAGATACCTTTTCGATACGCCACAATCAGTCGTTCCACACTCAAATCACCACCGTACGCAAGAAGTCCGGATTCTTGGGCAAAATGATAGGCGGGAAATTCAATTTCATGCGGAGTGGAATCCATAAGTGAGTCTTTTTTTATTCAAAAGTAAGTAGAATTAATCGTTTCATAAAATGCATTCAAATAGAAAAAAAACATCCAATTCAAAAGGGATTCAATTCCTCGTATTTTTGAATACGTTTTTAAACGTAGTATCTTTGGCAACCTATAAAAAAGAAAAAATGAGTGTAAAATCAATAGATACTTCTCAAGTAACTCCTGCAGAATCGATTCAATATTTACAAAATGCAGTGGCACCCAGGCCGATTGCATTGGTAAGTACTGTTGATCGCGCTGGAAATGTGAATGTTAGCCCGTTTAGTTTCTTCAATGTATTCAGTTCAAATCCACCTATCTTGGTGTTCTCGCCTGCACGTCGTGTACGAGATACAACCAGTAAACATACTTTGGAAAATATCGAACAGGTTAGAGAATGTGTGATCAATACCGTTTCCTATGAAATAGTTCATCAAACTTCTTTAACAAGTACGGAATATGAAAAAGGTGTCAATGAATTTAAAAAAGCAGGTTTAACTGAAATTCCTTCTTTTAAGGTAAAACCTCCGAGAGTGAAGGAATCCAAAGTTTCTTTTGAATGCAAAGTGAAAGATTTAATTTATTTGGGTGATGGAGGGGGTGCTGGAACTTTGATTGTTTGTGAAGTCCTGATGATTCATGTCGATGAATCCGTTTTGAATGAACAAGGATTAATTGATACAAAGAAAATTGATTTGGTGGGAAGGATGGGTGAATCTTGGTATGTTCATGCCAACGAACCTTCGCTCTTTGAAATCCCAAAACCATTGAGAACCCATGGAGTAGGCGTGGATTCATTGCCCGAAGAAATCCGATGTAGTTCCATCTTATCTGGAAATGATTTAGCCATGCTTGGAAATGTTGAAACTTTTGATGAGGGTATTTATTTGGAAGATGAATTGGCCCATCGTCATGCAAAGGATTTATTGAGAGACGGAGATGTAGAAGGAGCTTGGTTGGTTTTAAAAAAATAATTCGAATAGAAATAATACGCATAAAAAAACCTCAGCTATAAACTGAGGTTTTTTTGGTATTTGAAATCAAATTATTTTTTGATGATTTTCTTAGTCATTGTCCCTTCGTCTGATTTAATGTAAACCATATAAACACCCGGAGCAAGATGTTTCAAATCGATGGATTCTGTGTTTTTCAACGAATTGAATTTATTTAAATAAGCAGTTTGTCCCATCATATCAAAAACTTTGATTTGAACATTGCTTAAGTTTTTATCGATCTGAATATTTAATTTATCGTTAACCGGATTAGGGAAAATTCGAACTGAATTGTTTAAGGCCATATCAACGGTACTCAAAGCAGATTCAACACCTGAAATAGCCAAAGCGAAATTCTGAGAACCATTCACCAAATTACCTTTGTGGTTAACTGTCAAAGTATATGTTTGACCTGCCACTGGGTTTTCGATAAATACTTGTTCTGCATTATCGATGGTGTTATCTTCCTGAGTCGCTGCTGAAGCGGGTGAATCCGGATTTAATTTCCAAGGATAATACGTGTTTCCTCCGTTGGTAATTCTTAAATCCAAATCGTTTACTAACATCGGAGTTCTATCGTTCAAAGCAAGTTGAGGCAATGGAGTTCCCGCTGGGTCCAACCATGCAATGGTTGCTTTGATAGGTTCTCCACCAACTGCTTTAAAACTCATGGTAAAGGTTTCGTTATTTTGAAGAATCAAATCATTGGTGTACGATTTACCATTTGAATTTAAAAGTGTTTCCGCTGCACCCAAAGCATTGATTAAACCATAACCAAATTTATAATCCGGTCCCAAGTGGATACCTGCTTCATTTGCGGAATTAATCAAAAGCGCTCTCATCATATCCGAACGTAAATAACCTGTTCCTGTTTCTTTTTTTACTTGTTGCAAAAGCAATCCTACTCCAGCTGCTGCGGGAGAAGAAAATGAAGTTCCTGCCCAGTTGATGTAAGCATCATCTGCTGTGTTGGTAGCAGCATATACATTTTGACCTACGGCAACCACATCGGGTTTGATTCTACCGTCGTCGGTAGGTCCAAAACTTGTGAAATCTGTCGCCACAACATCGCTCGGTCCGGTATATCGGTTACTTCCTGGTAAAGGTTTAACTGCTCCAACTAAAATAATATTTTTTGCAATCGAACCAGAAAAAGAAAGACAATCGTATCCACCGTTTGCCGTACAGTCTCGTGGACGATAAACACCGGTGTAATATACCCATTGGTTGGTTTCATCATAGGCATAATGGTTTACAGTTCCAGACGGACCTTCTCCGTTATTATTACCCGATGATTTAAATATACTGTGTTGAGGAGCATTAAACGCAACATTGTCATAATTTGCATCATTGGACGTATAGAAGCCAAATAAGGCAGACTCAGTCGGTGAAATATGCGGATAACCATACCAATACCATCCATCTGAACCTCGGTAAGACCAGCCGGTTAAAGAACCATACGAATGGTTTGAAATCATATAGTCTGCATTTTCAGGTTGATTGGAATGATAAGCCATTTCAGTTATCGTATTTCCAACGGTGAAATTCATTACTTTCAAATTAGCGGTTGGAGCCATTCCTAGTGCAATGGGAACAACACCTGCTCCAATAATCACCGCACCTACGCCTGTTGCGTGGTCTGAATCACTTCCACTAAATTCGACTTGGGTAGCACGACCTGAAAACTCGTTGTGTGTCAATCTTGCCTTTCCGCCATCCCAAATAAAAGCAGTCATTCCTTCACCAGTTACAGCTACACCCGGAATGGTATTATTTCCCAATTTATCAACGTTCATGGAAGCAATTTGATTTTTACTATCCAATGCATAATAATAAGGGATTCCATTGGCAAAACCTTGAAACGAAACACCTTCTTCTGAACCATGTCCGGCATATTTTACCTTTTCTAGTTGAACAGCATCCTTATATTCCGCCTCTACTTCAGTCGCTATTTTTTGAAGCTCTGAATGGTTTACTTTCTCTTGTGCAAAACCACTAATGGCGACAAGAAAAACACCTAAAAATAAATTTTTTTTCATCAAATTGTCCTCTTTAAATTTTATAGATATCAAAGATAGAGATTTTTGCAGTAAATTGACCATAATTTATAGTGACAGTTTTGTTTTTTATTTTTTCAACTGTACCAATACTGTTGCTGTCCTTTATTTTAACTCGGTCACCAACTTTCAGATTATCAATTGATTTCTGAATCTCTTCTTCTTTTTTCAGTTCAATTTTCTTTTGTTCTTTTTGAATTGTTTCCTTGTGAATTTTTAATTCTTTTTGAATTTCTTTTTGTATAATTTTCTCTTTTTTCTTTTCTACCGGTTTTACTTCTCTCTTTTTAGAATTTTCTATTTCTACCCATTTTAGAAAGTTGGCAATCAGCTTTTTCTTGTTTTTTGATTTGGAATACTCATCTGCCCATTCATTCATTTTTCGTCCAGATTGAAGGGTTTTCATTTCTTGGTCATACAATTGTTGGAAATCAACGAGTTTTTCTTGCATTCTTTCTTGGGTGGACACCAGCTCTTTGGATTGATCCTGAGATGTTTGCTTTAATTCTACAACTTCATTTCGGGTTTTTTGAATTTCAAATTTCTCTTGCTGTAATTTCAATATCGTTTTGTCCAAACGAACTTTATCTTGTTCTATCTTTTTCTTTGCACGATTGATAAGTCGATACGGAATTTTGTTTTTTTCTGCTACTTCAAATGTAAATGAACTTCCGGCTTGACCAATTTCTAACTTATAAAGTGGATTCAAGGTTTTCTCATCGAAAAGCATACTCGCATTCAAAGCTTCGGGTAGATTTTCTGCAGCAATTTTTATGTTGGTATAATGGGTGGTGAATACTCCAAATGCTTTTCGTTCATAGAATTCTTCAAAAAAAACTTCGGCCAGCGCTCCTCCTAATTCAGGATCGGAACCGGTACCAAATTCATCAACCAGCATCAACGTATTTTCATCTACATTCCGAATGAAGTGGGACATTTGTTTTAATCGATAACTATACGTACTCAATTGGTTTTCAATCGACTGATTATCTCCAATATCTGTGAAAATCTTATCGAAAAATCCGATTTTTGATTTAGGATGAACGGAAATTAGAATTCCAGATTGAATCATCAATTGATTCAATCCCACCGTTTTTAAGGTGATACTTTTTCCTCCTGCATTGGGACCTGAAATGATGATAATCCGATGGTCTTTGTCGATTTTTAACGATTGAGGAATGGTTTGTAATTTCTTTTCCGAATTCGATAAAAAGAGTAGCGGATGATAGGCATTGATTAAATCCAGAGCTTTTTCTTCTTTGATTTCGGGTAAAACTCCATTTATTTTCAAAGCAAAACGCGCTTTGGATTGGGTGAAATCCATGTATTCGAGTAGGGATTCATAGTCTTCCAATAAAACCTTGTGAACTGAAATGACCGCTGTTAAATTCCGAAGGATTTTAATGACTTCTTTGGATTCTTCTTCTTTTAATTCATCCAATTCTCGATTTGGTTTTTGTACACTTTCGGGTTCTATGTACGAAATCGATCCTGTTTTGGAAGTTCCTAAAAATCGACCTTTCACTCGTTTTCTGAAACCTGAAATTACTGCAAGCACCCGTTTATCATCGACCAAACTTTCTTTGATATCGTCGAGATACGGGGAATTATAAGTCAATGATTTTTTAAACAATTCGTAAATCCGTGCGCTTACATCCTTCATCTGTCGACGGATTTTCAATAATTCCGGACTGGCATCATCTTTCATTTCACCGTGTTTATTAAAAACGGCGTCAATTTCCTTTACAATCTCTTTCTCGTAATTTACTTGAGATACAATTTCATTTAAAACCGGAAAATACTCTTCAAACTTAAGAATGAATTTAGTTATCTCCCTGATTTGAATCGCATTGGATTTGATCTGAAAGAATTGTTCAACATTCAAATAGAAATTCTCAATTTCTAAATGAGGCAAAAAATCATTCATATAATAGAATTCCGAGAAAGGAATTTGGTTGTCTGATTCAAAACTTGAAAGATATTCATTGGTACTTTTCAAGTCTTGAATTAAATGAGCTCTATTCGCGTACGGCTTCAAATCCAATAGCAATTGAGCGGTTCTTTCATTGAAAGAAAACTCAGAAATTAATTGAAGAATTTTTGGGAATTCTAAATCGTTTAATGTTTGTTCGGATACCTGCATTGCTGCAAAAATACTCTATATTTGGAAAACAGAAGGCAAAATAATGAAAGTTGACATCGAAACCTCTTGGAAAGAAATTTTAAAGGATGAATTTGAAAAAGATTATTTTAGGAATTTATTCGATTTTGTAGAATCAGAATACCAAACTCAAACCGTTTATCCACCCAAGGAAAAAGTGTTTTCCGCATTTGAATTCACGCCCTTTAACCAAGTAAAAGTCGTCCTAATTGGTCAAGATCCTTACCACGGTTCGAAACAAGCAAATGGACTTTGTTTCTCTGTTTCTGATGGAATTCCTCATCCACCCAGTTTAAAGAATATATTTAAGGAAGTGAATTCGGATATTAAACCGAATGATTCACGAAGTGGAAATTTGGAAAATTGGGCGAAACAAGGTGTTTTGTTATTGAATACCATACTCACGGTTCGTGCTTCCCAAGCGGGTTCTCATCAGAAAAAAGGATGGGAAGAATTTACGGATGCTGTAATTCAAAAGTTAGCCCATGAAAAAGAAAATTTGGTATTTATACTTTGGGGAAGTCAGGCACAAAAAAAAGGAAAAATGATTGATGAAGACAAACATTGTGTGATTAAATCCGTTCATCCGTCGCCTTTGTCATCGTATAGAGGTTTTTTTGGAAGTCAACCCTTTTCAAAAACAAATTCGTTTTTAAAATCGATTGGGAAAGAAGAAATTGAATGGTAATCTCATTCTTCTAAATTTTCTTCGGGATCATATTCCACTTCTTTGTAATCCACTAAAACCGCGTAAGGTGAAGGTTCGATTCCTTTGTCAAATTGAAATGAATACTCTTTTGTAAACTCTGCACCATAATAAAGGATTGCGGCGGAATAATACACCCATAACAATAAAATAATGATGGATCCTGCTGCACCAAAGGCATTTGCTGTGGCATTGTTTTCTAAATAAAATGAAATTCCAAAACGTCCCAACATAAATAAAAGCGCAGTGAAAACAGCACCTCCGATTATATCTCGATTTCGAACTTTTGCATCGGGTAAAACTTTATATATGAATCCAAAGATGGTGGTTGTAATTAAAAAAGTTAATCCCACATTGATGTTATTCAACATTTGATTTGAAATTCCAGGAATGATTTCAAAGAAAAAATTCATCAAAATCAGTAACAATGAATTGATTAACAAGGAGGTAATCAATAAAAAACCAAGACCTATAACCATTGAAAACGAGGTCAATCGGTCGATTATAAATTTCAACCAGCTCTTTTTGGGTTTGGGTTTAATTCCCCAAATTGTGTTGATAGAGTCTTGGATTTCAATGAAAATGGTGGTTGATGTGAAAATCAAAGTCCCAATTCCAACTAAAACACCAATTTTTGATTGGGTAGAAATCGCTAAATTGCCCATGGCAACTTTGATTTGTTCTGCCACTTCACTTCCTAAAACTTCTGACAAACCACTCAAAACTTCTTGTTGGGCTGTAGAATCTTCCAAATGTTCACCATAGAAAAATCCCAACAGCCATATAACAATCAACAACAAAGGACCAATTGAAAATATAGAATAATACGCCAAAGATGCGCTCATTTTCATGCACTTATCATCCATGAAATTTTTTGCTGCCCGAATCGTAATTCGTCCGATTGTTTTCCAATAATTTAAACTGAGTAAGCTGTAATTCATTCTTGTTTTTTGGGTTTACTACCTAAATAGATCGAAGTAAAGTACGAATTTACTGCTTTTCTACCTTCTTTGATTTTAAAAAACACAGGATAATGAAACTTATAACAAAAGATCCACCCATCGCTAAGGTTGAAACTTTCATTCCATCTGTCATTTGAACAATGACACCAAAAATAAATAAACCTATAAATAGCGCCGCTTTTTCAAACACATCATAAAAACTGAAATAGGTTGCATGATCTTGGGTGGGCGGTAAAAGTTTGGCGTAGGTAGAACGCGCCAAGGGTTGAATTCCTCCCATAACCAATCCGACCAAAGCTGCCATAATGTAAAACTGCATTTCTACCGTGGGACTTTCTTTGTTGATTTTATAACCCAAAACACATACAAATACCCAAATGAAAATTCCAATAAGAAGCGTATTCCGATTTCCAATTTTTCCGGATAAATAGGAAAAAATCCAAGCTCCCAAAATAGCTTCAATCTGAATCAAAAGAATCGTCATAATGAGTTTATCACTGCTCAATCCAATTTCCGAAGAACCAAATAAAGCCGCGACCAAAAAGATGGTTTGCATTCCCAAACTAAAGAAAAAGAAAGATCCTAAAAATATGCGAAGGTTTTTATGGCCATTCAATTCCTTGGCTACATTCACCAATTCCTTAAAACTGCTTTTGATGATGTTTTTCGGAACTTTTCGGTTGTAAACATTGACAGGAAGTTTCCTAAAGGTGATTTGAGCAAATCCCAACCACCAAATTCCGACCAAAACAAAACTGATTCGGGTATAATATCCTTCTTTGCCTTCAGCCGCTGTTAAAATCAAAATCAAACACAAAATCAACAGAATAACTGAACCGATATAACCCGTAATATAGCCGCCTGCCGAAGTTTTATCCAATTTATCTTCGGTCACAATTTCAGGTAAATAGGCGTTGTAAAAAACCATACTTCCCCAATATCCGATTCCTGCCAAAACATTCAAAGCCAATCCCAATCCCACTCGATCTTCGGTAAAAAAAAACATAGCCATGCAACTCATAGACCCCAAATAGCAGAAAAACTTAAGGAATTTCAACTTATTCCCAAGTGTATCTGCAATCGAACTCAATACGGGTGAAAGTAAAATGACAACGAAAAAACAAAGTGCCAATGAGAAATTAAAAGCAGCTTCGGGATTCAATCCCAAGAACTTAATGGGATTGGCCGTACCCGATAAGGTTACAGCTCCATAATAAATAGGGAAAATTGCAGACGCAATGACAAGTGAGTGAACGGAGTTCGCCCAATCGTAAAATTTCCACGCGGTGATAACTTTCGGATTGTTTTTCTGAAACATAGAATGCGAATAAACTACAATTCTACAAAGTAAAAAAGATTTTAGGAGAATTAATTTTGATTCAAGAATTTTCTACGCCATTAACAGCCTTTTCACGAATCCAAATTAACTTTTTTATCCATATGCCTTGTTATGCACATTCGCAACAGCTCTTCCCGAAGGTTCATTTACATTCTGAAAAGATTCATCCCAAAGTAAAGCTTGCGGCGAACTACACGCTACCGATTTTGCATAAGGAACCGTTAATGCAGCCGTATTGGAAGGGAAATGTTCTTCAAACAAAGAGCGGTAATAATATTCTTCTTTGGACAAAGGAGGATTTATAGGAAAACGCGAAGCCGAATTGGTCAATTGCTCATCCGAAATCTTTTTATCGACCATTTCCTTCAATGAATCAATCCACGCATAACCCACGCCGTCTGAAAATTGCTCTTTCTGTCGCCAAGCGATTTCTTTGGGTAGATAATCTTGGAAAGTGTCCCGCAAAATCCATTTTTCTATTTTTCCGTTTTTAATCATTTTATCTTCGGGATTCAAACGCATAGCAACATCCAGAAATTCTTTATCTAAGAACGGAACACGAGCTTCAATTCCCCATGCAGCCATGGATTTATTGGCTCTTAGATTATCGTATAAATAAAGCTTACTCAGTTTTCGTACATTTTCTTCGTGGAATTCTTTTGCATTCGGAGCTTTGTGAAAATACAAATAACCACCAAACATTTCATCGGATCCTTCACCCGACAAAACCATTTTTATTCCCATAGACTTTATCGCTCGCGCCATTAAATACATAGGCGTTGAAGCACGAATCGAGGTAACATCATACGTTTCAAGATAATAAATCACATCACTCAAAGCATCCAGACCTTCTTGAACGGTGAAATTTATTTCATGATGAATCGTTCCAATATGTTCGGATGCAATTTTAGCCGCAATTAAATCAGGTGAACCTTCCAAACCCACTGCAAAAGAGTGAAGTTGGGGATACCAAGCAGATTCTTTGTTATGTGATTCTACACGTTTCGCTGCAAATTTCTTGGCGATGGCTGAAACAATCGATGAATCCAATCCACCGGACAAAAGTACTCCGTACGGAACGTCGGACATCAATTGTCGATATACGGCATTTTCCAAGGCTTCTTTCAATTCTACTGTATCGCTTTGATTGTTTTTCACTTTATCAAATTCTTCCCAATCTCTGGAATACCATTTCTTAGGTTCCAAACCTTCTTTGCTGTAAATATAATGACCCGGTGGAAAAGTTTTGATAATCGAACATTTTCCTTCCAACGCTTTTAATTCGGAAGCAACAAAAAATTGATTGTGGTTATCAAAACCATAGTACAACGGAACAATGCCCATGTGATCTCGTGCAATAAAAAAGGAATCTTCCTCCTCATCATACAATGCAAAGGCAAAAATCCCATTGAGTCTCTCCAAAAAATGAATTCCATTTTCTTTGTATAAAGCCAGAATGACTTCACAATCGCTTTTGGTTTTATACGGATAATTGGGCGTTTTTTCGCGAAGTTCTTCGTGGTTATAAATTTCTCCATTGATGGCAAGAATTACCTTATCATCTGAACTATACAGAGGTTGTTTCCCCGAAATTGGATCAACGATGGCTAATCTTTCATGGACGAGAATCGCGTTTTTATTCGTGTAAATACCTGACCAATCGGGGCCGCGATGACGGATTTTCTTTGACATTTTTAAAAGCTGGTGACGTAAGCTATCCAAATCCTCTTGTATAGCAAACACGGCGGTAATTCCACACATAGGTTTAAGTTTAGGTTAAACAAAAGTTTTAGTTTTTAGAGACAACCAATTTATTCCTTTTATTTGAATTTAATACAAAAAAAAGCAGGAAAATCCTTTCCTGCACGCTTTAATTCATTGTATTAATAGAACATTTATCGCTTCAGATAAATTTGTGTTACCATTTCCATTCCTTCGGGCATTTTCTCAGCACCCAAATCTAGAGAAGCCATGTCTGCATTCAGTGTCATTTTTGAAGAAGTTAAGCTTTCAATTTTATATTTAATCGTATTTCCATCAACGGTTAAAATTAACTCATCTCCATTTTTTGTCCATTTTCCTTTGTCTTCAAAAACACTTCCTACTTCTTGGGTTTGAGAAGAGAAAACAGTTCCATTCATCTTGGTTGTGAATTTCATTTTGAAATCCTTGTTTTCTGCCGTAAATGTGTTGTTATCATGGAAAGTTAAATACGTGCTTTGCGAACCATCTACCGTTTCTGCATTAAATTCTATTTCTTGGACACCCGCACCCATATCCATCGTCTGACGGCCATTCATTGTAAATCCTACCGTTTCCCATTTTCCTAATAAGTCACTGGAATTACTGCTTTTGTTCTCAAGATTCGACTCAGAGTCTGAATCCAAATTTGTTTCATCTGTCAATGTTTGTATTGAATCATCTGCGGTTTTGATCAGCGTGTTACTTTCTTTTTCGCACGATGACAAACTGAATAAGCCAACACTTACAAACAGTACTGCTAATTTTTTCATGTTTTTCATGTTTTTTTAAGTTTTTAGATTTTTTAAAGTTACAGCGTATTTATGAAACTCTAAAAAGAAGATGCAAATAATCCTGTTTTATAATCGCATTTTTCACTGAGAATTCCATTTGTTTTTATATAATTGTTGGAAATTACAACGTAGATTTTCTATACAAATGAGAAATAAAATTCTTTTGACCCCAATCCTTCTATTTTTAAGCACTTTATCTTTCGCCCAAATTCAATTCATTTCCAATAACTTAACTAAGATCACATATCAAGTCAGTTCAAATGGGATTGTGAATGAAAATCAAAATCCCATTTGGGTTTTTGCAGATGCTGAAAATGTTTTGATTACTTCAAGAGACCTCATCCAGCAAAAATCAAATTTCCCTTTTGAAATGACTTTTGTACAACCACAGAAAGCAAGTTACAGTCAATTTGGTTTTTTAAACTCCAACGAAGCGATTTCTATGATGGATTCAGAATCTTTGGCAAGTCAAGACTTTGAACTTTTGGATGAAACTAAAAAAATATTGGGTTTTACTTGTAAAAAAGCAAAAACCAGCATCAATTCGAATACCATAGAAATTTGGTACACCAACGATCTGAAAATAAAAGGCGGACCCTCTGTCTTAGGTCAAGGATTAGGTTTGGTTCTGGAATATGTTAGAAATGGAAATTTCGCAATTCAAGCAATAGAAATTAAAAAAGAAAAAATTAAACTCCCTGACTTTATGACGAATTCAAAAGTCGAGGTTTTAGAGAAAATAGACTATCAAGATAAAATATGGAAAAGTCGATTTGTCACTATTCCTATTTTTGAGAATCAACAAATTCATTGGTCAGAAGAGTTTGAAAAGCGGGAAGGAGTCCTTCGGTATGCGAATGGAACCCTTGCCTTAAAAAAAATAAAATTTCCCAAATTAAATTCTGAACAACAAATTTTCTTGGATTTAACCGAACAATCCTCAGGAGATGCTTATGACCGAACGGGAAGTGTTTTCTTAATTCCGACCGATAAAAAACAGAGTTTCTTGGATGGTTTAGAAAACGGCGCAAATACACTTCCAATTTATGAAAATGGAAATGGGAAAAAGTATCAAGGAATTACAGCAACAGAAGATTATTCTCCTCTAGTGGAATTGATGCGATTTTTCACTCCGTTTGGTGTTAATTATTTTAACGATCGGGTTACTCTTAAAAATAAAAAATGGCAAGATTCCGTATTTTATCGTCAAGACATTACATCTTACACCTCTTTGATGAGCGATAAAGAAGTTTATTTAGGTGTTTTCATTGGAAATTACGACAAAGGAGGTCATACGATTTCTATGAATATCACCATTCACCCTAATGAAGGCACAAATCATAGGTTGAAAAAAGTAATACCCTTATTCAACACCCTAAATGTGATGGAGATGGCAGGGCAGGAGTACAGTACCCTTTTTGATGTGGAGAAAGGTTTGGAAGTTGAATTTGAATTGAAACAAGAATTAAAAAACGCGCATATTCGCTATATTACAACAGGACATGGAGGTTGGGAAAACGGTGACGAATTTGTACCGAAGAAAAATACGGTTCTATTGGACGATACAGTCATTTTCGATATCGCCCCATGGCGGGAAGATTGCGGATCGTATCGGTTGTATAATCCCGTTTCTGGGAATTTTTCAAATGGACTTTCTTCCTCTGATTACAGTCGATCAAATTGGTGTCCGGGAACAATCACGAATCCATATATTATCGATGTTGGAAATTTAAAAGCAGGAAAACATAAAATTCAAGTGAAAATTCCACAAGGAGAGCCCGAAGGAAATAGCTTCAGCGCTTGGAATGTGTCGGGAGTTTTGATTGGTGAATGAAAAAACTCCGAAAAATAATCGGAGTTCTTGGTTTAAACCATAAATTTAGGTTGAGGCTAGCTCCCTTTTAGATGGCAATAGGTATTTCACCATCAGGAAAAACTAATTGGTAGCAGCAAATCTAAGGAAATTAATAGAGTCAATGATAAATTTCATGTGTTTTTTTACTATAAATTTGAGATGAGTCCATCCTACGTAGTTTCCGAGCAGTCCGACAGTAGGATTTTATGCATTTAAATGATAAAAAATTTTAATTATTTTCAAAAGCACAATCGATGTTCCAATATTCATGTGCTTTTATAAAACTACAGTCTTTAAATTGCTTTGGAATTTGAAAATAGTAAAATTGGCGAATTACTATTTAAGTTCCTTTCTATTTCTTACTTTTGCTTCCAAAATTTAAATAAAAGAAATGGCAACAGATTATTTTCATATGGATGACTTATTGACGGAAGAGCATAAATTGATTCGTCAAAGTGTACGTGATTTTGTAGAACAAGAAATTAAACCCGTAATAGATAAAGCCGCACACGATCATACCGATCTTCCCGGTCTTATGCCGAAATTAGGCGCAATCGGAGCTTTAGGCCCTTATATTCCCGAACAATATGGAGGAGCAGGTTTGGATCAAATTTCTTATGGTTTAATTATGCAAGAATTGGAAGCGGGCGACAGTGCTGTTCGTTCGGCTGCTTCGGTACAATCTTCTTTGGTAATGTATCCCATTTATACGTTTGGATCGGAAGAGCAAAAAATGAAATATTTACCCAAATTAGCTTCCGGTGAAATGGTAGGTTGTTTTGGATTAACCGAACCCAATCACGGTTCCAATCCAGCTGGAATGGATACGCGATTGGTTGATAAAGGTTCTCACTTCGTACTAAATGGCGCAAAAATGTGGATTACCAATTCACCGATTGCAGATATTGCCGTTGTATGGGCGAGAGACGAAGAAGGAAAAGTAAGAGGTGTTATTGTTGAACGTGGAATGCAAGGTTTTTCAACGCCTGAAACACATAACAAATGGTCGCTTAGAGCGTCTAAAACGGGGGAATTGGTTTTCGAAAATGTAGAAATTCCAAAAGAAAATGTTTTACCTCTTGCAAACAGCTTACGAGGTCCGCTTTCTTGTTTGAACTCTGCGCGATACGGTATCAGCTGGGGTGTAATTGGTGCAGCCATTGATTGCTATGAAACTGCATTGAAATATTCGTTGGAAAGACAACAATTCGGAAAGCCGATTGCTTCTTTTCAATTGCAACAAAAGAAATTGGCCGAATTCGTAACTGAAATTACCAAAGCACAATTGTTGGTTTGGCGTTTGGGAACTTTGAAAAATGAAGACAAAGCAACGCCTGCTCAAATCTCAATGGCAAAAAGAAACAATGTGAAAATGGCTATTGACATTGCACGTGAATCCAGACAAATTTTAGGTGGAATGGGTATTATGGGTGAATTCCCAATGATGCGACATGCAGCCAATTTGGAATCCGTAATTACCTACGAAGGAACGCACGATATCCATTTGTTGATTACAGGAAGTGACATTACCGGAATCAATGCATTTGAATAATTTTAGATATTAATCCATAGATTTCATTCAAATTCAATGAAAGAAGTTCAAATTCTTCTTCCAAAAATGGGAGAAAGTGTGATGGAAGCAGTGGTTACCAATTGGTTGAAAAACCCAGGTGACGCAATTTCCAAAGACGAAGCTTTTGTTACCATAGGTACCGATAAAGTGGACAGTGAATTGCCGTCAGAATACGATTGTATTTTGAAGGAAATTTTGGTGGAAGAAGGGGATGAGGTGAAAATTGGGCATCCCATTGCTATCGTGGAAGTTTCTGAAGATACGGTGGTTCATTCCGAAGTATTTGAAACTGAGGAAACAGAAGTCACAAAAACCGATTCACAAGTCGAATTATTGGAAACGAAAAGTCTGGATGGAAAATCCTTTCTTTCCCCTGTAGTTCGTCGAATTGCGGCAGAAAATGGATTGGAGATTGAAGATTTAAAAAAAATTATACCCACAGGGGAAAACGGCCGAATTCGGAAAGTGGATATTTTAAAGTATTTGAAAAAAGACGAAAAACCCGTTTCTCAAGAAGTTGTTTCTCAAAAGATGATTTTAAATATTCAGCCCGAAGATAGGGTGGAACCGCTTCCTCGAATTCGACAAGTCGCTTCCGGTTTTCTTCAATCTTCCTATCAATTAATTCCACACGTAACCACTTTCTTGGAAGTGAACGTTTCCAATTTGGTGAAACACCGCGAGGAAATAAAAGATGAATTCCAAAAGGAAAACGGAGTGAAAATCACCTACACTCATTTCATCATGAAAGCGGTAGTGGATACTTTGAAAGAATATCCGAGTTTTAATGCATGGATGAATGAAGATGAAGTGATTCTAAAAAACGACATCAATCTCGGTTTTGCAACCGCACTTCCAGACGGGAATCTAATTGTTCCAAACATTAAAAAAGTCAATGATATGAGTCTAAAAGACATCATTGAGAATGTAAATGTTATTGGAAACAATGCGAAATCCAACAAACTCAAAGCTACTGATATTCAAGACACCACTTTTACAGTAAGCAATACTGGGATTTTTGGAAGTTTGATGGGAACGCCGATTATCAGCCGTCCACAGGTTGCGGTTTTGGCATTGGGTCAAATCCGCTCAGGAGCAGGCGTTGTCGAAGTGAATGGTAAAGAAGAATTGGCGGTTTGTAAAATGATGATGCTCTCTCTCTCCTATGACCATAGAGTGATTGACGGCGCATTAGCTTCTCAGTTTTTGAGCACATTGAAGAAGAGATTAGAGAAAATCTAAAAGAAGATAGTAGAAATTGAAAAATTCAAATACCAAATAGAAGAATTAGAATTCAAATCTGTTTTTTCAGTTTGGTATTTTATTTTCAAGAAAATCAGAACGACTCGAATTCAAACCAAAAAAGCGATTAAGCTTCTTAATAATTAATTAAATCTTGAGTAAACCTGAGGATTTCAATTGATATATTGTACTTTTGTGGTTATTCAGTTAAAAATATGGATTACAATACAACAAGAAGACCTTTGATCATACCAGAGTACGGACGTCATGTTCAAAAAATGGTGGATCATTGTATGACAATTAAAGACGACGTAAAAAGAAATGAATTTGCAGGAATTATTGTAGAAGTAATGGGTGAATTAAATCCCCATTTACGAGATATACCTGATTTTCAGCATAAACTTTGGGATCAACTATTCATCATGTCCAATTTCCGATTGGAAGTAGATTCCCCTTTTCCGAAATTGACGCGCGAAATAATTCAAGCTCGGCCAAATAGAATGGCCTATCCAAAAGAAGAGTTCAAATACAAGTATTACGGAAAGAATATCCGTCGTATGATTGATGTTGCGCTTAGTTGGGAAGGAGATAAACGAGAAGGTTTGGAAATGGTGATTGCAAATCACATGAAGAAATGCTATTTGATTTGGAACAAAGATACAGTGGATGACAAAACAATTTTCAACCATTTGTACGAATTATCGAATGGAAAAATTGATTTAAGAGATGGGGAAGAAGCTTTACTATCCAGTGATCGACTTCAGGTCAATACTTCCAGCAACAAACCTACAGCGAAAAAGAAAGGAAAGTCAAATCGTAACAAACAAAAGCATAAATAAGCGGCTAAAATGTCAGTATTTCAAATTAAAGGGGGAAATCGTTTAAGTGGTGAGATTATTCCTCAAGGAGCAAAAAATGAAGTTCTACAAATATTGTGTGCAGTTCTTTTAACAACGGAACCCGTTCGTGTAAAAAACATTCCCGACATTCTGGATGTCAATCGGTTGATTGAGATTTTGGGTGATTTGGGCGTGAAAATTCAAAAGAACGCAAAAGGAGATTATACCTTTCAAGCCGATTCCATTCGGATGGATTATTTGCATACCAAAGAATTCAAAAAACACGGAGCAACCATCCGAGGATCCATAATGTTGATGGGACCACTTTTGGCAAAATACGGAAAAGCGTATATGCCCAAACCAGGTGGTGATAAAATTGGTAGAAGAAGGTTGGATACCCACTTTTTAGGATTTATTAAATTAGGTGCCATCTACAGATTTGAGGATGGTGAAGATTTTTACGGTGTAGAAATCGATCCCAAAAAAGGACTAAACGGAGCCTATATGCTTTTGGAAGAAGCATCCGTGACAGGTACTGCAAACATTGTGATGGCAGCCGTTTTGGCCCAAGGAAAAACAACGATTTACAATGCGGCATGTGAACCCTATTTACAACAATTGTGTAAAATGTTGGTGCGTATGGGTGCAAAAATCGAAGGGATTGGTTCGAATTTATTGACAATTGAAGGAGTAGAATATTTGAGTGGTACTGAACACACTATTTTGCCCGATATGATTGAGATTGGGAGCTGGATGGGTTTAGCAGCCATGACAAAATCCGAATTGACGATCAAAGATGTTTCGTGGGAGAATTTAGGAGTAATTCCTGATGTTTTCAGAAAACTGGGAATTCAAGTTGAAAAAAGCAACGACGACATTATCATCCCCTCGCAAGAAGAATATGAAATCCAGAAATTTATGGATGGTTCCATTATGACTATTTCAGATGCACCTTGGCCGGGTTTTACGCCTGATTTACTCAGTATAATCCTCGTAATTGCTACCCAAGCCAAAGGAAGTTTATTGGTTCATCAGAAAATGTTTGAAAGCCGTTTGTTTTTCGTGGATAAATTGATAGACATGGGCGCTCAGATTATTTTATGTGATCCGCATAGAGCCACAATAATTGGATTAAACAATGAAGTTGCTCTTCGTGGAACAACGATGACCTCGCCCGATATTCGTGCTGGAATTTCACTTTTGATTGCTGCTTTATCCGCAAAAGGAAAAAGTGTCATCCATAATATAGAACAAATTGATAGAGGATACGAGCAAATTGATACTCGATTAAGAGCAATAGGTGCAGATATAATTCGTGCCTAAAAATACAAAACGTATAGTTTAATACTGACCCGCTGGATAAGTGCAAGAGATATTTGAATTTTTCACCAATTTTGTAAGCAGACCCGATAAAGTTCTGATGGATTTCATCCAGCACTACGGTTATTGGATTTATGCTTTTCTATTCTTGATTATTTTTGCAGAAACAGGACTGATTGTCGCCTCTTTTTTGATGCCTTTCCTTCCGGGAGATGCCTTGATTTTTGCCGTAGGAATGATTGCTGCAAGCGACCAACAAAATCATTTGCATATTGAATTCGTTATTCCTCTTTTAATGGTCGCCGCTATCCTCGGTGACAATTTGAATTACTATGTCGGCAAGAAGTTTGGCGGATGGCTTTTGGCGCATCCAGGTAAGTTTTATTTGCAGCCCAAACACATTCGCATGGCGGCAATTTTCTTCCATCATCAAGGAAAAAAGGCAATTATCATCGCGCGATTCATTCCGTTGGTGCGAACTATTATGCCTTTTATATGCGGTACAACCGGTTTAAATTACCGAATTTTTATTACCTATAGTTTTATTGGTGCGGTTTTATGGGTTGGAATTATTTCTGTTTTGGGTTATTTCTTAGGTGGTTTCACGTTCGTACAGAATAATTTAGAGTTCTTTATTTTGGGTATTATCATCATTGCCAATCTTCCCTTAATTAGCCGACTCATCAAACGAAAATTCTCAAAGAAAAGACGAAAAAAATGAAGCAATTTGGCTTGATTGGAAAAGACATTTCGTATTCTTTTTCTGAGAAATACTTCTCGGACAAGTTTAAGAATGAATCGATTACCGATTCCAACTATTCAATTTTCGATCTTCCGAATTTAAACCTATTAAATGCGCTTCTTGAAAATGAAAATTTATTTGGATTCAATGTAACGATTCCTTACAAAGAAAAAATCATTCCGTATTTGGATGAATTAAGTCCGGAAGCCGAGAAAATTGGAGCGATAAATTGTGTGAAAATTCAACACTCAAAAAAAGTCGGATACAATACAGATGCATTCGGATTTCGAGAATCTTTGAAACCGCTTTTAACGCCAAATCACAAAAATGCTTTGATTTTGGGAGACGGTGGAGTGGCAAAAGCAGTTAAATTTGTTCTGGATGAATTAAATATTCAATTCAAAACCGTCCGTCGAGACAAAGGTTATATCTATTCAGATATCACCAAAGAAGACGTATTAAATCAATTACTTATCATTAATTGCACGCCTTTGGGCACTTTTCCCAAGATTGATGAAAAGCCCGACATACCTTACCATCACTTGACTAAAGAGCATTTACTTTTTGATATGATCTACAATCCTGAAAAAACTCAATTTTTAGAATTGGGCGAATTAAAAGGCGCTACTATTCAGAATGGGCATGAAATGTTGGTTTTACAAGCAGAAAAATCATGGGAAATATGGAATCAACCTTTGTAAATAGCGTATGTTTTGTTAGATTTGCTACCCTAAAGTAAAACACGCATTATGACAACTGATTTGGATAACCTGCACAATGAGGCAGACGGACTGAATGAATCGAATTCTAACGCACAAGAAAACTCAGAGAAAAAGACTGATGGTGAATTAGATACGCAACCTTTAGAAAGTCAAGAAAGCACAAAGTCACAGGAAGAAGAAGTGAAAGAAGCTCCAGAAAACGAAAAGGCTGAAGAAACTACGATTGAAAACGCAAACGCTGATTCTAAGGAAGTAGAAGCTACTCCAGAAAGTACAGAGAGTGAAGAAGTGAAAACGGAATACTCTCATTCTAAAATGGAAAAAGCAGAAACTACAACCGATGAAAACGAAGCGGACAAAGTAGAAAGCTCAAGTTCTGATTCGGAAGAAGCAAAAGAATCTTCAGAAAGCAAAGAAGGAGAAGACTACAAAGTGGAAGATACAAGTTCGGAATCGGAGGATGAGGAGGAAGAAGTAGCTGCGGTAGTGGATCAAATTCCTTTGAAAAATTATTCAGACTTACCTTTGGGTGTTCTGATTGGAGAAGCCAAAGAATTGTTGAGTAACCATCCCGCAAGATTGCTTAGAGAGCACTTCAACCAAATCCGAGATGCGGTAAAAGATAAGATAGAAGAAGACTATCAATCAAAAAAAGAAGCTTTTGAAGAAGAAAATCCAGAAGCGACTGATTTCCATTATGACAATCCCATTCGTAAAGAATTCTATGCGATTTATGTCGATTACAAAAAACAGTTGGATACGTTTTACAAAGAACTAGAGAAAACGCAACAAGAGAACTTAACAGAACGTCTTCAAATTATTGATGATTTAAAAGGATTGTATTTAGACAATACCCAAGAAAACACCAATATATTTACGACCTTCAGAAATATAAAAACCCGTTGGCACAATGCAGGTCCCATTCCAAGAGCACAAGCTGGAAATGTTTTCAAAACCTATTTTCACCATTTGGATAATTTCTATGAATATTTAGATTTAAACAAGGAATTGCGTGAATTGGATTATGCACACAACTTGGAAGTTCGTCACAAGATTATTAAACGTTCCGAAGAATTAGTAGCAGAAGACAACGTTCAGAAAGCATTGAATGAGTTGCAATACTTACATCGACTTTGGAAAGAAGAAGCCGTTCCAGTAGCGGAAGAACACCGTGAACCAACATGGCAAATCTTTAAAGATTTAACCAATAAAATTCACGAAAGAAAATCGGAAATCAGTGAGAAACTGAAAGAAGAGCAAGATAAAAACTTAAAAAAGAAACAAGAAATCATTGCTGAGATTCAAAGTCTTACCCAAGAATCAACTAAAAAATCGCACGGTGAATGGCAATCAGGTATCCGTAAGTTAAATGCATTGAGAGAAAGTTTCTTAGCGGTAGGGCGTGTTCCCAGAGAATTTAATCAAGAAATGTGGAATCAATTTAAGACAGCAACTCGCGATTTTAACCACCAAAAGAATGAATTCTATAAAACCTTGAAATCTGAACAACAAACCAATTTGGACAAGAAAATGGAATTGTTGAAACTCGCCAAAGAACATGCGGAAAGTACAGATTGGCAAGAATCAGTTCAAATCATTAAAAGAATTCAAGCCGATTGGAAGAAAATTGGACATGTTCCACGGAAATTCTCGGATTCAATCTGGAAAGAATTCAAAGAAGCTTGTAATAAATTCTTTGATAATTACAAGGAAAGAGGAAACAAAGCGAACGAAGCCTACGAACAAAATTTCGTCAAAAAAGAAGCTTTATTTAAAGAGTTAAAAGCATTTACACCGTCTGAAGACACAAAATCAAATTTAGATACTGTCAATGATTTCAACACACGTTGGAATCTTCTTGGAAAAGTTCCTGCTTCCAAAATGAGCATCAACACCGAGTTTAACAAAGCAATCAGTCAATTAATTAAATCGTTTGGACTTTCTGAAAATGAAGTTCAAGACTTTAAAATGGCTTCTTTGGTCGAACAAATTAAATCGGGACAAGATGATCGTTTGTTGGATGATGAAATCAAGAAAACACGGAAAACGATTGATGATCTTGAAAAAGAAATCAACCAATTGGAAAACAACATCAGTTTCTTTGCAAATGCAAAAGAAGACAATCCTTTATTAAAAGATGTATTTAGACAAATTGATGATAAGCGCGGTCGTTTGACAGAAGCTGAGATTCGTTTGAGAAAATTACACCGTATTGATTTTGGAGATGAAGATGACCAAAACAATTAAAAGATAATATTTTATAAATTTACACCTCACAGCAAAAACTGTGGGGTGTTTTTTTAGGTAGTAAATAGAATGCGATGAAAAGAAGGGACGAAATAATGATGGAGCGATGTATTCAACTTGCCCAAAAGGGTTTAGGGACAACCTATCCGAATCCTATGGTCGGTTGCATACTCGTTCATGACGGAATAATCATTGCAGAAGGTTGGCATCAAAAAGCAGGAATGCCACATGCGGAAGTTAATGCCATTCAGCAAATTACCGACAAAGAAATCCTGAAAAATGCTACACTGTATGTTTCCTTAGAGCCCTGCGCTCATTTTGGAAAAACGCCACCTTGTTCAGACTTAATCATTGAATCCCACATTTCAAAAGTAGTGGTTGGAACAATGGATCCTTTTTCAAAAGTGAATGGTTTGGGAATTCAAAAAATGAAGAATGCAGGTATTGATGTGAAAGTGGGTGTTTTGGAATCCGAATGTCGGGAGTTAAACAAACGTTTTTTTACATTTCATCAGAAAAAAAGACCGTACATCGTTTTGAAATGGGCACAAACTGCAGATGGATTTATGGCGACTGAAAACGGTGAACAAAAATGGATAACAAATTCCTTTTCCAAACAACGCGTTCATTTATGGCGAACCCAAGAGCAAGCAATTCTTGTGGGAACCGAAACTGCGAAATTTGACAATCCGCAACTAAACGCTCGTCTATGGGATGGAAATCAACCCATTCGAGTAGTTTTGGATAGAGACTTAAAACTTAATTCAAATTTACATTTGTTTGATCAAAGTCAAAACACCTTGGTCTTTACCGAGATAGAAAAGGAAAATAAAAAGAATCTTTCGTTAATTAAAATAGATTTCGCTTCAAATGTAGAGAAACAAATTCTTTCTGAATTGCATCAAAAAGGAATTCAATCCCTTATCATTGAAGGTGGAAAACGAACGTTAGCTAGTTTCATCAAAAAAGATTTGTGGGATGAAGCCCGAATTTTCACATCAAAAGAAAGTTGGGGAGAGGGAGTGGAGGCTCCAAAAGCAATGGGAAAACTTATTTCAACGGAGAAATTAGCGGATGATACATTGAAAATATTTGTAAAATGATTTTTTCCTATCAAACTATTCAGAAACCCATCGAGGAAATTACTTTCAAAGAAAAAGGAAGTAAGTTTATTTCGTATGCCTATCCGATTCAAGACGAGGAAGAAGCAAAAGAGAGATTAACCTATTTATGGAGTATTCATCCAGATGCTACCCACATTTGTTATGCATATCGGTTGGGATTGGAAGGAGAGAATTACAGAGCCAATGACGATGGAGAACCTTCTGGTAGTGCAGGTTTACCGATTTACAATCAAATAGTTTCCAAAGAAATCACCTTTGTTTTGGTCGCTTCTGTACGGTATTATGGTGGTACCAAACTAGGAGTAGGTGGTTTGGTCAGAGCCTATAAATTATCCGCTCAACTTGTTTTGGAAGAATCAAAAATTGTAGAAAGACATTTAACCGAAAAAATTCAATTCGATTTTTCGTACGAAGATCAAGGAAATGTGATGCGAAATGTAGATAAATTCAACGCGGAAGTTATTTCTACCGAATTTACCGATACATGCAATTTAATTGTTCGAATTCGAAAAGAGAATTTAGACAATTTTTTAGCATCATTTGAACCTCTTTACCAAGTAAAAATTAAAAATATTTCCTAAATATGAATCGCTCAAAAATTAAAAGAGTTGAAACTCTTTTATGGGGAGCAATTTATCTTTTAGACGTTTTCTATTTTACGAAATTTTTATTCTTTTGGCATCAAAGATTCTAACCGTTCAATCATGTATTTTGGACAGCGAACAGGTCTTCGAGTTTGCTTATCCACGAAAGCAAGAATAGCATAACCCGTTGTTAATAACTCTTGTTTTTCATTGAAAATTTTATAATCAAATCGAAAACGAACGCCGCGTGGAATTTCATGAATTGTTGTTTCAATTTTTAAAATGTCGTCGTAAAAGGCTGATTTTAAATATTTTAAACTCAGCTCGTAGACGGGAAGTAAAATTCCATTTTCTTCGAGCTCTTTATACGGAAGACCAATTTCTCTAAAAAGTTCAATTCTCCCTTGTTCAAAATACGCCGGATAATTGCCGTGATAAACGATTCCCATTTGGTCGGTTTCGCCATATCTAACACGGACTGAAATTGTTGATGAAATCATATTAAAGTTATTGTTAAAACTATACAAATATATTTGATTAAAGTCAATACACTATCTATTTTTTTTACTAGATAATTATGAGCATTTTTGTACTTATTAAAAAAAACAGGCTATATTAGTGGAGATAAAATTATTCATTAATAATATAAAACATTTTCAATTAAAAAACTATGGGAAAAACTGCAGATTCGGTTTGGAAGAATTGTTTGGACTTTGTTAGCGATAACATACAAGAACAAGCCTTTAAAACTTGGTTTTCTCCTATTCGACCAGTCAAACTTAAAGAGGATATTTTAACCATCGAAGTGCCAAGTAAATTTTTCTATGAGTGGTTAGAGGAACATTATGTAAAACTTTTAAAGATAGCACTTCAAAAAGAATTAGGGAAAGAAGCAAAGTTAATGTACAGTATTGTAATGGACCAGAAACATTCTGGTAAAGATGCCTATACAGTAAGAATACCCAGCTCCAACCGTGAAAAAATGAAACCTCAGGAGGTAGATGCGCCGATGCCTATCGACAGCAAAAAGGTGAAAAACCCTTTTATCATTCCAGGTTTACAAAAAATTAAAATTGATTCTCAATTAAATGAAAACAATAACTTCGCCAATTTTATTGAAGGTGAAGCGAATCGATTAGCGCGCTCTGCGGGAAAGGCAGTAGCAAAAAGACCCGGTGGAACTTCTTTTAACCCTTTGTTTATCTTTGGAGGAGTAGGTTTAGGGAAAACACATTTAGCACATGCCATTGGCCTTGAAGCCAAAGAAAATCACCCAGAAAAAACCGTGTTGTATGTTTCTACTGAGAAATTTTCACAACAATATGTGGACGCATCACAAAGTAACAACCGAAATGATTTTATTCATTTCTACCAAATGATCGATTTGTTAATCATTGATGATATTCATTTCCTAACTGGAAAGAAAGGAACACAAGAAGTGTTTTTTAATATTTTCAATGACTTACTTCAAAAAGGAAATCAAATCATTTTAACGTCCGATAAGCCACCGTCTGACATCCAGGATATTGAACAACGTTTGATATCGAGATTCAAATGGGGACTTTCTGCAGATCTACAAATGCCAGATTACGATACACGTGTTACGATTTTAAAACACAAAATCGAAAAAGACGGAATTGAAATGCCGGAAGATGTGATTGATCACATTGCGAAAAACATTAAATCAAACGTTCGTGAATTGGAAGGATGTTTGAATTCAATCATGGCGCAAGCTACTTTGAATAAAAAAGAAATTACGCTCGAGTTGACGCAAAAGACTTTGTCTAATTTCATTACACATACTCGAAAAGAAATATCCATTGATTATATACAACGTGTGATTTGTGATTATTTTAAAATCCCGATTGACGATATTCAATCCAAAACACGAAAACGTGACATCGTTCAAGCACGTCAATTGGCGATGTTCTTTGCTAAAAAATACACAAAGGCTTCCTTGTCCAGTATTGGAACACAGATTGGAAAGCGAGATCATGCCACCGTTCTTCACGCGTGTAAAACCGTTAAGAATTTATCTGAAACCGATAAGATATTTAGAGGCTATGTGGAAGATTTGAATCGAAAAATCAATTTGGAATAAATTTAAAGAAAATGAAAATTTTAATGGTTTGCTTGGGGAATATCTGTCGATCACCCATTGCCGAAGGTGTTTTGCAATCCAAACTCGGTTCGGATTTCATTGTAGATTCCGCAGGTACAGGGGATTGGCACGTCGGACAAAAACCGGACGAAAGAGCGATTGCTGTTTCTAAAAAATACGGTATCAATATTTCCAATCTAAGAGCTAGACAAATTCAAACCCAAGATTTTGACGAATTTGATCTAATTTTTGTGATGGATCAAGCGAATTATGCCGATGTCCTTTCCCTGGCGAAAACAAAAGAACACCGGGAAAAAGTACAAATGATTTTAAAGAATGAACAAAATGTTCCGGATCCTTACTTTGGAGACGATGAAGGTTTTGAAGAAGTCTTTAAACTCTTAGACGAGGTGACGGATGAAGTTGTCAATCAATTGAAATCGAAATGAGTTGTAAATTATATTTGATTCCAACCTTATTAGGAAATGATGATTTTCAGCGAAGTTTACCTGATTATAACATTCAAATTGTCAATCAAATTATAATTTTCGTCGTTGAAAATGAAAAGTCAGCACGAAAGTTTATAAAAACCATTTTACCTCAGAAAGATCAATCTGTACTTCAAATTCATATTCTAAATAAAGATACGTCGGACCAAGAAGTTTCAGAGCTTCGGAAACTATTCGATAAAAATCAACCGATTGGAATTTTGTCTGAAGCGGGTTTACCTGCTGTTGCAGATCCTGGATCTAAGTTGGTTAACCTTGCTCATAAAAAAGACATTCAAGTCATTCCTTTAGTCGGTCCTTCATCGATGATGTTGGCACTAATGGCATCGGGAATGAATGGCCAACGCTTTATGTTTCACGGTTATTTACCAATTGATAAATTTGAACGCAAAAAAGCAATTCAAAAATTGGAAATCGATAGCCGAAATAACAACTGCACCCAGCTATTTATGGAAACGCCGTATAGAAACAATCAATTGATGGAAGACTTGGTCAAATTCGGTCAGCCATCTACATTGGTTTGTGTTGCAGCGAATCTTACGATGGATGATGAATTCATTTTAACCCTTCCTTTAAAAAATTGGGCACAAAAAAAAGCGGACTTTCATAAAAAGCCCGCCATTTTTCTATTGGAATCGTATTGATTCCTTTCTTAGTTTGTATCCGGCGCTTGCCCAATCAACTCCATGAACTCATCCAATAGAGGAGTAATGATGATTTGCGTACGTCTATTTTTAGAACGTCCTGCATCTGTAGCATTACTTGCAATTGGATTGTATTCACCACGACCACCAGCAGTTAAACGTTTTGGATCAACTCCATGTTGGTTTTGCAAAGCCTGAACAACAGAAGAAGCACGTAAGGTACTTAAATCCCAGTTGTTACGAATGTTTGGCTTACTGATTGGCACATTGTCCGTGTTTCCTTCAATCAACACATCGTAATCTTTGTAATCTTTAATGATTTTTGCGATTTTTGAAAGTGTTTCATTGGCAACAGGGCTAATTTCGTAACTACCAGATTTGTACAACATATTGTCAGCAAGTGAAATGTAAACCACTCCTTTCAATACTTGAACATCTACATCTCTCATTTCTTCTCTACTCAATGAACGGGTTAAATTGTTTGTCAACACCATATTCAATGAATCATTTTTACGGTTGATTTCTGTCAAATGCTTAATGTACTTGTTTGATGCATTGATTTCATCAACCAATTTGGAGATGTTTGCACCTCCTTGCTTAGTTCCTGCTAAACATTCTGTTAATGCCGCTTGCAATGCAGTAAGGTTACTTTGCTCGGATTGAATTCTGTCTTCCAAACTCGATACTCTCGATTTAGCAGCCGCCAGTTCGGTTTGACAACCCTGGTTTTCTGAATAAACACTGTTGAATTTGCTTTGTAGTTCATCGTACTTCTTTTGAGGTACACAGCTTGTCACGACTAAGGCCGCAATTGCTACTACTGAAAAAATGGATAATCTCATAAATACTTTTTATTTATTACACTTAATTATTAACGTAATTTTTATGGTTTTAGTTTGTTGGTTTTTATTTCTTATTTTATGTGCGAATTAACATATAATTTTTCTCATTAAATAATTTTATTTCACCCTAAAATACAAATTATACCTCTTTTCATAAAATCTAATTTTGTTCACGTTATGTCAAAAGATACAATCTTAGACGGATTAACAGCAATTCTTATTCCATTCTTTGAGTATTTTGAAAATAATTTAACAATCTAACTACTATTATAACTAATTCACCTGAATTTCATTCCTTCGTAATAGTATAGAAAAAAAGAAAGGCTTCTGCCTATTGCAGAACATTCTCGAAATTTTTATCTTGCCACCAACTATTGTGAATATGAAAACGAAGATTTTATTGATTTATACCGGAGGTACCATTGGAATGGCAAAAGATTATGAAACCGCCTCTTTAAAGCCCTTTGACTTTGATAATTTATTGAAACATATTCCCGAATTGAGTCTAATTGATAGTGATATTAGTTTTACTGGATTCGAAAAGCCAATCGACTCTTCGGATATGAATCCCGAACATTGGAAGGAATTGGCGCAAATTGTAAAAGACAATTACGAAAAGTACGATGGCTTTGTTATTCTTCATGGAACGGATACCATGGCTTATTCCGCATCCGCATTGAGTTTTATGCTGAATGGATTACAAAAACCCGTGATTTTTACCGGTTCTCAATTGCCCGTAGGTGATTTAAGAACAGATGCCAAAGAAAATCTTATTACATCCATTCATTTTGCTTCCTTAAAGAAGGATGGAAAATCAGAGATACGGGAGGTTTGTATTTATTTTGAATATAAATTACTGAGAGCCAATCGCACTACGAAAATTAGCGCCGAGAATTTCGATGCCTTCGCATCGCCTGATTATCCCGATTTAGCCGAATCAGGAATTCGATTGGATGTGCGCTCCCATGTTTTACGTTTTGAAGATGAAAACATTCCGTTTTCTATTAATACCCAATTAGATTCCCGACTAGGTTTGATGAAAATCTTTCCAGGCATGTCAAGAGAATTTATTGAAGCGGTTTTTAGCGCGTCAAATTTAAAAGCGATGATAATTGAAGCTTTTGGATCGGGAAATATTTTTTCCGACGAATGGTTCAAAAATTTACTTCGAAAAAAAGCGGCCGAAGGTTTATTGTTTATCATAAATACCCAATGCGCAGGAGGAATGGTTGAAATCGGTCGCTATGAAACCAGTGAGATTTTTCAAGAAATCAATGCCATTAACGGTTATGATTTAACCACAGAAGCATCGGTCGTGAAAACCATCTATTTATTGGGTCAGAATTTATCGGCGCAAGAATTTAAAGTACAATTCGAATTAGACTTAAAAGGAGAATTATCAAAATCCTAATCCTTCATCGATTTCTGTTTTCTTGATTTCACTGCAAATCAATTCAATCAAAAAACTCTTCTCGTTAACAATTTGTTAAACTCGCTTGCAGGGCCTTTTTGCTAACTATATTTAAGTAACTTTAAGCCACAAAATCAATAAATCATGCAACAAGATATTTACAATCTCCGAAGGGAATTGAAAAGCTCCAAAGGAGAATTAACGTATTACAGTCTTTCAGAGTTAGACAAACAAAACGGAAAGGTGAGTAAATTACCTTTTTCCATTCGAATCCTTTTAGAAAATGCACTACGGAATTTCGATGACTTTCAAGTAACAAAGGGTCATTTGGACACTATTTTAAATTGGAAACCCACAGGAAGTGATAAAGACGTCGCTTTTAAACCAGCGCGTGTATTGATGCAGGATTTCACGGGTGTTCCCGCAGTGGTTGATATTGCTTCTTTGCGTGCAGAAGTTGCGCGTAAAGGAAAAGACGCATCCAAAATTAATCCTTTGATTCCTGTTGATTTAGTGATTGATCACAGTGTTCAAGTGGATTATTTTGCCGCTCAATATGCCTACCAAAGAAATATGGAAATGGAATACGAGCGTAACGGGGAACGTTACACCTTCTTGAAATGGGCACAACATTCGTTTGATAACTTCAGTGTAGTTCCTCCAGGAATGGGGATTTGTCACCAAGTAAACTTAGAATACCTTTCAAAAGGAGTCATTGCAAGAGATGGAATGGCTTTCCCAGATACTTTAGTAGGTCTAGACAGCCATACGCCAATGGTAAATGGAATTGGTGTTGTAGGTTGGGGAGTAGGTGGAATTGAAGCAGAAGCTGCAATTCTAGGACAACCGGTTTATTTCATCACACCCGAAGTAATCGGTCTGAAATTAGTGGGGAAATTACCAACCGGAACAACCGCTACGGATTTGGTTTTAACCATTGCGAATTTGCTAAGAAAATACGGGGTTGTTGGAAAGTTTGTTGAAGTTTTTGGTCCGGGATTGGATCACTTATCCGTTCCAGATCGTGCAACCATTGGAAATATGTCTCCTGAGTTTGGATGTACTATTACCTATTTCCCGATTGACAATAAGACCTTGGAATACATGCGTAGCAGTAACCGAAGTGAAGAACAGATTCAATTGGTGGAAGACTATTGTAAAACCAATATGCTATGGCGTGAAAATGAAGACTTAATCGAATATACAGATATTGTTGAACTCGATGTTTCTACCGTTCAACCTACGGTTGCAGGGCCAAAAAGACCCCAAGATAAAATCTTATTAAAAGACTTAAAAGAAAAATTCATCGAATTGGAACATTCCTCTTTCGGTCGAACCTATATTGAACCCAAAGAAAGAGAAAGAGCGTTGGCTCGTTGGAAAGAAGAAGGTGGTGACACCGTTTCTGAACAACCCCATGATCTTGCGCCTGATATTGAAATTGAAGCCAAAGAAGAAAATGGACTTAAAACCGTTTGGATTTCAAGAGACAATCAAAAATATATGCTATCCGACGGAGCCGTTGCCATTGCAGCGATTACATCGTGTACAAATACTTCAAATCCATTCGTAATGATTGGTGCAGGTTTGGTTGCAAGAAAAGCAAGAGAGCGTGGTATCGATGTGAAACCATGGGTGAAAACCTCCTTGGCGCCCGGTTCGAAAGTAGTAACCGATTATTTGGAAAAAGCCGATTTATTGAATGATTTGGAAGCATTGGAATTCCACTTGGTGGGATACGGTTGTACGTCTTGTATTGGTAACTCGGGACCTTTGCCTCCTGAAATTTCAAAGGCAGTGGACGATAATGGATTAATTGTGACTTCGGTCCTTTCTGGAAACCGAAACTTTGAAGCACGAATCCATTCCCAAGTGAAAATGAATTTCTTGATGTCACCTATGCTCGTTGTCGCTTTTGCAATTGCCGGACGGGTGGATATTGATTTAACGACCGAACCACTTACGCATGATAGAAATGGAAAAGAAGTTTTTCTAAAAGATATTTGGCCGACGGATGATGAAATCCGAAGTGTAATGGATCAAGTACTTACAAAAGAGGACTTTAAAAAGAATTACGACGAAATTTTCGCTGGAAATGAGATTTGGAGAAATTTAGAAATTCCTGAAGACCAATTGTATTTGTGGGATGATAAATCCACCTATATAAAAGAAGTTCCCTTTTTCGAGGATTTATCTGAAGATCCTAAACCGCTTCAAAACATTGAAGGAGCACGGGTTTTATTGTTATTGGGGGACAGCATCACCACCGACCACATTTCACCTGCTGGATTATTTGACGAAAATTCAGAAGCGGGTAAATATTTGATTTCAAGAGGTGTGGAAAAGAAAAACTTCAACAGTTACGGATCCCGTCGTGGAAATGATGAAGTGATGGTGAGAGGAACTTTTGCCAATGTTCGAATTAAAAATGAATTAGCGACCAAAGAAGGTGGATATACAACTTATCTTCCAACGAATGAAGAAATGTCAGTATATGATGCAGCTCAAAAATACAAAGCGGACAATACGCCCTTGGTTGTTCTGGTTGGGAAAGAATACGGTAGTGGATCTTCCCGAGATTGGGCTGCAAAAGGAACTTTCCTTTTAGGTGTGAAAGCCGTTTTGGCAGAGAGTTATGAACGTATTCATAGAAGTAACTTGATTATGATGGGCGTTCTGCCCTTGGAATATGTCAAAGGAGACAGTGCCGCTAAATACGGTTTGACTGGAAAAGAAGTAATCAGTATTTCTGGGATTGAGGATAATTTAAGTCCGTCTAAAAAACTGAAGTTTACGGCCGAAAAAGAAGACGGATCAAAAGTGGAGTTCGATGTAATCGCACGTCTAGATTCACCTATTGAAGTGGCTTATTATGAAAATGAAGGAATTCTTCAGTATGTTTTACGTCAATTTCTAAAAGCATAATTCAAAGTTTAAAATTTATTTAAAGTTTTTTTATAATGCAATTCTAAGAACAGTAGCGAGAGTTGTCTTGCTACTGTTTTTTTAGAGGAAAATCGGTTAAAAACCTGACAAAATCAGTTTGGAACGCATATTGTCAAAAGGACATCGAAGATTGAGAATGACGATAAAACAATCATTCTCAATTTCATAGAAGGACGAATCCGTTTTACAAGCTTAGAATGTTTATTCATTGTGCAAAACTGATTCTGATAAAGGTAATTAGATAGTAACTATTGTGTAAATTCGTGGTGTGGAAGAAGAATTCTTAAATAATGAAATCATTGAGCGTTTTGAGCGTATGCTTGAAAACAAGGAGCAACTATTTTTTGATACCGATGAGTTTTATGAAATCATCGCCTATTATGTAGATGTGGGTGATTTGCCTTTTGCAAAAAGAGCATTGGACTATGCTTTGGACATGTATCCTGCAAATACAGAAATCCGAATCAAACTTTTAGAATATTACCTTGCCCTTGACAAGCTAAAATTAGCGCATCAATTGATTGATGAATTGAAAGAAGTAGGAAAAAGCGATATGGATTATTTAATCTGTGTGGCTCAATATTGGTCAAAGAAAAAAGATTCAATCCGTGCTTTGCAGTTTTATGAAGAAGCTTTGGAATTCGGAGATGATCCAGAATACATCCACAATTGCATGGGAAATGAATACCTCAACCTCAAAGAAATTGCAAGTGCTTTGTTTCATTTCAAAAAAGCACTGGAATTGGATTTGGATGACGATTTTGCTTTCTTTTCATGTATTCATTGTTTCGACGATATGCACCTTCATAAAGAATGTATTGAATTCTTGCTCGAATACATTGATTTACGTCCGTATTCCGAATTTGCTTGGTCTGAATTGGGTCAGCAATACATGACGATAAAAGATTACCAAAACGCACACAGAGCCTTTGATTATACGACTTTGATCAATCCAAGAAGCATCATGGCGTATACCCAAAAAGCAGCTTGTCTGGAGAAATTAGAGGATTTTGAAGAAGCGATTAAAGTGTACCAAGAAACCTTGGAATTGGACGATTCGGCTGCATATACCTACATGAAAATTGGAAATTGCCACTTAAAATTAGGCAAACCTTTTAAAGCCTTGAAAGCATTCCACCAATCCATCCATGAAGATCCCCAATTGGATCAAGCATGGGTTGCAACCAGTGATTTATATGAAAGTTTAGGAAATTTCGAAGAAGCCTTGTATTATTTAAACCGCGCCTTGGATTTAGATGGTTTGAACTCAGATTACTGGAAACGAAGAGCGTACATTCATATTCAGTTGGTTCGATTGGAAGAAGCCGCGTTGGACTATTACCGAATGGTAGAATTAGAACCGGATAATTATTTCAATTGGTTGGGATTGAGCGAAGTTTTAATTACAATTGGTGATTATCAAAAAGCAATTGAAGCAGTTCTAAGTGGATTAAAAAGATTCAATAAAGCAGAATTGTACTACCAACTTAGTAATTGTTACTATTTATTGGCCAACGAAAAAGAAGGAAAAAAAGCATTCGACAAAGCGTCGGAAATGAATTCAAGCATCCAAAAAGAAATGTTTGAAAAATATCCGATTCTGGAGAATAAATTAAAAATTTCTGCCCAAAAATCAATGAAGAAAAAATAACTCCCATTTTCCTTTTGAATATTAATAACCCCTTTTTGTAAGCTAGACGTCGTCATTTTGTTTTTATAGAATTTAATTTGATTTAACGACTCATTTTGTCGTGGCTTAATTTTATCTTTCACTAAATCTTGTTATTTTTATGCCAATCAATTTGTCTATTCCATGATACAAACCAAAGATGTTCACAAACAATTTGCGAACTATTTCAAAAATGAAAATCTGAAACCTTATTTATATTTAATATCCAAAGGATTAAGTGAAGGCCATATTTGCCTGGATATTAACACTATAGACTTCAAAGAATTAGAGGAAGAAGGGTTTTCAAAGTTAATATCAACTGAAGAATTGCGAAAACAAGAACTCGTTTCCGAAGGATCGGATTACAAGCCTTTGGTTTTGTGGAAGAATAAGTTGTATTTGCAACGTTATTTTGCGTACGAAACCCAAGTTTTTGAGAAAATTCAAAATTGGATTCAAACTGAAAAAGAGTGGGAATCGGTTCGAATGGAAGAATTGAAAAAAGAAAAAATTCGAATCGAAGAATTATTTCCATCCTCATCCACAAACCGAGTAGATTGGCAATTGGTTGCCGCTTTAACCGCAGTTCTCAATCAATTTACCATCATCACTGGCGGACCTGGAACAGGAAAAACAACTACGGTTGCCAAAGTTTTATCGGTACTCTATCATTTAAATCCCGATTTAAAAGTGGCTTTGGCAGCGCCCACGGGAAAAGCAGCCGCACGAATGGCGGAATCCTTGAAAAATTTACAGCATATTGATTCGGATACAAAATTGCACTTCGAAAGCTTGGAGCCTTCTACCATTCACCGTTTGCTCGGTTACCAGAAAAACAGCATTTACTTTAAACACAATGCAGAAAATCCCATTCCGCATGATTTGGTGATTATCGATGAATCTTCGATGATTGATATTGCGCTTTTCGCGAAATTGGTGAATTCCATCCGTCCAGAAACTAAAATAATTTTGCTGGGTGACAAAGATCAATTGGCATCTGTAGAAGCAGGAAGTTTATTTGGAGATTTATGTATGGCTCAACCAAAATTAAATCAATTCAGTTCAAATAGAGCAGAATTTTTTAATCAGTTTATTTCAAATGAAAACCAGAAAATTCCAGTAGAAAATACCCAAGAAAGTGGACATCTTCTTTTTGAACATAGTGTAGAATTGCAGTTCAGTCACCGATTTTCAGACGATGAAGGAATTGGACAATTGAGTAAAGCCATTCTTAGAAATGAGAAAGATTCGATTCTCAAATTCTTCAATAATCAAGACGGTAGGGTAGAGGTGGATACAAACTATTCAGAAGAAATATTTCATGATTTTATTAAGGGATTTGAAGCATACATTCGTGAAAAAGATATAAAAAAGGCATTTGAAAAATTAAATCAATTGCGAATTTTATGTGCAATTCGCGAAGGCGAGGAAGGAATTTATATCCTCAATGACCGCGTTCAAAAATTCCTACAATCCAAAGGTTTGATTCATTTGGATTCACCGTTTTATGAACATCGACCGCTCATAGTCAACACCAACAACTATGAATTGGGATTATTCAATGGTGATATTGGAATCGTAAGAAAAGATGAAGAAGGAGTTTTAAAAGTTTGGTTTGAAGGTGCAGATGGCGAATTAAAATCGATTTTACCTGCCTTCATTGATTCGGCAGAAACGGTTTTTGCAATGACCATTCATAAAAGCCAAGGTTCGGAATTCGGAAAAGTAATGGTCGTTTTGCCCCAAAGCGCAGATATTCCTTTATTAACCAAAGAATTACTGTACACCGCCGTTACCCGAGCGAAAGAAAAGGTAATTATTCAAGGAAGTAAAGAAGGAATATTGACTTGTGCAGAGCGAAGAGTGCAACGCGGTTCGGGAATCATGGATCGATTTAAATAAAGAATTCTACTAAAAAATCAGAAAAAAGAAATGTCAATACAATTAAAAGTTTCAAATTCACTTAAAAGTTTACTTCTTGAACTTACAAACGAAGTCCAAGAAACCACCTCGGTTTTTCGGCCATTCTACCTAGTTACACAAACCGAGGGAATGAATAATTGGTTGAAATTGCAATTGGCAGAACAGTTAGGAATTTCTGCAAATATTCAATTTCTAAAACCCAATGACATCATCCATTTAGCGTACAGACTTTTGGGTGGAAAGTATTCGCAATCGATTTCTGCGCACGATTTAAATTGGCTCTTATTCAAAGCTTTGGGCGAAAAGGAATTCATCCAAAAATACCCCTACATCGCGGATTATTATTCCAAATCTTCTTTGGATGCCGATAGCAAACAAATGGCTTTGGCAGAAAAAGTTGCGGATTTATTTGACCAGTATCAAGTCTATCGAACCGATATGATTCAAGAATGGAACGATAATAAAGGAGAGGATCATTGGCAAAAAACACTTTGGCTACGTACCAAGGAGTTAGCAGGGGATAGTTTTCCCGATAAAACGATGGTGGGAAATTACATTTTGGAAGCTTTAAAAAATCCAGAAAATGTAGAAAATCTCAAACAAAATCTACCGACGATTTATTTCTTTGGATTGAGTTTAATTACAGATTACCATTTGAGTTTAATCCATGCTTTGTCCCAACATATTTCCATTCATTTTCTGATTCAAAATCCTGCACCCGCAGATTATTGGTACGAAGATAAATCTGAACGCGTAATCGATTTTTTAAAACGAAAAAATATTTATCCAAAAGAGGAAGAATCGATGGCCAATCCACTTTTGGTCGGTTGGGGAAAGTTGATTCAAGATACGTTTATGATGCTATTCAAGGACGAAGAAGCCTTGAATAATTACCAAGACATTCAATCCTTTGAACCCGGAACCGATACTTTATTGCATAAAATTCAGAATTCTATTTTTCACAATGAAAAAGAAAATTTACACTTTTCCAATGAATTAATTTCAGATGCATCATTGACCATCAATTCCTGTTTCGGTCCGGTTCGGGAAGTGGAAGTTTTGTACAATTATTTGGTTCATTTGGTCGATCAGAAAAAAGAAGAACTTTCTGCGCGAGATATCGTGGTAATGGTATCGGACATTGATCTATACGCATCCTACATCCGTGCGATTTTCGATAATGCACCTTATAAATTCAGATATACCATTGCCGATGAAAGTTATGCGGTTTCCGACAGTATTTCCAATACGTTGATGGCGGTTTTATCGATGACAGAAAGCCAATTCACCTCCGAAAAAGTGGTGAGTTTATTGGATTTCTCAGCTCTTCGAAAACAGTTTCAATTGAGCGATACCACTCAAATCCGTCAATGGGTAGATGCCGTGAATATCCGTTTTGGAATGAAGGGAAGCCGTGCCGATGATTCAGATTATTTAAGCTGGGAATACGGTTTGAAACGAATGATGTATGGACTTTGTATGAGCGGTTCCGAAGAATTCGGCGAAGGAGAAACCAGTTTTTATCCACTCGATGCCATCGAAGGTTTTGATATGTTTCAAGCAACTCATTTCGCCTATTTTGTAGAAACCTTGATGGATTCTATGAAAAGAAGACGTAAAAAACGAAGCATCGCCGAATGGGTGAATTACATGGAAGATACGATTCGAATTTTCATTGGAGAAAG
>JBAYRQ010000001.1:0-191344 GCA_041676545.1 Weeksellaceae bacterium | reverse complement strand
TTCGGCCAAACTATTCCATTTGGAGATGATCCGAACTTCCAAGGTAAATTGGATGGATTTGATTATTTCTCAGCAGCGCCAACAAACTTTATGTACATTGACAACATTAAGTTTTATGCAGGTGAAATGGGTGTAAGTGATTTAACATCTGCTTCAATTTCAGTATACCCAACGGTAACGAAAGACGTAGTGAATGTTACTTCTAAATCTAACATTTCAAACATCGCTGTTTACAATACAGCAGGACAGCAAGTGATGAGAGTTAATCCAAACGGAATGAGTGCTCAAATCAATGTGAATTCACTTCCATCGGGTGTTTATATGGTGAAAATCCAATCAGGAAAAGAAATCTTAACTAAGAAAATCGTAGTTAAGTAATTCGAATAAAACAAAGTAAAAATGAATGCCTCGGAAAGCCGGGGCATTTGTTTTTTTAGGATTTAAATAATTTATTCAAAAGCATTTGTGTAAATGAAAATGAATTTATACATTTGCAACCCGAATTTTCATGCACAAATTAAAAAAAGAAGACAGTGGATACGTTAAGTTATAAAACAAAATCAGCGAACAAAGAGTCAGCTCAGAAAGAGTGGGTTCAGGTAGATGCAACAGGCTTAAGTTTAGGTCGCTTGGCATCAGGAATTGCTAAATTAGCAAGAGGAAAGCATAAGACAAATTTCACTCCTCATGCTGATTGTGGAGACTATGTAATTGTAGTAAATGCTGAAAAAATTGAATTGTCCGGAAACAAATGGAACGATAAATTGTACATTCGTCACACCGGTCATCCAGGAGGTCAAAGAAGTTTGACTGCACAGCAAATGTATGACAAAGACCCAAACCGTTTGGTTGAAAAGGCGGTTAAAGGAATGCTTCCTAAAAATAAATTGGGAGCTCAAATCTACACCAATGTATATGTTTATACGGGAGAAGATCATCCGCACCAAGGGCAAAAACCAAAATCAATAGACATTAAAGCATATTTATAAGTTATGGCAATCGTTCACAAAATAGGCCGAAGAAAAACTTCTGTTGCACGAATTTACATGCAAGAAGGAAAAGGCGAAATTTATATCAATGGTCGTGAGTTGAAAGAATACTTCACTACCGGAGTTTTACAATACAAAGTAGAGCAACCTTTTTTACTTACAGGTAACAAAGGAAAATACAATGTAGATGTAAAAGTATTTGGAGGTGGTATCACCGGTCAAGCAGAAGCAATTCGTTTGGCAATTTCAAGAGCACTTTGCGATGTTGATTCTGAATTCAGAGGTCAATTGAAACCAGAAGGCTTATTGACACGTGACCCACGAATGGTGGAGCGTAAAAAATACGGTCAGAAGAAAGCACGTAAGAAATTCCAATTCTCTAAGCGTTAATATTTATTCTTTGTTTCTGAATTCAAGTTTGAAGTTGAATCCTTTGAATATGAGTTTTTTGAGTCGTTGGACTTGAAACATAGAATGTAAATTTGAAATTAAAAATCACAAACCATTTTCCGGGTGGTTTAGCATCTAAATGGGTAAGGCGAGATCACTTCAACCACTTATTCATTGCTTGCAGATTAGACGGAATGTAAACTAAAAAACAAAGAAAATGGCAAAAGCAAATGTAAAAGACTTGTTAGAAGCTGGAGTACACTTCGGTCACTTAACAAGAAAATGGAACCCTAATATGTCTCCTTACATCTTTATGGAGAAAAACGGTATCCACATCATTGATCTTCACAAAACAGCTGTGAAATTAGAAGAGGCATCTACTGCATTAGGTAAAATCGCTTCTTCAGGACGAAAAATCCTTTTCGTAGCAACAAAAAAACAAGCGAAAGAAGTTGTTGCAAAACATGCAGAAAGCATGAATATGCCTTACATTACTGAACGATGGATGGGAGGTATGTTAACCAACTTTGTTACCATTCGTAAAGCGGTTAAGAAGATGAACTCCATCGACCGTATGAAGAAAGACGGAACTTTTGAAACCCTTTCTAAAAAAGAAAGACTTCAAGTTGACCGTTTGAGATTAAAATTAGAAAGAGACTTAGGTTCAATTTCAGATATGACTCGTATTCCATCTGCAGTATTTATTGTAGATACCGTAAGAGAACATATCGCATTGGCTGAAGCGCGTAAATTGGGAATTCCAGTTTTTGCAATGGTTGATACAAATACTGATCCACGCGTGATTGATTTCCCGATTCCAGCAAACGATGACGCTTCAAAATCAGTGGATATTATCTTGACCTATATAAGTGAAGCTATCAAAGAAGGACTTACTTCTAGAAAAGCGGATAAAGAGAAAACAAAAGAAGTAGCCAAAGACGAAACATTTGAAGAAGCGAAAGCTCCGAAAGAAGAGAAAGTAGTCGAAGAGGTGAAAGCAACTGAAGAAGCAAAAGAAACCGTTGAAGCGAAAGCGTCCGACGATACTACTTCCAAAGAATAATATAAGTTAATTTATCCACTCGGATTTAATTAAAATTTAGTGTAGTTCTTTCGGATTTGAAAGAACTACTTTTTTATTTAAGATTCAAATAATAACTTTTAAAATTAAGAACAATGTATAAAGCAACTGCAGCAGAGGTAAGCAAACTTAGAAATGCAACCGGAGCCGGAATGATGGACTCTAAAAAAGCTTTAGAAGAAGCAGGTGGTGATTTCGATAAAGCAATTGAAAACCTACGTAAAAAAGGACAAAAAGTAGCCGCAAATAGAGCGGATAGAGATAGTACAGAAGGTGCTGTTATAGCAAAAGTTAATGCAGATCAGAACAAAGGAGTAATTGTTTCTTTGAACTGTGAAACTGATTTCGTTGCGAAAAACGAAGACTTTATTGCTTTGGCTCAGAGGTTAGCTGATATGGCAATGGAACTTGATAGCAAAGAAGCTCTTTTGGCAGCGGACTTAGACGGAATGTCTGTTTCTGATAAAATGATTGAACAAACGGGAGTAATCGGAGAAAAAATTGAAATTGGAACTTTCCAAATTCTAACGGCTCCATTCGTGAATTCATACATCCACGCTGGAAACAAAATCGGTGCGGTAGTAGGTCTTTCTGCAAATGTAGAAGGTGCTGAAGAAGCAGCAAGAGAAGTTGCTATGCAAGTTGCAGCAATGAATCCTGTAGCATTGAATGAGACGGAAGTTTCTGCAGATTTGATCGAAAAAGAAATGGAAATTGCAAAAGATCAACTACGTCAAGAAGGAAAACCAGAAGCGATGATTGATAATATCGTAAAAGGGAAAATCCAAAGATTCTTTAAAGACAATACATTGGTTCACCAAGCATTTATTAAAGACGAAAAAACATCTGTAGCTGAACACGTAAAATCTATTAATCCAGAATTGGAGGTTGTAGGATTTATTCGTTTTGGTTTGTAATAGAAATAAACATATTTTGAATGCAGTACCTCGGTGCTGCATTTTTTTTTGCAGTATTAGTAGACACCTATTGTTTATTGAGAAATTATTTCTAACTTTGTCTTATTAGATATGAAAAAATATTTACTTATATTATTATTGAGTTTTTCCACTGTGAGTGTGTTCGCACAATCAAAGAACGGAATCTCTATATCTACTACTATCAGTGAGAAAAAAGTAACTATTTCTCCAAACCCAGCTGTTTCTGATGCAAAGATTCTAATAGAAGGAAGTCAAGCCGTAATCAAATCGGTTTCTGTTTACAGTATCATCGGAAGTGAAGTATTTTCAAAATCCTATAACTCATCTTCAAACAACATTGATTTGAATGTGAGAAACTTCAAAAAGGGGAAATATTTGGTTCGGGTTATTTTTGAAGACAATTCTTCCGAAGTGGTTACCCTGATCAAACACTAAACTTTTTCCTTTAACATCCTTCATACAAGTAAACTTCTACTTTGTAAACTTTGTTATTTTTCAAATAGAAACTAATTTCACTTGGAGCCAAGTCATCGTCTAAACTTGCTTGAACGGTAAATATTCGGAAATTATCTTTCGTTTTTAACTCTTCTTTTGCCCAATCTTTCCAAATAGAAATTGAATGGTCTTTGTATGTATTCCATAATTCATCGAGGGTATTGCCTACACCCATTCCTTTTACAGTTTTGATTTTAGTCGATTGAGTGGAAATATGGAAAAGTATATAATTGGGCTTTCCTTCGTCGTAATTAATATCCATAAATACCAATTTAAGCTCAGCATCTTGAACCCTTACCGTAGCAATATGTCCCCAATCCTCTTCACTGAGCTTCAATTTTAATTTCTGTCCCGTCATTTTCTCCGTTTCTTGGAGTGTTTGACTGATTTTTAAACCATTCATTCCCGATTCCGTGATTTGGGCTGGAAGGAAGATACTAAAAAGTAGACTGATAAGTAAAACATGAATCTTCATAGCTTGAGTTTTTAGTTTAGAAATCGTTTTGGTCTTTCAAATTTAACTCTTTTTCGTGATGTTTTGTATTTTTTTTTACTAGAAACCATTTGTATCTTCTTGACTTGATTTGAGTTCTCCATACTATTCCGGAATAAGCTTCGTTCTATTCTAAATAATTAAACAATGAAAAACCTGAAATTTTTAATTTTACCCCTGTTGGTTTTGGGTCTATTTGCCACTTCTTGCAGTAGCGATGATGACTCCAACGATAATGTGGACACGATTGTAGGAACTTGGAAAGTAACTGATGTTTGGCAAAATGGTGTGAGTGTATACGCACTTTTGCAAATGGTTGCACCTTGTCCTTTGGAGAACAAATACATTTTAGCCAATGACTATTCGATGAAAGTAGAAACGTTTGAACCCATTGGAGAAACCAATTCGTGCGTTCCTGGAGAAACACAAAATGGAAATTGGTCCAAAGAAGGATCAACTTATTTTGTTTCATTCGAAGGACAAACAACGAATTCAGAAGTTGATTTTTTGGATAACAACAACTTTACAACCATTATTGAAGTAGAAGGCGAACAAGCCAAAGTGAAATTGACACGTCAATAAACTTATTTCAAATCTTGTAATTGAATCAATTGGGTGTAAATCCCATTATTTTGTAAGAGTTCGGTATGTGTACCGGACTCTTTTATTTTTCCGTTTTCGAGAACGATGATTTTATCTGCATTTACAATGGTCGATAATCGGTGGGCAATCACAATCGAAGTTCGGTTGGACATCATTTTATCCAAAGCGTCTTGAACTAATTTTTCAGACTGCGTGTCCAAGGCGGAAGTCGCTTCATCCAAAACCATAATCGGTGGGTTTTTATAAACCGCACGTGCAATACTCAAACGTTGTTTCTGACCGCCACTTAGTTTTCCACCGCCTTCACCAACTGACTCTTGGTATTTATTTTCTGCTTTCTCAATGAACTCATCGGCGTTTGCAATCTTTGCGGCAGCGACCACTTTTTTAAGCGTAGCCTGATCGTCGCCCAACGATATGTTATTGAAAATAGTATCGTTAAACAGGATGCTATCTTGGGTTACCAATCCAAATAATTTACGGTATTCACTTAATTTAATGTCCCGAATATTGATTCCATCGATGAGGATTTCACCTTCTCTTACATCGTAAAACCGTGTAATTAAATTCGCTAGTGTTGACTTCCCACTTCCGGAATGACCGACAAATGCAACGGTTTCTCCTTTCTGAATCGTTAAATTAAAATTCTGAATAACATCTTTCTTTCCATACCCAAAACCTACATTTCTAAATTCGATTTGATTTGTGAAGGATTCAAAGTCAAGGGAATTTGGATTATCTTCAATTTCTACTTCTGTATCCAACACTTCAAAAATACGCTGGGCAGATACTTCTCCTTTTTGAATATCGGAAAGAGAGCGTGAGAATTTCTTGATCGGATCCAATAAGGTATAAAAAGTTCCGATGTAAAATATAAATTGTGCACCACTCAACCCATTACCTTCCAAACTTAATTTTCCTCCAAAAAACACGATGAGTCCAATGGTGATTGCGCCTAAGAACTCACTGGTCGGTGAAGCCAAAGCTCTTTTCTTCATTACTTTTTGAAGTAAGTTTCTGAATCGATTGATCGATAAATCAAACCGGTTTTTTATTTGACGATCCGCATTGAATATTTTGATTATTTTCAAAGAATTCAAGGTTTCATCGACATACGACATGATATTCCCCAATTCTACTTGTGCTTTTCCCGCATCGCGTTTCAAACTTTTCCCGATGAGTGAAATCAAAGTTCCCATAATTGGAAAAACCAATAAAGCGAATAATGTTAGTTGATAACTTGTAATAAATAAAGTAGTTACAAAAACGATAATCATAATTGGACTTCGAATGATTTCCACCAAACCATTCAATATATTACCTTCCACTTCACCTACATCACTTGAGATTCGAACCAGCATATCCCCTTTCTGTTTTTCCGTAAAATAAGAGACAGGAAGCGCAAGAATTTTATTGTGAATATCCACTCTAAAATCTCTGGAAACGCCTGAACGAAGGTCAATTAAAAAGTATTCCGACATATAACTGAATATATTTCGGAAGAAAAATAAAACAATAAAGGCGATACAAGAATACATTAATACCGTTAAGGGACCACTTTGTTGGGCAATTTCACTTAAATAAAATCCGGAATAATCGGAAGCGAAATCTTTTAAATCCAGAAAATTTCCGGAGAAAACCGGTTTTTCTGTAATTGGCTCCTTCTTTTCGTCAAATAGAATACTTAGTATGGGCATCATAAACGCCAATGCCAATACATTGAAAATCGCATACATAAAGTTACATGCGATGGCAATGACAAAAGAAGAACGATAGGGTTTTGTATATTGGATTGCTCTTTTAAATAAGCTCATTCACTCTCAAATTTAAGCAAATGTACGATATTTAGGAATTAGATGTCAGATGATATAGATTGGAAATTCGAAAGTGAAAACCATCCTATTATCGGTGATTTACAATCTGTATCTCTTTTTCAAACCATAAAATATTTGATACTTCGGCGCATAAGAATTAACTTCGCAGTCATTATGAAAATCGGAATTTTAGGTGGCGGACAACTGGGGTATATGTTTTTGCAGAATGCATTGCAATATCCGGTTGAGATTCATATTCTGGATCCTTCGGCCAATGCGCCTTGCGCACGTCATGCACATCATTTTGTTCAAGGAGATTTCGCAGATTATCAAACCGTCGTTGATTTTGGAAAAGATTTGGATGCAATTGGGATTGAGATTGAACATGTCAATGTCAAAGCACTTCATTATTTAAAATCCATCGGAAAAAAAGTGGTCCCTGCTCCATCTGCTTTGGAAATCATTCAGGACAAATCCGTTCAGAAGAAATTCTACACTGATCACAAAATCCCAACGGCTCCCTATTTTGAATTGGAGAATTGGAAGAGTTTAAAAGGTGAAAAACCTAAGTTTCCACTATTTCAGAAAGCAAACAAAGGAGGGTATGATGGAAAGGGAGTTCAGTTTTTGAAATCGGATAAAGATTTAGAAAACCAATTAAAAGTTCCTTCGATTTATGAAACGCCTGCTGATTTAGATAAAGAAATTGCAATCATCGTTGTGTCCGATGGAAAAGGGAATTTAGTCAATTATCCGGTTGTGGAGTTGGTTTTCAATGAGGAATACAATTTATTAGATTATCTGTTGATGCCTTCCACCTTGGAAGAGAACAAAGCCAAAGAAGCGGCAGAAATCGCGAAAAACGTAGTTAAGAACTTAAAATCTGCGGGTGTTTTCGCAGTAGAAATGTTTTTGAACAAAGACGGTTCTTTATGGGTAAATGAAACCGCGTGTCGCGTTCATAACAGTGGGCACTCGACGATTGAAGCTGCATTTAGCTCTCAATTTGATCAGATGTTGCGGACGTTGATGGATTTGCCTTTGGGAAGTACAAAGTTATTTTCAACATCGGCCATGGTCAATTTAATTGGCGCTGAAGGTGAAGTTGGAATAGCACAAATCGAAAATCAAGATAAACTTTTAAAAGTTCAAGGTGTTTATTTGCATTGGTATGCGAAAGAACAAACCCGACCTGGAAGAAAGATGGGTCATATCACGATGGTAAATAGCAATTTGATGGAATTAAGAAATACAATTTCTGAAGTAAATAAAACAATACGCGTAATCGCTAAAAAATAAAAGTATGGTTGGAATTATCATGGGAAGTGACAGTGATTTGTTAATTATGAAGCAAGCTGCTGAAATATTGGAGGAATTAGGAATTGAATATGAGTTGACCATCGTTTCTGCACATAGAACGCCAGATCGGATGTTTGACTATGCGAAAAAAGCACGCAATCGAGGGTTGAAAGTAATTATAGCAGGAGCAGGTGGCGCAGCGCATTTACCGGGGATGGTCGCTTCGTTGACACCCCTTCCAGTTATTGGAGTTCCCATTAAATCGTCGAATTCCATCGATGGATGGGATTCTATTTTATCTATTTTGCAAATGCCCAATGGAATTCCGGTTGCAACAGTTGCATTGAATGCAGCAAAAAATGCTGGACTTTTGGCAGCACGTATTTTAGGAAGTTCTGACAGGATTATTTCAAATAAAATTCTGGCGTATCAGAATGATTTGACGAAATCAGTGGAAGAAAAAATTGAGAAAGTAAAAAACGAATATCCGAATTCCTTCGACTAAAGGGAGGGATTTCAAACACTATATAAAGAATTGTACAAAATACTATAAAAATGAAACTTACAACATTAAATCAGATTCATAAAGATTTGGGAGCGAAGATGGTTCCTTATGCCGGTTTTGAAATGCCGGTTCAATATGCCGGAGTAAATCAAGAACACATGGTGGTTCGTTCAGGAGTCGGTGTATTTGACGTTAGTCACATGGGACAATTTTTCGCGAAAGGCCCAGAGGTTGAAAAACTTTTGCAATATATTGGAACCAATGATGTGACCAAGGTCGAAGTAGGACAGGCTCAATATACGTGTATGCCGAATGAAAATGGAGGTGTTATCGATGATTTGATTATATATAAAATGTCAGAAGACGAATGGATGTTGGTTGTAAATGCTTCAAACATTGCAAAAGATTGGGAGTGGATCAACAAACAAAACACGTTTGATGTAACTTTAACCAATGCATCCGATGCTTATTCACTTTTGGCAATTCAAGGTCCGAAAGCGATTGAAGCGATGCAAGCTTTGAGCGATGAAAATTTAGCGGAAATTCCATTTTATCATTTCAAAGTAGGGAATTTCGCTGGAGTCGATAATGTGATAATTTCAGCAACGGGATATACTGGTTCAGGCGGTTTTGAAATTTATTTCGAAAATAAAGACGCAAAAGCTATTTGGAACAAAGTAATGGAGGCCGGAAAAGAATTCGGGATTGAGCCGTGCGGTTTGGCTGCTAGAGATACTTTGCGTTTAGAAAAAGGATTTTGTTTGTATGGCAATGACATCAACGAGACCATTTCTCCTTTGGAAGCAGGTTTAGGGTGGATTACTAAGCTTGATACAAATTTCATAGCAAAAGACATCTTAGCCAAACAAAAGGAGGAAGGAGTAAGCCGTAAATTGATTGGATTCAAAATGGTGGACCGTGGAATTCCTCGTCATGATTATAAAATTGTAGATGAGAGTGGAAATGAAATTGGAATTGTAACTTCAGGAACGCAGTCACCGATGTTGAAACAAGGAATTGGATTGGGGTATGTAACTCCGGAGTTTTCAAAAGTTGGAACTTCGATTTATATCCAGATTCGCGATAAGAATGTCTTAGCAGAAATAGTGAAAACTCCGTTCGTATAATCTCTGAAGAACCTGAAATATAAAAAGGCTGGGGAAATTTCCCCAGCCTTTTTTGTTTTCTGATCCTTTGGTTGAATAGATAACTTCCATCTATTTCTTCCAAACAATTTCACTTTCCGAAATGGAAAAGCCCCGGTTTCCCAAGGCTTTCCGAATTCTATTTAGACTTTAATTATCTTTTAATAATCTTAAAGGTTTCCACCTGTCCACCTTCCAAAGTTACTCTGAATACATACGTTCCAGGAGTCAATGAACTAACATTGATTTGTCCATTAAGAAGAACTGTGGTATTAGAGACTACTTTTTGTCCAGTCAAGTTAAATGCCTCTACGGATTTTACTTCTTTCTGTGATTGGATATTCAATACATCTTTCACAGGGTTTGGATAATAGGCAAAATCAAATGAACTCATATCGCTTACACCTAATTCTTCACAAATCATGGTATAAACTAACTCATCGGGAGAACCATCAGCCCAGTCTCCACCAGTACTGTCGTTCGCAAATACTAAACCAGATCCAAGTGTAGTTCCTGTTCGTGCTTCCCACGCAAATGCATCAGATTCAACGCCCATCCAATATGTTGTGTTTGCAGCCAAACTAACAGGTGCATCAAATGCTATGGTGTATTTATAGATGTCGTATCCAAAGGCGTTTCCAATAAGCTCTGAACTATGAACAGTTCCGAATCCTTCGCTAAATACACCTCCTGGTAAACCAGCAGCGTCGTTATAGAAAGTTACATAGAATTCTAAATCTGTAGATCCATCTACAAATATATTCAACTCAGCTCCGTACACAGAGAATCCATTGTCTCCAACAATAACATCAACCGCTAAGTTTTGAGCGTCAAAGAACAATCCATTTTCGAAATCATTTGAAGGTACATTTTGATCCTCACATGTATAAGCTGGTGGTGGTGGTACATCCCCACATTGTACCATTCGTGATCTTAATCCAGATGTTGCATAATTACATTCATCATCTAAGTGTAAATAGAATCGAACTACTTCGTTATTCGTTGCAGTATACGTCAATGGAGTTACTCCAGCGGCATATACTTCCGTTCCTGCTTCGTTTGAAATCGTAACGAAATCGGTTGCAATCGAACTTGAGAATATATATTCGGTTCCTGCAGTAAGATTTACTTTGGAAAATTCCCCCGTCCAACCTAAAGAAGTAATCTCTTCCGGTGCACCTACACATGTTGGTGTGAAAGTGGCGGATGGATATTGACCATTTGGCGCATCCAAACAACCGTCATTTGGTTCAGGATCACCTGCTAATTCGATGTGAATATTGTCAACATATAAATACCATTGATTCGCATTGGAGTGAGCATTAAATCCGAAGTAGAATACGCCCGATGTTGTCGGTGTAAATTCTACGGTATTTGTAAGCTTGGTTGCACCTGATAAAATTCCAATGTGATCTGCCAATACGTTAGTCATTGCAGTATGTGTATTGTCATTCCCAAATGCTACTTTCAAGTTTTCAGGGAAAGCGGCCTGCGCTTTGGAACCATACTCATAAGTTATTTTATACGCAGTTCCTGAAGTTAAATTAATACCTTGTGTATAGAACCAAGCATTGGCTGCATTTGAGTCATGATACTTATACGACAAGTACGTTCCCGTAAATTCATTGTCTGGTGTATTGGTTGTAGTCCAATTGTTTCCATTTCCTGCATTTTCAATCGTCGTACAGTCAGGCATAGCCGGAACTGCTGCTGATTCAAAATCTTGAGTATAAGGTACATTCACTGGGTCACAGTCGTCTGGATCTGGATCACCACCGTCACCTTCTTCAATCAATAAAGTGTCAATTCCGATAAAGTTTCCTTCATTTCCACTTGTGTTATCCAAACTGTTTCGGAACGCAAAATTCATAGCTACGGGTGTAGTTCCTACGCCTGCAATTACGATTTCATATTTCGTCCAGTTTTCAGGATAACTTAAATCTAAATCATCATTGATTACCAATAACAAGTTCGTAAATGATCCTACTCCAGCTGCTCCAGAGGGTAAAGTCATTGCTCCTTGACTCGCTCGTACTTCCAAACGGTCATTCCAAATCGAACCCGAAGCGGTTCGTGTCCAGAAAGATAATTTATCTCCATCTTTCACATTCACAGAAGGTGTTATTAACCATGCGCTAATAATCCCTCCATTTCCAGAAGTGTTGTTGTAATTCGCACCTGCATAGGAATTCGCAGGACCTTCGTGACTGCTAAAAACAGTCGTGTTCCCCTGAAACCAACTTGTTGTTCCAACAGGCTGACTTTGGTTCGTAATTGTCCAGCCGTTTGCTTCTAGGGCTGGAACATCATTAAAACCTTCTTGTAAAATCTGCCCAAATCCTAAGATAGGGAGGAAGGTTAAAATGAAATAAAATAAAGTTTTTCTCATAATTAATTATTTAATATTGGTTAAACGTTGTAAATCTAATAAAAAAGAATCGGTTTGTAATTAATTTCTTTTATTATGGATGTAATTCAATTAGCCACCCTTATTTAGAGTGATTAAATGAATTTTTTATTTTACTTCCATCTTCACGAATTACTCGCCTGGAAAGCGACCATACATTTCTTTGTATAAATCTTTGTATTTGTCAATGACAATTCTTCGTTTTAGTTTTAATGTAGGTGTTAATTCTCCTCCTTCAATAGACCAAACCTCTGGCGTTAACCGAAAGGATTTTATTTGTTCCCAATGTCCTAAACTTTGATTGCCTTTATCAATTTCTTTTTGAAATAAATCAAGGACCGCTTGGTTTTTCACCAATTCCTCTTTAGAATTTGTAAGCGAAACATTGTTTTCTTTTGCCCACGCTTCTACATTCTCAAAACTAGGTTGAACAAAGGCGCAAGGCATTTTTTCGCCTTCTCCAATCACCATAATTTGCTCTATAAAAGGAGACTGTTTCAGGTCATTCTCCATATTTTGAGGAGCGATGTATTTTCCACCTGATGTTTTAAAGATTTCTTTTTTACGGTCTGTAATTTTCAGGTTTCCATTGTGAAATTCACCAATATCTCCTGTTTTGAAAAAGCCGTCTGCGGTCATAACTTCTGCTGTTAATTCCGGTTTGTTGTAATAACCGAGCATTACGTTTGGTCCTTTGATGAGAATTTCTCCGTCTTCTGCAATTTTCACTTCAACACCATCTAACGGTCTTCCCACCATTCCATATCCAAAACCTTCTTTAGACATCGAGTTCACCGTGCAGACAGGAGACGTTTCAGTCAAACCGTATCCTTCTAAAATCGGAATTCCCGCACCCCAGAACATTCGATTTAACCGCGGTGAAAGCGATGCGCTTCCTGAAACCATGCACGTCATATTCCCACCTACACCTTCTCTCCACTTTTTGAAGACAATGGCATCTGCGACTTTGTGTTTGATTTTCCATCCGAAACTTTGTTCTCCATAGGGTTCGTAATTTTCAATTAATTTCAAAGCCCACATGAAAATCTTGGTTTTAACTCCTCCTGCGGAAGCTCCTTTGTCGTAAATTTTCGCATATACTTTTTCAACCAAACGAGGAACAACCGTCATTACATCCGGATGAACTTCTTTTAAATTGTCTCCAATGGTTTCCAAATTCTCTGCATAATAAATTCCAATTCCACTGTATGTATATAAATAGAGAAGCATTCGCTCAAAAATATGACAAACCGGAAGGAAACTCAATGCGATAGGGAATTCAGAAGGGAAATTCGGAACTCTTTCTTTACTTGCAAGTACATTACTCACAATGTTATGATGGCTCAACATCACTCCTTTGGGGCGACCTGTTGTTCCTGAAGTGTAAATAATAGTTACTAAATCATCCGGTTTCACCTGTTTTTTTACAGCGGAAACTTCGTGCTGATTGCTGGCATCCGATCCCAAGTCAAAAATTTCATTCAAATTTGGAGCTCCTTCCACATGATCAAAAGTGTAAACGGAAACCAAAGAAGGGGTTTCTGATTTAATCTCCATGATTTTATGATACAATTCCGCATCCGAAACAAAAGCGAATTTCACGCCTGAATCGTTGAAGATGTATTTGTAGTCTTCCGATGTGATGGACGGGTAAACAGGAACGCTTATCGCTCCAATCTGCTGTATTCCAATATCCAAAAGATTCCATTCTGTTCGATTGTTGGTAGAGGCAAGTGCTATTTTATCGCCTGCTTTCACACCTAAGTTTAAAAAGCCACGGCTGATGGCATTTGCTTTGTTCACAAAATCTTGGGTAGATATTTTTTGCCATTCTCCATTTTGCTTCATAGCAAGGCTGTCCGCTCTCGGAGAATTTTGTAATTGATATTCTAAGAAATCAAATAATCTAGTTGGTTTCATGCTGTTAATTAATTAAGTCTACAATTTAAGGAGAAAAACGGATAATCCAAATTATTCTTCTTCTTCGTACGAGTCCATTTCTTTGTCGAAAAACGCATACGCTAATTTTAATAATTCAGTAATTTCTTCTTCTAATTCCATATCCGGCTCTTCTTCGAACTCATCATACCATTCCAATTCCTCTGTTTCTATGTCTAAAAGGAAGCGTGGGAACTCTGTGTGTAGTATAAACATTTTTTCTGGATAGTCAGAATTGTCAGCGATTAGAAATTTGGGTGTTTGCATAATTTAATTTTTTAGTTTGTTTATGAAAACGTAAAAGTAACATAATTGCTGAAACCGTCAAACCAAATAATAAACCAATCCACATTCCCAGAGCTTGAAGTTCAAAGTGAATCGCCAATAGTGCTCCCAAAGGCAAAGCAATGATCCAATACGATATAAAAGTAATCACAGATGGGATCAAAACATCTTGCATTCCGCGCAGTGCACCCAAAGCGACCAATTGAATTCCATCCGACAATTGGAACAAGGCGGCTACAATGAGTAAAGTCGCTGCCAATTGGATTACTTCTAGGTTATCCAAATAAAGTAAGGGCAATTGGTAACGGAAAAGTACAATGGCAATTCCGCAAATTCCCATGAATGCTACTGCCATCACAATACTTGAAAATCCTGCTTCTCGCATGGTTTTATAATCTCCTAATCCCAGTTGATTCGCTACACGAACGGTTGCAGCTACACCCAATCCCATACACATCATAAAAGAAATCGATGCCAAACTAATGGCAATCTGATGAGCCGCTAAGTTGTCTTTGGCAGATTCTAGTCCCGCAGCATCTTGAGTTAATGCATATCCACAAATAAAAGCAGCTCCACTAAATGCACTGACTTCGAAAAAGGAACTAAATGCTGTTGGAATTCCTAATTTCAATATTTTTTTAGAAATGGAATGATCGATGTCTCGAAGACGAACTTCTTTCAGATAAGATTTGGATTTTTTAAAATAAAAAAGAATGAGAATCATTGCAATCAACATACTAATTCGGGAAATAAATGTTCCCCATCCTGCTCCGGTAACTTCCAATCGAGGGAAACCCCAATTCCCATAAATCATGGCATAATTGAAAACGATATTGATAATGTTTCCAAAAATGGTGGCAATGGTTACGGGAATCGTTAACGACAAACCCTCTGAGAATTGTCGGAAGGTTTGGAAAATCATAATGGGAATTAAAGACCAAGCCATGATCGATAAATACGGAATCGCCATATCAATCACATCAAGAGGTTGACCCATGTGGTAAAGTATGGGACTGATGAATTCCAAAACAATCAGTAAAAGTGAAGCTAAAATAAGGTTAAGTACCAATCCGTGTGTGAAAATCTTTGAGATCGTGTGGGTGTCTTTTTTGGAATCAGCAGCAGCAATCAAAGGGGAAATTGCAAAACTAAAACCAAATGCAACAACAAGGGTGGTAATAAATACCGCATTTCCCAAAGAAACAGCACCTAAAGCTGTTTTACCTAATTCTTCATCGACGATGTAATCAAAACGACCTCCCAATCCGCCAACCATGATGTTGTCCACCAAATTGACCATGACCTGTCCCGCTTGCGTGATCATTACGGGGACAGCCAATACCAGATTTCGTTTTATATGTTTTTTGTAGAACACCCTTTTTGTTTATAAACATAAAAAAATCCCTCAAAAAATGAAGGATTTTTTGTGCTCAATGTATAGTTGATTGAATTATTTTATGCTTTTTGCACCTGTAGTCGTAGTTGTATTTGCTGCTGGGTTGTTTGCAACTACTCCTTTGATTCTGAAAATTTTACGACCTTCTGTCACTGCATTTGAGTTAAGAGTTACCGTTTTGTTAAATGCGCCAGGATTTTTAGTTGTGGTATATTCAACGGTCATATCTGCTGACTGTCCTGGAGCGATCGGAGCTTTTGGCCAAGAGGGAACGGTACAACCGCACGATGCTTTTGCATCCGATATAATTAAAGGCTTATTTCCTGTATTTTTAATTTTTACGGTCGTGACTGCTTTTCCGCCAAATGCGATATTTCCTAAGTCAACATTTGATTCGCTCAATTCAATTTCTTGTGCGTTCATAAAAGCCATTCCGCTTACTAAAAATGCACCAACTAATACTAAATTTTTCATTTTCATATATTTTTTGATTTAACAAATTTAAAAAATTAATATTTAATAATCGTAAATACTAATCTTACATTTGCATTAATTAACAAATTATATACCAAATGATGGAACTGCAAACTAAATACAATCCGCAAGACGTAGAAAAGAAATGGTATGACCATTGGATGAAAAACGAATACTTTTTTTCGAAACCCAATGAAAAAGAAGCGTATACTATTGTCATTCCACCTCCAAACGTAACGGGAATGCTCCACATGGGACATATGTTGAATAATACCATTCAGGATGTATTGATTCGTCGTGCACGAATGAAAGGTTATAATGCCTGTTGGGTGCCGGGAACTGACCACGCTTCCATTGCTACCGAAGCCAAAGTAGTTGCTAAATTAAAAGAAGAAGGAATTTCTAAATTTGATTTAGGAAGAGAGAAATTCTTAGATCACGCATGGGAATGGACCCATAAGCATGGCGGAATTATCTTGGAGCAACTAAAAACCTTGGGTTGTTCTTGCGATTGGAACCGAACTAAATTTACAATGGATCCCGATTTATCGGAATCTGTAACCAAAGTTTTTGTGGACCTCTACAACAAAGGATTGATTTACCGTGGCTATCGAATGGTGAATTGGGATCCGGAAGCAAAAACAAATATTTCGGATGAAGAGGTAATTCACAAAGAGAAACAAGGAAAATTATATTATTTAAAATATTTCATCGAAGGAACTTCCGACTTTGTAGTGGTTGCAACTACACGTCCTGAAACCATTTTTGGCGATACAGCGGTTTGTATCAATCCCAACGATGAACGGTATACTTCACTCAAGGGAAAGAATTTAATTGTTCCCATTGCGAACCGTGCGGTTCCTGTAATTGAGGACGAATATGTCGATATTGAATTTGGAACAGGTTGTCTAAAGGTTACGCCAGCACACGATTTGAATGACTATGAATTAGGAAAGAAACATGATTTAGAAATCATCGATTCCATCAATGATGATGCGACTTTGAATGACCATGCATTGCATTATTCCGGAAAAGATCGATTCCGAGTTCGAAAGGAAATCGAAGTAGAATTGTTGGAAAAGGGTTTGCTTGAAAAAGTGGAAGATTACACCAACAAAGTAGGAACGTCAGAAAGAACGGGTGTGGTGATCGAACCCAAACTTTCGGTTCAATGGTTTTTGAAAATGAAAGAATTATCGAAACCTGCCTTGGACAATGTGATGAATGACACCGTTCAATTTCATCCTGCAAAATTCAAAAATACTTACAAACATTGGATGGAAAATGTACACGATTGGAACATTTCGCGTCAATTGTGGTGGGGACATCAAATTCCAGCCTATTACTACGGCGAAGGAAATGATAATTTTGTGGTGGCACTTTCCAAACAAGAAGCTCTTCAGATTTTAGAAAGAGATAAAAATCTGGTTTTGACGGAAGGCGATTTACGTCAGGATGAAGATGCTTTGGATACGTGGTTTTCCTCATGGTTGTGGCCGATTTCAGTTTTTAATGGAATCAATGAACCCAACAACGAAGAGATTACCTACTATTATCCAACCCAAGATTTGGTGACCGGTCCGGATATTATGTTCTTTTGGGTGGCACGAATGATCATTGCCGGCTATGAATACCGAAATGAATTTCCGTTTAAAAATGTGTATTTCACAGGAATCGTTCGGGATAAACAAGGTCGAAAAATGTCGAAATCTTTGGGGAATTCTCCAGATCCGATCGAATTAATGACTGAATACGGCGCAGATGCAGTACGCGTTGGCATGTTGTTAACAGCTCCAGCCGGAAATGATTTGCCTTTTGATGTGGATTTGTGTTTGCAAGGTCGAAATTTTGCCAACAAAATTTGGAATGCTTTTCGACTCATCAAGGGATGGGAAGTAGACGATAGTTTGGAAACCCCAGCCGAAAATGAATTTGCGCAGAAATGGTTTCGTGTGAAATTTAATTCATCCTTTAAGGAAATCGAATCCAACTTTGAGAAATACCGAATTTCAGATTCGTTGATGGGTGTTTATAAATTGGTTTGGGATGATTTCTGTGCGTGGTATTTGGAAGCGATTAAACCCGAATTTGGAAAACCGATTGATCGTAAAACGTATGACATAACAATTTCAAATCTAGAGAAATGTTTGAAGATTTTGCATCCCTTTATGCCGTTTTTGAGTGAGGAGATTTGGCAATTGATCGAAGAAAGAACGGTTGAGAACGCCTTGATTGTATCCGATTATCCAGAAATTGAAAATTTTGATACGGCTATTTTATCAGAATTCGATTTTGGAGCAGACATCGTTTCGGGCGTTCGTGCGCTTCGAAATGAAAAAGGAATTTCACCGAAAGAGAAATTTGAATTGTTTGCTTTTGAAAAAACGAAAGACGAATTTAACATTGATTTGGTTGAGAAAATGGCGAATGTTTCGCTTCAGTTTGTTACTGAATTTCCAGACAAAGGATTTACGTTCCGGGTAGGAACATCTGAGTTTTTGATTCCAGTAAATGAAAACATCGATATGGAAGCCGAGAAAGAAAAACTTCAATCCGAAAAAGTGTATTTAGAAGGATTCTTAAAATCGGTACGCGGAAAATTGAGTAACCAGAAATTCGTAAGCGGTGCTCCCGAATCCGTCGTTAATGCAGAAAAGAAAAAAGAAGCCGATGCCATTGAAAAATTAGCGCAAATCGAAGAGCAGTTGAAATCTTATTCCTAGTATTTGGTATCAAGTAGTAAGTATCAAGTACAAATTATCAAGTAGTTAGTAATTTGATTAATAATAAAAGCCTTTGAAAATTTAATTTCAAAGGCTTTTAATTTTTTTTCCAGTTCCCAGTTCCTAATACGCTTTCAATTCATTCAAAAACTCAACAATATCATTTTTAGAATAATCGGCCATGCCTAAGGTTGTATGGGCAAGATTTCCTTTTTTGTCCAGAATAACAGTTGTAGGCAAAGTCCCTGTAAATAATTCTTTGGGAATGGCTGAATTGGGATAATAAACCGGAAGGGTCAAATTTCGTTTTTGCATAAATGCTTCCGCTTTTTCGGTTTTACGCTCGATTTCAACCGTTAGAATTAAAACCTCTTCATCGTCTTTGAATTTATTATACAAAACTTGAATCGAAGGCATTTCTGCAATACACGGCGGACACCAAGTAGCCCAAAAGTTAATGAAAACGACCTTTCCTTCCATTTCTTGCAGATTGATGGATTCTCCTTTCGCATTGACTAAGTTCATGGAATAAGGAGATGCAGTTGTTGCATCGGTTTCAATTTTTTCATAACTCGGATTGAAAATTCCTGTTTTAATTAATCCCTTTTGCACAAAAGCTTTAGCTTCGGGTACAAATAAAAGAGTCAATGCCAAAGCACCGATTATTAGTGTAAATGCATGTTTCTTGACCATTGTAATAATTTTATTTTGAGTAAAATTCATTTGGCAAAGTACTTCTATTTTTTTCACATCCAAAGTGACATAGGTTACATATATACGTTAAATAATTTGGCAAATGCGATTTAGAAACGTAAAAGATTTAACGTAATTTTAAAAGAGTTTATCAAAATATATTTCTAATTTTAGTCTTCCATTAAAAGAATTTCGGAATTATGAAAACATTGGAAGAAGCTGTGATTCAGAAAGTAGAGCAGGAACTGGGTTTGCAGTTTTTGGATGATTCCGCGAACAGTAATTTATGCTATCGGAATAATAACTCTGATTTACGGGATGATGTTAAAGAAACCTTTACCGAAAATGATATTGATTGTTTTATCTCTTCGTTTAATTACGAAGAATTACAAATTCCCAATGACCGTATAAAATTCTGGGAACGCGTTCAAAAGGGCAAATTAAATGGCTAACGAATTAAATCTCAATTAATTTTTTAGTAATCAATTCACTTAACTTTTTCGCGTTCCGCATAACCATCACATGAGAGCCGCCTTCTATTTTCACGGCATCGTGAATATTTGAAAACGGGAAAACAATATCTTTATCGCCATGATAATGTGTGAAATTCTTTAATTCAACCTCATTTTTCCAATTAACGATTTTATCCATTGACCATTTTAAATAATAAGGATCTCGGAATTCAAAAATCTCTTTTAAATCGGGAACCCGCGCGCTATACATTTTTCTGAAAACGGAATACGATAGAAAATTGTCCGAAGTGAAAAACTGAGGAGGAATCATTTTATGAATATGACTGAAAGAAGAAAACTTCATATAAGCCGGCATTTCTGAACGATCTTTAATGGTTGAAATCAAGAAATTATATTTCGGATTTAAAAATCGATTCATTTCTTTGGCGATGATGCCTCCAAAAGAAACGCCCATCAAAAGAAAGTCTTCGTTGACGATGATTCCTTCTGCCATTCGTTCGGTGTAATGAGCCAAAGTTTCTTCTTTTTCGGGTTGAAGCCAAGGGATGCAAACCACTTCCAAGTCGGGAGACAGCTGAAGATTTTTAAAAACCTTTTGATTGGCACCCAAACCGCTGATTTGATATAATTTCATTTAATGGAGATTTACTAGAATGTCTGGCTTTACTTTGAGTAACTCTTCCACAAACCTTTCATTGGTGGAAGGACTGATGTAAATTTCGTCAAATTTATTGTATTTCACAATGATTCCTTTCAGCGCAGTGGCTGGTTTATTGGTTCCTGCCCACAAAGTTTTGTTGACTTCCAAACTGTGAATTCGATCGATTTTTATTTTCCCAACCAATGGTCCGAATTGATATTTTAAACTTTCAGGCGTGATTTCGTACGACGTCTGACGATAAATCCAAACCATGAATCCGGATAGAACGACCAATAAAAAAGTTAACCAAAACTTTAAAGCGGTCACCATGCTTGAATCCATCCAACTTACCACGATGGCGTAAACCATCAAAAATATAAGGCCAAAAACAAGGCATTTAAATGCAATATCAACTCTACTTTTAAAAATCATTTAGGATAAATTAATAAGCTTGAAGCTCAGGTTTGCGTTGCACTTCTACCATTCCTGCTTGGTTTAATGAAGTTAACTCTACGATTTCGGATTGATTGATTAAATCTTCATTGAAATCCGTTTCAACTTTTACATAGTTTTCTGTAAAACCATGCATTTTTCCATGTTTATTATCTCCCTCCCAAAGCACTTTCTGTGTACTTCCCAATTGAGATTGATAAAAAGCCATCCGTTTTTTCTCCGAAAGAATACGCAGCATTTTATTTCGTTTTTTACGAATTTGAATCGGAACAACCTCACCGAATTCAGCCGCTTCCGTATTGTCTCTTTCCGAATAAGTGAAAACATGTAAATAAGAAATCGGTAAATCATTTAGAAAATTATAGGTTTCCAAAAACAATTCTTCGGTTTCTCCGGGAAAACCAACAATTACATCCACACCAATACATGCATGGGGCATCAATTCTCTGATTTTTTCTACGCGTTCGGTATAAAGATTCGTTAAATAACGACGTTTCATTTTCTTTAAAAGGATATCACTTCCTGACTGAAGGGGAATATGAAAATGAGGAACAAAACGATTGCTTTTCGATACAAAATCGATGATTTCATTTCGAAGTAAATTCGGTTCAATGGAAGAAATTCGAAAACGATCAATACTTTCTACTTTGTCTAATTCCTGAACCAATTCCATAAAAGTATGTTCGTGTTTTTTATTTCCGAATTCTCCTTTTCCGTAATCACCCACATTCACTCCGGTCAACACGATTTCTTTGATTCCTTTCTCACCGATTTCAGTCGCATTTTTCAGAACATTTTCAACCGTATCCGAACGGGAAATCCCACGTGCCAACGGAATGGTGCAATACGTACATTTGTAATCACAACCGTCCTGAACTTTTAAGAAAGCTCGGGTTCGATCTCCGATGGAGTAGGAGCCTACGTAAAAATCAGCATCATCAATTTCACAGGAATGAATCACAGCATCACCGTATTTATTCAAATCCGCTAAATAATCGATGATATTGAATTTTTCGGTTGCGCCCAATACCAAGTCAACACCTTCCATTTCCGCGATTTCCGCTGGTTTCAATTGGGCATAACATCCGATGATTACAACAAAACCATCGGGATTTGATTTCAGTGCATTCTTAACAATGGACCTGCATTCTTTGTCTGCATTGGCAGTCACCGAGCAAGTGTTGATGACATACACGTCCGAAGGTTGATCAAATTCCACACGCTGATAGCCGTTGCCGGTTAAATTCCGAGCAATGGTTGAAGTCTCTGCAAAGTTTAATTTGCAACCTAATGTATGAAAAGCGACTGTCTTATTTTGTGAAACCATTTTGCAAAAATAAGGATTTTGAAGCGATGTGTCAAACTGATTTAATACAGATTGGTCTTTATTGCCATTTTTAAATGATTAATACTGATTCTTTTAAACCTTGCTGAACACATAACCACAGAAAATTAAAGAAAGAGCGGTCTTGTTTACGTTCGACAGTTTTTATTTTAATCTCTTTGTATTCATCTCGGGTATTGGATTTTAGAGCTAAATTCCCAATGACATTCACTGCTTTTCTTTCTTTTCCAGTTTTTGGATTGTATAACTTAACTTTTAAGTCATTGTATTTTATTCCAAAATCTCCATTAGCACGAATGTCGTTTCCTGTAAAGTTAAACCGAACTTCGTTCAAATTCCCATCCGCAGTGGCATGAAGATAAGGTTTCAGGAAAGGAGTCATTTTTTTCGCATCGAAGGAATGGATACTTCCTTTGATGTTGAACTTCTCACTTCGACTCATTGAATTAAACGTCCAAATGGTTGTGAGTGTGGATTCATTCATAAAATCAGTGGTGATATCAACGCGAACATCAGGCAATGATTTCTTTCTGTAACCGCTGTACAGATTAGAAATAACCGCATTGAAGTTGGAGAATTCCAATTCTCCAGCACCACTACTGGATTCAGTCTCTTCCTCATAAACGATTTTTGAGTTTTTTAAATTGACTTTCTTTACTTCTAAAATAAAGGGAATTTCACGAAGTAATTTAGAATACATCGGTTTTTTCGATGAGTCGTCCCGCGGAATCTTACTTCTAAAAATCGTGGCGTCAGCGGCATTTATATTGATTTCTGGAATTTTGAAAAAGAGATCGTTTCCTTGAAATCCAAAGTCAATGGATTTTATATCTATTTTAGAAACTTTAATGTCAAATAAATCTTTTTCTTTCTTTAAGCTTTTAACGAATTGACGGCGCGTAACTTTTGGTTTCATTTCCAAGTGGGTGAAACTCAAATGACCGTTGGTAAAAAGAAGGTTTTTCGAATTTAAATCATAGGTGGAATTGGGATGATAGGCGAATGATTTTGCTTTCAATTTCACGAAATCATAATCGAAAGGAATTTTATTTTGGAAGTTTTCCGGATTTACTTTAATCTGTTTGAAATCCAAATCAATTCCTGTCACACGCATTAAGTTTTGACTCGAAGCATGTCTTTTCAACTGAAATTCAGCATTTTTCGTTTCAAATTCATGCAATACGATGAAGTCTTCAAATGCGAAACTTTCCGAAGTTGTTTTTTTCTTCTTGCTTTTCGGATTTGAATAGGCGGTAAGCAAAGGTTGATCGATCGTAATTTTCTGGATGTTCAAATTCCGAGGCGTTTTATTATCGACTCCGTCAATTTCCAAGTCTAAATTCTCAACCCGAATGGAATGTTCTATTTCAAGTTTTGAGTTGCCGATCTGAATTTTATCGATGGCTAAATAAAACGGAATCAATGAACCCAATTCTCTCTTTTTCTCCGAAATGAAATTCCGCGTTTTGGGAATAAAAATATCGACAGAGTCCAAACTCAATTTTGTTGCTCTAAAATAAAAATTATCCTTCTTTGTAAATCCCCAATCCAAACCATGAAAACGAACTTCAGGCGCATTAATTTGTGGCAGCAATCGGTAGGACGATGGATCCAAACTCTTAATCGATTTTGTGCTATCAATCATTGAGATTTTAAAATCAGCAAAGTGAAATAAGTCGTTGTTTACCCGTAAACCTTTGCTTTGAATTTCCTGGGAAGGATTGATTTGATAGAAAAAATCGGAACATTGAATTTCATACGTATTGTAGGTGAAAGGGAATTTCTTTTCCAGTGTTTCTTTGGATAAATCCACGCCACCGAGTTCGACGGATAGATTGTTGACGTTGGAAAGCACTGTTTTTCGGTCGAGATCAATTAGTTTGAAATTCGCCTCTTTGATTTTGAAATTGGAAATATGAATCGAGTTTTTAAACTCGGATTGGGTTTTAATCGTGTCTTTATTTTCGGTTTTATAATAAACAATATCGGGTTGATTGATTGTAATGGTTGATGCATTTAATTCCTTATGCCGGATAAGGCTGATGAAATCCACACCGCTTATTCTAATTTCTTTGATATGCGCTGTGAAATCCAGTTTTAGTTCTTTAAAAGGATCTTCTTTTGGCGTAATTTTAATTTCCTTTACCGTTAGACCTCGAGACCAAAAGGAATAATCCACCTTTTCAAATTCAAAATGGTAAGCTGTGTCGTTTCTTTCGTTAATGAATGTAGGAAAACTAGATTTAAGCCAGAGAGCCAAACCCAGATTGACAATCACTAAGAAACCAATGATTCCAACTGTCCAATAAATATGTTTTCTTGTAAAATTTGGGTTTATTTTCATAAATGCTTAAAGCACAAATTTAGTCAAAGTATTTACCGATTCTACCTTGTGAACCAACTAAATATACAGAATTGCCTTTTTTTGCTTTTTTACATGCATGAAAAGGAATCTCAGAAAAGTTTTTCCAGTTTTTACCTTTGTCTTTCGTTAGATCTACACCGATAGGTCCACAGCTAATTGCTTTTGTGTCATTGATGATACTCACCCCGCTTTTATAACCTCTTGGAGCGGTTTGAGGAAGTGTAATTTTTGGTGTTGTTTGATTTTTTATTTCAAAAACAAATAAATTATTCGTAAAGGATTCAGGTTTTTCAAAATCGCCACCTACAATTAATCCAAAGTCGCTGAAATAACGGTAATCCAATGCATTTGCTCCAGCGGTAAGTGTTTTTGCTTTGGGTAGATCTATAGATTGGGGTGAACCGGAATTAATTATTAACCGAGAATTTGTTCCACCTGTTACACTGTAAAAAGTGGTGTCATCTAAAATATAAAGATTGGAATTACTGGCAGCAAAGAAAGCTTCACCTTTTTCAAATTCTGTCAATTCGTTTATTTCCATTTTTCTCCAAGTTTCACCTCCATCAATGGTTTTTAAAATATACGGTTGATTATCTATGGGGTCACCTACACTAATTCCTAATTTGGGATTGTACAAAGCAAAATGAACAGCATCTAAAAAAACATCGGGATGATTATCTTGATAAACAACATCCCAAACTTTCCCTTGATTTTTTGTTTGTAAAATCAGGGCAGGAGATCCTATGGCTACTGCGATAGCTGTTTGGTAATCTATAGCTTCGATGGCTCTGAAATCACGGTTTTCATATCCTGGAGGATTTACCCAGTTAAAGGTTTTTCCGCCGTTTAAAGAAAAACCAATCGTGCCTTTGGAACCACTGATCCACAAGGTGAAGTCATCAACAACCGATAAACCTCGAAACGAAACATCGGATTTGTGAGAATTTAAAACTTTTACAGTTTGAGCAAAAGTGAGATTTACAAAACAGAGAATAAAAAATGCTGTTAGTATTTTCATTATTTAGGTAGGTTTAAGTAACCAAAATTAATAAAAAAAATGAGTAAACCTAGAATTGGAAGCGAAGAAGATTTTTAAGTTGAATTAAACTTTAAATTTCAGGTAGGAATTATTGCAGAGGTTTAATTATCAAAACTCCATTAGGAGTGACAGACTCCACTCTGACTTTGGTTCCTGTAGTTATATCATGTTCAAAATCCGTCAATGCGTCCATTGTTTTCTGAATTCCATCTATTTTGATGTTGATTTTTCCTGGACTTGATCTTTTTTTACCGATGGTGCTAATGACATTGCCTGTGGTGGTAACCGTTTTTCGTTCTTCTGGTTTTGCGCTTTCTTTCGCTTTTTGGACATAATAAAACAAAACAGACATAACAGCCATTAAAATCGCTCCGCTGAGAACGCCAAGTATCAATGAAGTGCTAAGTGTAAAATTTTGATATAGTCCGGAGATGCTGACCCAGCCAAACATGGCAAAGAAAGGTGCGATGTTTTTAAAGGATAAAAATCGAGAGAAAATAAACGCTCGACTTTTGTCCGGTTTTCTTTTAATTACAGTCGATGCAATTTGGTAAAAGAATATGAAACTAAATACTATGGAAACAATCCATAGTATTTGTTCATATAAATATAATGTTTCAAACCACTTTAACATTTATTCGAATTTATTTATTTTTCGCTTTTCCCAATGGACAGAAAGTTAATTTCCTTCTTTATTCTCGTCCGAATCGTTTTCTTTTTCAGTCGATTTCAACTTTTTTTCTTTCGGTTTTTGTGGTTCTTGTATTTCTGCGTTTTCTACATCTTCATTCTTTGGATTATTTTCTCCCTTTAAATAAGTCGGTAATTGCATACCTGCCATGTTGAACATATCTTCAAGCGGCGGAACGGATTTGTAAATTCCTGAAATAAAATTGGCAGTAGACGTTTTTCCGTCTGCATTACCTCCATTTCCATCCCAAACCGTAACCTTGTCGATTTTAATATTTTTAATTGCCTCAGCTTGTGTTCTTACTAATTCAGGTAATTTGTCTGCAATCAATAAGAGAACGGCATCTTTGGAACTGTTTCCAGCCGCTTTTACAATTTGTTCCAAACCTTCGGCTTGCTTGGTTAGAATCTCATACATCCCTTTTGCTTCAGCTTCTTTCATAAATAGAATCGCATCTGCTTCTCCTCGCGCTTTTTTACGAATCATTTCTGCATCTGCTTCTGCTTCAATTACAAGCTTGGTTTTCGCTATCTCAGCTGGAATAACTACGTTGGCATATTGGGTTGCCTTGTCTCTTTCTGCACGCTGATTTTCAGCTTTTTGCTCCGCTTCATATGCTTCTTGCAAAGCTTTTGCAGACTGTACTTTTTCTGCTGCGCTGGCTATTTTTTCGGCCTCGGCTTGTTTTTGTCTTCGCAGCGCATCAGATTCTGCAATTTCAATCTTGGATAAGTTTTCTCCTTCAATTGCTTTTGCATTGGCTTTAGCAATTTCAATTCGTTCGTTTTGCAAAGCATTGGCTTCTCCAATCTTGGCTTCGGCATGAGACATTGCTACTTGCGTTCTTTCATTTTGGTCGGCTACGGCTTCCCCAATTTTTGCTTGAGCAAGTAAACCCGAAACGCGAGTTCGTTCATCTTGTTGCGCATTAGCTTCTCCAATTGCTCCATCACGGTTCTTGTCTGCTACTGAAACTTTTGCAGCATTTATAGCATGTGCAGCGGCCTCTTTTCCTAATGCAGCTATATATCCTGATTCATCCTGAATATCCGTAATGTTTACGTTGATAAGTTTTAAACCTACTTTCTGCAATTCATTTTCTAAATTGTCGGTAATGTTCTGGAGGAATTTATCTCTGTCTGAGTTGATTTCCTCAATATCCATCGAAGCAACCACTAAACGAAGTTGACCAAAGATAATTTCCTGCGCCAAATCGGTTACTTCTTGCATTCCTAATCCTAATAAACGCTCGGCTGCATTTTGCATAATGTTGGGCTCGGTGGAAATACCAATGGTAAATCTGGAAGGTACATTCACTCGAATATTCTGACGGCTCAATGCGTTGGTTAAATTCACTTCAATCGACATTGGTGTCAAATCCATAAATGCATAGTCCTGAATTACCGGCCAAATAAAGGCAGCTCCTCCATGAATACATTTTGCCGACATTCCTTTTCCGGTTTTTCCGTAAACCACTAAAATTTTGTCAGATGGACATCGTTTGTATCGACGGACTACTGAAAATAACATAACTACTATAAATAGCATGGCTATCATAAGACCAATCACGGCTGCGAATTGACCCATATTGTCTGTTGCTTGTGCGAAAATCACTGCTGAATTCATTTTAAACTAAAGGTTTAATGATTAATATTCCGTTATCTGTAACGGATTCTACGATAACTAAGGTTCCTCTTTTAATTGGAAAATCCGAATCGGTCAAAGCACCCATTTCTCGTAAAGCACCTTGAATATTGATTTGAACTTTTCCCATTTTTGAACGATTATTTCCGACTTCTAAATACACTTCTCCCGTGGCGTTAATTGCGTTGGCATAGTCTAAATTTCCACTCGACTGAAGGCGGTTGATGTAATAAAAGATGGCAGCGGCTATAAACATCATAACCAAACCACATGCACCTGCAATCAGAATAGAGTTCATCAAGCTGAATCCGTTGTGTAAACACGAAATCCCAACCCAACCGAAAATTGCGAAAAAAGAAACTCCATTTTTGAAGGTGAAAAACTGAAAACCAGCCCCACCATCCATATCTCCATCTATATCTGTGTCACCACCCAAAAAAGTGCTAACCAAAATAAACATGAAAATTACGCTGGATGCTAACGCTATCGCCCAAAAAACTTGTTCGGGTGAGCTTAGTTGATAAAACCAATGCGTTATATTTTCCATACTTTAAAAATCTTCAATTTGCTAAAGTACAAAATAAACGGAAATCTTTAACATTGCTATAGCGTTTAATTAACATATTGAAAAGAAAGCTATTTAATTAATTTACGTTTGTGTTTTTTATGTACTTGTTTATCAAATAGATAATCAAGGTCTTGAAATTATTTGCTAATGCTTCTTTTAACGGTTTATAATTGAAATTCTGTATACTTATAAAAGGATAGTAAAATTCAATTTCAAAACCTCTTGAGTGTGGTCTATCTTTTGTTACTTTGTCACCTATGTATCGATGGATTATTCTTTTTATTGTAGTGGGAATTGTTGAGTTTTATGCTTGGCAAGCTTTTAAAGTAGGTTTTGATAACAAATGGGTGCAGCGCGGATATTTGACAATATCCTTGTTTGTGATTGTTTTTATTGTAATGATAATGACAAATTTCGACCGAAAAACAGGTCAGACACAAATGACTTTATTGGCTTTGGGTTTACTTCTTTTGGTGTATATACCCAAACTTTTAGTGATGGTGTTTTTAATCACAGAAGATATTCTCCGACTGTTTGTGGGAACCTATCAGCATTTTTCAAATTCAGAAACCTCTTCTCATTTTTTGCCGGAACGCAGAAAATTCGTCAGTCAATTTGCTTTAGCGATTGCAGCCATTCCTTTTGCGTCGATAATTTATGGTGTAATTAAAGGAAGGTATAATTACAAAGTCATGAAATCAACGGTTTATTACGATGATTTACCCGACGAGTTTGATGGGTTTAAAATTTTACAATTGTCAGATTTGCATGTGGGTAGTTTTAATAATTCAGAAAAAATTCAATACGGTATTGATTTAATTAATGAGCAAGACTTTGATTTATTGGTTTTTACAGGAGATATCGTGAATTCTTTAGCCAATGAAATGGATGATTGGTATGAAATGTTTTCATTGATTAAAAAGCCAGAATTCGGGAAGTTTTCGATTTTGGGAAATCACGACTACGGTGAATATGTAGAATTCTCCTCTCCACAAGAGAAAGAGAAGAATTTTATCGCAATCAAAGAAATTCATCCAAAAGTTGGGTTTGATTTGTTGTTAAATGAAAGCCGGAAAATTAAAAAAGGAAATGCTGAAATAGCCTTAATTGGTGTTGAAAATTGGGGGCGAAATTTCAAAAAAGCAGGAGATTTAAAATTGGCCTCCCATGGAATCAAAAAAGAAGATTTTAAAATTCTAATGACTCATGATCCTTCGCATTGGGAATTGGAAGTGCAAAATGATCCTTTAAATTATCAGTTAACTTTGGCAGGACATACGCACGGATCTCAGTTTGGGATTGAGATTCCAGGCTATTTCAAGTGGAGTCCTGTTCAATATGTAAATAAATACTGGGCTGGAATGTATCAAAAAGCAAGTCGCTATTTGTATGTAAATCGAGGTTTTGGTTACCATGCCTATCCAGGTAGAGTTGGAATTTGGCCAGAAATTACTGTGTTGGAATTAAAGAAAAAGTCGACTTCCTAAATGGGAAAATGATTGGGTAATTTTCTTTGGATTGAAACGATGGGCATTTATTTAATGTCCGTAAACTGTCCTTCCAATTCTTGATTGAGTGCATCTATGTAATTCAGTATTTCAGCACGACCTATTTTACTGGTAGCGGATGAAATGAAAGTTTGTGGCATCGACTCCCAGGTTTTCAGCATTTCTTTTTGATACGCCAACACGTTTTTATTCAAAGCAGAACTGCTGATTTTATCAATTTTGGTGAATATAATGGAAAATGGAATTTGACTTTCTCCCAACCATTCCATGAATTCCAAATCAATTTTTTGTGGCGGTATTCGACTGTCAATCAACACGAACGTGTTCACTAAGTTGGGTCTTTTTGTAAGATAATTCGTTATCATCTTTTCAAATTGACCGCGTAATACTTTGGAAACACGCGCATATCCATAGCCCGGTAAGTCGGTTAAATACCAACTGCTTTGCATCAAAAACACATTAATTAATTGTGTTTTCCCAGGTGTAGAGGAAGTTTTGGCTAAATCTTTCTTTTCGGCCAACATATTAATCAATGTAGATTTCCCTACATTTGATCGTCCGATAAAGGCATATTCAGGTTTATTTGGCTCTGGGCAATCCGACCAATATGGGGCGCTCTTTAAGAACTCGGGCGTTAATTTCATACTGGTTTAACAATTTCTTTTTCAATCAACCATTTTTCTAAAAGGTCATTGAAAAGTTCGGGATGTTCCATCATGGGAGCATGTCCACATTTGTCAATCCAAAACAAAGAAGAATTGGGCAAGCCTTCATTGAATTCAATGGCAACTTCGGGAGGGGTCACATTATCTTGTTTTCCCCAAATTAAACAAACCGGAGTTTTAATGTCCTTTAAATCATTTTTCATGTTGTGTTTAATTGCACTTCGGGCAATGTAAAGGGTTTTGATTGCTCTTTTTCGGTCGTTGAGCGTTGCAAATACATCATCTACAATTTCTTTTGTAGCGACGGCTGGATCATAAAAAACTTCTTGAGTCTTCTTTAAAACATATTCATAACTACCTCGTTTCGGAAAAGTTTCTCCAAAAGATTTCTCGTACAAGCCTGAACTTCCTGTTAAGCACAGAGCTCTAACTAATTCCGGATGTCGCAAAGTCGTAACCAATCCCAAATGACCGCCCAAAGAATTTCCAACCAAAATAGCCGGTTCTTGAACAATGTCTTTTAAAAATTTAGCGACAAATTTTGCAATGCTGGAAACATTGGTGCTCAAAATGGGGTAACTGTAAATCGGCAATTGAGGTGCATAGACCTTAAAACCTTTTTGCGAAAAATAGGTAGTAAGTGGACCGAAGTTACTTAACTCGCCCATAAGCCCATGCAAGAGGACAATAGGAACGCCTTTGCCTTCTTCAATGTATGTGTATTTCTTATTTTTTTTAAGATTTAAAAGCATTCAATCTTTTTGTTTGGAAACAAAAGTAAGCAAATCTTTTAAAAATCTTGAAATAAAAAAAATAGAATACCAAAATAGTAGATTTTAAACGACCTGAAAAGAAAAATACCGAAGTGAAAATCATCCACTGATTCTATCTAAAACAGATGAAATAGTGGTGAAAGTTATCAACAAAGTGCAATTTTGTGGTAAATAATGCAAAAAAGTTTTATACTTTTGATAAAATTTTACTTTTGATCTCATTAGACGAAACATACGAATGCAAGATTGACGCAAAAGGACGTCTTCCGCTGCCCACTGCTTTGAAAAGGCAATTGGCTGAAATAGTGGAGGATGGGTTTGTGTTGAAGCGTTCTGTGTTCCAATCTTGTTTAGAATTGTACCCAAAAAGGGAATGGGCAAAGGTAAACGATCAACTGAATAAACTGAATCGAAACGTTAAGAAAAACGTGGACTTGATTCGACTGTACAAAGCGGGCTTAAAAGTTGTCGATTTAGACACAAGTGGTCGAATTCAAATTTCCAAGGATTTGATAAGCTTCGCAGGACTGGACAAGGATGTAGTGCTTACTCCAAGTGGATATATTTTGGAGATTTGGGACAAAGAAAGCTATGAGAAAGTGGTGGATATAAGTCAAGTGGATATTGCAAGTTTGACTGAAGAAGTGTTGGGTGGAATTAATGAGGAAGAAGATGTATCATAATCCTGTTTTATTGGCCGAAAGTGTTTCTGCGTTGATTACAAATCCAAATGGAGTCTATGTTGACTGTACTTTTGGAGGAGGTGGTCATTCCCAAGAAATATTAAATCAATTAACTCCAGATGGACGGTTGATTGCGTTTGATCAAGATGTTGATGCAAAAAACAATGCAATTGACGACCCTCGCTTTCAGCTGGTTATGCAGAACTTCCGCTATATTAAAAATAATTTAAGGTATTTAAACATCAAAAAGGTCGATGGGATCTTGGCGGATTTAGGTGTTTCTTCGCATCAATTTGATACACCTGAACGTGGGTTTTCTACGCGTTTCGATGGTGATTTGGATATGCGGATGAATCAATCTTCCAAATTAACGGCAATGAAAATTCTGAATGAATTTGATGAAGAAAAAATTGCAGATATTTTTTATCAGTATGGTGAACTTCGTGGTGCACGTCGAATGGCAAAGGAAATTGTTGAAGAACGATCCAATAACCGCATTAAAACCATTGAGGATTTGAAGCGTGTTTTTCATTACCTACCTAAAAATAAAGAAAATAAAATATATGCTCAGTTGTTTCAAGCCTTGCGAATTGAGGTGAATGACGAGATGGCTGCGCTCAAAGAATTGTTGGTTCAAACCAGCGAGTTGATGGATACAGACGGTCGATTGGTTGTGATTTCGTATCACTCTTTGGAAGATCGATTGGTGAAAAGATATATGCGAACAGGAATGTTTGAAGGTGAGCCAGAGCGCGATATGTATGGAAATTGGGAAGCGCCCTTCAAGCCGCTTCAGTCCAAAGTGATTGTGCCGAGTGATGAGGAGATAGAAGAGAATTCGCGTGCCCGAAGTGCGAAAATGAGGGTGGCAGTAAAAAACGGATAGAGCGATGGCGAAGAATAAAAAAAGCAATATCAAATTCGTAGATATCCTAAAGGGTAGATTTCTGGTGGACGATGGTTCCATTCAAAACTGGCGATTTGTGATGTACTTGGTTTTACTTGCATTTATCAGCATTTCAAGCTCGCATTGGATCAATAAAAAAGTAGTGAAAATAAACAGTTTAAACGAAGAGGTTTCCAATCTGAAAGCACAATATACAGACGCACATCGTTTGTTGATGAAAATGCAGTTGGAACCTGAAATAAAGAAACAAGCGGAGTTGATTGGTGTAAGATTAACCGATGAGCAACCCTATGTTTTAATTGAAAAAGTATATGATTCAGAACCGTAAACAGCTCTTGCTGAAAGGATATCTCATTTCTGTTGTGATCTTTTTGATTGCGATAGGAATCGTCTTTTCTATGTTTAAGATTCATTTTAAAGAAGGTCAAGTTCTGGATGATTTTGCTGAAAAGAGTTTCCGACTTCAAGAAGAACCCGCGGAAAGAGGGAATCTCTACGCTTCTGATGGTGATTTGTTGGCAACGACAATTACCATACATAATATTTATTTGGACTTATCGGTAATCAAAGATGAGTTATTCGAAGCCGAAGTTGGCGCTTTGTCGGATTCCTTGTCGAGAATGTTCGATAAACCTTCCTCTTATTTTTTGGAGAAATTAAAAACCGAAAGGGAAAACGGAAATCGATACATGACCTTAATTAAAGGACTAAATTTTCAAGAATATTTACGGATTAAATCATTCCCTATTTTTAATCAAGGTCAAAATAAAGGCGGATTTATTCATGAAACCAAGCCGAAAAGAGAATTGGTTTTGGCCGATGTAGGTGCGCGAACAATAGGTTACGATGATAGTCGTGGAAAAGCGGGATTGGAAGGAGCCTATTCCAAAGACTTAGTGGGTGTAGAAGGAAAGCGTTGGGAACAATTTATGGGGAAAGGCCAATGGCGACCCTTCCGATCATGGGAACAAGAACCGGTAAACGGTTCGCACGTGTACACAACCATTGATGCGGGAATGCAGATTGCCGCGTATGATGCACTTCAAAAACAGCTGATTAAATACAATGCTGAACACGGATGTGTAGTCGTTATGGAAGTTTCAACAGGGAAAGTACGCGCCATCGTTAATCTGAAAAAAATGAGCGATAGTATTTATTCAGATGTGTATAATTATGCAGTGGGAGAAGGTGCAGAACCCGGTTCAACTTTTAAAACCGTTTCCATTCTCGCGGGATTAGAAAATGAGAAATTCACACCTGAAACAACCGTTGAAACTGGTGGAGGTCGATATAGAATTTACGGTCGAGTAATCAGTGATACCCATGGGTATGGAACAATGTCTGTGGAAAAAGTTTTAATTAAATCATCGAATATTGGAACCGCTAAATTAATAAATGGAGCGTACGGAAGCAATCCGAAAGAATATTTTGATCAGTTAGATAAATGGAATTTAACCAAGAGAATAGGGATTGATATTCAAGGAGAAGGAACCCCGCAATTTCACCGTCCCGAAGATGCAAACTGGAGCCCAATTACACTTCCTGTTATGTCGTATGGTTATGGTTTTCAATTAACTCCCTTACAGATTCTAACTTTTTACAACGGTATTGCAAACGGTGGAAAGATGCTGAAACCTCTTTTTATCGATAAAATCGAAAAAACAGACGGTGAAATTATCGACTATCAGCCCAAAGTGTTGGTGAAGAAAATGGCATCCGATGAAAACATTGCGGCCATTACGGAAATGTTACGAAAAGCAGTTTCAGAAGGAACCGCAAAAAATATTTTTACTGAACATTATGAAATTGCCGGTAAAACGGGAACCGCTCGTGTAGAATATTGGGTGAAAAATCAACCCATGCAATACCGCGCATCATTTGCAGGTTTTTTCCCAGCGGATAACCCAAAATATACTTGTGTGGTAATTGTTCACAAACCCGACAGAAGCAAAGGGTTTTATGGAGGTGGAGTAACTGCTCCTATTTTTAAAGACATTGCTGATTGGGTGTATTCAAGAACACCGAAAAGAACACCGGAATTACCGAAAATTGTGAATGTTGAAAAGGAAATCAATTCTGCATCTAAGTTTAAACCTAAATATGATAGTAAAAGAGTTCCAAACGTGTTAGGTAAAAATGGAAAAGAAGTAATTCCTGCTCTAGAAAACATGGGGTTAGACGTTCGTTACAACGGAGTAGGAAAAGTGATGGAGCAATCGATTCCATCGGGAAGTGCATTTAGAAAAGGAGAAACAATTTATTTGACGCTCGAAAGCTGATATGAAAATAATAGATTTACTATATAAGTTAAAAACAGTGGAAGTTATCGGTCGTACCGATACGGAAATCGCATCGGTTCATTTTGACTCAAGAAAGATTGAAAAAGGATCTTTATTTGTTGCGCAAAGTGGAACCCAAGTCGATGGGCATACTTTCATTGAAAAATCAATTCAAGCCGGAGCTGTTGCAGTTATTTGTGAGGTTTTACCCAAGCATTTGGGTGAAGATGTTTGTTATATAAAAGTAGAAGATTCTTCTGTTGCACTCGGCGTGGTTGCTTCTAATTTATATGGAAATCCAACCGAGAAATTAAAAGTAATTGGAATTACGGGAACGAATGGTAAAACTACCACCGCGACTTTGACCTATAACTTATTGGAGTCTTTGGGTTATGCCGTAGCCTTAATTTCAACCATTCGAATTCTGATCGATGGAAAAGAATATCCATCCACACATACTACGCCTGATGTTTTAAGTTTGAATAAGGTTTTTAGTGAAGCGGTAAAAGCAGGTTGTGAATATGCGGTAATGGAAGTGAGTTCGCATGCCATTCATCAAAATCGAATCTCAGGACTTCATTTTGAAATTGGAGTTTTTACCAATATTTCACATGATCACTTGGATTACCACAAAACTTTTGCGGAATACATTAAGGCAAAAAAGAAATTTTTTGATGAATTGCCAAAAACGTCGAAGTCACTGACGAATATCGATGATAAAAATGGAATTGTGATGCTTCAAAACTCTCCTTCTACACGCTATTCCTATGCCTTAAAAACAGATGCGGATTTTAAAGCGAAAGTTTTGGAAAATCAATTCGAAGGCATGTTGCTTTTGTTGGATGGAAAGGAATTCTGGACTTCTTTAATCGGACAGTTCAATGCGTATAACTTATTATCGGTGTATTCAATTGCACGTTTGCTCGATTTTGAACAAGAAGAAATTCTTTTGCACTTAAGTAAACTTCAAAATGTAGATGGACGTTTTCAGTCTTTTATATCTGAAGGTGGAATTATTTCCATTGTCGATTATGCACATACGCCAGATGCTTTGGAAAATGTGTTGACAACGATTCAAAGTATTCGTACTCGAAATGAAAAATTAATAACCATCGTCGGTTGTGGCGGTGATAGAGATAAGACAAAAAGACCTGAAATGGCCGATATCGCTTCGGTTCAATCCGATTTGGCGATTTTCACTTCGGATAATCCACGGACAGAAGATCCAAATGTGATTTTACAGGAAATGGAAGAAGGTGTAAGTCCAGAAAATTTCAAGAAAACATTAAAAATTAGCGATCGAAAAGAAGCGATTAAAACTGCTTTAAAGATGGCTGAAAAAGGAGATATCATTCTCATTGCAGGAAAGGGACACGAGACCTATCAAGAGATACATGGAGTTCGACACCATTTTGACGATATGGAAATGACCAAGGAATTAATCAACCAATTAAACAAATAAATATGTTGTATTATTTATTCGACTTTTTAGATAAACAGTTTAATATGCCGGGAGCTGGTATGTTCCAATATACCTCTTTCCGTGCGGCAATGGCTATTTTGACTGCTTTGTTGATTGCCTTGTTTTTTGGTAAAAAAATCATCAACTATTTACGTCGTGAACAACTCGGTGAAACCGTTCGAGATTTAGGATTGGAAGGGCAAACCGAAAAATCGGGTACACCAACAATGGGTGGAATCATCATCATTTTGGCAACCGTTATTCCTACGCTACTTTTCGCGAAATTAGAAAACATTTACATCATCATTCTTTTGGTTTCCACCGTTTGGTTGGGAGCGATTGGGTTTTTGGATGATTACATCAAAGTATTTAGAAAAAACAAAGAAGGTTTGGCCGGACGATTTAAAATATTGGGTCAAATCGGATTGGGATTGTTTGTTGGAACGATGGTTTATTTCAGCCCAGAAGTAACTGTTAGACATCAGATTCCTGTAAAACAACAATCGGAAGAAATTAATATTGTGAAGTTTGGGGACGAAGAAAAAAGACTCGACACTACGGTTCCATTCTTAAAAAACAACGAGTTTAATTACGGTGATTTACTTTTCTGGATGGATCAAAGTGGAAAAATCAAATACGAATGGATTGTATTTCTATTTGCTGTAATATTTATTATCACTGCGGTTTCTAACGGCGCAAATTTAACCGATGGAATCGACGGTCTCGCTGCGGGAACGTCTATGATAATTGTCGCAGCACTTGCGCTATTCGCCTTTGTTTCGGGTAATATTATTTTGGCAGATTATCTGAATATAGTGTTTATTCCTAGATCTGAAGAAGTCGTTATATTTTGTACTGCTTTCATTGGTGCGCTCATTGGATTTCTGTGGTACAATACCTATCCCGCGCAAGTATTCATGGGCGATACAGGTAGTTTGACCATTGGAGGATTGATTGCTGTGATTGCAATTGTAGTTCGAAAAGAATTATTAATTCCTGTCTTATGTGGCGTTTTTCTTATTGAAAGTCTATCCGTCATGGTTCAAGTTTCCTATTTTAAATTTACCCGAAAGAAATACGGAGAAGGAAGAAGAGTGTTTTTAATGACACCGATTCATCATCATTTTCAGAAATTGGGATTCCACGAAAGTAAAATTGTGACTCGTTTTCTGATTGTGAGTTTTATGTTAGCTATTGTATCCATAATCACCTTAAAAATCAGATAAATGAAAGAGAAATTGGTGATTTTAGGAGGTGGAGAAAGCGGCGTGGGTGCGGCTTTACTTGGTAAGAAACAAGGATTTGACGTTTTGCTTTCAGACAAAGGGAAGTTAAAAGAAGAATACCGTTCAAAATTAATAGAAAACAATATTGAGTTTGAAGAAGGAATGCATACAGATTCTGTGATTTTGAATTCGGATTTAGTGATTAAAAGTCCAGGGATTCCTAAGGAATCCGAAATGATTCAGAAAATCAAGCAAAAAGGAATTCTTGTAATTTCTGAAATTGAATTCGCTTCTCGGTATACAAAGGCAAAAATTATTGCAGTTACCGGTAGCAATGGCAAGACGACTACCGCATCATTGATTCACCACATTTTACAAAATGCAGGATTCAATGTAGCACTTGCAGGAAATATTGGAAAAAGTTTTGCCGAATTGGTGGTAGCCGATGTGAATGAATATTATGTATTGGAAATCAGCAGTTTTCAACTCGATGATGTGTTTTCATTCAAACCATACATCGCTATTTTATTGAATATTACACCCGATCATTTGGATCGCTATGATTATAAACTAGAACTGTATGCGCGGTCGAAATTTAAAATTACAGCCAACCAAAGCCAGGAAGATTACTTCGTCTATAATTATGACGATGATATGATTTTAGAATTAATTAAAGATATAAATACACAAGCAAAAAAAATACCGTATTCTATGAGCACAAAAGCAAATGATGGATCTTATGAGGAGAATGAGAATATCGTGGTTAATTATCCAGAAAAATTAGAATTGCCGACATCGGAATTCTCTTTGAGAGGAAGACACAATACATCAAATACAATGGCAGCAGCGACCGTTGCAAATATTTTAAGAATTCGAAAAGATACATTACGACGTAGTCTTTCCGATTTTCAAGCAGTAGAACATCGATTGGAATTCGTTTTAAAAGTAGGAGGTCTTGAATTTATCAATGATTCCAAAGCAACCAATGTAAATGCGGTTTATTATGCATTGGAAAGTATGAAAAATCCTACGGTTTGGATCGTAGGTGGAGTTGACAAAGGAAATGACTATGCTTCTTTGATCCCATTGGTTCAGAAAAAAGTAAAAGCGATTGTTTGTTTGGGCGAAGATAATTCAAAAATTCTAGCTGCTTTTGAAGGTGTTGTGGATTCTATTATAGAAACAAAATCAATGCAAGAAGCCGTTCGAGTGGCTTATATGTTAGGTAAGAAGGGAGATTCTGTACTACTTTCACCCGCATGTGCAAGTTTTGATTTGTTTACAAGCTACGAAGACAGAGGAAAGCAATTTAAAGCAGAAGTGAAACAACTTTAAGTTAAGAAGTATGAAATTGGAATTTTTAAATAATTATATCAAAGGAGATAAATTTCTGTGGGCATTCATTGGATTGCTTTCGATGTTTTCTTTCCTTCCGGTATATTCTGCAAGTTCCAATCTTGTTTACACGGTGGGTAAAGGAACAGTCTTTTCCTATATGGGGAAACACGCTGCTTTTTTGGTCGTGGGTTTAATTATCATTGTTGCGATTCAACGTGTGAATTACAAGTACTTTGGAGCCATTGCCATGTTGGGATTGCCTGTCATAGCTATTTTACTTGGATTCACTTTGTTTCAAGGAGATACGATTGAAGGTGCAAATGCTGCACGATGGTTAAAACTTCCAGGGACTTCCATTCGGTTTCAAACTTCCACCTTTGCTTCGATAATTTTATTGGTTTTTATCGCCCGTTTCTTAACGAATTACAGAGATAAGCAAATTACTTTAAAGCAGTCAATTTTACCTTTGTTTCTGCCTATGTTTGTGATTATCGGTTTGATTTTTCCAGCCAACGGTTCTACAGCGGTTATTTTGTTTGCGATGTGTATGGTTCTGCTTTTTATTGGAGGCTTCCCCCTTAAAATATTAGCCGGATTCTTCGCCTTTGGAGCCATCGCTGCAAGTATATTTATTTACATCGCATTGAATCATAGCGATGTTTTACCAAGCTCAAGAGCGCATACTTGGCAGTCTCGAATTGAGAATTTTACAGATAGTGATGGAATTGAATCCTATCAAGTGCATCACGCAAAAGCAGCGATTAATAGAGGAGGATTAACAGGTGTAGGGCCAGGAAAAAGTGTTTTTAAACAAACCCTTCCTCAATCCTCGTCCGATTTTATTTTTGCGATCATCGTTGAAGAATATGGAATAATTTTAGGCGGTGGCGGATTGATATTTATATTTCTATTGATTCTATCGCGAATTATGATTATTTCTACCAAAATCCATACGTTTTTTGGCAGTTTAGTGGTTTTTGCGGCAGGATTGCCGATAATATTTCAAGCAATTATCAACATGGGTGTAGCTGTGAATTTATTTCCAGTTACTGGACAACCTTTGCCGATGATAAGTTACGGAGGAACCTCAGTATGGGTGACCTGTATTGCTTTTGGAATTATTTTGAGTGTGAGTAGAGCGATTAAAACGCCGGAAGAAATTTTATTAGAAGAAAGAAAAAACACAGATGAAGTTATCCAAGACATCGCTTAAGGTCATCATAAGTGGCGGAGGCACAGGTGGTCACATTTATCCAGCAATTGCAATTGCGGATGAAATCAAGCTGCGCATGCCTGAGGTTGAGATTTTATTTGTGGGCGCTTTGGGTAAAATGGAAATGGAAAAAGTTCCCAAAGCAGGGTATCCCATTGTAGGATTGCCTATTGTTGGAATTGATAGAGGAAATTTACTTTCGAATTTTAAATTCCCAACCAAGTTGTTGAGGAGTTTGAAGTTCGCAAAACAGATTATTAAAGAATTTGAACCAGATATAGCCATTGGAACTGGCGGTTATGCAAGTGGTCCTTTGTTGTGGCAAGCGGTAAAACAAAATATTCCGATTGTTATTCAAGAGCAGAATTCGTTTCCAGGAATTACGAATAAATTATTAAAAAATAAAGCAGCTGCAATTTGTGTAGCGTACGAAGGGATTTCACAATTTCCTGCCGAGAAAACACATTATACAGGAAATCCAATTCGTTCAGAAATGTTTCAAAATCTGAGCAAACGTGAAGATGCCATTCAAACTTTTGGGTTGGATCCGTCAAAAAAAGTAATTCTTTCTGTAGGTGGAAGTCAAGGTTCACGAACTTTGAATAATGCCTGGCGAAAAGGGTTTGAGCAGATTTTGGAATCGGATGTTCAATTGATTTGGCAAACCGGACAGTTGGAGTTTAAATCCATTCGGGAAGAAATAAAAGAAGACCCAAAAGGAATTCATAGTACTGAATTTATTTACGATATGAAAACCGCTTTTGCGGCGGCGGATGTGATTGTTTCCAGAGCAGGAGCCATGGCGATTTCGGAATTGGCATTGGTGGGAAAACCGTTGATATTGGTTCCTTTTCCATTTGCATCCGAAGATCATCAAACCAAGAATGCGGAAGCGCTGGTGCAAAAAGAGGCAGCTTTGATGTTGACCGATCAACAAGTGCCAGAAAATTTGGTGAAAACCACTTTGGAATTAGTTCAAAATCAGGAAAAGCAGAATTCTTTGCGTGAAAATTTAAATAAACTGGGGAAACCCAATGCGACAAAAGAAATCGTCGATATTGTATTAAGTCAATTAAAATGAAGTTGTTAGAGAAAACATATTATTACTTTATTGGTGCCGGTGGAATAGGCATGAGTGCTCTTGCGCGCTATTTCAATTATTTTGACAAAAAAGTAATGGGATATGATCGCATGGAAACCGAATTGACGAGCCAACTTCAGGCCGAAGGAATTTCGATTCATTTTGAAGATGATATTCATCAAATTCCTCAAGAATTAACACCAGAAAATACGTTGGTGATTTATACGCCTGCCGTTCCCGTTGCGCATTCCGAATACCAGTATTTCATTGAAAACGGTTTTCACATCCTGAAGCGTTCCGAAGTTTTAGGTGAAATCACGGATTCCACATACGGAGTTGCCATCGCTGGAACGCATGGAAAAACAACGACTTCTTCAATTCTTGGCCATATTTTGCATGAAGCTGGATTGGAATGCACGTCCTTTTTAGGAGGTGTTTTAGAGAATTACGGTTCCAATTTTCTGATTCGGGGAAATAAATACACGGTTTCTGAAGCCGATGAATTCGATCGATCGTTCTTGAAGCTTTCACCCAAAGTGGGAGTGATTACGTCGATGGATGCCGATCATTTGGATATTTATGGAGATGAAGAAGAGTTTCAAAAAACATTCATTGAATTCAGTAAAAAAATAACCGAAAAAACCTTTGTCAAAAAAGGATTGCCGATTGAAAATGCGACGACTTACGGTGTAGAATCAGGCGCAGATTTCGATGCGATTAATATTCGAATTGAAAATGGGTTTTATCATTTTGATTTGAAAACACCGACTGGGATTTTGGAGGATTTCACCTTGAAACATCCCGGAAGACACAATGTGGAAAACGCAACCGTTGCCATTGCAGTCGCTCTTTATTTGGGAGTAAGTGAAGAGAAAATTAAACATGCTTTGGTTGACTTTTTGGGTGTAAGACGAAGATTTAATCGGTGGGATTTTAATCAAAAAGTGTATATCGATGATTATGCCCATCATCCGACCGAGTTGAATGCGATTACAGGTTCTTTGAAAGATATGTTTCCTGGGAAGAAAGTTTTGGGAGTTTTTCAACCCCATCTATTCAGTCGTACACGGGATTTTATGGATGAATTTGCAAAGAGTTTAAGTCAGTTTGACGCATTGATTCTTTTGGATATTTATCCAGCGCGCGAATTGCCGATTGAGGGAATTTCGTCTGAAGCCTTGTTAGAAAAAATTAATTTAGAAGAAAAAGAAGTTGCTTCTTTAAATGAAGCTTTAGAAAGAATAAAGACCAAAGAATTCGACGTTTTAGTAACCGTCGGAGCAGGTAGTGTCGATACGTTAGTTAAACCCATTAAAAATTGGCTGAATGAAAACTAGGTGGACATTGATAAAGATGATTTTAGGAATTTTAATCCTCGGCTTTTTGGTGAGTTTTTCGGCAATTAGACATGCGGGGAAAACACTGAAAGAAATTCGAATTCATATTGACAATGAATCCGGATTGCGGTTTATCAATGACAGTTTAGTTACACGAATTATTGAAGGGAAACCACTTTATGTGCGCACCGTTAATTTAGGAAGTTTGGATGTCGCGAAAGTGGAACGGGCATTGGACGAAGATCCTTTTGTTAAAAAAGCCCATGTTTTCCAAGAAGTAGATGGCGGTTTAAACGTGAAAATTGAACAGGAAATTCCCATTCTCCGTGTAAATACGGGAACGGATGAGTACTATTTATCCGAGGAATTAGCCAAAATTCCACTGTCTAATCTTTACGCTTCCGAAGTTTTATTGGTCGGAGGACGTATTGATGAAGATGACTACCTGGCATTGAGCGAGTTGTCAAAATTTATTAAGGCTGATAAGTTGTTAACAAAACATATCATAGCAGTTAAGAAACAAGCGCCAAATTCATTTATTTTGTTAGTGAACAAAGGTGATTACATCATTGAATTTGGTGAATTAGAAAATTTTGAGGATAAGTTCAAAAGACTGAAATTATTTTATGACCAATATTTAGGCAAAGTTGGACTTGATTTTTACCAGAAAATAAGCTTAAAATTTAATAACCAAATAGTAGCAACCAAAAGAGAAAGTGATGAAAAATAAAGGAATAGCAGTAGGCTTAGACATAGGAACCACCAAAATTGTAGCGATGATCGGTCGTATGAACGATAATGGGAAGGTAGAAGTATTAGGAGTAGGAGTCGCCAAGAGTTTGGGCGTTTCTAGAGGAATGGTCAGTAATATCACCAAAACCGTAAACTCAATCAAAGAAGCTGTTTCCAAAGCAGAAGAATCCTCTGGAATTAAAATTGAAGAAGTAACTGTGGGAATAGCTGGACAACATATTCGTTCGCTCCAACACAGTGATTATATAACTCGACCCAATCATGAAGATGTCATCAATGAAGAGGATTTAAAACGATTGGTCAACCAAGTGCATAAATTAGTGATGCTTCCGGGTGAGGAAATCATTCATGTTTTGCCGCAAGATTACAAAGTGGATAGTGATGGTGAAATTACCGATCCTGTGGGAATGTACGGAAGTCGTTTGGAGGCTAATTTCCATGTGGTAGTTGGACAAATTACATCCATAAAAAATATTGTTCGTTGTGTGAAAAGCGCTGGATTGAAATTGTCTGGCATTACGCTTGAACCTCTTGCCTCAGCAGATGCTACTTTGAGTAAAGAAGAAAAAGAAGCCGGTGTTGCATTGGTAGATATAGGAGGTGGAACGACGGATATTGCTATTTTTAAAGACAATATGATTCGGCATACTTCTGTAATTCCTTTTGGAGGAAATGTAATTACTGAAGATATAAAGGAAGGTTGTGCTATTATAGAAAGACATGCAGAATTACTGAAAGAAAAATTCGGATCTGCTTGGCCCGGAGAAAATAAGGAAAATGAAATTGTTTCGATTCCAGGATTGAATGGACGTGAACCAAAAGAAATTTCATTGAAAACCCTTTCACAAATTATCAAGGCAAGAGTTCAGGAAATCTTAGAGCACAGTTATTTAGAGTTAAAACATTACGGTTGCGATGAGCCTAAGAAAAAGTTGATTGCTGGAATTGTAATGACAGGAGGTGGTTCTAATTTGAAACACATTCGTCAACTGTCTGAGTTTTTAACTGGAATGGATGTTCGAATTGGATTCTCAAAAGAACACATGGTTGGAGATTTTGCCTCAGAATTCTCAAGTCCAGAATACGCAACTTCTGTTGGTTTATTGATGAAAGCACTTGAAGATTGCCAGTATGAAATGGAAGAAGAAATGGAAGTGAGTAAAGAAGTTTCTTTGGAAGTGGAAGAAACGGTTGAGGGAGAAAAACCAAAAGTAAGCAAAGGAATTTTTACAGGGGCAAGAAAACCGAGAGGTGTATCCAACTTCTCAAAATGGGCTGACAAGTTCATCAAAATGATTAATGAAACTGAATAATTTAGAATTAAAAAATACAACAATATGGAAACCCGAGATTTTATGTTTGATTTACCAAAGCACCGCTCCTCAGCTATCAAAGTGATTGGAGTTGGAGGAGGAGGTAGCAATGCTGTGAACTACATGTATGAACAAGGCATTGAGGGTGTGGATTTTGTAATCTGCAATACAGATTCTCAGGCCTTGAATAACAGTCCTGTTCCCAATCGACTTCAATTGGGGAAAACAGTGACCGAAGGTATGGGCGCTGGAGCCAATCCAGAAATTGGAGAACAAGCTGCACTGGAAAGTATTGATGATATTAAAAGTGTTTTGGATGAACATACCAAAATGGTTTTTATAACAGCAGGAATGGGTGGTGGAACCGGAACGGGAGCTGCGCCAATTATTGCAGGAATCTCCAAAGAAATGGGAATTCTAACCGTAGGAATTGTGACAGCACCTTTCTTCTTTGAAGGAAAAATGAGGTTGGAACAAGCCCAGGAAGGAATTGAGAAAATGCAGAAAAATGTAGATTCACTGATTGTCATTAACAATGATAAATTACGTGAACTTTACGGAAATCTAGGATACAAAGCCAGTTTTGCAAAAGCAGACGAAGTATTAACAACAGCTGCTAAAGGAATTGCGGAAGTGATTTCGAAGCAATACGCAATGAACATTGACCTTCGAGATGCACGTACGGTTTTGGCGGATTCAGGAACTGCCATCATGGGAGCGGGAGAAGCAAGTGGAGAAAGTAAAGCGATTGACGCAATTACTTCTGCATTGGATTCACCTTTATTGAATAACAACCGAATCTCAGGCGCTCGAAATGTGTTGTTACTTATTCTCTCAGGTGAAGCTGAAATCACCATGGATGAGATTGCAACCATCAATGAATACATTCAAAGTGAAGCTAAAAATAACGCAAACATCATCATGGGTGTTGGTGAAGACCTAAGCTTGGGTGACAAAATCAGTGTTACAGTTATCGCAACAGGATTCCCGACGGATGAACAAGTGTATACCGGAAAAGAAGAGGAGAAAGTATTTCACACCTTGGTGGAAGAGCAGTCGATAACTAAGACTTTATCGCCAGAAACGCCTTTTCCTGTACGCGTTCGAAGAATGCAGGATGAAGATTTAGAAGACGAACAAGAAGTTCAGTCAGAAGGTAATTCTGAAAATGAAGTGAAATTCTTTTTGGAAGAAGAGGAAGAAATTATTGAAGAGCAAACCATAGCGGAAGTAGTTGAATCTGATTTTGTTGTGGAGACGCGCGAAATTAGCGAAGAAGAGGTGGCAGAAAAGAATGAAGAAGTTCAAAAAGAAGCACCTTCGCAAACCATAATGTTTACGTTGGATGACGACTTTGAGGATGAGAACATTGGTTTTTCGAATTCAAATACATCTGTTTCACAAGAAGTGGTTCAGCCTCAAGTAAAAGAAGAAGTTCAAATTAGTGTTCAGGACGAAGATCCTTTTGACTCTCCGATTTCACATTCACTTTCCCAAGCGATTGAAGAACGTAGAACGCGTTTGAAACAATTCAACTATAAGTTCAAAAACACGCTTTCCAATAAAACCGTAGATGATTTGGAAAATGTACCTGCTTACAAACGTCAAGGTCTGGAATTGCAAGGCAAAGAAAGCAATCATCCGTCAGACTATATTTTAAGTAAAGACAGTAACGGCGATCAAAAAATGAGGCCCAATAATTTTCTACATGACAATGTCGATTAATTTATACCGAATTTAATTTGGTTGGATCGTCCTTAGATAGGTTTGTCTAAGGACGATTTTTTTTGATGACCATTCGAAGTGTAGAATAAAAAAAGCCGGACAACTCCGGCTTTTCTATTTATTTATTTATTTATTTTAAAATTGTTCTGCATAGGAAGGATCCAATTCGAAGGTATCCATAAAAGCCGTTGTGTAATTTCCCGCGATATAATCCGGATTATCCATCAACTGTCTATGAAACGGAACTGTGGTTTTAATCCCTTCAATATAAAATTCATCCAATGCTCTTCGCATCTTAGCCAAAGCTTCTTCACGGGTTTGAGCCGTAACGATTAACTTAGCGATCATGGAATCATAATACGGTGGAATTTTGTAGCCGGCATATACATGCGTGTCCACACGAACTCCGTGTCCACCAGGAATGTTGATATTGGTTATTGTCCCAGGTGAAGGTCTGAAGTTGTTGTATGGATCTTCGGCATTGATTCTACATTCAATGGAATGTAGTTTTGGAAAGTAATTTTTTCCTGAAATTGGATAGCCTGCTGCAATTAAAATCTGTTCTTTTACCAAATCGTAATCGACTACTTGTTCGGTAATCGGATGTTCAACTTGGATTCGGGTATTCATTTCCATGAAATAAAAATTCCGATCCTTGTCTACCAAGAATTCAACCGTTCCTACCCCTTCGTACCCAATGTATTCAGCAGCTTTTACAGCGGCATCACCCATTTCTTTGCGAAGTTTATCCGTCATAAAAGGAGAAGGAGTTTCCTCCGTTAACTTTTGATGACGACGTTGAACTGAACAATCTCTTTCTGATAAATGACAAGCACGTCCCGTAGAATCTCCAGCAATTTGGATTTCGATATGACGTGGTTCAAGGATTAATTTTTCCATGTACATTCCTCCATTCCCAAAAGAAGATAGAGCTTCTTGAACCGCTGAATCCCAATGTTTATCTAAATCGGCTTCATTGAAAATCTCACGCATTCCTTTTCCTCCACCACCGGCAGTGGCTTTGATCATCACAGGAAAACCGATTTTCTTGGCTACTTTTTTCGCATCTTCCAAATCTTCTAAAATCCCTTCTGAACCTGGAACTACAGGTACTCCTGCTTCAATCATGGTAGCTTTTGCCGTCGCTTTATCACCCATTCGGTCGATTTGTTCAGGTGTGGCGCCAATGAATTTAATTCCAGTATCTCTACAGGTTTTAGAGAATTTCGAGTTTTCAGATAAGAAACCATATCCGGGATGGATGGCGTCCGCATCCGTAATTTCTGCTGCTGCAATAATATTGGAAATCTTTAGATAAGATTCTGCACTTGATGCGGGACCAATACATACCGCTTCATCCGCAAATCGAACGTGTAGGCTGTCTGCATCAGCGGTCGAATAAACCGCAACTGTTTTAATGCCCATCTCTCTTGCGGTGCGTATTACACGCATAGCAATTTCACCTCGATTGGCAATTAATATTTTCTTAAACATTTTTTTGCTCATTTGATTTAAGCTGGATCGATTAAGAACAAAGGCTGATCGTACTCGATAGGTGTCGAATCATCCACTAAAATTTTCACTATCTTACCTGAAACTTCAGATTCGATTTCATTGAATAATTTCATGGCTTCAACCATACATAAAACCGAACCCGGTGAAACAGTATCACCCACAGATACAAAAGGATCTTTTCCAGGTGCCGAAGCACGATAAAAAGTCCCAATCATGGGTGATTTTACAGTATAGTATTTAGAGTCTTCTTCCTCTTGGGTAGGTGCACTTTCAGCGGGTGCAGGAGCAACGGCTTGAGACGCTTGAACCAAAGGTTGTTGCTGCTGTTGCATCATCGGTTGTGATGAATAATTTACCGTTTGGCTTGGAATGTTTTTGATCTTTATTTCAACATCTTCCAGTTTCAGACTGACTTCTGCAACATTGGATTTTGAAACAAACTTAATCAGATTCTGTATTTCTTTAATATCCATAGTATATTTTTTTTAAATTATTTAGAGGAAGGCTTCTTCAAAGATATAAAAAAATTGAAAAAGCTGCCTCTTATTTAGAAACAGCTTTCTTTATTTTCTAAAAAAACGAATTTATTCTACGTCTTCGTCTTGATTTCTTTCCATTACAACTTTCCCGCGGTAGTACATTTTATTGTCTAACCAGTAAGCTCTATGGTATAAATGTGATTCTCCAGTTGCTTTATCTACAGCAATCTGAGGTGCTTCGATTTTGTAATGAGTTCTACGTTTATCTCTTCTCGTAGTCGATTGTCTTCTCTTAGGATGTGCCATAACTTATCTTATTTTCAGTTATTATTGTTTTTTTAATTTCTTTAAACTTTCCCATCTCGGGTCTATTGTTTCTTCGCTGTTTGAATCGTCTTCTTCCTCATCTTCCTCTTCATCAGTCTCATGCAAAGTATATTGCTCAAGTAAATTCAACATTTCGGAGTGGCTTTTACCACTTAAAACATCGGGATGAACTCTTTTATTTGGGATTGCTAATAAGGTCATTTCGTATATCATTTGTGAAATGTTTACAGAATGTTCGCCTTGTGGAATTTCCCATACTTCATCATCCGAATCGTCAAAGTCTTCACCAAATTTTACAATGATCTCAGAATTTCCTTCAATCTCTTGCGAGAAAACCTCGTTGGTTAAATCACAATTCAATTCAATTTCTCCCGATAACTCAAAAAATAAATCTAAAAAATTATTTTTCTTGTCGAGGATCAATTCAATTTTTAAATCAGGATTCTGAAAATCTTGCTCAAATTCAAACAAATCAAAGAACGATTGAGTGATAGAAAAATCAAAATGATGTTTTCCCAAACTCAAACCTGCAAAGGAAACACTATATTTTTTAAACTTATCCATAACTCAAAACGGGTGGCAAAGATAATACATCTTGTTGAAAAACAATAAAGTTTTCGATTAATTATAAATTTCTTTTTTAGTCTCGACTTAATTCACCAACTATTTGATCGAAGTGAATTCTATCTTAAATGTAAATGAAGGATTGAATTCATCCTTTTTCATTTAGCGTTCTCTTTCATTTTTAATTTCCCGCGTCTTTAAAACATTGCTCGTTAACTCCGTGTATTCCGCTCGTTTTCTAAATATATCAATGGCCGTAAAAATCGCTTCTTTGAATGAAGTTGGATCTGCGATTCCTTTTCCAGCTATGTCATACGCCACACCGTGATCGGGAGAGGTACGAACAAACGGAAGGGAAGCCGTGTAATTTACTCCTTCTTCAAAACACAAGGTTTTAAAAGGAGTCAATACTTGATCGTGATACATTCCTAAAACCGCGTCAAAAGAATTAATGGCCATACCACTGAAAAAACTATCCGCCGCATAGGGGCCAAATACCAAAGTTCCTTTTTCATAAAAAGATTGAATCGCGGGAATGATTACTTCTTGTTCTTCTTGACCCAATAGACCATTGTCGCCCGAATGTGGATTCAATCCCAAAACGGCAATTTTTGGTTTGCTTATTCCGTAATCTTCAATCAATGATTTGAGTAAAGCCTTAATTTTTTGTTGAATTTTTTCTTTGGTAATGCTGGCAGCAACATCTTTCAAAGGAATATGCTGGGTAACTAAACTAACTTTAAGTGTATCTGTCACCAAAAACATCAAAGGTTTTCCACCCCACACTTCACCCAAATATTCGGTGTGCCCAGGAAATTGAAAAGCGTCGGATTGAATGTTTTTCTTATTGATAGGTGCCGTAACCAACACATCGCATTTTCCATCTTTTACCGCTTGGGTAGCAGCTTCCAAAGATTCAAAAGCCATTTGGCCTGAAGTTTTAGTTGGCTTACCAAACTCCATCGGCGCAGGATCTTTCCATAAATTTAAAACATTGATCTTTCGGTCAACCGCCTTATCTATCGAATCAATTCCGTAAAATTGAATCGAATCGTCTTGCAATAAATTTTTATAAAAACTTAAATGCTTGGTCGATCCAAAAATAATCGGTGTGAAAAAATCCAGTATGTCTTTGTTGGCTAATGTCTTTGTTATGATTTCATAGCCAATTCCGTTTGTGTCACCTACCGAAATCGCTACCTTGGGTTTTATATCGTATGAACTCATCGTTTCTTAAACTAATTGTTAGGCAAAGGTAAGATTTTGAAATTAGAAGTTTTGAATTTAATAGTGTCAAGCTTCAAATTCATTGATAATAAATGCTTTACGCTTTCTTCATCCACGCCATTAAATCGGAATAGTTTTGCGGAACAATTCCATGTCCACCGTTGTATTCATGGTATTCATTTTTAATTCCCAACTTTTCCAAAAACGGTTTTCCATTTCGTGCCCATTCAATGGGAATCACCATATCGTCTATTCCATGCGAAATGTAAAAGTTCAAATCGGCGTATTCAGGATGAATTGGAATTCGTCCTATCAATTCCGGTTCGGGATATCCACTTAAAATCGCAATGTTTTTTACTTTGTTAGGGAAATTTAAGGCAATGGAATAACTCAAAATCGCTCCTTGACTGAATCCGCACAGCCATACATTCTTTTTGTCTAAATTTTCTTGAGCCGTAATCGCATCAATAAACTCGACCAATTTATCTCTCGATTCCAAACCTTGTGGAATATTGTTGAATTTTTCTGCATTGATGAAATCAATTTCATACCAAGCGAACATTCCTTGACCCAAAGTGTGAAAAGCTTGAACACTGATTACATGAAACTCATCGGGTAAATCGTCTGCGAAACTGAATAAGTCCGCTTCATTACTTCCATAACCATGAATCAAAAGCATCAACGGATTTTTATCCATTTCAACCCGTGGTTTTCTTTCTAAATATTTAATTTGATTTAATTCTTTCATAGTTTGTTTTATTATTTAATCTTCTTCATCGCCAAAAGTTTTGGCGATTTTCTCAATGTTCAAACTCCTTGCCATCGCATCAAAAATATCTTTATAGACTCCATTCTGACCGTAAATCTCTTGATGTGTTCCTGACTCTGCCACTTTGCCGACTTCCATGGCATATATACAGTCCGAATCTATAATTTGAGAAATGCTATGTGAAATAATGATTACGGTTCTATTTTTCTTGATGGCATCCAAACTATTTTTAATTTGCTCAGTCGCAATGGCATCTAAACTCGCCGTGGGTTCATCCAAAAATATGATGGGTGGATTTTTTAAAAACATACGGGCAATGGCAATTCGTTGCTGTTGTCCACCCGAAAGTAAAAGGGCATTGCTATCAAACTGATTGGGTAATTCCATAATTTGGTCAAAAATGTACGCTTGTTTCGCTGCATCCCAAACTTCTTCTTGGGAAGCCGTAGGATTTCCATACCGTATATTCTCTTCAATAGTTCCACTAAAAATATGATTTTTCTGTAAAACCAAACCAATATTTTTTCGTAAAAATTGCGTGTCATATTCTTTCAATGGAATGCCATCCAATAAAATCTCACCTTTTGTCGGTTCATAAAACTTATCCAATAAATTGATGATGGTACTTTTCCCAGCGCCGCTCAATCCTACGAGAGCCGTAATTTTATTCGGTGAAATAGTCATACTTACATTGTGCAAAGCTTGAGTTCCATTTGGATAAATAAAATCTACATTTTGAATTTCAAACTTTCCTTTGATTTTTTCGGGTTTATAATTACCTGAATTTTCGATTTGATCTTCGGCATTTAATATTCCAAAGAAGCTTTCTGAATAAATCATGGCATCGTTCATTTCATCAAAAATACGATGCAATTGACCTATAGGCGCCGTTACATTATTGAAAAGTAAAATATGAAACATAATCATCCCAATGCTCATTTTTCCATCCAACACCAAATAGGCCGTAAGAATAATGATAATTACAACCCCAATTTGTTCGACAAAGGATTTAATACCGTTAAATAAAAATCCGGTTTTTTGGGTTTTTAATTGATTTTCTGTCATGTCAAATTGAATCTTATTCTGTTTGTCTGATTCAATTTGCTCTCTGTTGAAAGACTTTATAACGGTTATAGATTGAATGATATTTACAATTCCTTGACTTTTAGACTCTCTGAAATGGCGCATGTTTCTTCTCCATCCACTCAGTGTCTTGGCTTGTTTGAGTGTTATATATATGTATATGGGAACAATGCAAATACCTACTAAACCTACCCAAAAGTTGGCGTTAAACATTAAAATTAACGCGATAAATGAGTTTGCGAATAAGGGTAGAATATTGATGAAAAAGTTTTGGACCAAACGGGTTATACTTGAAATGCCCGCATCAATTCGGGTTTGTAATTTTCCAGATTCATTGTCATTGGATGTGTAAAAAGCCATGCGATACGTCAAAATACGATCTACCACAGCTTGGGCTAAATCACGGGAAATGTAAATTCGAAGTTTTTCACCGTAGTATTTCTGGCCAAATGTAATGACAACATTAATTATTTCTTTTGAGAGTAAAACAAGGGTGATCGTAATTAAAATGTAAAATCCACTTTCTAATCCTTCTCCTTTTTCTACTAAATTGTTGACTTCATCCACCGTGTATTTTAATGTCAAAGCATTCACCTGTGCAGTAAATGAACCTACAAGCGTAAGAAGTAAAGCAGCGACAATTAATCCATTGTAGGGTTTTACATACGGACGGAGATTTTTTAAAAGTTCACTTATAGACATAATTCAAAAATAAACAAAGTTTTTAAAACGCATCAAAAACGCCCAATCCAAAAAGTGCGAAATCGTATTTCACCGGATCATTCGGGTCGAGTTTTTTTAGTTGATTATTCAATTCTATAGCCGCTTTCCAGTCATTTTGACTGCGTTTCAACAGTCCCAGTTTTCGAGCAATATTTCCCGAATGCACATCCAAAGGACAAACGAGTTGCGATGGTTTTGCGTTTTTCCAGATTCCCAAATCTACACCTTGCTTGTCGCCACGAACGAACCAGCGCAACATCATATTCAACCGTTTGGAAGCCGAACCTTTCGCGGGACTGGAAACATGTTTTTCGGAACGATGAAAATGCTCGGTTTCAAAAAACAGGTTCCGAAAATTTTCAATGGCGTGGAAAGTATCTTCGTCCTTTTCTGAAAAATGAAATGCTTTCTCCATTCCGCCATGGTTTTCGTAAATATTCCGAAGGGAACTTAAAAAGAAATGAGCATCGATGGAATTAAACGTTCGGTGTTTGAAACTTTCTATCTTTTCAAATTCATCTTCCGAATAATTCATCACAAAATCATAGGGTGAATTTCCCATTCGATTCAAGAAATCCGTTGTTTTATCGATAATCATTTTCCGATTTCCCCAAGCAAAACTAGCAGCAAGAAATCCAGCAATCTCTTGGTCTTCTTTCAATGTATAGCGATGTGGAATTTGAATCGGATCACTTTCTATAAAGTTGGATTGATTGTATAATTCAAATTTTTCATCCAAAAATTCTTTGAGTTCTTTTTTCGTCATGACTAAATCTTGAAATTACATTTCAAAACGACCGTCTGTCATCACCAATTTCCGATCGGCCATATCTGCCAATTCCTCGTTGTGCGTTACAATTACGAAAGTTTGACCAAATTCATCCCGTAATCGAAAAAACAATTGGTGCAATTCTTCTGCGTTTTTAGAATCTAAATTCCCTGAAGGTTCATCCGCAAAAATCACACTCGGCTGATTGACCAAAGCTCGTGCTACCGCAACCCGTTGTTGTTCTCCACCCGATAGTTGAGATGGTTTGTGTTCCAATCTTTTTTCCAATCCCAAAAAGCCCAAGAGTTCTTTTGCTTTTTCATGAACTTTTGACTTCTTTGTATCGCTTATGTAGCCAGGAATACACACATTTTCAAACGCAGTAAATTCTGGTAACAATTGATGAAATTGAAAGATGAAACCAATGTTTTCATTTCTAAATTTCGAGAGATTTGAATCGGATAGTTTGGTGATATCTTCTTTGTGAATGACGATTTGGGAATAGTTTTTTTCTGGTTCAGTCGCTTTGTCCAAACTACTTAAAATTTGAAGTAAAGTAGTTTTCCCTGCTCCCGAAGCTCCAACTATGGAAACAATTTCCCCCACGCTCACATCGAGTGAAACTCCTTTTAAAACTTCTAAATCACCAAAACGCTTGTAAATATTTTTTGCCGAAATCATAGCGCGAAATTAAGATTTAATGTTTGAGTAACCAATTTAATTTTAGGGTAATACCACCAAAGGTGTTTCTCCTTCGTGAACCAAGTCATTGATTAAGAATCTTCGAAAAAGTTGGTCGGATAATAAGCGGGAACCGCGTTGAACGACTAAAATTTCATCAATCTTATTATTGATTACTTTCTTAATGTCTTTTTTGGGATTGTTCGCTTCGTAAATTTCAAACGAAGTTTTGAATCGGTCTGCAAATAAATCGGTTAGATTCCGAAGTTGTCTTTCGAATTCTGTGGTATCTTCATTCGGTTTTGCGAGATAGAAGAAAGTGATTTTTGTATTCTTTTCGTTAATGAATTTCAAGAAATTATTAAATTCTAAAATATTTAATTGCGTTTTTTCAGAAACGGCTACAAAAATATTTTCATGCGAATATTTATTAATTTCCTGGGGCATGGCAACAATGATTGAATTCGTATTTTCAATCAGTTGAAGCACTTTGCTTTTCAGAAAATACTTTTCAAAAAGTCCACTTTCTTTGAGGCTTGTAAAAACCAAATCCTCAAAATCATCTTCCACCAATTTGTCCAACGTAAGTTGCAAATGAATTTCTGAAACTAAATAATTTGCTTTCAATCCGGGCGGAAGAAATGGGTTGACCAATGTTTTCAGATTTTCCAGTGCTTCCGAATTGGTGTCTTTTATAATAACTTCACGTGTATCATTGTCAGAAAACCCAGGAACCATGGGACTGGTTTCGTGAACAACTAAAATTTCCGCATTTTCCTGAACGGCCCAATCACAGGCGTATTGAATCAGATTTCCCGAAAGTTCTGAAAAGTCAATCAATATGATAAAACGTTTTTTCATTTTTACTGCGCATTAGTCCTTATTGAGGTTTCTAAGATAGTGGTTTATTTTCTCAAAATCACTTTGATTATCAGCTAAAATCATCAAATTATCGTTGGCTTGGATTTGGGTAGAACCACCGGGTCGTATGTATTTACCGTCCCTTCGAATCATCACAATAAAGCTCGATTTTGGTAAATACAAATCTACAATTTTTTTATCCACAATGGGACAATTCGGTGAGACTTCAAAATCTTGCAAAAGTGATTTGGGAAGATCCAATAATAGTTCATCTGTTTCATCCACTATTTTATCTTTCTCGGGAATAGCGACATTTAACCATTTCGCAACCACTGAAATTGTGGTTCCTTGAATCAAGACCGAAGTGACCGAAATAAAGAATACAATATTAAAAATCATATTTGCTTTGTCAATTCCTGCTAAGAGCGGATAGGTCGCAAACACAATGGGGACGGCACCTCGAAGACCCACCCAAGAAATAAACAAACGTCTTTTCATCTTCATTTTAAAGGGAAGAAGACTGATCATAACACTTATTGGGCGCGCAACTAAAATTAGAAACAAAGAAATCATCACACCTATTCCTAAGACTGGAATGATGTTCGAAGGGAAAACCAATAATCCCAAAGTTAAGAAGAGAATAATTTGCATCAACCACGCCAATCCATCATACATTTTCAAAATCGATTTCTTCTGAATCAATTCCTGATTTCCCAAATAAATCGCTGCCAAATAAACCGCTAAAAATCCATTTCCCCCTACAAAATCAGTGGCTGAGAAAATAATAAACATCATGGATATGACTAGAATGGGATACAATCCATCAAAACTAAGATTGATTCGGTTGATGATGATTTTACATACTTTCCCGAATCCTAAACCTAAAACAGTACCTAAAATCATTTGTTGGAAAAACATAGGAATCATAGAACCTACACTTTGGTCTTGATTCAAAACCAAGGTTAAGAAAATCAACGTAAGTACATACGCCATCGGGTCATTGCTTCCACTTTCTAACTCTAGGGTAGGACGTAGGTGAGATTTCAGAGCAATACTTCGTGATCGTAATATGGAGAAAACCGCTGCAGCATCGGTTGATGAAACGATGGATCCCAATAGTAAACTTTCAAAAATCGTGAAATCCGTCACGTAAAAAACAAATCCGCCCACAATGGTGGCAGTGAGAATTACGCCTAAAGTAGAGAGGATAATTCCTTGCTTTAAAATGGGTTTGATCGAAGTCCAGTTGGTTTCGAGCCCTCCGGAAAAGAGAATAAAGTTTAAGGCAACAATTCCAATGAATTGTGCGATTTTCGGGTCGTTGAAATGAATTCCACCAATTCCTTCAGATCCAGCCAGCATTCCAACGGCTAAGAAAAAAATCAGAGTTGGAAGACCTAATTTATAGGAAGTTTTTTTGGCAATTATACTGAGGAAAAGTAAAATTGATCCGATTAAAAGTATGTTTTCTATTGTTAAATTCATGGTTTTCGGAGCTTCAAAGATAGACTTTCTGCACTGGTATAAAAATTAAATTTTAGAAAATTTGAGTGGGAATGTGGAGTGTTAATCCGAATTTAATTCCATCAAAATGGGTATAACCATGTTTGCGGTATTCAAACGAATAACCGGCATTGAATTCCAAAATTCCGATAAGGGTTAAACCAATTTCCGGTGTGATATTCCATGGAGAAGCATTGACACGAACGGTATAAAAACTTGCGTTGATGTATTCTTTGTACGGATTTGCTTTGTTAAATGGATTTTTGGTGTTGAATAAATAGCCAATTCCCAATTCAGGAACAAGGATATATTTGTCTTTGAAATACGCCATATTTGCGGTAGCACTTAGGTTAATTATATGTCCACTTTCCTGAACAAAATACAATTCAGGACCTAGTTTGAAATAATTTCCATTCAAGTTAGAATAACCGGTATTGATTAAAAAATAATTTGCCAAACCCTCTTTTTCCTGCGCATTTGAAAAACTAAGTAGGAATATGCTTATAAGAATAAGTATTTTTCTCATTGAATTGTTTTGATTTATGCAAATATAGAACATAGAAAATGGAATTCACATTTTTAGATTTTGAATATAAAAAAAGCACAGCGCCAAAGCTGTGCTCTTAAAAAACTAGGGAAAAACATTCAGTTTAATCCAGCGTGAATCCTCTGGTGTAGATTCTTCCATACGCATCCACATAACTGATGGAAACTTTTCCTTTGTGATTTTTTAAGGTTTTATCTACATCACTTTGACTGCTCACTTCTTTGTCGTTTACTTTTAAGATGATATAGCCTTCGCCAATTCCAATTCCACCCAACTTACTGCCAGGCTCTAAACTTTTAACCATTACTCCGTAGTCGATTCCAAAACTTACTTTCTGACGATCGGTCAAAGGCTCAAATTCAGCGCCTAATTTCTCGCTTACCGATAAATCGGAAAATGAACGTGTTGTTGTATTTCCTTTTTGATCACGTAATGTGACGGTATAGGTTTTTTCTTTTCCATTTCGAAGTACTTTTACTTCGATTTTATCTCCAGGGTTTTTACTTCCCACTGCAAAAGATAATTTCCCGAAATTGGTGATTTTCTTGCCATCGATTTCAATGATGATATCGTCTTTTTCCAATCCTGCCGCTTGCGCACCTCCTTTGTCGGTAACTCTTTGAATCAGAACGCCTGGCTGACTTACCAATTTGGTTCCTTTTTCTTGATTGTATTGTTTCACTAGGTATTCATTGCTTAAATCCATTCCTTCTACACCCAAATATCCACGTTGAACCAATCCGTATTTTTTAATGTCTTCTACTACTTTTTTAACCAAGTTCGATGGGACAGCAAATCCATATCCAGAGAAAGTTCCCGTTGGCGAAGAGATGGCGGTATTTATCCCAACCAAATCACCGTTTGGATTTACCAAGGCACCTCCACTATTTCCAGGATTGATCGCGGCATCGGTTTGAATGAAGGATTCAATTGGATTGCTTGAATTCCTTCGTAAAATGTCAATACTTCTTCCTTTAGCAGAAACGATTCCAGCTGTCACCGTAGAGTTTAATCCAAATGGATTACCAACTGCCAATACCCAATCGCCGACATTGATTAAATCAGAATCAATGAATTTAATGAAAGGCAATCCTTTTTCTTCTATTTTAATCAGTGCAATATCCGTATTCGGATCGGTTCCTATTAATTCAGCGATGTAGGATTTCTGATTGTTTAAAACCACTTCGATTTTATTGGAGCCTTTAATCACGTGGTTGTTGGTTACAATGTATCCATCTTGTGAAATAATTACACCTGACCCTTGTCCTGTTGGCATGTCGGGATTTCTTCGAGGCTGCTGCTGCTGGGGACCGAAGAAAAATTCAAACGGATCAAAAGATTGTTGTCTTTGACTCTGATCGGTGAAGTTATTGATGCTTACCACGGTATTTACGGTTTTCTGTGAAGCTTCTACAAAATCGGGCGCATTGAAAGAATAATTTCCTTTGTAATCTACAAGTGAGAAATCACCTGTGTTCTTGTCCGCATTTGCGATTACCAAATCACTTCCCGCATGGTTTGAGAAATAATTCATTCCTACAACTGCAAAGGTGGCACTGAAAAGTCCAACCAATACGTATCCAAAGTATTTTTTCATAAGATTTAATTAAAATCGTTCAGTAATTTATTTATTTTATTGTCTGTTTTTATAGTTCAAATTTAATACCAATGACACATGTCATGCAAATGGTTTAACGACGTTTTAACACTTATTATAACAACTTTAATTGAAACCCCATGATTGTTGCACTTTCCGTTCTCAAAAATCCTTAATTTTGTATAAAATTTAAACAATTGAAACTACAATTCACGAAATACCAAGGTGCAGGAAATGATTTTATTTTGATTGATGACAGAAATTTCACCTTTTCGTTGGGAAAAGAAGAAATTGAAAAACTCTGTGACCGTCATTTTGGAATTGGTGCCGATGGATTAATTCTCCTTCAGAAAGATGAAAAGGCCGATTTTAAAATGGTTTATTTTAATGCAGACGGAAGGGAAGGAAGTATGTGTGGAAACGGCGGAAGGAGTGTGGTTCGTTTTGCAGAAGACTTGGATTTAATTCAAAATAAAACAAAATTCAATGCAGTGGATGGATTGCATGAAGCCGTGATTTCTGCGGATATCATTCAATTGAAAATGACGAATGTGGCGAATGTGAATTCATATCCTTCGCATTTGTTTTTAAATACGGGTTCGCCTCACCACATTAAATTTGTACACGAAGTGGATGCGGTGGATGTGAAACATTTGGGCGCTCAAATCCGGTATGGAAATCCGTATTTCGACGAAGGGAGTAATGTGAATTTTGTGGAAGTCTTAAAAGATAATTCTTTAAGAATTCGAACCTACGAGCGGGGAGTGGAAGATGAAACCCTTGCATGTGGAACGGGAATTACAGCCGCTGCGATTGCAGCTTATGATTCAGGGAAAATAGATTCAAATCACGTTAGAATTCATGCAGTAGGCGGAGAGTTGGAAGTGAAGTTCGAAAAAAACACCTCAGGTGGATACGAAGATATTTGGTTAATCGGCCCGGCTGAAAAGGTTTTTGAAGGAGTAATTGAATTGTAATTTTTTAGCGTTTTTAATTTAAATAATAAATGAAATATAAATTTCTCAAAATAGTTTTTCTTGGTTTAATGGGTTTTTCATTGGTGAACTGTACTTATTTCCAAGGAGCAAAACACAATGTAAAAGAAGACGGTTTCGTTTACATTCGTACAGGAGCTGATTTTCAAGACGTTTTGGATTCGCTATCAACGAAGTTGAAAGATCTAAAAAGTTTTGAATCGTATGCGAATTCAAAAGATTATCCGCTGAATGTGAAAGCGGGAAAATACAAATTAACGGAAGGAACAACCAACAAAGATTTGGTTCAACGACTGATTACAGGAAAACAAGAAGAAGTAGGAGTGATGATTCGAAATGAACCTACTATTTTTCATTTGGCAGGTTCGGTTTCTAAAAAGATTGAAGCGGATTCAACTCAAATTGTTCAGGCGATTATCGATTGGGCAAAACAAAAAGATCCCAATTTAACCGCCGAAACCGTGAAAATCTATTTCATTCCCAATACCTATAATTACTATTGGCCTACGACCGGAGATCAATTTGTTCAAAAAATGATTTCTGAATTTGATAAAGTGTGGACCGAAGAACGTCAACAAAAAGCTTCAGCGATGAGCTTTACGCCACTTCAGGTTTTTACGTTGGCTTCCATAGTCCAAATGGAATCTGCAAAAGTGGATGAGCAGCCGCAAGTCGCGCAAGCGTATTTAAATCGTTTGGAGAAAGGAATGAAATTGCAAGCCGATCCTACGTCGATTTACGCGTATAAACTTCAAAATGGATTTGATCATAAAATTCAAAGAGTTAAGTCGAATCATTTGATTGTCCCGTCGGATTACAATACCTATCGCGTTACGGGTTTGCCGCCTGCGCCGATTTGTTTACCGAATTTAACAGCGGTGGATGCGGTTTTAAATCCGGAGAAACACAGTTATGTTTATTTCTGTGCTGATCCAGATCGTCCGGGCTACCATAGTTTTGCAAATACATACGAAGAGCACAAAAAAAATGCGGCCAAGTACCGTGCTTGGCTCGAAGAAAAAGGAATTCAATAATCCGGTTTTTATTCTATTTGCTTTCCAAAAGAATGGGTTTTGAAAGATAGGTGGTTCCAATTTGGGTGTAATTTATTCCCAAGCAAACCTTGTAGTCTCCCGATTCATCGATGTTTGTAAAGGAAACTTTCATTGTCTTTATTTCTTCAGGATTTAAGGTAAATTCCTCCACTTTCATTTCTTGCGAATACAAGATTTCGTATTGTTTGTGTTGATAATAAGTCGCATTTAATTTTAATTCAGAATCCCCACCTATTTTTAAAGGATGAGAGTGCGGATTTCGGATAGTAATTTCCAATTCGATGTCCTGATTTGGTTTTGCTTTCAGCTCTTTGGGCGTATCAATTTCCATTAATTCATAGGAAATGTAATTGGGAATATTCTTGATATGGTATTCATAGTTTTTATGTCCGCCTTTAAAACTGCGATCCGAAGAAGTCCAAGGGGAAATAAAATCCACACTTTTTCCATGAAATCTTTCTTCCAATTTCCATAAACTAAATTGACTTTTTCGATTTCCTATCGTCCGATGAACTGCTACTTTTTTCTGGGGCGAATAAAAATTATAAACCGACGCTTCTTGGTATTTCTCAAAAACCACATTATTCACATCGTACTGATTGATCGATTCCGCAAATTGCTTGTATTTATACAAAGGTGAAATTCCAGGCGTGGCAAGTGAAATTCGTGCCAAGATAACCACTGCCACCCCCGTTATACCCAATATGAAAAGTAATTTCAGCTTTTCTTTTTCAGCATAATAAAGATAGGTAAGCAAGGCCATTGCAATAAAACTAATCATTAACCATTGGGGTTGAACATTATCTTTAAAAGTGGAAATGAAAAAGAAAATACCGGGTAATACTGCAAGCCACCAAATGCTTTGTTGAAAAGGAGTTTTGGATTTAAATTTGAAAAGAGATTGAAAAACAAAATAACTCAAAAAAGGAGCCGTTCCAAAAAAATAAATTCCTAAATAAATCAATGGTTTTTGCCATTCAAACTCAGAATCTGAACTTCGATCTAGAAAGTGATATTTAATCGGAATGAAATCATGTTGAAACAACCAAAGTATATGCGGCGAATAAAGAAGTATACTTAGTCCTACTGCGAAATATAATTTTGGATTTTTCCACCAAATCTTCAGGATAGGAAGAAGTGTAAAAACAATCACTAAAATCCCATGGTATTTACTGTAAACCAATCCAGCCAAAGAAAGAGCGAGAAGAAGACTTGAAACCAATGAGTTCTTTTCTAAAAACGTTTTGAAAGAAAAAAGATAAAACAAAGTGAAAAACAAAAGAGGTGCATCGGGCGTACTTAAAAAGCCAAAAGCTTGAATTACTAACGTAGAAGCTGTTATGACAGCAAATAATCGAATTTGATTAATTGATTTTGGATTCAGAATTTGAGCCCAGAAGAAAAGACTGAAGCTATTAAGAAGAACCGTTATCAATCGAACACCCAATTCATTTTGAAATAATTTATAGCCCAAAGAAACCCACCAAGCAACCATGGGTGGATGGTCAAAATATCCCCAATCTAAATTCTGAGACCACAGCCAATAATAGGCTTCATCCTCCGAAATAGGCGTAAAAAAAGCTTGAAGTAAATTAATCAACAAACTAATTCCTATGAATAGATAGATTTGTTTTTTCATGCTAGGGTTTGAGCAAAAGTAATAAAAGTGAAGGGTAAATATAAATCTTAGGAAGGAGATAATTGAAAGTCTGAAGGATTATTTGTAAAAAAGCATAGAATCTTTCAGTAAAACAAAGGGTTAAGCGTACTTCTGACTAAAATCAATCGGTATTAATAGTTAAAGTTCAATAGATTTCTTACTTTTGCGCAACAAAAATTTTATAAGAAATGAATCTTCACGAATATCAAGGAAAAGAAATCTTAAGTAAATACGGTGTAAAAGTTCAAAAAGGAATTGTTGCTACAACTCCCGATGAAGCTGTAGAAGCCGCTAAAAAATTAACTGAAGAAACCGGAACGGGTTGGCATGTTATAAAAGCACAGGTTCACGCAGGTGGCCGTGGAAAAGGAGGAGGCGTTAAATTAGCTAAAAACTTAGACGAAGTAAAACAAAGAGCAACCGACATCATCGGTATGCAATTGGTTACTCCCCAAACTTCTGCCGAAGGAAAAACGGTTCATCAAGTTATGATTTGTGAAGACGTTTATTATCCAGGTGAAGCGGAAACCGAAGAGTTTTATGTTTCTGTTTTATTGAACCGTGCCAAAGGTGTGAATATGATTATGTATTCAACCGAGGGAGGTATGGACATTGAAGCGGTTGCGGAAGATACGCCTGAATTAATTTTCTTAGAAGAAATCGATCCTGCTGTTGGATTGCAAGGTTTCCAAGCTCGTAAAATCGCTTTTAACTTAGGTTTGAGTGGTGCTGCTTTCAAAGACTTTATAAAATTCATCACTTCTTTATACAATGCATACGAAGGAATCGACGCTGCTTTGTTTGAAATCAATCCTGTATTGAAAACTTCAGACAATCAAATTATGGCGGTGGATGCAAAAGTAACTTTGGACGACAGTGCTTTGTTCCGTCATAAGGATTTGGCTGAATTAAGAGATACACGTGAAGAGGATGCGACGGAAGTAGAAGCAGGAGAAGCAGGTTTAAATTTCGTAAAATTAGACGGTAACGTTGGATGTATGGTAAACGGCGCTGGGTTAGCAATGGCAACCATGGACATCATTAAATTGTCAGGTGGAAGTCCTGCCAACTTTTTGGATGTTGGAGGTACAGCAGATGCTGAGCGGGTTGAAAAAGCGTTCCGTATTATTTTGAAAGATGACCAAGTAAAAGCGATTTTAGTAAATATTTTCGGAGGGATTGTTCGTTGTGACCGTGTAGCTCAAGGTATTTTAGATGCCTACAAAAACATGGGTGACGCAATTCAAGTTCCAATCATTGTTCGTTTGCAAGGAACCAATGCTGAGTTAGCAAAACAGATGATTGATGATTCGGGATTGAAAGTTTTATCGGCCATTACTTTGCAAGAAGCAGCGGATAGAGTGAAAGAAGTTGTCGCTTAATATTTATTGACTCCAATTATTTAATAGACTTACTATTAAAATTAGATAGAATAAAAAAGGAACTCGTTTGGGTTCCTTTTTTTTATTTTTAATCAAAAGGGTTTTCCAAATTAGAGCACATGAAATGGCTTATTTTCTCGTGTTCTAAATGTTAATATTCGGAAGAAACCTTGCGTATTCCTTGGAATTGGAGGAATATTAAAGTATTTTTGGTGCAAACAATTAATTTTAATAAAAAAAAAGATGAAGAAAGTTTTATTTTCAATGGCTGTATTAGCCGGATTTAGTTTTATGAATGCACAAACCGTTTTGTTCGAAGATGATTTCGAATCATACGATGACTTCATAATTGACAATGTAGGTGATTGGATTTTAATTGATGTAGATGGTTTAGGGACCTACTCTGGAGGAGGAGGTGAATTTCCAAATCAATTTGACCCAAAAGCATATATGGTATTTAATCCATTTACAGCAGGTGTTACAAATGACGAAACAGGAGCAGATGGAGAAACTAGAAACTTTGATCCACATTCAGGAGACAAGTATATGGGATCTTGGGCTTCTTCAGGAGGACCAAATAATGACTGGTTAATTAGTCCAGCGATTACTTTGGGTGCTTCTGGAAATGAAGTGTCATTTTTCGTGAAATCTTTATCAGACTCTTACGGACTTGAGCAATTTAATACGAATGTTTTTGTAGGTTCAGGAGTTCCAACTCCAGCTGACTTTGATTGGATTGATCAATATGAAGCTCCTTACACAGATTGGGAAATGATTACAGAAAACTTGGATGATTATGCAGGTCAAACGATTCGTTTTGCAGTTCAGTGTATTTCAAACGATGCATACATGTTTATGGTAGATAGCTTTAAATTTACAACAGGAACTTTAGGAGTTTCTGACTTGGATGCAAATCAAACTTCAATCTATCCAAACCCAGTTTCAAATAGTTTCAATGTGAACTTATCTTCTAAGTTTAGTTCAAACGATGTAAAAGTAACTGTAACTGACTTGACCGGTAAAACCATCAAAACTTTTGGTGCAGAGAAAAACTACAATGTTTCTGACTTAGCTGCGGGTGTTTACGTTGTGAAAATTACTGACGGTAAAAACACGATTTCTAAGAAATTAATTAAGAAGTAAGAAAAGATTATTTAATAAAAAAGGGCCGGTATGTTGATTCATACCGGCCCTTTTTTGTTTATCATTTCAAAATCTTATTCTTTAATGATTCGAATTGATTTTACTTCTTTTCCTGAATGAACTTTCAAGATGTATATTCCTTTAACTAAACTAGAAACATCCAATTGATTGTTTAAAATTGTAGGTGTAGAAACTTTCTGTCCCAAAAGATTGTACATCTCCAAGTGTCTGATTTCAGTTTGAGACAATATATTCAATACATTTTTTGTAGGATTTGGATAAGCTAACACAGAATTAGAAGCCAATTCATCTTGGGTTCCCATGGTTTCAGGAAGTTTGATTACAAATCCTCTGGCATCTCCTAAATCCCAATTTACACCAATTCCACCTATGTATTTCCCATCGGGTGAAACCGCATTCGCCAATGAGAAGTCAATTCCTAAATCATCGTATCCCAAACCTGCAACAAAATCGTTTAAGTTTGTGAATCCATCCTCCTTGGTCCAAATGAAAGAAGATCCTTGCAAGATTCCACCTTCAAAAGGATTGAATGAAAATCCAACAGCAACTGTTCCATCGTCAGATATAGCAGGTAAACTCGTGAAGAAATCCTCCGGATATTCTTCGTCAGCATTTGGATTGTATAAAATAGTTCCTTCCTCCTCATTCCAAATATAACCTACTCGATCCAATGTAAATCCTGTAACGGTTTTTCCATCGGCACTCATTCCTGTAGCTTCTCCTAAAATAGAACCATCGTTATCTTTTAAGAAATGCTGTTCACCATTTTCCCAATAAACTCCTTGACGATTCCCAAAGTCAGAATCTTGCCATCCAACGACTCTACTACCATCTGAACTCACATTATTTGCTCTTGAACTCCGTCCTGCAACGGTTGATCCCAAATCGATGATGGGTGCTGGGTAATCCCAAGCTACACCGTGTGCGGTTCCGCCTGATACCCAAGATAATCCAACAAGATGCTCTCCGTTGGAAGACATTCCCCATACTGAAGATTCACTTCCATCGAGTACAGATCCTAATCCCCCCAAGTAAATCCATTCATTTTCTAATGGTTTGTAAATGGCTGCTTCTTCGAATCCTGTTTCCGGGTTCACAACCGATGCAGAAATTACAGTACCATCTGCAGAAATTGACTCATTTCCTGAGGTGCCTGAGTCAGGAGCTTCTCCAAATTCTTGCAGTCCTTCATCTTCTGACCCGAACCGTAAATGTTACCCACTGCTATTCCTGTGTTTGAAATATCGACTACTTGTGCGTAACTACCCACATCATATACCTGTGCTTTTGCGGCGATGGTTGTACCTAAAACGAGAGCAGTAAAATAGATTTTTTTCATATTCTAATTTTTGTTTTTAATTTATTTTATAATCCAAGACTACAATTTAATTGACCACTAAAAGGGAGTTATACTATGAAAATTCGTGAAATTTGATAAACAAAAATGGTGTTTTTCTCATTTCAGCTGCCTGATATTCAGAAGATAAATTCTTTAAATTGACTTTTATTTTAAAACGGAAAATTTATAGGGAGAAAAGGGATTAATTGGCTAAATAGAAGGGCGGATATTTCTATATTAAATGAAATGATTGATATTATGATACGGATTTAATCGCTTTAAATTGGAAATAAATTTTACTTTGGTACAAAAAAAAACAAGCCTTCCAATCCTAAATTGAAGAGCTTGTTTTTTTTGTACTATTTTGAAAAATATTAATACCGTTTATTTTCCTTTGTACGGACTAGCATTGTAATATTTCATTGCTTGCGGCATGATGGCTTGAATTTGTGCAATTCTATTTCCTGGACTTGGGTGCGTACTTAAAAACTCGGGAGGGGATTGTTGACCTGCTGCAGCCTGATTCATTCTTTGCCAGAAGGAAATCGCTTCTTGAGGATTGTATCCAGCCATTGCCATTAAATACAAACCTGCTTCATCCGCATCTAATTCCATACTTCTACCATATTTAAGCATTCCCAACTGTGCACCAACTGGATAAAGGTTATTAAATACATTTCTCCATTGGTCATTTGAAATCGCTACATTTCCACCAAGCATAACTCCCTGCGCCAACATTCCATTGCTAACTTGCTCTGCACTGTGTCCTGCCAAAGCATGCGCAACTTCGTGACCCATAACTACGGCAACGCCTGTGGCGTCCTTACATACCGGTAAAATCCCGGTATAAAAAGCAACTTTTCCACCTGGCATACACCATGCATTTAATTGTTTATCCTTAATTAAGGTAAATTCCCATTGATAGCCTTGCAATGCGCTTGCCTGACCGATTTCTGTATAAAAACGTTCAGCTGCATATTTGATTCGCTGTCCAACATCGTTTACCATTTTCGCATCTGCCGAAGTTTTGTCGACTTGACTTTCTGCTTTAACTTGATTGTATTGGGCAAAGGCTTGAGGAAATAATTCCGCGTTGGATACCAAAGCTAACGATTGTCGACCTGTTAATGGATTCGTAGCACACGCCATTAATAAGGCTGTAATTCCGATTACTAGTAGTGACTTTTTCATATTCCTATTTTTTGTTGGTTTTATTGAATTACAAATACTGTGCAAATTTTAATTTCCTAGCATTCTTTTAATTTCATTTAATTTCATCAAAGCTTCAACCGGAGTCAATGTGTTGATGTCCATTCCCAATAATTCTTCACGTATTGCCTCTAAAATAGGGTCATCCAATTGGAAAAAACTGAGTTGCATGTTGTCTTGCGTAATTTTCTTTGTCTTATCCGAAATCTTTTCATTCACTTGGGTATTTTCCAAGGTTTTCAAAACTTCATTGGCACGTTTCAAAACCCATGGCGGCATTCCAGCCATTTTTGCTACGTGAATTCCAAAGCTATGTTCACTTCCGCCGGGAACTAATTTACGTAAAAATAAAATGGTATCCTTGGCTTCTTTTACGCTGACATTGTAATTTTTAATTCGCGGAAAAGAATGCGTCATTTCATTCAATTCGTGGTAATGCGTCGCAAATAAAGTTTTGGGATTGAATTTTCCTTGATGTAAATATTCTGAAATTGCCCAAGCAATAGAAATCCCATCGTACGTACTCGTTCCACGTCCGATTTCATCCAAAAGAATTAAACTTCGGTCGGATAAATTATTCAAAATACTGGCGGTTTCATTCATTTCTACCATAAACGTGGATTCGCCCGAAGAAATATTATCCGAAGCTCCAACACGGGTGAATATTTTATCGACAATACCGATTTCCGCACTTTTTGCCGGAACAAAACTTCCGATTTGAGCCATCAAAACAATCAATGCTGTCTGCCGAAGTAAAGCGGATTTACCCGACATATTCGGTCCGGTAATCATTATAATTTGCTGTTCTTTTGGAACCAGAGAAACACTATTTGCAATGTACGATTCTCCGGGATTTAACTGTTTTTCTATCACGGGATGTCGACCGTCTTCGATCAATAAATCCAAACCATCATTCATCTGCGGACGTATGTAGTGATTTTGAATCGCCAATTCCGCAAAGGTGGAAAGCACATCCAACTGAGCCAGTGTTCGCGCTGATATTTGAATCTCATTCAAATGGGTGAAAAGCCCTTCCAATAGTTCATTGAATAAATCATGTTCTAACGAAAGAATTTTTTCTTCCGCACCCAGAATTTGATTTTCGTATTCTTTTAATTCTTCCGTAATATACCGTTCTGCATTCACCAAAGTTTGTTTACGAATCCAATCCGACGGTACCTTATCTCTGTGCATATTCCGAACTTCAATGTAATACCCAAATACATTGTTTACCGAAACTTTGATACTTGGAATTCCTGTACGTTGACTTTCTCGGATTCGTAATTCTTCTAAATAATCTTTTCCTTTGGTTTGTAGATTTCGTAGATGATCCAACTCCGCGGAGACTCCTTCCGCAATTACATTTCCTTTTACAATTTGGTGCGGAGGGTCTGTGGATAATTTAGTCAATAAATTCGACGAAACTTCAGTCCAGTCACTTAATTCTTTGATTAAGAATTGAATCGATGAATCTTTGTCAAATTTATGCTTGACTTCGGTTAATGTTCGTAAACTTAATGCAACGGATAGCAATTGTTTGGGTGTGATTTTTCCTGTTGAAATTTTGGAAACCATTCGTTCTAAATCACACAATTGAGTTAGGTTTTCTCTTAGGAAATTTCGTTTTTCATCGTTCTTCAAAAAGAAATCAACGATTTCATGCCGTAATTTTATTTTTTCTTTGTCTTTTAAAACCATCACCATCCATCGACTTAAAAGTCGCGCACCCATTGGTGATTGGGTTTTATCCAAAATATCCCGCAAAGTCACAGCTTCTGGATGGGGAGAAAAAATCAATTCCAAATTACGAATGGTAAATGGATCCATCCACACAAAACTATTTTCATCCAACCGTTGAATTTGAGTTAAGTGCTGAATGTCAAAATGATGGGTTTCATCCAAATACGAAAAAATAGCTCCTGCCGCAATCGTTCCCAATCGTAGGTTTTCAATTCCAAATCCCTTGAGTGATTTAACTTTAAAATGCTGGGTTAATTTATCAAATGCATAATCGTACTGAAAAGCCCAATCTTCGATTTGAAACGTGCTTTTAATATCCGGTAAATCGATTTTCTTTCGTTTCTGATAAATGACTTCACTTGGTCTGAAGCTTTGAATCAATTTTAAATAGTGTTCGTAATTTCCTTCCGACACCAAAAATTCACCTGTAGAAATATCCAAAAGAGAAACTCCATAGGATTCCTCTTCTTTGTGAACCGCCATCAAAAAGTTATTGGATTTGGCAGAAAGCACTTCGTCATTCAAAGCAACTCCAGGCGTAACCAATTCGGTCACACCTCTTTTTACAATATTTTTGGTTAATTTTGGATCTTCCAACTGATCACAAATTGCCACCCGTAAGCCAGCGCGAACTAATTTCGGAAGATAGGTATCCAAGGCATGATGGGGAAAACCCGCCAATTCTATATGAGACGCAGCACCATTGGCACGTCGAGTTAAAATAATATCTAAAATTTGGGAACAACGAATGGCGTCACTTCCAAAAGTTTCATAAAAATCGCCCACACGAAAGAGCAACAAAGCATCGGGATATTTCGCCTTGATGCCGTTGTACTGCTTCATTAAGGGTGTTTCTTTTTTTACCAATGTATGTATGATTTAAGAATGCTAAGATACTTCAAAAATAAAGTCTACTAAAATTTTATGACTTCGAAAAAATTGTTCTTTTTCTTCTTACATTTTTTTTTAGATTTTAAAACCTTTGCGACAATTCTTGTCGTATTGAGCGTGTGATTTAACAATCATGACCAGAATGCATTGGTTATTATTATCTAACTAAAACTTTGAAAATTAAAATTATGGAAAAATTAGAGTATGAGCCTTGTGAAAGAACGGTACACAAAGCGATTAAAGTTTTAAAAAGGAGTGAAGAAAAGCTATTTACGGCCGCTGTAAACTTATTAATGCTTGGGAAAATGCGAGATGTTTCAGATTGTTTTGAGGAAGGAGATGACTTTACGTTTTTTCCAGAACATTTTGAAGATTCGGGCGATGCCAATTTAGAGTTGATAGATAAAACCATCAAAAAAAATCAAACGACATTGGCATCCATTCAGAATCTAAATGGAATTGAAGGAAGAATGAAGTGATTGGGTATAATTGAGTATAGAATTATTCGTTAAGTAATAACTCTTTAATAATTCGATCAAATTCATCTTTTGGCATTCCACCGTTAAATTGATGGGGATTATCGTTCATTGGGCAGAAAATCAAAGTTGGAATACTTCGGATTCCAAAAGCGGCTGCCAATTCACGCTCAACTTCGGTATCGACCTTATAAATGTTGATTTTCCCCTCGTATTCGTTTGCCAATTGATTTAAAATGGGAGCAATCATAGCACAAGGTCCACACCAACTCGCGTAAAAATCGATGATACAAGGTTTGTTGCCCAAATAAATCCATTCGTTCGGATTTTTTTCAAAATCCATGATTTGGGTAATGAATTCTTGTTTATTGATTTGAATTGTTTTCGATCGTGTTTCCATGAGTATTGGCTTACATTTAAAATTTAAAACTACGAAAAATAATCGGTTCGTGACCTTAATTGATTTGAGATACTAAGAATATTTCCCGAATTTTGCCGCATGAGAAAATTGAAACTCGAAGAATTGGGACGGATATCGGTGGAAGAATTTAAGGAAACCAATAAAATTCCTGTGGTTGTGATTTTGGACAATGTACGAAGTATGCACAACATCGGTTCGGTCTTCCGAACGGCGGATGCCTTTTTAATTCAGAAAGTGTATTTGTGTGGAATTACGGCTACGCCTCCTCACAAAGAAATTCGTAAAACCGCTTTGGGTGCAACAGAAAGTGTGGAATGGGAACATGTAAAAGATATTCAACACCTCGTTTCCAATCTAAAGTCCGAAGGCTATTCGATCCTTTCCATCGAGCAAGCTGAAGGTAGTGTGAATTTATCTGATTTCGAGATTCAATCCCATCAAAAATACGCTTTGATTTTCGGAAATGAAGTGGATGGTGTTCAACAAGAAGTGATTAACCAAAGTGATTATTGTCTAGAAATTCCCCAATCCGGAACCAAACATTCATTGAATATCAGTGTGTGTGCCGGGATTGTGATGTGGGAGTTTTTTAGGGCTTGTGACAAGTAGCTGTAGATAGAGCGGTTGCTTGGTATCAACTATTTGGGAATAGGTATTATGTAGAATTTTAAATCTTGAGTGATCGATCCGTGAAATTCTGGGAATGTTCCACTCGTTCACTCAACCACCTAAAAAAAGCTTTCACTGATTCCCATTCCGCATTTCACATTTTCCATCAATAAAGAACCGAAATTCTCATTAAATCTCTATTTTTGTTCTCTGAATGAAGACGTTTCAAAAAATAATCATTTTTCCCTTTGTGGTATTGGTTCGATTTTACCAAATCGCGATTTCACCTTGGTTGGGAAGCAACTGCCGGTTTACGCCGACGTGTTCTCACTATATGTTAGAAGCTTTGCGAACGCACGGATTAATAAAAGGATTATATTTGGGGACGAAAAGAATCTTTCGATGCCATCCGTGGGGTGGAAGTGGATATGATCCTGTACCAAAAAAAGAAAAACTATGAGTTTTATAATGTTATTTATTACATGGGACGCAAGCCCTGAATTGCTTGACTTCGGTCCTATAAAAATTTATTACTACAGTTTAATGTGGATTCTAGCCTTTGTGATGGGTTGGTATGTGATGAAGCGAATTTTGGAAACCGACAAAGTAGACATTAAGGTATTGGATCCTTTGTTTTTATATGCATTCATCGGAGTCATTGTAGGTGCACGATTGGGTGAATTGTTTTACAATATAGATACGTATCAAGGAATGCCTTTCAGTCAAGCAATGATTGAAATATTTCTTCCGGTTCAAAGAAATCCGGATTCTTCGGCCATTTTTGGTCTTTTGCAAGGCTATGAATTTACAGGATTTAGAGGGTTGGCAAGTCATGGAGCGGCTTTAGGGTTTTTATTAACAGCTTATTTATTCAATCGAAAATATTTAAAGAAAAATCTATTTTGGTTATTAGACCGGGTTGCGATTACGGTTCCTTTGGGTGGTGCAGCCATTCGTGTTGGGAATTTTATTAATTCTGAAATCGTTGGAAGTCCATCCGATATGCCATGGGCAGTGAAGTTTATGAATCAAAGTTCAGGATATGGAGAAGTCGTTCCCCGTCATCCGGCTCAGTTGTATGAGGCGATTTGTTATTTCCTTTTGTTCTTTGTGATTTGGCATATTTACACCAAAACCAATAAGAAATATCAGCAAGGATACATCTTCGGATTTTTCTTCGTGGTCCTTTGGATGATTCGATTCTTTGTAGAATTCTTCAAGGAGGATCAAGGAAATGAATTTGTGGCTCAATCCTTAAACATAGGATTAAATAACGGTCAGATTCTAAGTATTCCATTTATTATCTTTGGATTGATTGTGATGATGACTTCGAAAAATAGAATATATAAAGATTAATTCAAACAAATGAAAAATTTACTTTTTGGAATAGGAATTCTTTCGCTCCTATTTTCATGCGAAAAAACAGAATCGAGTAGTGTAGGTGAAATAACTTCCGTTGAAATAGAATTTACGAAGGAAGGCGAATTGGAGTTTTTGGATGGAAACAACGAATTAATTCATAAAATCAACATTGAAATTGCAGATACGCCAAATAAAAGATCGCGTGGCTTAATGGATCGTTCAAAGATGGGTGATGATGAAGGAATGATTTTCATTTTCGATGATAATGAAGTTAGAAAACATACTTTTTATATGAAGAATACCCGAATCCCGTTGGATATCATGTATTTTTCTGCAGACTCCACTTTGATAAATATTGCCCGAAACGCACAGCCTGGTGCAGATGCTGAAATGAGTGGAGGAACAGTTGCGGGCGCTGCAGCAGATTCCAAGTTTGTGGTGGAAGTCAATGGAGGCTTATCAGATAAATGGGGAATCAAAGAAGGCGAAACAAAAATTCGTTGGAAGACAAATTAAATTGAAAATTTTTATATTTTTACTGATATTTAGCAACTTAAAACAAAAAAAGGGATGGGAATGATTAAAGAATTTAGAGAATTTGCTATCAAAGGAAATGCTTTTGATATGGCAGTTGGGGTAATTATCGGTGGCGCTTTTGGTACAATTGTAACCAGTCTTATCGAAGACTTAATTATGCCGGTTGTAGCAGCACTAATTGGTAAACCCGATTTTAGTAGTATTTATTTTGCAATGGGGAAAGGTTCTGAATTAATTCCTTCGGGAGCGACCTTAGCAGAAGCAAGAGAATTGGCACCCGAAGCTGCGATTTTTGCATATGGTAATTTTATCACCGTTGGTATTAGCTTTTTATTACTTGCGTTTGTGGTATTTATGATGGTTAGAACTTTAAATAAAATGAAACGTAAAAGTGAAGAAGTTGCGCCAGATCCAGTACCAACTGCGGAAGAAACACTTCTTACAGAAATTAGAGATTTGTTGAAAAACAAGTAATTGTATTCTGATTGTGTAATATAAAAAAGCCGTTTCTAATTCATTAGGAACGGCTTTTTTGTGTTTATTTGTTTGAGTAAATCTTAGAATAAACCATGTAATTCGGCATCCACTTTATCGTAGATATAACTCAAATCCTCTGGCTTATTCACGAAATCTAAATTATCGACATCGATGATTAATAATTTCCCTTCGTCGTACGTATTGGCCCAATTTTCGTATTTTTCATTTAATTTATTGAGATAATCAATGCTGATTGAACTTTCATAATCCCGTCCTCTTTGGTGAATTTGTTTAACCAAAGTAGGAATGGAAGCTTTTAAATAAATCAATAAATCGGGTGCTTGAACAAAGGAATTCATCAAGTTATAAACCGTCAAATAATTTTCATAATCTCTCGACATCAAAAGTCCCATATCATGCAGGTTACTCGCGAAAATGTGTGCATCTTCATGAATGGTTCGGTCTTGAATTATGTCCTCACCACTCTCTCTGATTTCTTTGATTTGTTGAAAACGACTTCCCAAAAAATAAATTTGAAGATTGAAAGACCATTTCTCCATATCGTTGTAAAAATCATTCAAATACGGATTGTTATCCACCGCTTCGTATTGCGGCTTCCAATTGAAATTTTTAGCCAATAATTTCGTCAAGGTTGTTTTTCCAGCTCCAATATTTCCAGCAATAGCAATGTGCATAATTAATGTTATTTAGGTAAATTGTAAATATAAACAACCTTATTCTTTAACACAAAGAGAAAGTTTTTATTTATTGAAAAATAGTCAAAATCGCTATCCAAAGGAATTTTCACCTTTTCTTTTGTTTTTAAATTCAATTGATACATCCCATCCTCGGTTGAAAAATAAAACGCATTGTCTTTGTATATAATTTGATTGTATGCTTGAAAGGGAATCACCGATTCCAAATTGGCATATTCATCGAATTGTAGAATTTTTGTTTGACTAATTAAATACATTCGATTGTACGTATAAATCAAATTCGAGAAATATTCATCGCCTGTTTTTTCATTTAAAATAACGGATTGTCGAATTATTTTTCGATTCCGATAATTCCACAACACCAAACGCTGAAGAACCGGGTCATATCCCCATAAATAACTGTTGTCAACCAAAGCAGTCAAAGTAGGCATAAAACTTCCGTCGATGGGAAATTGAATGGGATCATGGACTAAATTCAGCTGATTGTCCAAAACTACCAAATTGAAAATCCCGGACTTTAATGAGATTTGCAACACATTTTGGGTATTTAAATTCTCCAAAATCGATTGATTCGAAAAGCTTTCTCTCTTTTGGGTTCGATAGTCAATTTTATTTAACTCCGCGAAATTCCGAATGTAGTAGATCGAATTAAAATCATCCGTCCCAAAATCGGTAATGATATCGTTTCCATCTAAACGAATCGAATCAATCGCCTTTCCCGATTGAGCGAAAGTCAATGGGATGAAGAAAGTGAAGATGATTATTTTAAAAATGAATTTCATAGATGAAGTCAAATATAATGACAATTTATAGATAATTTCAATTGAGGTTGAAATTGATTCTTTTCTTAGAATTCGTAGTGTAAATTTAGTTTATTAGATAAATATGCTTAGTTTTATTGGGAATAAAGAATGTAAATGAGGTTATTTTTACTATTAATTTTTACACATTTGGCTTTTGTATGCTTTGGGCAAAACAATACCTATCAAGGTATAGTGCATGATAGCATTGGAAACCCTGTATATAAGGCGGAAGTCTGTTTATTTAATCCACTGTATACCCACGTACGAAATTGTGAAATCACTGACCGTTGGGGAAAATACCGAATTAAAATTTCGGAAGGAAGTTTTGTGTCAATTCGTATTAAATATGACTTGATTCCCGATGTGGTGAAAATATACGAATACAAAGAAGATCCATTTGATGGTTTTGGGTATTTGACAGAATACGAAAAAGTAGAAGATAACTTGAAATGGGAAAAAATTCTATCCAATTCACATTCTGAATCGTATCCAATTAAAAAGAGAAAAGAAGAGGGTTATTATCATCCAAATTTTAGCAAAGTTCAAATCGAAGGAGATTCTGCAAGATTACTAGTCGATAACGATTATGTGAAAGGAAGATTGGGTTTCGATCTGGATTTATCCTATTCTGTTTCGGAACATTTAAAAACACCTAAACTTCAAAATCAATTTATTCAAGGAAGACCGGTTGACGGAGCCTATACTTATACAGGGCCACCTGAGGAGTACAGTTGGGGTCCTTCATCCTCTTTGTATCCTGATTTTATTCAGTATGATCCCAATCGGATTTTTCGGAAAGCGGAAGGTTTTACCGTGGGTTTCAATTCAATTTATGAACGAAAGGGGCGGCACTTGAGTTTTAATTATGTAAATAACCAAGAACAAGGAATGTTTCATCCCATCAAAACCCATTCAAATAATTTTAAAGCTAATTATAATTTCCCTTTGTGGGGTGGGCGTTTAAATACATCCGCAGGATTATCGATGGATAAAACGGAAATGCCTTTGATTGGAAATAATTATATGAATGTTTTATATTCTGCATGGAATTCTCCCTATCATTTTGATACGCAGACTTTGACAGAAGGTGGAAGTCAATCTACAGCTTCTGACAGGTATAATAACCCGGAATTTCTCCTTTCGTACAACCGTGATTTGAGAAAAAATAACACCTATAACTTCGGTACGGATTATACCGTGCAATTAAACAATTGGAAAGTAGGAGGTGCTTTGGCTTACAGTTATTCCAGTCAGAAACTGGAGTACGGTCAAATTCCGGAAATGGTTCAGCTTTTAAATCCTGAATTTTTTAATCGGAAATTGAATACTCATTGGGCGAGTTTAAAACTAAATTCAATCTTCACTAAAAATCAGATTTATTTAAAGTTCGATTGGATTCATCAATTGGATATTTCGCAATTGCAAAAGGATACTTTCAGTGGATATACTTCGCTAGAGAATTTTCCGAATGGTGGCTCTGTATCTCGCATGTATACTAAAAATAAACAGCGTTACAATTCGAATTTAAGTGCGAAAATGAATTATAATTTATCTTTGGATGATGTGACTATAAACAACGAGTTGACGCAAGCTTTGTATTTTACCACAACCAATGAACAAGCAATCGCATATCAATTAAACAATCGTTTGACGTTGGATTCTGATTACTTATTGGGCGATTTTAAATTCTTATTTGGATTGAATACAGAGATAAGTTATTCTGAACCCGATTTAATTAGTCAAAATTTAAACTTCAATTCGTTAAACCAAAGCTTGAATGACTTTGTACACTATTCGGAGCCCTATGAATTGATTTTAAACAACAAATTAAAACAATTACAAGAAAAACGATTGACTGAAGTGAGTTTAACAACACAGGTTAATGATATTTTTCGATTGGATTTTAGTTATTCTTATTTCAAAGTAAACGATGCTTTTGCACCAATTTTTAAGGATGGGAATTTTAGTTGGGAAAATGTAGCTGACTACCATCAACAAGGAATTGATATCAATCTTAGCAACGGCAGATTTTTGAATTCATCTCAACTTAATTGGGACTTTCAATTAAACTTTCAAACCTATAAAAATAAAACCGATCGAATTTTGAACGGTGAAGATCGAATTCCTTATTTTGGATTCAGTGAAGTATCTAAAAACTTTATCGAAGGCCAATCCGTTGGCGTACTTGTAGGAAATGATTTTTTAAGAGATGACTTGGGTCGATTAGTGATAGGTGATGATGGTTTTCCGTTGGTTGATGGTGATTTGAAAGTAATCGCTGACCCCAATCCAGATTTTACAATGAATTTATACAATAAAGTTAAGTTTAAGAGTTTTTCTCTTTCCTTTAATTTCGAATGGCAGAAAGGAGGCCAGGTATGGAATGGAACAGGGAATACTTTGAACTATTTCGGGCGGTCCCAGTTGACAGCTGATTTGAGAAATACGACCGGATTTATTTTTGATGGAGTCAATACAAATGGTCAACCCAATACAATTCCTGTTGATTTCTCCAATCCAATGTATGATGTAAATGAGAATCTTTGGACGCGTTACGGTATAACGGGAGTTGCGTCAGATGCGATTGAAGATGCTACTTTTTTCCGGTTGCAAAATGTAACTTTAACTTATCAGACAAAATTGAGGAAATACCATTATTCACCGATCACTCAATTTTCGGTGGCCGTATTTGCGCGAAATTTGTGGGTTTCTTCCAACTATTCGGGCGTGTTTCCGCAGAATGGTTTGTTAGGGAATGAGTCGGGTGTGGGAATGGATTATTTCAACTATCCCTTGGCAAGAGTTGTTGGCATTTCTATGAATTTAAAATTCTAAGTTATGAAAAGATGGATTTTGTTTTTTGTTTTCATTCCTTTTTTGAGTTTTGGTCAGGATTGTATTTCTGAGAAAACCGAAGAGTTTAATTCTATTCTGACGGTTGAGAAGGTGTATCTACATACCAACAACACAATTTTCCAACCGGGAGAAACCATTTACTTTAAAGCGTATGTGACCGATGGTGAACAGAAAATCACAACAAAAAGCACGGTTTTGTATGTGGAAATTATTGCTCCTTCGGGTGCGATAGAAAAGAAATTGATGTATGCTATAAATCAAGGAAGAGCATCTGGAAGCTATGACATTCCTACTATTTCGAGTGGTGGTTTGTATCTAGTTAAAGCCTATACATCTTGGCAGAAAAACACAAATTCCGATATTTTTGAAAAAGAAATAACGATTCAACATGTTTTATCTCCTCGATTATTGATGAAGCTTGAAATCGAAAAAGAAGCATATGGTGAGGGAGATGAAGTTTCAGCGAAAATTTCAGTTCGAAACCTACAAGATTCTCCACTTCGAAATTTAGAATTTGAATACCAAGCCGAAATCGACGGACAAACCATTGTTAAAAGTAAGGGCGTTACAGATGAAGAAGGTTCTTTTCAAATTCGTTTTTCGCTGCCTCAAAACCTTTCGGGAAGTGATGGTTCCTTGAATGTGAAATTTGAATACGAAAGCAATACAGAATCAATTTCGCGCAGTATTCCAATTATTCTCAATAGTTTGGATTTGCAGTTTATGGCGGAAGGAGGATATTCAATTTCGGGTGTACCTCATCTTTTTAGCTTTAAAGCCTTGAATAAATATGGAAATCCAGCCGATGTGAAAGGAGAAATTTTTGATCAATCAGGAAATAAAATCACGGATTTTGAATCGTATCATCAAGGTCTAGGAAGTTTGGAATTGACTATGGAAGAAGGTAAATCCTATTTTGCGAAAATTACTTCTCCTTTTCGTTCAAGCGAATTGATTCCCTTACCGAAAACACTAAAACGGTCCGCTTCGCTTTCGTTGGAAAGAATAAATGAAAAAGAACTGAAAGCTGTGATTTATTCCAATGAAAATCAAAGTATCAAATTAGTCGGGAAAACAATTTCTTCCGTTGTTTATCAGAAAGAAATTCAATTGAAATCCGGTAGAAATGAAGTGGTTATTTCAACGGTTGAATTTCCAATGGGAATACTTCAGTTTACTTTGTTTAAAAATAAGGCACCAATGGCGGAGCGTCTGGTTTTCAATCTTCAAGACCAAGGATTGAAAATATCGATACAGACCGATAAGGAAACTTACACTACACGAGAAAAAGTAAATTCTAAAATTCAGACTCAAAATGCAGAAGGAGAGCCGATTTCTGCCAATCTCTCAGTGAGTGTAGTCAATGATAAATTACTGTCTTATTTGGATGATAAACAACATCGAATGGATTCGTGGCTATTGGCAGGAAGTGAATTAAAAGGAGAGATTTATGAACCCAAATTTTATTTTGATCCAAAAGAAGAAAAGAGGCATAAAGCTTTGGATTTGTTATTGTTGACGCAAGGATGGCGTTTTTACAATTGGGAATCCATCCTATCAGAAGACACATTAAAAATTCAATATCCAGTAGAGAATTTGACAGAAGTAGAAGGTAGGGTTGTGAAATATAAAAGAAGTATTCCAATAGCTTATCCGACAACTGTTTATTTAGTAGCGGATGAATATTTATATATAGAAGAAACCGATGAAAACGGTTATTTTAAATTCCATCTTCCCACTGCTTTTCCAAATGGGTTAATCTATGCCGAACGTAGATCTAACGAAGAAATTCAAATTATTTATCCGGAAAAGAAGGAAGATGAACTCATAGAAATCCCTAGAAAATTAATCCTTCCAAATGAAGGTGTTGATGGAATTCTTAGAAATGAAGACGTTATAGAAGAAACTCCCAAAGAAGAAACGACGGCAAGAGATAAAAATGAGAGGTATGACAGTTTTGGAGATGAGTTTGAAATGGACGCGGTTATAGGTTTGAACTCTGTAATTATGAGTTCTATTTCTGATAATAACTATAGTGTAACAAGTGATAATATAGGGTCTTTAAGTGCAATAGTTGGTGGTTATGTGGCTGGGATACAAATTAATGAGTCTCCAGAGGCATCATTTCCAATTGCAATTCGGGGTGTTAGTTCGATTAGCGGTCAAAACAGAACGCTGTTGGTTGTTGACGGTGTGCCATTAATGGATGGTGCAGAAAACATTAATTCGTCCTCGATTCGAACCATCCAAGTTTTAAAAGGGGTAGAAGCGACTTCTATGTATGGTGCAAGGGCTTCGAATGGAGTGATTATTATTCAAACAATTGCGGGAACATCCACTCCTCAAAATCTCAATATAAACATTGGAAAAAGGACGGATTTGTATCAAAGTTATTTCCGACAACAATTTGGAGATAATTATCGAAGTTTTAGCAGTGCAAAAGAATTCTATATGCCTAAATATGAATCTACGATTACATCAAATAAAGATGATTTTAGAGCAAATATTTATTGGAATTACAATGTAACGACCGATGAGAAAGGAGAAGCAGAATTCCATTTTTATAATTCAGATGAAAGTACGGTTTTTCGAATTATTGCAGAAGGGTTTGATGGTCACGGATTAATTGGCCGTTCAGAAAAAACGTATTCTACAGAAAATGAATTAGAAATGGAAGTGAAATTCCCATTGTATGCCACCGAAGGAGATGAAATACAAATGCCCATTTGGATGAAAAATAACCGGGCTGAAAACTTAGTAGCGAATTTAAGTCTTGATTTACCACGTGGACTTACATTGGAAAACTTCAAATATGATTTGTTTTTGAAAGCCAATGAAATTCAAAACTTATTTGCACCAATGCGTGTAGAAAATGGTTCGGTTGGAAATTATAAATACAGAGTGAATGTATTGACCGATACTTTCAAGCAATCGGTGACCAAAGATTTATCCATTTTCGGACGAGGATTTCCTTTTCAATTTGGGCAATCGACCATTGACAAAGCAAATCTAAAGTTTGAATCTAAGAATGTAGTTTCAGGAAGTGAATCGGCTATTTTTACTATTTACTTGAATCCGTTGGAACCTATTTTGAGTGGATTGGATCGAATTGTTTCTCAGCCTCATGGATGTTTTGAACAACTTACCTCTTCTGTTTATCCGAATATTTATGCGCTCAAATTAATGAGCCTAACGAATACTGAAGAGAATCAAAAGTTGGAGCGAAAGGTGAAACGGTATATGCAATCAGGCTATCGAAAGATGATTGCGTATGAAGTGAAGGGAGGTGGTTTTGATTGGTTTGGACAAAAACCAGCGAGTGTTTATCTCACTGCATTTGGATTGCTTCAATTCCACGAAATGAAGCATGAAATCAGCGTCGATGAAAAAATGGTTTCAAGAAATTTGAATTGGTTGGTTTCAAAAAAGGATAGTCTAGGAGGATATAGTCTTGAACTAAAAAAGAATCAGAAATTCGATCGAAAAAAGCATTTAATAACCAGTGCGTATGTGAATTACGCATTGAGTTTTACAGGTTACAAAGACATTGAACTTCAATACCAAACCTCGTACAAAGAAGCTATTCAATCCAAGGATTTATATCGATTGGTTTTGACTGCTTTAACCGCCGAACAATTAGGAAAGGAAAAGGATTTCAATCAGTTGCTTTCTATTTTGCAATTTGAGATTTTCGGGAAAGGGTTTGAGAATATAACGGCTGATGGTTCCATCACGTATTCGGGTAAAAAATCATTGAAGATTGAGATTTTGGCTCTGTATGCCGAAGCTTTGATGAAATCAAATCAAATTTCTTTGGAATTAAATCAAGTGATGAAAGAAATCGTGAATTTGAGTAACAATGGGTATTTTGCATCTACGCAAGCTACGGGATTATCGCTGAAGGCGATTTATCAATACAACACATTATACAACGCGGCTGGAGTAAAGGGTGACAAGGTTTATTTGAAAATAAATGGAGAAGTGGTTTTGGCTAAATTAATGTCAGACTATTTGGAATTGGGAGAGAAAGAAAAGAAAAATAGTTTTGAAATTAATGTTTTAAAATTCATCAAACCAGGAAGTAATTTCGTTTCTATGGAAGTTGCAGCGCCTCAACTAACCTTTGTGGATTTCAGTTATTGGTACCAAAGTTCTTTGCCTGATAACAGTCCAGAATCGAAAGTGCATTTGAGTTCGTCCATTTCAAAAGGAAATCTTAAGGTGGGCGATGTGACTCGACTCCATGTAAGTGTGAAAAATAAGGCGAACGAAGAACTGCCAATGACCGTTGCCAAAATCGGTATTCCCGGTGGACTTTCTATGGAACCTACTTTGTTGAAGGAATTGCTTAAAAATGAAAAGGTTACGTATTATGAGTTGACAGATAACTTCTTGGTTTTATATTGGCGAGATTTTAGTCCGCTTGAAACGAAGCAGATTGAATTGGTTTTAAAAGCTGAAGTTCCCGGAAAATATACAGGCGTTTCTTCATCTGCCTATCTGTACTATACTGAAGAACATAAACACTGGAATGAAGGATTGAAAGTAGAAGTTGAGCCGTGAGAATTGAAGTTCCAATTGATTTTAAATTGTTTTCTTTTTTTGCGGCAGGGATTGCAGCGGCATCCTTTTTTGATTCCATCTGAATATTAAATGACATCAAAAAAGATACAACGGAAAGCCCGGTCCCCTTGGCTGAGCTTTCCGAATCGATCTTTCGCTTCATCCAACGGGAGCCGCCCATGTGATAATACGTATACTTAGATTCGGCGTGATTCTTCCAATGAAAAAATGCAATTACCTAATTTAAGATAATTGCATTTTAAATGTGTGACCGCGGCAGGATTCGAACCTGCAACCCTCAGAGCCGAAATCTGATATTCTATCCAGTTGAACTACGCAGCCAGTTTTAAGGTCAGCAAAAGTAAATAAATTCTATGAATTTACAATCCCAAAACATCAATTCCTTGTTCAAAAACAATATCATCTGGAATCCCTGCTGTTTTTAGTCGATCTAAATCTTTTTGTAATTGAGGTTTGATAATTCCTTTTTCTTTGGTTAATTTCACAACGCCTTCATAATCACCGTTTCCTTGAAGTGTAAGAATCAATTCGGACAATCCATTCATCGCTTTTTCCATTTTATCGAAATCCACGATATAGGTTCCTTCTTCGGTTCTTTTAAATGCGCCATTTTCTTGGAAATAATTAAAACAAATCATATTTGCCGAACCGTGTGCACTTGATCCAAAACGAACAGAGCGGAAAATTCCTGCTAGGAATGTCACCATATAATCTTCTCTTTGGCCTTCCAATTCTCCTTTTTTCAGAAGTTGATTCACCATATATAAGCCTAAAATATCTGCTTTCCCTTCTTCCAAATGCGATTGTTGTTCTTTCAAAGCTTCACGTACCGTACCTTTTCCGTTGATGGTATTTTTAATTCCTAAACCGTGCGCTACTTCGTGGAACATCACATTGGCAAAAAACGCATCGAAGTTGATGTAATTGCGTTGGGATGGGTCAATTAATTTATCGGCGATGGGAACTAAGATTTTATCGAATTTCGCACGCATTGCATTTTTAAGTTGCAAACGACGGGTTCCTTTTTCCAACTGAACTTTTTCGTCGTTTGGAAGGTTAATCGCAATGGTTTTTCCACCTGCATTGCAATCTCCTGCATAATAAACGATTTCGTATGCATTCAAATCTGAATCCGTACCGGGTCTTTCGGTTTTGAATTTGTCAGCGACGGGTAAATTTCTTTGAAGTTCAGGTAAGAATTTCGCATATTTCTCTAATTTCCCTGACCATTCCATGTCTTTAATTAAAACATACGCCTCGTGTGCTGTTTTTTGACCATACAAACGGTCTTCATAACTTTCAATCGGTCCGATTACTAAATCCAATCGGTTATTTTTCATCGACATCCATGCAATGTCACTGTCGTAATATTTATCGGTTTCCAAAGCGGTTGCTCTTAATTCCAAATATTTTTTTAATTCCGGATCTTCTGCATAGGACGCGGCTCTTCGCAACAATTCAGCAGCTTGTGCAACTTCTTTTTTGAATTTTTGGTGGTAGGGAATAGTAAATAATTTTCCATTGTCGTCTCTACGTACAAAAGTATACGGACTGTTTTTGTCAGGCAAATCCGCAGCTTCAAATTCCTCTTTTGTCATATCTCTTGGATAGAAATTAGCGCCGAGAGGTTTTTCTGGAAAGCCGGTAATGAACGGTTTCATATTGTCCAATCGATCCCATGGACCGTAATTAATTTCAACATAATTTTTCGCTCCACCTGAAACTTTGGCCAACAATTCGGTTTTATCTCCATAGGCTTCGTGCCAAAAGAGATCATCCATAATTTGAGCAGCTTGAATGAATAGAATCAGCATCGCCTTTTCTTTGTCCGTCAGTTTCGATAAATCGGTGTCTAGTCGAACTTTGGCGTATGTTTTTAGGGTATCATTCACCACAATATTTTCAGAAACAACTTCTTGGTCGGTTACAATTTCTTTTTTACTGTTTTTGCAATTAAGTAAGGAAGTCATAACAAGTAGACTCAGGCTAATGACAAGTATTTTTTTCATACGTGTAAATTACATTGATTCTTCAAAATTACAAAATATTTAAAAGTAGAATGTGAGAATTTCACAAAGAAAGTTTGTGAAGCTTGAAATTAGTTGATTTTGAATACAGGAAAAACCCTGTATTTGAATGAAAATAGGACAAGCTTTTGTTTATAGTCGAAATAAAATTATCTTTGCCGCTATTAATTAAAATATCTATTAAACAAAGTAACAATGAAAAACAAAATTTATTTTTTAGCCATTCTAGTATTTGGTTTAGGATTTTTAGGGTCATGTTCAAGTGATGACGATAATGGAGCAGGTTCTCATGCAGATCAAATCGTGGGGAAATGGTCTTTTGTGGAGGCTGGATTTGTGGTGAATGGAATGGAAGTTTTAGAACCTTGGGATCATGAATGTGCTACAAAAGAAGACCATGTAGAATTTACTGCAACAGGAAAACTATATGACCATTACTATGGAAGTGATTGTGTTGTGGAAACAGAAATTTCAAATTATTCAATCGATGGGAATAAAGTTATTGTTGTTGTAGATGGAGAAACTGAAACTGCAACAATTGAAGTATTAAATTCCACTACACTGAAATTAAAAGTTTTCGAAGCGTATGGTCAGACAGATTTTACTTACGTAACCGTTTTAAAACGCATGTAATTCTAAATACCCAAAATATCAAAAGAGCCAGCGATTTGCTGGCTCTTTTTTTTGCTTTTTTTTGAAGTTAAATTTGAAGACAAAAAAAAGTCCTTGAAAATCAAGGACTTTGGGTGGCTGATGGGGATCGAACCCACGACATCTAGAACCACAATCTAGTGCTCTAACCAACTGAGCTACAGCCACCGTTTAAAATCGACTGCAAATATACATTTTTTCTTTAATTGAAGCAATAATTTACACCAATCCTTCAAAGTTTTTTAAACCTAAGTGTCCTTTCAACATAAAACCCTCACCCGCTTCTGTGCCAATGAGCATACCTAAGTCGCTCGCTCTGTTTTCAATACTGTCTTGAAACTGTTTGGAAGAAATAGGTGTATTGGATTCGTTATTTTCGGGATCAAAAAATTGGGTTTTGTACGCAAAACAGGCTTTTTTCTTTTTTTCGATAAATCCGCTTACGTCCATCACAAAATCAGGTTTCAGTGTGTACCATTGAATGTAATGGAATACATGTTTGGGTCGCCAAGCTGCTTGACCGGTTTCGATTTTAATTAATCCCGACAGAAAACAAGCGTCTTGGACCAAGGCTGCTCCTTTTCCATGATCGATGTGTCGATCTTCCAGTGCATTGCATAAAACCAAGTCGGGCTGGTATTTTCGGATGATTTTGATGATTTCCATTTGGTGTTTTTCGTCATTCACGAAGAACCCATCACGAAAACCTAAATTCTCCCGAACGGAAACGCCCAATATTTTAGCAGAATCTGCGGCTTCTTGTTTTCGGGTCTCGGCTGTTCCACGCGTTCCCAATTCACCTCGGGTTAAATCGATGATACCTACTTTTTTTCCTTCCGCTACCATTTTAGCTACGGTTGCACCACAACCTAATTCCACGTCGTCTGGATGTGCACCAAAGGCTAGAATATCTAATTTCATTGAACTAAAATTTTACTTGGATTCAATCCAACGGGTGATTTTTTTGCTTTCAGGTGAGGTAATGGAATAAAAATAATCTTCCAAACTTCCATCTTCATTGATGATGTATTTCTGGAAATTCCATTTTACAGATGAACTTTTCTTTCCATTCATTTCTTTCTGTGTTAGAAATTGATAAATAGGCGCTTTGTCATCGCCTGTTACCTTTATTTTCGCCATCATAGGAAAACTTACGCCGTAATTTAATTGGCAAAATTCTGCAATTTCCTCATTCGTTCCAGGATCTTGCTCTTTGAAATCGTTGGTAGGAAATCCAACGACAACAAAACCTTGGTCCTTGTATTTCTGATACAATGCTTCTAAACCTTCGAACTGAGGTGTGAATCCACATTTTGAAGCGGTATTCACAATCAATATTTTCTTTCCTTTTAAATCGGCAAAATCAAATTCATCTCCTGAAATGGTTTCAACTTTGTAATCATAAATCGTTTTCATTGCTTCGTGATTTTGGGATTGACAACTCGTTAAACATACGAGAAGGAATAGTAAACTTAATGTTTTCATTTTTTCTTCTTTTTTTTCTTTGGATGAAACTTCTTGTTTCTAAAATACGAAACTACAGACAGCACAAGCATGGCTACGGCCGTAATGTAAACCCAACTGGGAATTGGGATTGGATCTCCTGCTGCATACGAATGCAATCCAGCAAGGTAATAGTTCACACCAAAATAGGTCATAATAATGGACCAAATCGCCCAAAGCGCTCCTACGTTAAAAGCCCATCTCCCTCTCAGTCCAGGAACCAAACGCATGTGAAGAACTACAGCATAAAACATAACGGAAATGAATGCCCATGTTTCTTTCGGGTCCCAGCTCCAATAACGTCCCCAACTTTCGTTCGCCCACATTCCACCAAGGAAAGTTCCAATAGTCAAAGTGAATATTCCTACAGTTAACGCCATTTCGCTTACAATGGTCATTTCGGATATGGAGTGTTTTATTTTTTTAGTTGGCTTAATCGACATTAAGATCAAGGCTATAACTGCAATTACAGTAGAAATCCCAAAGAATCCGTAACTCGATGTGATAATTCCTACGTGAACCATCAACCAATACGATTTAAGAACCGGTTCCAAAGGTGTAATTTGAGGATCCAACATAGATCCACCGTGCGCAAATCCCATCATAATCATCGCTACCAAAGCTCCGGAAGCTGGTATAAAAGCATTTCTATTTCTATAGAAAATCAATCCCGCCAAAACCCCGATGGATGAAATAAAGACAATCGCCTCGTAACCGTTACTCCAAGGAGCATGTCCGGATAAATACCAACGAATAGCCAGTCCAACATTATGGATGATATAAGCAAGGAACATAATTCCTAGCAAGAACTTGATGATGTAATGTATTCCTTTCCCAATACGGGTTTCCGAGGATAATACTTCAATAAACGCGAAGAATACCAAAAGAATTCCTAAGATGCTGTACGCAATCATCAAATACAAAAACAGATTGGCTTTGTTGTAAAACACCTCCATTTTCACTTTGGTAGGTGAAGGCATTACATTTTTCCCCCATTCGTGTTGGTAGTCACTGATTTCTTGTAATTTGGCATCGGCTGAAGTCCAATCATCGGATTTTGCGCCTTCTTTGATTGCATTGAAATATTGGGTTATAAAACCATAGGCTATTTCATCGATTTCAATCGGACTTTCGTCCGAACTGTAAATCCAGCTGTTCCATGTTTGAGCAAGGTCATTTTTAACCGGAACTATTTTGGTGTAATAACCGTACACAATATTATTGAAAATATTGAATCGTTCCGTTAAATTAATCACCTCTTTGTCGTAATTGGATTGGTCGGCTTGTCGTTTACTAAACGCTTTGTTGTACGCTTCCTCCAATTTATATTGACCCGTTTCCAAATTGATTAAGTTGATATACGATGTGTATCCATCTTTATCCGCTTTGGTTTCCGCTAACAATTCGTCGCCCCCTTTTGCGGCAACTTTTATAATCGGTTCATCTGCCCAGGAAGCGGGATCGATTTGCATCGATAAAAACCACTGTTCAGCTGTTGTTCCTTTGTAATTGTCTTTTTTATAAATTTTTCGAAGCAATTCCAAAACGTGGGTGTCCATCGGTTTGATACGACCTGAAAAGTCTTGGACCAATAAATAACCGAATTTCTTTGCATGTTCTGCATTGACTTGGAAGTGTGCTCCCAATTCATCGGGATGTGTAAACTGAGCGGTTGGCTCTATGTCAACTTTGGCTTCAGAAATACTATCTGGAACATTTTGTTGCGCCGGAACTGAATCTTGTGCTTGTCCAAATCCAACGAGAAGAAGAAAGGGGAGAAGTATCAGACTCTTTTTATGCAAATCTTTTAATTTTTTATTCAAATTCCAGAAATGAGTTCCTTTCCAAAATAAGGTGGCAAACATTCCAAAGAACAACAAGAAATATCCAACATAGGTAACATTCGTTCCCCACCAGTCGGCATTTACAGATAGAATGGTTCCACTTTCATCCGGGAAATAACTCGCTTGGAAAAAGCGATATCCTCTGTAATCCAGTACGTTATTCATGTAAATATGATGGGGTTCTTCTTTTCCGCCATCGATGATGGTCAATTCACTTTCGTAAGAAGATGGATTTGTAGAACCGGGATAACGATCCAAAATAAAGTCGTCACAACGAATTGAAAACGGTGTGTGAATAATTTTCGAACCAAATCCTAAAGAAATATTCATTCCGTTGATGTTTGTATTCTTGCTATAACCCGTCAAACCTCTTCCGCCTGTAACGGCTAAGGTATCTTTTTCTTCGCCTGAACTAAGTTCTACCATCACCACATTCGGTAAATTCTTATCTTCGGAATTGAATTTATCACCGGGGTAATAAATTACTTTTCCTTTGATAGCCGGTCTTGGAATGATGAAACTTGTGTTGTTGATGGTATAAAGAGATAAAAACTGAAGTTTTTCGGGTTCATTTACACCCAGATGACCGGAACTTTCTGCTAACAAAGCAGAATCACTTACCACACCGGTTTGTTGTCCTGCCATGGAAACATATTCCGCTTCAAAAGGAGAAAGAATAATAATTCCCTCATCGGTTTCAATCAATTGAACAGAACCTTCAATCGGTTTGTTAAAACTGATCATGGTTCCTCCGATGTTTTTAATCTCCCCATCGCCAATGAATTCGGTATTCCGACCATTTTCGCCCATGCTTACAACTTCCAACATTTTCTTTCCCGAATTTGTTTTTTGGATGGAATCTTTGGCCATTGGAATAAAGTCCAATGTCTTTAAGCTAACTGTCTTTTCACCAAAAGGATAGTCTTTTTTATACACTCTTTTGAACGGCCATTTTGCGTCTTTGGCATTGAAGTAAGACATCATGTAGGGGTTCTTATCGTAACGCAAGGCACGGTCGCCTTCTGCAATTTCTAATTTGAAATAGGTCAAATCACTGACGATTTCATTGGTGGTTTCCCCTTCTTTAATCGGCATTTGTCCTTCAAAGCTAATATATCGTGTGATGGCACCACCTATAAACATAAAAACAAAAGCGAGGTGGAAAATTAATACGGGCCATTTTTCTTTTCGAAGCAATCGATAGCGCTTGATGTTGGCTATAAACAAAATAATCAACCAAAACATTAAAAATTCGAACCATTTCGAGTTGTAAATCAATGTTTTTGCGGTGTCGGTATCGTAAGCATCTTCAACAAAAGTTGCAACAGCCATCGCGATAGCGTACAAAAACAATAAGATAGCCATAGTTCGGGTTGAAAAAAGTATCTTTTCTAAACGTGTCATTTATTTTATACTATTAAGTTTACAAAGATAGTTTATGTAGTAGAAATTTAAGGTATGGAAAAGATGATATTTAGCGTCAAATTTAGAATCAAACTAAATAAAGTAGCGAAATTTGAATCGTTTCCTTTAAATTATTTACCTTTTGTGCGATTTTCAAATTACACATACGAAACACAGAACCTATTTATGGAAACGAAACAAATTAAAACCAATTATCCGGCACTCTACACCCTGATTGTCGTTTTCTTTTTTTGGGGATTTATTGCAGCGGGAAACAGCATATTTATTCCGTTTTGTAAACATTACTTCAGTCTCGATCAATTTCAATCTCAATTGGTAGATTTTGCATTTTATACTGCATATTATGTTGGTGCATTGCTGCTTTTTATATTCAGTTCGGTTTCTGGTAAGGATTTGGTCGGGAAGTGGGGTTTTAAGAAAAGTATCGTTTATGGATTGTTGTTTTCCGCACTCGGAGCTGCGGCGATGATTGTTGCAGTTGAGGTAAATACCTATTTAGGGATGTTGGTCGGTTTATTTATTGTAGCCTTGGGATTCTCGCTTCAGCAAACCGCAGCCAATCCGTTTGCGATTTTATTGGGTGACCCAAAAACAGGCGCGAGTCGTGTGAATTTAGGAGGTGGAATTAATTCCTTCGGAACGACCATTGGTCCATTAATCGTTGCTTTTGCGCTCTTTGGAACGACAGCCACGGTTTCGGATGCAGATATTGCTGAATTGCCTTTGAATAAAGTCGTTTATCTCTATGCTGGTGTAGGTTTGTTGTTTATCGCTGCTGCTGCTTTGTTTTATTTTTCAAAGAAAGTTCCGGATGGAATTTCAAATGAACCGATTGAACGATCCAACAAAGCGATTCGAATTTTAGTGATAATGACGATTTTATTGGGAGCGATGTTCGGTCCGGTTTTTAGTAGTTATAAAAGTGAAGAAGCGGTAAAAGTAGAGCAGTTGGAAACCCAATTGACATCCATAAATGACTCTTCCGAAAAAGCAACCATTCAATCTCAAATTTCAGAAATAAAGGACCCGATGGAGCAAAAAAGAATGCTTTGGTTGGGTGGAGCTTTGTTAGTAGTAGTGGGCGGACTTTCATACGCAGGATTTAGTGCCAAAAAGAAATCCGAAGGTTGGGGAGCTATGCAATTTCCACAGTTGCTATTGGGTATGCTAGCGATTTTTGTGTATGTAGGTGTAGAAGTTGCGATTGGTAGTAATTTAGGTGATTTATTACATCAGCCTGAATTTGGAAGTCATAGTTCGTCCGAAATCGCACCGTATATTTCAATGTATTGGGGAAGTTTAATGATTGGTCGTTGGGCCGGTGCGATTTCCGCTTTTCATATAATGGGCACAAAGAAGCGACTTTTACTGATCCTGGTTCCCTTGGTTGCTTTTACAGTAATTATTGCCGTAAATACGTTGGCGAGTAAAGATATGACACCGCTATATTTCTATGTCATTTGTGTTTTTATTCAAATCGCGATGTTTTTTATCAGCAGAGACCGTCCAGCAATGACTTTGTTTGTTTTTGGATTGTTTGGAATAGTGGCGATGTTGGTTGGGTTATTCACGCATGGAACGGTAGCTATTTATGCATTCTTGGCAGGTGGATTGGCGTGTAGTATTATGTGGCCATCGATTTTCTCTTTAGCGTTGATGGGATTAGGAAAATACACGGCGCAAGGATCTGCGTTTTTGGTTATGATGATTTTGGGTGGTGGAATTATTCCTCCGATTCAAGGGAAATTAGCGGATATCATTGGAATCCATAATTCATACATCATTCCGGTTCTTTGTTTTATTTACTTAACGATTTTTGCTTTTTGGGTAAAATCGATTTTGAAAAAACAAGGAATTGAAGTGGATAAGGTAGAGCGGGTTTAGTGCTTGGTGTCGGGTATTTGGTAATGGGTATCAGGTATTTGGTATGGGTTCTTAATAAATATTTCAGTATAAAGTTTTCATTCAGAGAGATGCAGAGTTCGCAGAGATTTTCACGCGGAATAAACAGAGTTTTAAACCAATTAAATTTTAGTGTTATTACTTGGTATCTAATAGTCCTAATTTAGAATTCAAAATTCCAAATAAAACCTAATACCCATATTTCCCTTTCCACTTTTTGGATAAATTGGTTTTGTCGGTTTGTTCTCTGGGATTCATTCCGGGTTCATAGAAAGTGGTTCCTGAAATACCGTCGGGTAAGAATTCTTGTTCCGCAAAACTATCTTGGTAGGAATGCGCGTATTTGTAGTCTTTTCCATAATCTAAATCCTGCATCAATTTCGTAGGTGCATTTCGTAAATGAAGCGGTACCGATAAATCTCCGGTCTGCCGAACGATTTGTTGGGCTTTATTAATTGCTTCATACGTCGAATTGCTTTTGGGCGAATTGGCGAGATAAACCGCACATTGACTCAAAATAATCCGCGATTCCGGATAGCCGATGGTTGTTACAGCTTGAAAACAATTGTTTGCAATCACCAAAGCGGTAGGATTGGCATTACCAATATCTTCTGAAGCAGAAATCAACAAACGACGTGCAATAAATTTTAAATCTTCTCCGCCTTCCAGCATGCGCGCCAACCAATACACAGCCGCATTGGGATCGGAACCTCGAATGGATTTAATGAAGGCCGAAATAATATCGTAATGCATTTCTCCGCTCTTATCGTATCGACTTAAATTCTGTTGAATGGATTGGGTGACTAATTCATTCGTAATCGTTACTTTTTCATCTGAAATACTGTTTACGACCAACTCCAAACCGTTGAGAAGTTTTCGTGCATCACCACCTGAATAGCGAATAAGTGCATCGGTTTCTTGAATTGTTATTTCTTTTTGATTTAGAATGTCATCTTCTTTAATTGCTCTATGCAGTAATTCTTCCAAATCCGTTTTCTCAAGATGTTTCAACGTATAGACTTGACATCGTGAAAGTAAAGCGGGGACAACTTCAAAGCTTGGGTTTTCGGTGGTTGCACCTATGAGTGTAATCCATCCTTTTTCAACGGCTCCGAGCAGACTATCCTGTTGACTTTTATTGAATCGATGGATTTCATCGATGAATAGAATAGGGGATTGACCGCCTGAAAATAAGTTTTTGTTTTTTGCTTTGTCGATGATTTCTCTTACTTCCTTCACGCCCGAACTGATGGCACTTAGTTCATAGAAAGACCGTTTTGAAAGTTCAGCAATCATTTGCGCGAGGGTTGTTTTTCCGGTTCCTGGAGGTCCCCAAAAAAGCATCGAAGCGATATGTCCGGATTTGAGCATAATTCTTATCGGTGAATTTTCACCCACCAAATGTTTTTGGTTGATGAATCCATCGAGTGATTTTGGACGCATTCTTTCGGCTAAGGGTTGCATAGAAATTAATTTTGATAAGGCAAAGTTAAGTCTTTCTCTAAAAACAAAAAGCTGCCCTTACGGACAGCTCTTTATTAAATTCTATATGTACTATTTGAGAGTACTCAAATTAAGGCATCCACCATAATTTCGCATCAATTGCATCTAAACCAGCACTTGGGCCAGAATATTGACTTGCTGCAGCATTCCAGTTTGATCCATTAACAGATTGCTCAGATACGGGGTAAGATATTCTATAGGGCATATCTGTCATTCCATTTACAAGTGGTGTAAACACATAAGGAGTTCCATCTAATTCATAACCAGTCTGACCTGGTAATAATAAAATAGGAGACTTTGGATACCCCGTTCTTCTGTAATCTGCCCATGAAACTTGAGGTTGCATAAACATAGCTGCATACTTTTGCGTCAATACATTTTCTTGGTTTGCGGGAGGAAGGGTAGCAATAAAGGTATTTATATCCTCTGCATCAATTCCCCATTTATCCATAGAAGCTCTGACACCATTTTCATAGTTTGTTTGAGACCAGCCATTTAATTCGGACAAAATAAATTCAACTTCAGAATATTCCATCAAAACTTCAGCATAGGTTGCAGTTAAGATGTGCTTACTGAAAGGAGACAACTTAGCGAATGCATTATTTGCTGAAACTCTATTTGCGGGTAAAGCATAAGGCATACCTTGATAGTCAGCAGGATCCGTGGATTCTATATAATTACTTGCGCCTACTTGTGCTTTGGTTGTTCCTTTTGGAGCAGCATATTTAAATAATCTTGGATCTACGCCAAAACCACCCGTTTCACCTTTCATAAAGTTCACAAATTGATTGTTCACAAAGAAATCATTTCTACCTCCAACAAAATACTCAGCCCAGAATGGTGAACCACCTGTAGAAGTATTGATGTAATGCAAAGTAGCATTGTCATCATTGCTGGTAAAGTAAACTCCGGAAGTAATTACTTGGCTAATCGCTGCATTTGCTTCGGCAGGAATTTTACCTTTCACCATATTTGCAATTCGCAAACGCAATGAGTTACCAAATTTCTTCCATGATTCTACATCTCCTCCGTAAATTTTATCACCACTAATTCCTCCTGGTTCCACAAACACATCTCCTGTAGTCAGCTGATTTACAGCCTCTTCTAATTCTATTAATAAGTTTTTGAAGATAGCTTCTTGACTTGCATAAACAGGTTGAGGATATACATTAATATTCAAAGCTTGAAAATCAGGATTGCTTTTTCCGCTGTAAGACCAATAAGGAACATCTCCAAAGTAATTGGTCAAATCCAAAAATGCATAAGCCATCATAATTCGAGTTACACCAATTTGATTGTGTAATTCTCCGTATGCCTCCATAAGAGGCCCCTGATTTGGATCTTCACAAAGATCAATAATCGTTTTATAATTGGACAACGATCTGTAAATATCGTTCCAAGCCTGTGTTCCCGTAGTTGGACGATATTGATATTTATCTTCCTCTACATAATTTCTCTGTGCGCTGTATTGCACCCAAGGCAATACCATTCTTCCACTAACCCAACCATCTCTCGTTTCATCCATCAATCTTTTGGTGGCAGAACTGAAAACAGTATAGGTTGGTGCAGCTTCAGGTTTATCCGGGTCTGTGTTGATTTCATCAAAGTTATTGTCACAAGACCACAGCAAAGAAATCCCAAGAAGCGACGCTACTAATATTCTTTTATTTAAAAACATAATTTTTTATTTTAGAATTGAAACTTTAAATTCATACCATAGGTTCTAGTTGAAGGAAGTGATCCACCTTCTAAACCTTGGATATTTCCACTACCATAGGAAGCCATTTCCGGATCAAATCCTTTTTTGTCCTCTCCCCACATTGCTAGGTTTCTACCGAATGCAGATACAGTAATTCCTTCAAAAGGACCTACCATTTTTTTAGGAATAGAATAAGAAATAGTAACCTCTCTTAATTTGATGTAGTCAGATTTGAAAATGTTTTGAGCATCTACGTTGTTGTAGAAGCTTGTAAAGTAATCATATCCATCCACTAAAATATCGTTGGTTACATATTGACCTGATCCAGCGTCAAATCGAACTCCATCTAATATAAGTCCATCTTCACGAACATTATTAGCTGCAGTTTCTTCTAGCATACCTGAATAATTTCCCCACATATTTGTTGTAGAGTAAAAGTTTCCTCCTTTTTGCATATCGATCAAGAAAGAAAAGTCAAAACTTTTGTAAGAAAAAGTATTTCTTAGACCCATGTTGTAGTCAGGTAATATAGATCCTAAGTTTTCAACTTGCTCACTTCTTTCATATATACCATCTGCACCTACAACTTTGTTTCCATTGTCATCAAAAACATAATTGTAACCTCTTAACATACCGTATTTTTCTCCTTCCACAGCCCATAATGAGACAAGGAATGGAGCATTTGATAATTGGAATGCATCCATACCGTTAGCAACTTTGGTAACGACATTATCGTTTTTAGTAAAGTTCCAATTAAGTTTCCATTCAAAATCTGCAGTTCTAACAGGTACAAGGCTCAAGCTAGCTTGAATACCCTTGTTGCTCATTTCTCCTGCATTTAACCATTTAAAGCCATATCCGGACGAAAAAGAGTGCTGAACAGGTACAAGTAAATCTGTTATTTTTTCTTCATAATATGTGAAGTTCACACCCACACGGTTTTTGAACATATTCATGTCCAAACCAACTTCCCAAGAATCTTTCACTTCGGGATTTAACAAATCATTTGATTTGGTGTTACTTAAGCCAAATGAAGGGCCATCGAAATTAGGTCCTGCAGTAAAGTAGTCTCTAGTTTGGTATTCAGTCACATCGTTTGAGGTTTGAGAGAACCCTCCTCTAATCTTACCGTAACTTAACCATGAACCTTTCATGAATTCGAGTTCAGAAAATAACAATGATGCCGTTACAGAAGGATAAAATTTACTGTTGTTTTCCTTTGGAAGCGTAGAGAACCAATCGTTTCTCCCTGTAGCATCTAAGAATAAAAAGTTTTTATATCCCAATGAAACCATTCCATATACAGAGTTTACTGTTTTTTGGGCAAATTTAGCGGTATTTACATTTGGGTTATTCATACTGTTTGATAGCGTGTAAATATTTGGTACAACCAAACCACCCACAGTGTTACCTGATATATAGTTTCCGTTAATCGCTCTTCGGTTAAGTCCTACAAAGGAATTTACTGAGAAGTCCCCAAAATTTCTATCAAAATGAAGTCTTCCTTCGTAATTGTATTCAGAATACTTTCTTAAACCGTAAGAATATTGTGACTGTGCCGCAGAACCTACCGCAACTCTTTCGCTAATTTCTAGGTTATATGTATCTCCCATTGCATTTGCAATAGCATACAAACCTTTAGAAAATTCATATTTTAATTCAATGTTACCAAAATATCGATTTCTTTCATCTTTTGAGATATTCTCGAACAATGTCCAATAAACGTTATCTGAATAAGCCGGAGTCCCATCATCCCATGCACTACGGTTCCATGATCTTTGGTTTCCGTTTGCTAACTTATAATCTCTCAATTTGTTATAGTCTAATTGAGTTTGTCCCCATTGCCATATTTTTTGTGGAATAGAGTTGTCCCCATAGCCTTGTTCAGGTCTGTTTTTACCATAGGTTCTTGAAAAGTTAAAGTTGGTGTTGATAGAGAATTTTTCATCAAATTTATGCCCCATACTCAAACCAACGTTTGATCTTTCCAAACGTGAATTTGGTAAGATTCCAGTTTGGCTAACGTTTGCCAATGCAAGCTTGAAATTTGTAAATTCATTTGCTTGAGAAAAATTAACCGAATTGTTGTAAGTAATACCTACATCAAAAAGTGAAATTGCATCGTGTTTTGGATAAAGCCATGGTTGCGGATTTAAATAATCATTTGCAAATTCTGGATCAAAGTTATTCCATTGAAGAACCGGAGTTCCATCGAATTTGGGTCCCCAAGATTCATCGGTTCCGTATTCTGCAATGTTGTAGGTAACACCATTAATTTCCACTTGTTCAAAAGTGTCCATAGAACCACCTCCATAAAGTTTCTGTAATTTTGGGTAATAAGCGATTGACTCAAAAGAAATACCTGTATTCACAGTGATGTCTCTTCTCCCTTTTTTTCCTTTTTTGGTTGTAATCATAATAACCCCGTTAGACGCTCTGGAACCGTAAAGAGCAGAAGCAGGGCCTCCAGTCAAAACGTTTACATCTTCAATATCATCGGGATTAATGTCAAAAATACCATCTCCGTAATCTCTACCTCCCGCACCTCTTTGGGTATCTGTAGAGTTAGCGTTGAAGTTAGATAACGGAATACCGTCAACTACAATCAAAGGCTTGTTTTCTTGGGTAATCGAGTTGATACCTCGTAAAGTAATTCGCGTTGACCCTCCTAAACTTCCACTCGGTGAAGTAATCTGTGCTCCTGCAATATTTCCAGATAAAGCTGAAATTGCATTTGAGCTTCTTGATTTCGAAAGTAAATCCCCGGTAACTACTTGTGTAGCATATCCTAACGATTTCTCATCTCGTGAAATACCTAATGCAGTTACTACTGCTCCTTCTAATTGAATAGCGCCTGTGTCTTTCAAATTTGCATTGTACACATTTCCGGCGCCTACCGTTACTTTTACTACTTCCATACCCATTGCTTCAATGGTGAGTATTTCACCTTGATTTACTGTTATGGAGTATTTACCGTCTAAATCGGTATAAACCTCCTCACCTGATGATGACATAACGCTAACATCAGTAAGTGGAAAACCGTCTTTGTCAGTCACTGTTCCAGTGACAGTTTTTTCTTGTGCAAATAGAATACCTCCTACGAGAATCCCAAATAACACAAGTAAACCTCTTAACTTTGTACTCATTTGTTAAAGAATTTAATGTTTTATAAAGCGAATTTAGCATTTAATTAAGACATAGCAACGCTTTAAATTAAAAAATAACAATTATTTTTAAACATGAAGACCCAATATTTAGTCAATAAAATCGAAGCAGGATGTGATGAAGCAGGTAGAGGATGCCTCGCTGGACCCGTTTTTGCAGCTGCCGTGGTACTTGGAAAAGAGTTTGACAATGAGTTAGTTGATGACTCTAAGAAATTGACAGAAAAGCAAAGAGAGTTTCTAAAGTGCTACATTGAAACGAATGCAATCGACTGGTCAGTGGCCTATGTTTTGCCAAAAAAAATAGATGAAATAAATATTTTGAATGCAAGTATTTTAGCCATGCATCTTGCTTTGGATGGGCTCAAAGTTTCACCGCAACATATTGTTATTGATGGGAATCGGTTCAAAGACTACAAAGATATTCCTTATTTATGCATCGTTAAAGGGGATTCCAAATTCCAGAATATTGCGGCTGCTTCCATTCTTGCAAAAACCTATCGTGATGAATACATGCATAAATTACATCTAGATTTCCCGCAGTATAACTGGAAGAAAAACAAAGGATATCCAACCAAAGAACATCGAAATGGAATTCGAGAATATGGTGCCTGTTTGCATCATAGAAAAACTTTTCGACTTTTGCCCTTCGAAATTGACTTGGAGTCGTGATTTAAACCCGAACCACGTTTGGAACCAAAATAGTGTAATCTCCTTTGTTGCGAATTACATCGCGAACTATGCTGGAACTGATGTAGGATTTTCCGGAAGAAGTCAATAAGAAAACGGTTTCAATTCCTCGATTTGTAATCGCTCGATTGGTATGTGCAATCGCTTTTTCGAATTCAAAATCCGCTGGATTCCGAAGGCCTCTCAATATAAATTGCGCATTTTTCTCTCGGCAATAATCCACCGTTAATCCTTCGTACATATCCACTTCTACATTGGGAAAGTGTTTTAAGGATTCTACCAACCATTTTTTGCGCTGTTCCAAAGGAAACATATAGTTTTTCTGCGCATTGTGACCAATGGCAACAATGATTTTATCGAATAGAGGAATAGCTCTTTCAATAATGTCGTAATGACCTAACGTAATCGGATCAAAAGATCCCGGGAATACAGCTATTCTTTCCATAAATTTTTTCTGTTTAATGCGATTTCAATTTCATTGTCAAATAAATCTTTCAAATCCAAACCTGCAATTTCAGCTTGTTGTGGAAAAATACTTGCCGGTGAAAACCCGGGTAAAGTATTCATTTCTAAGAAATAAGGAATGTCATTGACAATAATAAATTCGGAGCGTGAAATTCCAGTCATTTGTAAACTCTCGTAGGATTTGGTTGCGAATTCTTCTACTTTTTGTCGGGCTTTATCATCCAGACGCGCCGGTGTAATTTCATCAGAAGCGCCTTGGTATTTTGCTTCGTAATCGAAAAATTCGTTGTGACTTACAATTTCTGTAATTCCAACTACTTTTGTTTTTCCTTTGTATTGGATAACGCCGACAGAAACTTCGGTTCCATCCAAAAAAGCTTCGACCAATACTTCTTTGTCTTCCAGGAATGCTTTTTCCAAAGCCGCTTGAAACTCTTCTCTTGATTTTACTTTTGAAATCCCTAAACTCGACCCTGATTGATTCGGTTTTACAAAGCAAGGAAGTCCAATTTTAGCGATGATTTCGTCTATATTGTACGGCAAATCTTGGTTGACATAAACCGATTCTGCATGCGGAATTCCGTATTTATTTAATACGGCTAAACAATCTTTTTTATTGAATGTGAGTGCAGATTGATAAAAATTACAACCCGTATAAGGCATTCCAATTAACTCCCAATACGCTTGAAGATAACCATCTTCGCCCGGTGTTCCGTGAATTATGTTAACCACACAGTCAAAACGATGTTTTTTACCGTCTTTTTGGTAGCTGAAATCTTCTCGATTAATCGGGAACTTCTCGCCATCGATTTCGGCGTACCATCCTTCGCTCAGAATCCGTACTCGAACTTTATGGTATTTCTCAGGATTTAAACTCTCATAAACCAATTCACAACTTTTCAACGAAACAATGTATTCGTCGGAATAACCACCTGCAACTACGGCAACATTCAACATAGTGTATCTATTAAAAATCAAAGATAAGATGAAAATGGAAATAGAAAAGTCTTTTGCTTCGAAATTGATATTTTTATTTCAATGGGTGAATGGAGGTTTTTGGGAATTAAGAAGTGAGAATGGCTGATTTAAAAGAGGATTTATTCACGATTTAAAATCTCGATCTCTTTTGTTTAAGTTGTTTTTGGCATAATTTTTTTATGTAAGTTTGTAGCTAAATTAATTTTGAAGGAAGTTTTCGGATTTCATTCAATTATTTTGAAATAGATAATTAAAAACGCGTGAAATTTCTCAAGACATTTACCAAATGGCAGTTTTGGACAAGCTTACTTCTGATGGGAGTGGTTTGTTATGGTTTGTACCACTTTATTATTAAAGTTGGTTTGCAAGCGTACACCAATCATGGTCAGGAAATTGAAATTCCCGACTTGGCATCCATGGACATTCAAGAAGCAATGCGCACCTTGGATAGTTTAAAGTTGACGTATGAGGTAGACAGTATCCGTTTTGATTCGGCGAAATTGCCGTATGCAGTTTTGGATTTTTATCCCGTCAAAGGATTTAAGGTAAAAGAAGGGCGAAAAGTTCTGATTAAATCCAATCCGAAAGGATGGCGACCTACTACCTTGCCAGACATTGTTGGAAAGTCAAAACGTTTGGCATTTACGCAACTTAAATTGGCAGGATTGTCGGTAGGCGATACACTATACGAGCCGGATTTAGCAAAAGATGCTGTGTTGAGAGTTTTATTTAAAGGAAAACAAATTTCAAAAGATTCGGAACTACCACGTTTTGCAAAAGTAGATTTAGTCTTAGGAAAAGGATTGGATTACGGTGTAGATATGGCAGATTTAATTGGTTTGACTTTGGATGAAGCGCGTTCGTCCATTCTATCCAATCGATTTGATGTAGGTCGTTTAACGGTTGAAGATGGAGTAGTGGATAGCGCGATGATGCGTGTTTTTTATCAATATCCATTGCCTGGAGATAATTACGACCAAGGATTGCCGGTGGATTTGTGGTTATCCAATCGGGATATCAATGAGTTAAAACCAAGAATTAGAGAATTAGATATTCAATATAGAAATTTCGGGCCGAATGATTCATTAGCACTTTCCAAGATGGAAAAGGAAATGAATATTCGAAAAGGCGATGAGGGTGCGCCCAATACAAAACCCAAAGAAAGTACGCGGGATCTTCCTAAGGATTTGCCGACGGAACAACCGAAAGGTATGGAGGTAGATTAATTATGGAAGATAAAAACAATTCGAATTCAGAAAAAGCAAGCTTTGAGCATCATTGTTTCGTAGCCGAAAAAGGACAAGCTCCTTTGCGTGTCGATAAATTTCTATCGAATTTTATTGAAGGTTCTACACGAACTAAAATTAAAAATGCAGCCGATAGTGGTCAAGTTTGGGTCAATGGAGAAAGCGTAAAATCAAATTACAAAGTTCGCCCCGGCGATGAAGTAAAGTTAATGCTCGACGAACCTCCACGTGAGATTGAAGTATTAGCCGAAAACATTCCCATTGAAATCGTGTATGAAGATGAATCGGTAGCTGTAATTAACAAAGCACCCGGAATGGTGGTTCATCCAGGTCACGGGAATTACACAGGAACTTTGGTCAATGCACTGAAATATCATTTCGATAATCTTCCGTCCATGTCGGCGGAATTGGAGCGTCCCGGTTTGGTTCATCGAATCGACAAGGATACCAGCGGATTGTTGGTGATTGCAAAAACCGATCAAGCGATGCAAAACTTGAATGCGCAGTTCAAAGCACGAACTACCGATCGCCTATACAATGCCTTGGTTTGGGGAAGTTTGGAAGATGATGAGGGGACCATTGAAGGCTACATTGCTAGACATTTGAAAGATCGTTTGCGAATGGATGTTTTTGAGGATGAAAGTCAAGGGAAGTTAGCGATTTCACACTATAAAGTTTTAGAACGTTTTCTGTATGTGACTTTGGTCGAATGCAAATTAGAAACCGGAAGAACCCATCAAATTCGTGCGCACTTTAGACATATTGGTCATCCTTTATTCAATGATGAGCGGTATGGCGGCGATAAAATTCTGAAAGGAACTACTTTCACAAAGTACAAACAATTTGTTGAAAACTGTTTTAAAATTTGTCCTAGACAAGCGCTTCACGCAAAAACGTTGGCATTTGATCATCCGGTAACTGGAGAGCGAATGCAGTTTGAAACCGATTTACCTACCGATATGGTTTTATTAATTGAAAAGTGGCAGAATTACAGTAAACATTCAAAAGATGATCCTTCTGCAGATAATTAAATAGAATCGAAAAGCTTTCGATAAAAAATTTATGTCAATCGAAATTTAAAAGCATAAAAAAAAAGGATCGATTTTAAATCGATCCCTTTTCATTTTATTTCGAATGCTTATTTCACTGATAACACATACTTGACCATGGTTTTAGCATCTTCTAGGTTGATTCCAGGGTGAGGAGTCATTGGGATTTCGCCCCAAACGCCTTTACCTCCATCCATTATTTTTCCCGCTAAGTAATCAATGTCTGCTTCGGTATATTTGGCGGCAACATCTTTGTAGCTTGGTCCGATTAATTGATCTTGATCGTGGTGACAAGTTCTACAGTCTTGACCATTGATTAGTGCCAAGCCTGCTTCTGCGGGATCAGCCGCTGTTGCTGTTTCATCATTTGCTTCAGAAGCACCCTCTTGATAGTGAGAGTCATCTTGGGCTACATTTGGATCCATATCTGCATCTTGAACTTTCTTTTCGTTGGAAGAACAGGATACAACAAAAGCTAAAAAGCTTAAAGATAAAATAATGTTTTTCATTGTTTTTAAATTTATGATTTTAAATTATAATAGTTTATTAATTTCATTTACTATGTCACTTACATCCGGATTTAACCCTTCTTTTTGATACGCTAAAACGCCATTTTCTGAAAATACGCTAAGTATATTTGAGTGCGAAAAATCGATAGGCGAAATCTCTTTGTATTTTACGGACAACACATTTGCAAATTCCCGGGTTCCTGCATCGTTACTTCGTAAAAACATCCATTGTTTCCCGTCAAATTTATTCGTTTTTAAATATGCACTCATTTTCTCAGGCGTATCTACTTCGGGGTCAATAGACACCAAAACGAATCGTACCTTTTCAGGATCGTAATCACCTAATTCTTGCTCTATCTGATTCATTTCTGCCGTCAATCGCGGACAAGCTGTTTTGCAAGATGTGTAAATCATGGCCATAACCATCGTTTTCCCTTTTAATTCAGATAGCTTAATCTGCTTACTGTCTTGGGTCTCCCAATCTGAATTCAGTTGAAAAATCGAAGCAGAATCCATTTCGGTATTGCTCTCCTTTGGATTGCAAGAAACAAAGTTAATTAAAATAGTTAAAAGTATTATAAGATTTGTCTTCATTTTCTCTGTTTTATAAATCTTTTGCACATCGGAAACCTAAATTGTTCACGGTGTAATTTGCTTTTAAACTTCCGCGCATTGCATAACGCATAAAGGCTGCATAGTTTTTAAGATCCGTTGTGGTTGCAGATGCGCCCGCACAAAATAAATTCTCATTCGTTGAACTGTCATTTCGAGATTCACCCGAAATCATTACGGAATTGAAATCTTCTGTCCATTCCCAAACCATTCCGTACATATTATACAGTCCATAGAAATTGGGTTTCTCTTGTTTTATTTCCGCATTGTAGGCTTTTTTATTTTGATAAGCATTCAAAATATACGCTGTAAATTCAGGTTTTTCCGAAGCGTCTTTGGATACTTCATCCGCCAAGGCTGAAAATTCCCATTCTTCTACCGTTGGCAATCTTTTTCCTACACTTTCTGCATACGCTTTTGCTGCAAACCAAGAAACATTGGTCACCGGGGAATTGGGTTTTGCTTCTTTGGGAATTTCATAATCGCTGACCCAATTATGCAGATAGGATTCATCTGCATAAAGTTGGGTTACTTTGCTTTTTGTCCATTGGGGATTCTCCCTTAAAAAATCTAAGAATTCCGCATTAGTAATTGGGCTATCGTCGATGTAAAAGGATTTCACTTCTACGATGCGAGTGGAGTCTTTTCCAATAAAGCCCAAATAGGAACCACCCTCAATTTTCTTCATTTCTTTTTTACTGACGATGAATTCTAAGTTTTCGGTTTCCTTAGGTGCATCGCTCAAACTTTTATTCTGATAGCAAGAAGTTAAGATAAAAAGGAAAGTTAGTGCAAAAGGTTTCATATCCAATGGAATTTAAGTTTTTTCTGTTTTATGATTTGGTTTGAAGGGGCTCATTCTTTTTGAAAACCTTCGGATTTTCATCTCCATTCACTTTTATTTTTCCTAAGGCTCCTTTGTGAAAAGCTCTGAAAATTGCGTGATCAACAAGTACATAGTCACCCGGAACGTCCGCTTTGAATTCAACAATGGAAGCTCCACCTGCCGGAATGGAAGTGGTTTGAACGTTAGTATTGATTGTCATTCCACCGTCAACATACACACGGTCAAAGATTTCTCCAATCACGTGGAACGAAGAGGTTAAGTTGGGTCCACCATTTCCCACGAAAATACGAACGGTTTCACCTACTTTTGCTTGCAACTCGTTGGCGCCTAACAAAGAACCTGTATTTCCGTTGAACAGTACATAGTCAGGCTGTTCTGCAATGGCTTTGTCAATATCGAATTCTTGCAACCCTTTTTCACCAAATGCTCCTTTGGTATAGAAATCACCTTGCATTACATAATATTCTTTGTCCACAGCAGGTAAACCTCCTTCGGGCTCAATTAGAATCAAACCGTACATACCATTTGCAATGTGCATTCCCACGGGAGCTGCCGCACAATGGTAAACAAATAATCCCGCATGCAAAGCTTTAAACGTGAAAACCGCTTCTTTTCCAGGTGCTACAAAGGATGCTTCTGCACCTCCACCCGGACCGTTTACAGAATGTAAATCAATGTTATGTGGAAATACACTGTCTTCATGATTTTTTAAGCGTAGTTCAATTTCATCTCCAACGCGCGCACGTATGAAAGCACCGGGAACCGTTCCATTGAAAGTCCAGAAGTTGTACTCAACACCGTTGGCTAATTCTCCTACTTTTTCAATGATTTCGAGATTTACAATGATTTTTTTTGCGGCTCGATCTCCAACTGGAGTAGGAACAAATGGAGGTGCAGGCATTTCTAGAACTTCGGTTGTTCCATCCAATGCTATGTCTTCTGGATTCATTGTACTGTCAGCTAATAAAGAAGAATCCGAATTCTGCTTACACGCTGTAAAGCTAAGGGTAAAAAGAACCGCTAGGAACAAAGGGCGAAATAAAGATTTCATAATGTGTTGTTTTAATTAATTGTTTTTTTTTATCAATTTTCAGGTTTTCAAACGAATTAGAAACCGATTTTGTTTCTGTTTCTAATTTGTGATACAAAGATATTCAATAGAAGACAAATAGGTCTTTTATTAATCATGAGTTATGTCAGTGTGTTTTATGAATTATATCAGCTGATTTGGAAGGCTTTGATGGATAGAGTCTGGAAAGGATAATTAAATTCTAAAAAACAAAAGGAAGAAATCTAAGACTTTTGAAAACCATTTTTTTTGTACATTCGCAAATCCTTAAAAATAATTGTTTTAACGAATAAATAACGACATATATAGTATATGTAAGTCTTATGAGTGAAAATTTTAAAGAATACAAGCAGCTTGATTTGGTGGAATTGGCGGATGAAGTTTTACAGAATTGGAAAACAAATCAGGTCTTTGAAAAAAGTGTGACTTCGCGTGAAGGTCAGGAAAACTTTGTGTTTTACGAAGGGCCGCCGTCTGCGAACGGTATGCCCGGGATTCACCACGTCATGGCCCGAGCGATAAAGGATATTTTCTGTCGATACCAAACCTTGAAAGGAAAACAAGTTCACCGAAAAGCAGGATGGGATACCCATGGATTGCCGGTGGAATTGGGGGTGGAAAAAGAATTGGGAATTACCAAAGAAGATATTGGAAAGAAAATTACGATTGAAGAATATAACAAAGCCTGTCGGGAAGCGGTAATGCGTTATACAGACGTATGGAATGACTTAACCGAGAAAATGGGGTATTGGGTGGATTTAGAGGGCCCATACGTTACCTACGAACCCAAATATATGGAGTCGGTTTGGTGGTTGTTGAAACAGATTTACGAAAAAAAGCTTTTGTACAAAGGATACAGCATTCAGCCGTATTCACCCAAAGCCGGAACAGGACTTTCATCCCATGAATTGAATATGCCTGGAACCTATCGCGATTTAACCGATACAACCGTTGTGGCTCAATTCAAAGCGAAAAAAGAAACATCTGATTTGTTGAAAGACGTGGACGGAGATGTTTATTTCTTAGCCTGGACGACAACACCTTGGACTTTGCCTTCGAATACCGCTTTGACCGTGGGTCCAAAAATCGAATATGTTTTGGTTGAAACCTTCAATCAATATACCTTCCGACCGCAAAAAGTTATTTTAGCGAAACCTTTGTTGTCTTCCGTTTTCGGGAAAATTTATTTTGAAACGAGTGAAGCTTCTGATTTTGAGGACTTCAAAGAAGGCGATAAAAAATTCCCGTATCAAATTCTAAAAACATTTACCGGAAAAGAATTAGTCGGAACTTTTTATGAACAACTCCTTCCGTGGGCAATGCCGTTTGAAGATGCAGAAAAAGCATTTCAAGTTATTGACGGTGATTTTGTGACCACAGAAGACGGTACCGGAATTGTTCACACCGCGCCTACTTTTGGTGCAGATGATGCAAAAGTAGCGAAAGAACACGGTGTTCCTCCTATGTTGGTTTTGGACGAAAATGGAAATCCCGTTCCTTTGGTGGATTTGCAAGGAAAATTCATCCAGAATTTACCAGATGGATACGGCGGGAAATATGTGAAGAATGAATATTACAACGAAGGTGAAGAGCCAGAACGCTCTGTAGATGTTGAAATTGCCATTCATTTAAAAGAAGAAAACAAGGCTTTTAAAGTCGAGAAATACAAACACTCCTATCCACATTGTTGGCGAACGGACAAACCGATTTTATACTATCCACTGGATTCGTGGTTTATTAAAATTACATCGGTTCGGGATCGAATGAGTGAATTAAATAAAACCATCAATTGGAAACCGAAAGCAACCGGAGAAGGTCGTTTTGGAAATTGGTTGGAAAATGCAAATGATTGGAATTTATCGCGTTCTCGTTATTGGGGAATTCCACTTCCTATTTGGCGAACGGAAGATAAAACCGAAGAAATTATCATAGGTTCAGTTGAAGAATTGATGCAAGAAATTCAAAAATCAATCGATGCTGGATTTATGACAGAAAATCCATTCAAAGGATTTGAAATCGGGAATATGTCCGAAGAAAATTATGCGAAAGTTGATTTGCATAAAAACATTGTTGACGAAATTATATTGGTTTCAACGAATGGAAAACCAATGGATCGAGAAAGTGATTTGATTGATGTTTGGTTTGATTCCGGAGCGATGCCATATGCGCAACACCATTATCCCTTTGAGAACAAAGAGTGGATTGATTCCGGTGAAAAATTCCCGGCGGATTTCATTGCGGAAGGAGTAGATCAAACCCGTGGATGGTTTTATACACTGCATGCGATTGGAACACTGGTTTTCGATAGTATTGCGTATAAAAACGTAGTTTCCAACGGTTTGGTTTTGGATAAAAACGGACAGAAAATGTCGAAACGTTTAGGAAATGCAGCGGATCCTTTTGAAACCTTGGCAACCTACGGTCCCGATGCGACGCGATGGTATATGATTTCAAATGCACAGCCGTGGGAAAACTTGAAATTCGATTTGGCAGGAATTGATGAAGTTCGTCGAAAATTCTTTGGAACGCTTTACAACACCTATTCATTCTTTGCGCTTTATGCGAATGTAGATGGATTTAAATATGCAGAACAAGACATTCCCATCGATGAAAGAGCGGAGTTGGATCGATGGATTCTGTCGGAATTAAACACCTTAATTAAGAAAGTAGATGAATTCTATACGGATTACGAACCTACGCGTGCAGCGCGTGCGATTCAGGAATTTGTAGTCGATAATTTAAGTAATTGGCACATTCGATTAAGTCGACGACGTTTTTGGAAAGGCGAATACAGCAACGACAAAATTTCAGCCTATCAAACTTTGTATGAAGTGCTGGAAAAAGTAGCGATTATTTCTGCACCGATTGCTCCTTTCTTTATGGATCGATTGTATAAAGATTTAAAAGAGGCAACCGGAACTTCAACGATTGAATCCGTGCATTTGGCCTATTATCCAACTGTAAATGAGGACTTAATCGACTCTGAATTAGAGAAAAGAACCCAATTAGCGCAAACGGTTACCAGTATGATTCTATCCTTACGAAAAGGAGCGGATTTACGGGTTCGTCAACCTTTGCAGAAGATAATCATTCCGGTTTTGGATGATCAAATGAAGAGTCGATTGGAAGCCGTTTCTGAATTGTTGAAACAAGAGTTGAATGTGAAAGAAATTCAGCTGTTAACCAACGAAGAAGCATCGCATTTATTAGTGAAAAGCATCAAGCCCAACTTCAAAACCTTGGGTCCTAAATTCGGAAAGGACATGAAATCAATTTCAGTCGCCACTGCGAAATTGACGAATGATGAGATCTTGCAATTAGAAAATGAAGAAAAAATCAATTTGGATTTGGGCGATAAAGTAATCGAATTGAGTTTGGAAGACTTTGAAATTTCTACTTCTGATATTCCAGGATGGACGGTGGCGTCAAATTCAACCTTAACAGTAGCTCTAGACGTGACTTTGACCGATGAATTGATATCCGAAGGATTGGCGCGTGAATTGGTTAATCGTATTCAAAATTTACGAAAAGACAATGGTTTTGAGTTAACAGACAGAATTAAGTTGACAATTAATCCCAATGATCAATTACGAGTAGCAATTGATAAAAATAAAGATTATATTTGTTCGGAAACGTTAACAAGTGAAATTGTGTTTGCAGAGGAACTTGTAGACGGAACGGAAATAGAGATAGATGATTTAATAACCGAAATTACGATTTCAAAAATCTGAAATTATGGCAGCAGAAATAAAGACAAGATACGCTGATGCGGATTTGGAAGAATTCCGCGAAATAATCATGAAAAAACTGCAAAAAGCAGAGCGTGATTATGATTTGATTAGAGAATCTTTTATGAATGGTTTAGATAACGGAACCGATGATACATCCCCTACATTTAAAGCTTTCGAAGAAGGTTCGGAAACAATGAGTAAAGAACAAAATGCACAATTAGCGGCTCGTCAAGAGAAATTTATCCGCGATTTGAAAAATGCATTGATTCGAATCCAAAACAAAACCTATGGCATTTGCCGTGTTACTGGAAAATTAATCGACAAAGAAAGATTAAAACTAGTTCCACACGCAACTTTGAGCATTGAAGCAAAAAATATGCAACGCTAATCCTAGGATTTGAAAAAAATTGGAGTCATTGTCGTGCTGGTTCTTTTGATAGATCAGCTCTTCAAATATTATATTAAAACAAATTTCCACCTCAATGAAGGGGTGGAAGTTTTCAGTTGGTTTCAACTTAAATTTGTTGAAAACCCAGGCATGGCCTATGGTGCAGAGTTCGGAGGTCTCAACGGAAAGATGGCTCTCTCGGTTTTGCGTATTTTCCTAATCGGTGGAATTGGATGGTATATATGGAAACATGTGAAAATCCAAAACAACAATTATTTTAAAATCGGAATGGCTTTGGTTTTTGCCGGGGCAGTTGGGAATTTATTCGATAGTTTATTCTACGGAATGATTTTCGACACCGGTTTGACATGGAATGCGGACCTTGAAATGTGGGAAGGCTATTCCGGATTGTCGCAAGCGAATTTCCAAGGCTATTCGGGCTTTTTGAAAGGTTGCGTTGTGGACATGTTTTATTTTCCTTTGTTCCGATGGCCCGATTGGATGCCTGTAGTCGGTGGAAATGAATTCTTTTCGTATATATTTAATGTAGCCGACGCATCCATAACTGTGGGTGGCGCTATCATTTTACTGTTTAGAAAACATGTATTTAGTTAAATTCGATTTTTAACCGAAAAGCATCTTAATCAAAGGGTAAAGCCGATTACATATTTACTATCTTTGAAAAAATTTTAAAATGACAGATGAGAAGCTGAAAAAATACTTTAATTTTTTCTCTATATTGGAATTGATAAGTTGTTTTTTGTTGTTTGGAGTCGCCATGCCATTGAAATACGGATGGGATATTTTAACGCCGATGTTTCCAATAGGGAGTTTTCACGGAATCGCATTTATGGGGTATCTATATTTTGCCGTACGCGTGCGAAAGATTTACAAATGGGATCTCGAAGATTATGTTTTCATATTAATGTTTGCCTTTATTCCTTTTGCAACTTGGTTGGCGCACAAAAAAGTGAAAGACTTTGAAAACGAAAACGTTTCTTAATTCATTATATCGATTCTATTAAATCATAACAAAAATGTCACGAATTTTAACCGGAGTACAAGCCACAGGAACGCCTCATTTGGGGAATATTTTAGGTGCGATTGCACCTGCCATAGAAATGGCGAATTCAGCCAACGATAAATCTTTTATTTTCATAGCTGATCTTCATGCTTTGACCCAAATCAAAGATGCGAAGGTATTGAAACAAAATACATACGAAGTCGCCGCGACTTGGTTAGCTCTGGGACTGGATACACAAAAAGCTGTTTTTTATAGACAATCTGACGTTCCTCAAGTTTCGGAATTAACTTGGTATTTGTTGAACTTTTTTCCGTTTCAACGTTTGACCTTGGCGCATTCATTCAAGGATAAACAAGATTATATTTCCGACGTAAATGCGGGATTATTCACGTATCCGATTTTAATGGCAGCCGATATTCTATTATACGATGCCGATGTAGTTCCGGTAGGAAAAGATCAATTGCAACATCTAGAAATGACCCGGGATGTCGCAGAGAAATTCAATCATCAAATGGGCGAAACTTTTGTATTGCCTCAAGCAAAAATCAATGAAGATGTGATGTTGGTTCCCGGAACCGATGGATTTAAAATGAGCAAATCACGAAATAATTACATCAATCTATTTTTATCGGATAAGCAGTTGAAAAAACAAGTGATGGCCATTCAAACCGATAGTACTTCCCTTGAAGAACCGAAAAATCCAGATACAGACAATGTATTTGCACTTTATAAATTAGTGGCAACGCCGGAGCAAACCGAAGAAATGCGTCAAAATTATCTGAATGGTAATTACGGATACGGGCATGCAAAAAATGCATTGTTAGACGTTCTTATGTACAAATACGATGATGCACGTTTGAAATTCAGTCAACTTCTCGAAGATAAAACCGTATTGGACAACTTCTTGGATGAAGGAGCAGCAAGAGCTTCTGAAGTAGCGAATGAAGTTCTAAAAAGAGTGAGAGGGAAGTTGGGATTGAAGGTTTAAAATAGAATTTTATTTGGATGAATTAAATGGTAAACTCTGAAGAAATTCTTCTCAGAAAATAAATAAAAAAAACCGATGATTAGCTCATCGGTTTTTTTATAGGTTGTTTTTTTATTTACTTCTTAATGAATCGAAGTGTTGTAGCTTTTCCTTCATTTGAAAGTCTAACAAAATATGTCCCAACCGCCAAAGAAGAAACGTCGATTGACGCATTGTTCAAAGCTTTTGAAGTCATTACTTTCTGACCCAATAGGTTAAAGATTTCAACTTGATATTCTTTGTTTGAATTCGTCCAAGCAAGGTTGATTTGTGACGTCGCAGGATTCGGGTACAATGAGAATTTTGAATTATTTAAATCTTGAACAGCCATTTGCACATCATTTAAATAACGAGCGATAAAGAATTGCGCTGTATTTCCTGCTGGGTAAGTATCTCCCGAAACAAGGATTTTACCATCGGTTTGAAGGGAAATATTGAATGATTCACTGTTATTTAAATCGATGTAAGTAATCACTTTTCCAGCATCACCAAAAGTTGTATCCAATTGACCGTCTGCGGTTGCACGCGTAATTCCAAAGGTATAAGTTCCCGATTCGTTTGCTGGACCTGTCAATACTAATTTACCATCTGCTTGAAGGACCATATCGGCCAAATAGCTTTCGCCATTCGTTACAAAACGGGATTTGAAAACTCCGTTGTTCCCATAACTTGTGTCCATACTTCCATCTGAATTCAATCTAGCAACTGCTAATTCGTAACGCAAAGGGTTGGTGCCGTAGTAAGAGTGACCTCCAAATAAGATTTTACCATCTTCCAATTGAATTAAGCGTATTCCAAAATCGTTATCGTTTCCTACATTTAATTTAACTTTTCCGTCGGTACCAAAACTTGTATCTAAGCTTCCATCTGAATTGTAAGCTGCTGCAGCGTATTTGTATTTGTTGTCAAAACCAAGCAACATTCCACCCAAAACTATACGTCCATCTGCATTTACAGTGGTGACAAAGCTTTAGGAAGAACTATCACCAAATTCTGTAATAACCCAACCGTTGTTTCCAAAAGTAGTATCTACAGTTCCATCATGGTTAATTCGGATCATACTGAAATTATCAAAAACATATCCTGAAATGATGAATTTCCCATCCGGCAAAATCGTGAAAGATTCTGCTACTTCAGTTTCTCCATTGTCAATAATAGCAATTCCGTTTGTACCGAAACTGTCATCTAAACTTCCGTCTTCATTCAATCGAACCATTAAAAAATCACCTGTTTCGTTGTTCCAACGGTAACCAGCCAAAACAATCTTTCCATCCGGCTGAACGTCCATGTCATAAACAAACGATTTAATCCAACCTGAATTGATAAGGGTAACTCCTTCTGTTCCAAAAGTAGGGTCAACGGTACCATCTGTATTTAAGCGGCTTACTCCAATTTCAATGTTGCTAGCGTAACCGGTTCCACCAGCTACAACAATTTTTCCGTCAGCTTGAACAACCATCGCATCTGCTGAGTTGTTGTCCTCCGTATAATTTCCAATAGCAACTCCATTTCCATTAAAAGTTGCGTCTAAATCTCCAGACTGGGCTTGTAGAAACAAAGAACCCGTCAAAAGCATAAAGCTTATAAAGGTTTTTTTCATTTGTGTGTTAATTTATTTTTCCGCGAAAAGTAGGTAAATATAAAGCGATATCAAAGTTTCACAAGGCTTTAACATTCTCATAAAATAGGGTGGCATTTTTGTTTGTTTTTATTTCAAAACGTATATTTCGAAGAAATTAACAGCGCGTTTTAAGGTTGATCTCGTATTAAATTCGTATATTAAATCCGCTATATCGACAAATAATAATTATCTATTGGTAAGTTAGTCATAATTGTATTTTGGTTTGTATATTTGCGTTTAGAATAAATCTAAATAAGAAATAAAGAATGATTCAAGTTTCAGAGACTGCAAAAAGTAAAGTAATCTCTTTGATGAGTGAAGAGGGAACTGATTTAGAGAAAAGTTATGTGAGAGTAGGTGTTGAGAGTGGAGGTTGCTCGGGATTATCCTACAAATTGAGTTTTGATGTAGAACGGAAGGAAGACGATCAACTTTTTGAAGACAATGGAGTTCGAATTTTAGTTGATAAACGCTCTTTTCTTTATTTGGTCGGGACGGTTCTAGAATACTCTGGAGGGTTAAATGGAAAAGGTTTCGTATTCAATAACCCAAACGCCAACCGTACATGTGGTTGTGGAGAAAGTTTCGCGGTTTAATTTTAAAATCAATTTAAGTTGAAGTATTTGAAAATCCTCATGCTCCTTCTTTCCGTGAATCTTTTTGCACAGTCCAAAATCGATGCGACCCAGCTTAAAGTTTTTTCACCGGATGAGAATTCGATACAATACAATGAAATCTATACCCAAAATTTTTTCTTTGGGAATTTAGGATTGAAGCAATTAATGAGCGCAATTCCTATAAACAATCAATCTGTGAAAACGATGAAGATTGCAGCTACCAATTCGATGAAAAAAAATCAAGCCATCATGGAACTGCATTATGATCAAGAAGGGAAAATCCATCAAATGAAAATATTTGAAGCTTTCTTTGGCGATGTCATGGTCATTGATTATCGATACAAAGAAGGTTTGTTGGATGAGGAAATTATCACCCATAACAATCAAACCAAGAGAAATAAATTCTACTATACTGATGGGAAAATGATTGTCGAAAACACAAAAGGGATTTTAGATGTTTACTCCTTAAATGGAAAAGTGCTTTCCAAAACGAATTATATGGATGGAAATCTATTGATGATGGATAAAATGGAAGGGAAATGTCGTTTGACACTTTACAGAAAACAACCGATCAATAAAGTCTGTTTTAGCAATTTGAATTTAGAATATCCTTTAACAATCGATGAATTCAGCAACAACGAAGATAAGAACGGAAAATTGAAATTGGAGAAAAATCTGAGTTTGACTTTGAAAAAAGTAAACGAATTCAATTACTCCATATTAAGTAACAACAATGAATTATACACCCTTAAACTCACCAAGGATATGCGTGTAAAGGAATTGAATTTCCTAGGTGTCAAAGCCGAACATGTAAGTCCCGTGGATTATACATTTAATTATATAAACTATTAAAATGAGCAACACAAAATATACAGAAGACGATTTAAGAGAAGATCTCTCTTCACAGAAAGAGTACGAATTCGGTTTTACGACGGATATTGAGTATGAAGATTTCCCCATTGGATTGAGTGAGGATATTGTTCGAAAAATTTCAAAACGAAAAAATGAGCCGGAATGGATGACCGAATGGCGTTTGGAAGCGTATAGAGAATGGTTGAAAATGGAAGAACCTACTTGGGCAAACATCCATTATGAAAAGCCAGATTTCCAAAATATTTCTTATTACGCTGCACCTGTTCAAAAGAAAGTTTTAAATAGTTTGGATGAAGTAGATCCCGAATTATTGAAAACATTCCAGAAATTAGGAATCTCAGTTGCAGAACAAAAAAGGTTGAGTAATGTAGCCATGGATATCGTGGTGGATAGTATTTCCGTAAAAACTACGTTTCAGGAAACATTGAGTGATTTGGGAATTATTTTCATGTCGATTAGTGAAGCAATTCAAAAACATCCCGACTTGGTTCGAAAATACATTGGAAAAGTAGTTCCAAAAACAGATAATTTTTATGCAGCATTGAACTCCGCGGTTTTCTCGGACGGTTCTTTCTGTTACATTCCCAAAGGAGTACGCTGTCCTATGGAACTTTCAACCTATTTCCGAATTAACAAAGAAGGATCCGGTCAATTTGAGCGCACACTTTTAATCGCAGATGAAGGTTCCTATGTTTCGTATTTGGAAGGCTGTACAGCACCTGCGCGGGATGAAAACCAATTGCACGCTGCGGTTGTGGAATTGATTGCCATGGAAGGAGCAGAAATTAAATATTCTACCGTTCAGAACTGGTACCCAGGAGATTCAGAAGGGGTAGGAGGAGTTTTTAACTTTGTGACCAAACGAGCCGTTGCCGAAAGAAATGCTAAAGTTTCGTGGACTCAAGTGGAAACAGGATCTGCCGTAACATGGAAATACCCAAGCTGTATTTTGAAAGGAGACAATTCCATTGGAGAGTTTTATTCCGTAGCAGTAACCAACGGCTATCAGCAAGCAGATACAGGAACCAAAATGATTCACATTGGTAAGAATACCAAATCTACGATTATTTCCAAAGGAATTTCGGCTGGAAAATCACACAACAATTACCGTGGTTTGGTAAAAGTAAATTCGAGTGCCCAGGGCGCCAGAAACTTCTCACAGTGTGATTCCCTCTTGATGGGAAATGAATGTGGAGCGCATACCTTCCCCTACATTGACATCAAAAATAAATCGGCACAAGTTGAGCACGAAGCGACGACTTCAAAAATTGGAGAAGACCAATTGTTCTACTGCAACCAAAGAGGAATCGATATGGAGAAAGCAATAGCATTGATTGTAAATGGTTTTAGCCGTGAAGTATTGGATCAATTACCGATGGAATTCGCAGTAGAAGCAAGAAAGTTATTGGAAGTTTCTCTGGAAGGATCAGTAGGATAATAATTGCAGATAAAATTAAACAAGATTATATATTAAATAAAGTCAGTGAGATTGACTTGCTAATAAACTCAAAACAGAATCAAAATGTTAACAATAAAAAATTTACACGCTCAAATAGAAGACGGCACGGAAATACTACATGGTGTTGATTTAAACATAAAAGCAGGAGAGGTTCATGCGATTATGGGGCCCAACGGTTCAGGGAAATCGACTTTGTCTGCCGTAATTGCCGGAAAAGAAGATTACGAAGTTACCCAAGGTGAAATGGAATTTGAAGGCGAAGATATCATGGAATTAAGTCCAGATAAAAGAGCACACAAAGGAATCTTTTTGTCGTTCCAATATCCCGTGGAAATTCCCGGTGTAAGTGTTACCAACTTTATCAAAACAGCGATCAACGAAACGCGAAAAGCCAATGGCCAGTCGGATATGGGCGCTTCAGAGATGTTGAAATTAATTCGTGGAAATGCAGAGAAATTAGGAATTCGTAAAGATTTTCTTTCGCGTTCATTGAATGAAGGATTCTCAGGAGGTGAGAAAAAGAGAAACGAAGTTTTCCAAATGATGATGTTGGATCCGAAATTAGCGATCCTAGATGAAACCGATTCCGGATTGGATATTGACGCTTTGAGAGTGGTTGCTGATGGTGTAAATGCATTCAAAAATGAAGGTAATGCTGTTTTGTTAATTACACACTACCAAAGATTGTTGGATTATATCGTTCCCGATTTTGTACACGTTTTACACGAAGGGAAAATCATCAAATCAGGTGATAAAAACTTGGCCAAAGAGTTGGAAGAAAGAGGATATGACTGGGTGATTGAAGAGGCCGCAGCGAAAGTTTAAATTAAAACAATTGGATTTTGTATCCCTTCCATTGAAGATAGAAAAATGAGGATTTGAAGGGAAGGATGAATTTCAGAATTGCATTTGGAATTCAAAATCTAAAAATAAAAAATTAAAATTCAAACAATGGATTTAAAAGAAAATTTGGTTTCAAGACATTTGGTATTCAACGAGAAAAATCCAAAGATGGAATGGTTGGATGGGTTGCGTCATGAAGCTATAGAACGATTTGATAAACAAGGATTTCCAAAAAGAAAAGACGAAGAATGGCGTTTCACCAATCTGAATCCGCTTTTGAAACCAGACTATAAACTCTTTCCAGAATCGGAAGAGTCATCGGTTGATTACAAGGAAATCAAAAAATATTTATTGCATGACATGGATACCTACGACATCGTTTTTGTAAATGGTGTATATAGTAGTTATTTGTCGTCAACGACGCATGAAGAAGCAGATATCTGCGTGCTTTCGTGTGCTATGGAGAAATTGAAGTACCAACAAGTAATTGAAAATTACTACGGGAAAATTGCACCAACAGACGATAGTTTGGTGTCATTAAATACCGCGTTTTTCAAGGATGGTGCTTATATTTATATTCCTGAAAAAGTAATTCTTTCCAAACCAATTCAATTGATATTCCTCTCCACTGCCAAAGAGGAAGAGGTGATGTATCATCCCAGAAACTTGATTGTGGTAGGAGCGAATTCTCAAGTTCAAATCATTGAACGTCATCAAACGATGAATGAGAAGGCGAATTTAACCAATTCGGTAACGGAAGTTCATGTAGGTAAGAATTCGGAATTGGATTATTATAAAATTCAAAATGATGCTTCCAAAGCTTCATTGATTGACCATACCTATATTGAGCAAGAAAGAGACAGTGTTGCATCGGTTCATACCTTTTCATTTGGTGGAAATTTAACGCGTAATAATTTGGAGTTTTCCCAAAAAGGAGAGAATTGCAATTCGATTTTAAATGGAATTACAGTTATCGGTGGAAAACAACATGTGGACCATCATACCAAAGTAGATCATCGTTTCCCGCATTGTGAAAGCCATGAATTGTACAAAGGAATTTTTGACGATAGTGCTCACGGTGTTTTTAATGGAAAGATTTACGTTCATGCCGAAGCGCAGAAATTGAATTCATTCCAGCAGAATAACAACGTTTTGTTATCTGATAAAGCAGAAATCGATACCAAACCTCAGTTGGAAATTTTTGCCGACGATGTGAAATGTTCACACGGTTGCACCGTTGGACAGTTGGACGAAACCGCCTTGTTCTACATGCAGCAAAGAGGAATTCCAAGAGACGAAGCGAAAGCTTTGTTGCTTTATGCTTTTGCAGCCGAAGTTTTGGAACATGTGAAAATCCCTCAAATCAAATCCCGAATTACACGTTTGATTGCAAAGAAATTAGACATCGAAATCGATTTTGATTTGTAAGAAATAAAACACGAATAAATAAAAATCCCTGTTTAGATACTAAGCAGGGATTTTTTTATGATTTGAATTTATTGAATGTGGTTTTTTATACTTCGTCGAAGGAGTTTTAAACGCAATATAATCTGGTCGTAAGCCAAGCCAATGATTAATAATCCGGCAGCGTAAAATAGAATTTTCAACTCATAACGCGCATAGAAAAGCCCACTGAAAATACCGCCGAGAAGAAAGAATACAATGATAGACATCCGCAATTGAATCGAAGAAAGTAAACCTTTTCTATGTCCGGAAGTTTTGTAAAAAAACAGTTGAGAAAACTCAATACCTAAATCTGTGAAAAGTCCCGTTAAATGCGTTGTGCGCACTACTGCATTTGAAATCATCGTCACCAAAGCATTCTGTAAACCCATGGCGAAAAGAAGGGAATACGCAATTAAATTTGGATTTTGGACGATTAATACTTCGCCATACATTCCAATGAAAATTAAAATCACGGTTTCAATGATAACGGGAATTACAAATACATACCGCTCATTCACGCGTGCAATCCATTCAATTAAAACACCCGAAGTAAACGATCCTAAGAAAAAGAAAAATACAAACAGGAAATAAACCAAACCTCGCCATAGGTCAAGAAGATAAATTTCTTCTACAAAAAACGCAAAATGCCCCGTGACATTGGTCGTCAATTGTTTCACTGCAAGGAAACCAGCAACATTGACCATTCCTGCCACAAAGGATAAAAGAACCGCAATTCGGAGATTGTCCTTCTGCGTTCGGTTTTTGATTTTGTATCTGAACATGGTATGAATGCATGGGTTGTGTAATTATTATTCCAAGGATATTTTCGAATATACTTAAAATAATTCCAACCAATTCTTACTTTTTTTGCTCTTTGGCCCACGTATCGCGTAAACCTACGGTTCTATTGAAAACATATTTTTCAGGCGTTGTATCTTTATCCAATGTAAAATAACCCAATCTTTGGAATTGGAATTTATCTTCTACTTTCGCGTCTTTCAATGTATGTTCCGCAAAACCTTGAACGATTTTCACCGAATCTGGATTTACGAATTGTAAGAAGTCACCATCGCCCGCCTCGTCTGGAGATTCTACTGTGAATAAACGATCGTACAAACGAACTTCAATCGGTAGATTTTCAGTCGCCGAAACCCAATGCAAAGTACCTTTTACCTTACGTTTACTCGCTTCCGTATTCGATCCTGATTTAGTTTCGGGATCATAGGTAGCATAAATCGTAGTAATTTTACCGTCGCTATCTTTTTCAACACGGGTTGCTGTTACAAAATAAGCCCCTTTAAGTCGAACTTCACTTCCGATTGAAAGTCGAAAGAATTTCTTGGGTGCATCTTCCATAAAATCTTCGCGTTCAATGTATAATTCTCGTGTAAAAGGAATTTCTCTATCTCCAGCTTCTGGATCTTCAGGATTATTCTCAATCGGCAACATTTCCACTTGTCCTTCCGGATAATTTTCAATGACCAATTTCACTGGGTCAATAACCGCCATTACGCGGGGCGCAATTTTATTCAAATGATCTCGAATGGAAAATTCCAACAACGAAATATCAATTAAATTATCGCGTTTTGCAACACCTGCTTTTTCCCAGAAATTCTTAATCGATTCGGGCGTATATCCCCTTCTTCGCAGTCCTGAAATCGTTGGCATTCTCGGATCATCCCATCCATCCACCACATTTTCATCGACCAAAAGTTTTAATTTTCGTTTGCTGGTAATCATGTAACTTACATTTCCGCGTGCAAATTCCCTCTGTTTTGGTTTTAGCTTTTGGTTGGGAAGCTCTACTTGATTCAAGTACCATTCATACAAAGGCCGATGGTTTTCAAATTCCAACGAACACAAAGAATGGGAAATCCCTTCGATGTAATCCGATTCACCGTGCGCCCAGTCGTACATGGGATAAATCTTCCACGTATCTCCCGTTCGATGGTGATCACGTAATAAAACGCGGTACATCACAGGGTCACGCATATTCATATTCGGTGAAGTCATATCTCCTTTTGCACGAAGTACATGACTTCCTTCGGGAAATTCACCGTTTTTCATTTTCTCAAAAAGTTCCAAACTTTCTTCAATCGGTCGGTTTCTATATGGACTTTCAATCCCAGGTTCAAACGGCGTTTTCCGTTGTTCATTAATGACTTCTGAAGTCTGATCATCGACATACGCTTTTCCATCTTTTATCATCTGAACCGCCCATTCATAAAGCTGTTGAAAATAATCAGAAGCAAAACGCTCTTCGTCCCACGTAAAACCCAACCACTTTACATCTTCACGTATGGAATCAACATATTCTTGTTCTTCCTTGTCTGGATTGGTATCGTCAAAACGAAGGTTTACAGGTGCATTGTATTTTTCACCCAAACCGAAGTTAATACAAATTGCTTTGGCATGGCCAATGTGAAGATAACCGTTGGGTTCAGGTGGGAAACGAAAACGAAGTTGTTCTCTTGAATACCCTTTGCCCAAATCATCTTCCACGATTTGTTCAATAAAATTCAATGATTTTTTTTCTTCTTCCATAAGACTTTTGAGATAAGTTGCAAATTTAAGTTTTTAAGCCCAATACAACAAAGGAATGAAGGAAAAGGATGAATTTGGAATTGTAAAAATTAATCTTAGTTTTACTTTTTATAAATTATAGAATTATGCGAATTAAACTTTTCACAATCCTTTTTGCTTTACTTGCAATTTCAGTGATGGCACAAGATCAATTGAAGGTTGAGTATGAGGTGAAACCTTACTTTGAAGCGGACAAAGCATTACCGAATATGAATATTACAATGCACAATTCGTATTATGAATTGATAGTGGATAAGAATGAGTCCAATTGGGATTATATAGAGCGACTTCGAAATGATCAAGATGAAAAGGAAAAAGGAATGATTTCAGTTTCAATAGAAAATAATTCATCCGGAACTTTGTATAAAAATATTCCGGAAGGAATTTGGGTCGAAGACACGAAATTCGATAACAAGGATTATTTAATCAAAGATAATTTGATGGAGATCAATTGGACAATTAGTCGTGAAAGCAAAACTATTTTGGGAATTAAAGTTCAGAAGGCAACCGCGGTTTTGGATGATGAATATAAAACGAAAGTTACAGCTTGGTATGCGCCAAAGTTGGTTTTCAGAAATGGGCCTGAAAAATTCGAAGGTTTACCGGGTTTAATTTTAGAGCTTGAAACTGAAATAATTCATGAAAATAAAGGTAGGGAAGGCACAACATACACTGCTATTAAACTGGAAACATTAAAATCCAATAAGAAGATAAAAGTTCCTTCCAAAGGAGAATTGGTAACCAGTGAAGAGTTACGAGCAATTCAGGAAGCAAGTTTAGAGAAAATGATGGAAATGTATAAAAGTGAAAGCGTAAATAAAGATTAACCCAAATACAAATCGATTAGACCTTCTGGCGTTTCGATTTTAATGGTTTTCTTTTCGCGATCGATTTCCAATATCCATTCATCGACGATTGGAATTAGAATTTCTTTTCCTTGAAATTCAATTTCAAAAAGGGCTTGAACACCGCTGTCATTGACATTTTTGATAATTCCCACATCACTTTTTTCAACATCGATTACGGTGTAACCAATAATTTCATGGTAATAAAAAGCAGTTCCTTCCATTTCTGGAAGTTCTTCTAAGGGTAAATACAAAGATTTATTGATGAGTTTTTCAGCCTCTTCAGGACTGATGTCTTCGAATTTCACCAGCAATTTTCCTTTGGTATGAGGCGTGCTGGATTCAAAAAAATAAGGAACCAGTACACCATTTGTTTCAATGAATACTGATTCCATATTGTGATACATTCCAGGTTCGTCTGTTTCTAAGTGCAGTATAAGATTGCCTTTGAATCCGTGTTTTTTCGTGATCTTACCTAAGTAATAACAATCTTCTTTCTGCATTTTAAACGAAAATGAAATTTATTCTTCTGTTGCAGTTTCTTCAGATGACGCTTCTGCTTCTGGAGCTTGCGCTTCTTCCGTAGCTTCTACTTCTGCTGCTTCTGCTTCTTGTGCTGCTTCTGCTGCTTCTGCTGCTTCTGCTTCAATCGCTTCTTGTTCTGCTGCGATTCGAGCATCTGATTTTTTCTTTTCAGCTTCCAAAGCAGTTGCTTTAGCATCTTGTTTTGCTTTCGCTAAACCTTCTTTCTTAGATTCAACGGCAGAAGTTCTTTCTTCTAACCATGCATTGAATCTTTTTTCAGCTTCTTCTTCGCTGAATGCACCTTTTGCAACCCCACCTAATAAGTGAGTTTTCATCAAAGCACCTTTGTAAGAAAGGATGTTTCTTGCTGTGTTTGTAGGCTCAGCACCTACTTGTAACCAGTGTACTGCTCTGTCAATATCTAGGTCAATAACCGCTGGGTTTGTAACCGGATTGTAGGTTCCAATTCTTTCAATATAACTACCATCTCTTTTTGCTCTTGAATCAGCAATTACGATGTGGAAGAAAGGTTTGCCTTTTCGTCCGTGTCTTTGCAATCTAATTTTTGTTGCCATTTTAATCTAATTTTAGGGAACTCGTCCCGGGTTAAACTCATTTTTTGAGGGTGCAAATATAAGGATTCTCTTTTAATTAATTCACTATCAGTTAATAATTATTTCGTGTCCATTTCCTAATAAGAATTCCACATTGTAAAAAAACATTGAAATTATTTTTGTAATTTTAAGATTAATTTTAACTCATTGATTATGAAACCCATATTTACTATTTTCCCTTTGCTTTTTTTCTTGATAAATAGTCAAGCGCAACATGTTCTGAACAAAGCATCCTTAAATGAAGACGGAAGTATTTCTGTTGAGAAAATCACTGTAAATGATTTTCCGTATTCCAATTTTTATGGAAACGCTCTACAACCGTTTTTGACTTTTGGACAACCTGCTTTTGCTATTAAAAACACGCGTGGAGTTACTTTGGCTGATTTAGATCATAACGGTGTCGCTGAAATTTTATTTGGAATCGATAAAACTCTGTATGTACTAAAGGGAGATGGAACCATCATGTTTCAAAAAGAGTTGAGTGGACCCATTCTTCTCCCACCCACTGTTGCTGATTTAAATGGGGATGGAAATTTTGAGATTTTAGTGAATTGTGGATATCCTTCGACAGTTGGTGGAATCTATTTATTAGACCATCAAGGTAATGACATGCCGGGATGGCCCATTAGTTTTGATGGACATTGGATGATTAACGCTCCTGCAGTATCAGATATTGATGGAGATGGAATCATGGAAATTGTGACTGGCGAAAGAGTAAGTGCTTCCGTGGGTTATGTTCATGTTTTGAAAATGGATGGAACGCCTATGAATGAAAACTGGCCTATTGATATTGGAGCAACTCCTGCATTTACGCCTTCTATTGGTGATGTGAATAATGATGGAAGTAAAAACATTGTAATCGCAGGTTCTTCTTCAGGAATGCATGTTTTCAATGCCGATGGAACACTTCTTCCCGGTTTTCCAGTTCATAATCCTGATGTGAGTTATTCGTACCAATCTCCTATTTTAGTCGATTTGAATGGAGATGGAAACTTGGAAATTGTTGGAAGTAATCACGGAAACGCGGCTGCATTTTATGTGATGAAATCCGATGGAAGTTATAGAGACGGATGGCCGATTCCTCTTTCGGGGTGGACGTATTCTCCATCTACTGTTGCCGATGTCGATGAAGATGGTGTCTATGAAATTTTCATGGGCCAACCTGTAGTAAGCAGCGATGGTTCTGACTTACCCACAATTTTTGGTTTCAAACCCGATGGGACAAATTTAGATCATTTCCCAATTGAAAAATACGGGGGGAATGAAGGCGTAATTACTATAGCCGATGTGAATAATGACGGTATTTTGGATGTAGTTTTTGGAAGTAATATCACAGATGAAGATGAATATGGATTTTTGCATGCCTATTCTTTGGATGGAAGTGGTGAAATTGATGGATTTCCTTTGCGACCAAAAGGATTTACATTTTTAAATGGTGCCGTTTTGGGTGATGTAGATAACGATGGAATGATGGATTTAACAGTGAATTCCTACACTTCTAACTTTGGAGCAGAAGTCGATTCAATGTATGTAAATACGTATAATTTAAACGTGCCGCATGATCCTGAAAAAATAATTCGAAACGGATACAAAGGAAGCAATGTTAGAGACGGTTTGATTTCAACCGAATCCATGTCAGTGACTGATTTCTCACAAAACTCAACACGTATTTTTCCGAATCCTTCTGATGGTATGTTGAATTTGAAACTATCGAAATCAGTTCAGAACTTAACAATGAATATCTACGATGTAAAAGGAAGATTGGTTTTTACGGATAAAAGGTCAAAAGCAGTGGATGGATTAAATTACAACTTATCGCAACTTCCACCAGGTCTCTATTTGATTCGTGTGATTTTAGATAAACAAGAATCTACGTTTAAATGGATTAAGAAATAAAGATTTTAAAACAGATAAATCCGGAATAGGCTGACTAGTAATCAGTTGTTTCCGGATTTTATTTTGAATGAAAATTCATTTGAATTCCAACAAATTATCAATACTCTCTATCTTCAAAATCCTCTTCTTTTTTTTCTTTAATTCTTCGGACTACCAAATAAATGAGAAGTATAAAAACGGCGGAAAGTATGATTCCTTCAATTATAAATGCAGATTTCAATAAATAAATCAAAATAATGGGATTTAAATTAAGAAATCTTCACCGCAGTTCCATAAGCCAAAATCTCGGAGGCTCCTTGCATAATCATACTTGTCGAAAAACGAACATTGATTATGGCATCTGCGCCCAATCGCTCAGCGTCTTTTACCATTCTTTGCATCGCTTGTTCTCTGGAACTCGCCTGAAGTTTGGTGTATTCATCAATTTCTCCACCCACGATGTTCTTTAAACCCGCCATAATATCGTGGCCCATATTTCGAGCTCTTACTGTACTTCCTCTAGCAATTCCTAAAATCTCGGTAACTTCTTTTCCAGGTATAAAATCTGTAGTGCTTACAATCATTTTTTCTAATTTTTATTTAATCAAATGTATGAATTTTATAGCGCAAATACATTTGCTTACTTTTATGCCATGAATAAACAGGAGATATTAAACGCAACCCAAGAATTTATCAAAAATGAATTCTCAGGCGAAGGTACAGGTCACGACTTTTTCCATATAGAAAGAGTAGTAAGAGTAGCAAGGGAAATTGCAAAGGAAGAAAACGTAGATTTATTTAGGGTTGAATTAGCAGCTTGGATGCACGACGTGGGAGATTATAAACTGCATGACGGTATTGATCAGTCAGACAAATTAATTACAGAATTCTTGAAAACCCAATCGCTATCGGATGAAATAATTTCAAAAGTAACCGAAATCGTTTCTCAAGTTTCTTTCAGCAAAGGAAACGAAGCGGAATCGTTGGAAGCTAAGATTGTTCAAGATGCAGACCGTTTGGACGCCATGGGGGCCATCGGTATAGCTCGAGTTTTTGCGTATGGTGGAAGTAAAAAGCGAGAAATTTGGAATCCCGAAAATCCAGAATTGACGAGTATTCAACATTTTTACGATAAATTATTGAAATTAAAAGAATTAATGAATACCAACTCCGCTCGAAAAATGGCGGAAGAACGGCATTTGTTTCTGGAAGATTTCTTGAAACAGTTTTTTAAAGAGTGGAACTAATATTCGTAGAAAGTACGGGTTTACTCCATGAGAAGGTTGTAATCAAAACAATTTAGAGAAAATCACTTTACTTTTTTCCACCAAATAACAAAACCTGTAATCGGAAGAGAAAAGCCGATGAGTGTAATTATAAAATAGAAAATCACACTCGATGTACCCATAATCTCTCCGGTGTGCAAAGGTTTTGACAACTCTTTGAATTGTTGATGCAAAGGTTTGTTTTTGAATAAATCACTTCTTTTTAATTCTCCATTTCGATCGAAATCGATAAAATCGGGAAACATGGCGCCAAACCAATTCGACGTGTTTATTTTTTGAATTTGGTATCGCGGCTCATTCTCATCCGGTAGTAAAATAGTAGTTGTTCCTGAATAGTTTAATTCCTTTTCAGTTAGATAAAGAATGCTATCCAATGGAATCTGTTTGATTGCTACCTTGTCTATTTTCTCATTTTCTTTTTTTAACATAGCATCCATCACATTCGCAAAGGAATTTGAAACTCCTTCTTCAGTTTGCGTTTGTGCGCTAATTGATTCTCCACCCAAAGAAACCAGCACAGCCGTTTTGACCCATGGATACGTAATGTAAATGCCTGTGAGGGAAATAAAAAGCAAAAATGCCAAACTGTAAAAACCGAATGTATTGTGCAAATCGTAATTCACCCGATGAAACTTAGCTTTCCATTGGATGGTAAAAGCTTGTTTGATTAATTTTTTCTTTCGTTTGGGCCACCATAAAACCAAACCGGATAAAAGCATGAAGATAAATACCAAAACAAAAGCTCCTACAATCTGTTTTCCAACATCTCCCATTAATAAGTTTTTGTGCAGAGCCTCTACAGTATTGAAGAAGCCATCGAAATTTCCATTTCCACTACCTAAATCTTCGCCGGTATAAGGATTGAAATAATGAGTTTGAATATTTTTAGAATCGATATCAAAAAAGCTAATCACTACACTTCGACTGGGATTTTTTGGAATGAGAATCGAATTAATTTGTTGTTTTTCCTTTTTAAGCTTATCCTCAAAATAGGAAAGAGGTAGTCTTTTACCTTTTGTTTCTACGAACACCTGCTTTCGGTTTTGAAAATCATTGATTTGATTTTTGAAAGCATACAAACATCCTGTGAGACAAACGATAAGAATAATCACAGACGATAGCAGCCCCAACCAAAGATGAAGAAGTGCTGAAATATATTTGAAAAGAGATTCTTTCTTTCTTCTTTTTCGTAAAAGTAGTTTCTTTACATTCATAAAGGATTACTAAAAAAAGCACAAACCTAGAAAATTGAGTTTGTGCTCTGAATGAGGATAAAAATCTATGCTATTTATTTTTCTGAGGGAGATTTTTCGTTTTTAACTAACTCTCTAAATTCCACAATTTGCTCTTCTGAAAGTGTAGATTCAATCGCAGATTTACGTTGGTTGTCATATTTACGCCAATATTCCGCTGCTAACTCTGAATTTCCATGGTAGATATCGTGTGCGTCATAAAATTCTTTTTCAAAAGCATTGTTTGCTGCTTCTAAAATTTTGGACTGCTCTTCAGTTAATTCCAAATTTGTTTTTATCGTTGCCAACAATTCATCGTTGTAGCGCGGTCTTTTCCGCGTGTTTTTGGACATAAATTCATTGTAGGTTTTCAACTGATTTTCGTCCAAAAAGGATGCGATTTCTACCGTTTGTTTCTGATAGATTTCTTCCATTTTGGAAAAGAAAGCTACTCGGTTTAATTGTCCACCTTCGGTTGAACTCGCTGCTTTATTTTCCTGCATTATTTGTTTGTAATTTGCAGTTAAAGCATCAAACTTTTTAGCTTGTTCAGAATTCAAAACGAGTTCTTGTTTCAATTTGTCATAATCCAAACCTCTTTTCTTTTGTTCTTTCCCACAAGATGCGAGCAATAGGATTCCGGTAAAAGCTATAATTAAAAATGTGTTTTTCATCGATTTAGAATTTGAAATTAACTTGCGCTGAAACATTAAAAGGATCGATTTGATTGATATATCCACCTCGGTAATAGGAATTGTATCCAATCGCATCCGTGATATTATTTAAAAATAAACGGAAATTCACTCTGTTTAAATCATAGCTAAATTGTGCGTTCAAAGTGGTATAGCCTGGCATATCGAAATATTTAGTTCCCGGTATTGTATTGTGAACAGCAGTAATTTTAGTGTATTCATTCGCCGGTCTTTCGCCTACGAAATACAATCCAGCTCCCACAGAAAAACCTTTCAACATGTTTTCTGGAAATTGATAATGAACCCAAGCATTAGCTGTATTTGTCGGTGCATTCATCGGTCGTGAACCATCCATATACGCCGGAGAGTTTTCATAAAAAGCATCCAAATACGCATAACCTAGCATGATTTGTAAATTATGGGCCGGACGACCTACAACTTCTATTTCAATTCCTTTTCGTTTTAAATTTCCAGCCAAACCGTAGAACCCAGTAGCAGTTTGATTTTCATCATACAACTGATACGATAGATTTTCGTTGTTCATATCGAAATAGGTTACCGTCGCACGCAAACGATCTTTTAACCAATTTGATTTCACTCCAAATTCATATTGCTTTGTTCGTGAAACGCCTACAGTTCCACCGTCTGCCAATGGATTGTTTGCCGTTCGTAAACTTGAAGTCGTTGTATAGGATCCAAATAAATTGATGTTTTTAAACGGTGTAACCATTAAACCTACCATTGGATCTATTACACTTTCACTGTTTGCAATGGAATAACTATAGCGAACGCCACCTACTAATTTCAAGTAATCTGTAAAAGCGATATGATGTTGCGTTACAAATCCGTAATAATAGGTATGCGTTAAATTCGATTCACCCAATTCCACTTTTGTGGGATCAAAATTCGCGAAACTTGTCACATTTGAATTGTTAATCGGCTGATAAACATCGATGACATCAATGGATTTCATACCTTCTGCAGAACGTGTGTCTACTCGACTCATCGAATAATCATATCCCAATTGCCACGACCATTTGATGATTCCAAACTCCATGTTTTTACCCATCAAATCTATTTGAATGGTTGAATTTCTATCGTTTCTGAAACTGCGACCAATTCCACGATTTCTTTTGTTGTAAACAATGTCACCGTTGCTGTCTTTAAAGATTCCTAAAGTTGCTCCTTGGGTATCATTTTCGTAATACGAATTAAAATATCCAACGCGTGCATCTAATTTTTTCGCTAAATTTCGAGTAACAGTAGCTGAATACGTTAAGTTTTCAATTTCTTGATTGTCATCTTTGTATCCCGTGAATTTATGGCCCATTTCATACAAAGCTTCTTCGGTATCGGGCGCCAAGTTGATACTTCCTCGATCGGGGGTTGAATTGTCTTTTAAATAATCCATTTCCAAAACAATTTCTGTTTTATCATCGGGTTTCCATCCAAAAGAAGGCGCAACATAGACACGGTTATTTTTCACTTCATCTTTGTACGATTCTCCCGCTTGAAATGCACCTGCAATGCGTAAACCAACATTGTTATTATCTCCAAATACAGTCTGTGCATCGTATTGCATACGTGAACGCCACCACGAACCAGAACGAACACCAATTTCTGCTGAATTTGTGTAGCGAGGTGTTTTTGTGACTACATTAATAACTCCACCTGCACTTCCCAAATCATCGCCTACACCTTGCGTTAACGAGGCAGAACCTTTGATTACTTGAATCGATTCCACACCAGACATATCTGAAATTCCTGCTGCTGAACGGAAGTCAGAATCCATCCGCACTCCGTTTTTCAATACCGGTGTTCCTCTAAAACCTCGAATCGACATCGACTCACGCGTTCCACCATAGCTCGCAAATTGAGTAACTCCTGCTACATTTCGAGCGGCATCAGTGACGGTTAATGCACCTTGATCTTCAATTAATTTTTCAGAAACGACCGAAATCGATTGAATTTGATCATTTATATTGACAGGAAAACGAGTGATTTGCTCTATTCCTCTTTGTTTTTTATTTCGCTCCCCAAAAATCTCAACCGTTCCCAAGGAATAACTATCCAAAGATTTATAGTCGAACTGTACATCACTATTTTTTATTTGAATGGTTTCATCTGAGAATTCCCCGTTTGGGAAATCAAAGAGTAGGGTGTAGGTCCCTTTTTCTAAATTGGGAATTCTATACGATCCATCCGCTTTAGAATTTGTGGATATATCTGTTCCTTCCACGCTGACAACAACGTTTGCTATCGGTTTGTTTTGTTGATTGGTAATTTTACCAAAGATGGTTTGTTGCGCAAATGCGAAATTTGCGAATAGAATCATACCTAAGGCTAGGATTTTTTTTGTAATCGAATTCATGTTGTTTTTATTTAGTCTAAATAAGCGGAGCAAATGTAGAAGTGATTTTCAAATTAAACAAATGATTATTGTCAGTGATTGCATAGTATGGTTTTTTTTTTTTTTCATTCTATTAATTTACTTTTTATCAGCTGATTGAATTAGCAAATGTATTGTTAAATAATTTTAACTTTTATTGTTTCAATCATTAATCGATTGATTAGCAATCTCTAAAAAATGTTTTGGGAAGAGTTAAAAATCTTTCTGACCTTTGGTTACGGAATGAATGTAGTCGAAGAACGAATTCGGACTTAAAATTTTTATATGGAATTATTGGATCAACTGAATCGCAAAATCTCGATTGATAAAACACCTGTACGCATTGTTTCTTTGGTTCCCAGTCAAACTGAATTGTTGGTTGATTTGGGCTTGGAACATAAAATCGTGGGCGTGACTAATTTTTGTGTTCATCCAAGTACGATTCGTAAAGATAAAGTTGTGGTTGGCGGCACAAAATCACTTCATTATGATCGAATTAAAGAATTAAATCCAGACATTATTCTTTGCAACAAAGAGGAAAATACCCAAGAAATCGTAGAGGTTTTATCCAAAGAATACACACTTCATATTTCCGATGTGAATTCGATGGCAGATAATTATGAAATGATTCAGCAGTATGGGAAACTCTTTGGCGTAGAAGAAAGAGCATCCGAAATTTGTAAGAATATTCAGTCCGAAGTTGCGCAATTTGAAGAGTTCATTTCGGATAAACCGACTCTAAAAGTGGCTTATTTTATTTGGCGTAAACCGTGGATGGTTGTTGGCGAAAATACTTTTATAAATCATTTAATTGAATTAAATAAATTCGAAAATGTGTATTCAAGTCAATCGCGCTATCCAGAAGTGGAATTGGAAAGTTTGAAATCCGCTGATTTTTATTTGTTGTCATCTGAACCTTTTCCTTTCAAAGAAATTCATAAAATAGAAATCCAAGAAGTGGTTGAAAACGCGAAATTCTGCTTTGTGGATGGCGAATATTTCAGTTGGTACGGTTCGCGAATGCAGAAAGCATTTCAGTATTTTAGAGAATTGAGAGAGGAAATGCAGTAGAAATAAGGGCGCTGTTTATTCAATTAGTAATCAGCTTAATAGCCTTTGATTTTAAATTCGATTCCTATGTACTGCAATAATTTTTCTAACTTTATTGGCTGATAATAACAACACACAATGAGAAAACTACTTTCTGTTTTTTTACTTTTCATTTTTATTCAATTCAATTTCGGCCAAAGTCCAAAGAAATTAAGTTCTTCTGAAATCTATGAATCCATCCAAAAACTCAACTTTTTAGGTTCGGTTTTGTATGTGGCTGCTCATCCCGACGATGAAAACACCCATTTGATTTCGTATTTTTCAAACGAAGTGCATGCACAAACGGCGTATGTTTCGTTAACACGTGGAGACGGAGGACAAAATTTAATTGGACCGGAATTGCGTGAATTGTTGGGTGTCATTCGAACTCAAGAATTAATTCAAGCCAGACGCATTGATGGGGGAATTCAATTTTTCACCCGAGCCAATGATTTTGGGTATTCCAAAACGCCGGATGAAACTTTGGCTATTTGGAACAAAGACGAAGTTCTAAGTGATTTGGTATATGTCATTCGTCAATTTCAACCGGATGTGATTGTCAATCGCTTTGATGCGCGCACGCCGGGTACTACGCACGGACATCATACAGCTTCAGCGATTTTGAGTATAGAAGCCTTTGATTTGGCCGCAGACAAATCCCAATATCCAGAGCAATTTGCCTTCGTAAAACCCTGGCAGCCAAAACGTTTGTTTTTTAATCCTTCTTGGTTTTTTTATGGTAGTCAAGCTGCTTTTGATAAAGTGGATAAATCCCAGTATTTCAAAATGGACATTGGTTCGTATTATCCCACCTTGGGTTTGAGCAACAGTGAAATTGCTGCCAAAAGTAGAAGTCAACACAGTTCGCAAGGATTTGGAGCTACTGCCGTTCGCGGTAGTTCGTTGGAATATTTAGAACCCATCAAAGGTGGAATGCCTACGTCCAATGTTTTTGAAGGAATTGATACCACTTGGAATCGCGTAGAAGGTGGAGAAATCATCGGTCAAATCCTATCGAAAGTTGAAAAAGAATATGATTTTCAGAATCCTTCCGCTTCCATTTCGGATTTGATGAAGGCTTATAGATTGATTGAAAATCTGAAAGAGGAACATTGGAAACAGATTAAATTAAATGAAATCAAAGAAGTGATTGTTTCGTGTTCGGGATTGTATTTGGAAGCGGTATCAACCACTGAAACTGCCGTTGCTGGCGCAGAAATCCAAGTTCACATCGAGGCGACAAACCGAAGCCCCATTCCTTTTCATCTTCAAACTGTGATGGGAAAGAAGGTGAATCAAGAATTAAAATTCAACCAGAAATTTGCGGTGGATTTACCGTATACAATTTCAAAAAAGACGAAACCGACTTCTCCGTATTGGCTAGATGAAAAAGGAAGTTTGGGAATGTACAAAGTGTCCAATCCGGAATTAATTGGTTTGGCAGAAAATCCGAAAGCCATTTCTGTTGATTTTCAGTTGGATCTCAACGGAAATTCTATTTCAATTTCTCGGCCTTTGGTGTATAAATACAACGATCCCGAAAAAGGAGAAACCTATAAACCTTTTTCCATCGTTCCTTTGGCATCGGTAAATATCGAAGAGAAAGTGTTGATTTTCAGTGATGAGAAACCGAAGAAAGTAGCCGTGAAAGTCAAGTCTTTTTCAGATGAATTAAAAGCGAACTTACATTTAAATGCTCCGAATACTTGGAAGATAGAACCCAAATCGAAATCGGTTTCGATTTCAACCAAAGGAGAAGAAAAAACATTTTGGTTTGACGTGTATCCACCCAAAACTCAAAGTGAAACAGAACTTATTCCACAAATTGAAATCGACGAAAAAATATTTGATAAACATTTAGTCGAAATAAAATACGAACACATTCCGGAACAAAAGATTTTGGTCGATGGTTCTTCAAAAATTGTGAAGTTAGATATTCAAAAAAAAGGGGATAAAATTGGATACATCGTTGGAGCCGGAGATGCTTTGCCCGAGAGCTTAAGGCAAATTGGGTATCAGGTAGAAATCATTTCTCCCCAAGAAATTACGGCAACAAAGCTGAAGGAATTCGATGCCATTGTTTTGGGCGTTCGCGCTTTTAATGTTGTTCCTGAATTGAGTTATAAAAATAAAATCTTGTTTGATTATGTTAAACAAGGAGGAAATATGGTTGTCCAATACAACACCAATCACGCGTTGGTAACGGAAGATATTTCACCATTTCCACTAAAGTTATCCCGCGATCGAGTAACCGATGAATTTTCAGAGGTGAAGTTCCTTAATTCCAAACACAGTGCATTAAATTATCCGAATAAAATTTCGGAAAAAGATTTCGAAGGTTGGGTACAAGAAAGAGGACTGTACTTCCCTGGCGAATGGGATTCCGCTTTTGAACCGATACTTTCCATGCACGACAAAGGAGAATCGCCGTTAACAGGAAGCGTTTTAATTGCACCTTATGGAAAAGGATACTATGCTTATACCGGATTGAGTTTTTTCCGAGAGCTACCCGCAGGCGTTCCAGGCGCGTATCGTTTATTGGCTAACTTTTTATCCTTAGGGAAATAAAATTCAAAAAATTAAAGATGAGAACAAAGAAATCAGAATTCAATGTGAAATGGCAGTCATCCTATCTTTGGATGCTGATTGCCAATGCAGTATATATTGTTATTTTCTATTTAATAATGAGAATATTCGTTTGATATGCACACAGTTGATTGGTTGATTTTAATTTGTTCGCTTTTATTTATTGTGGTTTATGGAACTTATAAAACCCGTAATAACAAAGGCGTTGATGATTTCTTAAAAGGACAAGATTCGAATTGGTTTGGGGTAGGAATTTCGGTAATGGCCACCCAAGCGAGTGCGATTACTTTCCTTTCCACGCCGGGTCAAGCATTTCACGATGGAATGGGTTTTGTCCAATTTTATTTTGGATTACCGATTGCCATGATAATTATATGTTTGGTTTTTATTCCAATTTATCGAAAACTGAATGTTTTCACTGCCTATGAATTTTTAGAAGGACGTTTTGATTTAAAAACCCGAACCTTGACCGCGATGCTCTTTTTGGTTCAAAGAGGATTATCTGCCGGAATCACGATTTTTGCTCCTGCAATTATATTGTCCGCCGTCTTAGGTTGGGATTTAGTTACCTTAAATATCATCATTGGATCTTTGGTTATTATTTACACGGTTTCGGGGGGAACCAAGGCAGTAAGTGTGACTCAAAAACAACAGATGACCGTAATGATGGGCGGTATGGCCGTTGCTTTCATTATTTTAATGTACGAATTACCTTCCGAAATCAACTTTAATAATGCCATGGAAATTGCGGGCGCAAGTGGGAAGTTGGATATTTTGGATTTCTCTTTTGACATGGACAATCGCTATACCTTTTGGAGTGGAATTATTGGTGGAACTTTTTTAGCCTTATCCTATTTCGGAACCGATCAAAGTCAAGTGCAACGGTATTTATCGGGGAAATCCGTGAAACAAAGTCAGATGGGAATGATTATGAATGGATTTCTGAAAGTTCCCATGCAGTTTTTCATTCTTTTGGTCGGAGTCATGGTTTTTGTGTTTTATCAATTCAATGCATCTCCTCTAAACTTCAATCCCGTAGCGAATGAAAGTGTTCAGAATTCTGAATATTATTCCGCTTATCAAGACTTAGAAAAAGAACAGCAAACGAATTTTGAACATAAAAGAGAAATGATTTTTGGGTTTTTAAATGATACCAATCCCGATAAATCTAATCTTCAAAAAGAATTGGTTTTGACCGATCAAAAAGACAGACAGCTGAGAGAGCAAGCACGTGAAATCATCAGCTCTGCCGATTCATCGATTGAAACCAATGACAAGGATTATGTATTTATTCATTTTGTTTTGAATCATTTACCCAAAGGAATCATCGGTCTGATTCTGGCAATGGCATTGAGCGCAGCTATGTCGTCCACCGCTTCTGAATTAAACGCGTTGGGAACGACAACTACCATTGATTTATACAAAAGAAACCGACAAAATAAGAGCGACAAACATTATTTAAGAATGTCAAAAACCTTTACTTTTATGTGGGGAGTTTTAGCCATTCTTTTTGCGAGTGTCGCCAATTTATTCGATAATTTAATTCAGCTAGTTAATATCATCGGATCCATATTTTATGGAAATGTTTTGGGAATTTTCTTGTTGGCGTTTTTCTTTAAATTCATTCGAGGGAATTCTGTTTTCATTGCGGCTATACTCACTCAAATTACAATTGTTGTAATTTGGTGGATGGATGTAATCCCGTATTTATGGTTGAATTTATTGGGTTGTTCGCTCGTTATTTTGTTGGCAGTTCTCCTTCAATTTGGGAGCAAAAATACAAAAGGGATTGCGGATAAGGTGTAATTGATTTTAATTTTCGGTTTTAGGAGTACGATAAACTTCATGAAATAATGGATTTCTAAAAGTGTGAAAATAAAAAATGGCGGAATTATTTCCGCCATTTTTAAAACCTTTTTAAATGAATTAAATAAATAATTACTTCGACAACTTTCGAATTAATTCTTCATTTAATTTCACATAATCATCACTTCCTGCTTCTTTGGAAGCGGCCATAGATTGTTTTGCCAAGGCAAGTGCGCTTTTGTTATCTCCTGCTTTTAGGTGGATTAAAGCTTGTTGATAGATTTGATAAAACGCCGGTTTTGGATTCATTTTCATTCCTTCGTCCATCCATCTTTTTGCTTGTTCAATGTCTTTATCTGCTGCAAAATAATAACTTGCTGCGGACATTAAGTCCTGTGCAGTTGGTTTATCTCTCATTGTAGTATTAATGGAAGCCATTACTTTTTCATCCGTCGGAACTTCAATTTTTGTTCCCACTTTCACATTGTCCCAAGCGATAGTCAACATTGCGGAGTTCAAGGTTAAATCATCCAATGAAATGGTAAACGTTTCGACCGTATTTGATAGTTTTTGTACTTTCGCTGTTGCTTTTGCAACTACTTTTGAATCGTCCCACTTTTCTGGATTTCCCCAGTTTTTAGTATCGTTGTAGAAATAAATCTCCCAACTTTCTTTTCCGGGTTTGGTGAAAAGTGCATATTCACCTGCCTTCACTTTTTGGCCGGCGATTACTACATCATCCTTAAATTCTATGGTTGTATTTTTATTTGCACCGGTTCTCCATACTTTATCATAAGGAACAAGGTTCCCAAAAATTGCTCTTCCATTCTTATTTGGACGAGAGTACTCTACTTCTACTTTCGTTAAACCAACGGTTACTTCCACTTCCGAGAATGCACTTGATTGCGGGATAATAACTTGTGCGTCGGTCATACAAAATAGGGCAGTAGTCATTAAAACTGTTACTAATTTTTTCATTGTAATTTAATTTTCCTCAAATTTAAATCAAATTCTTTCAAAATCCATTGTTTCCGTATCTTTGTAGTGAATATGATAGAGAAAAAAGAAGCAAACTACGAGAAAGTGGTCCTAGTCGGACTGATTAGCCACAATCAAAACGAAGAGAAATTGGAAGAATACATGGACGAATTAGAATTCCTTGCTTTCACGGCAGGAGCAGAAGTTGCCATGCGTTTTACTCAAAGATTGGATAAACCCGACCCTAAATTTTTTATTGGAAGTGGGAAACTGAATGAGGTTATTCAATACGCAGAAGAAAATGAAGTCGATACCTTAATTTTTGATGATGAATTAACGCCGTCTCAATTGAAAAATATTGAAAAGTTGATTGAAATTAAAGTGATTGACCGCACCCAATTAATTTTGGATATTTTTGCTCAACGTGCCCAAACTTCCTATGCACATACCCAAGTGGAATTGGCACAATACGAGTATTTATTACCGCGATTGACCCGAATGTGGACGCATTTGGAACGGCAACGTGGTGGAATTGGAATGCGTGGTCCAGGGGAAAGGGAAATTGAAACCGACCGTCGAATTATTCGGGATCGAATTACTTTACTGAAAGGGAAATTAAAAGGAATTGATAAACAAATGGAGACCCAACGCGCTAATCGAGGAGCCATGGTCCGAGTCGCTTTGGTAGGATATACCAACGTGGGAAAATCGACTTTGATGAATGTTTTGAGTAAATCCGAAGCGTTTGTGGAAGATAAATTATTTGCCACTTTGGATACAACAGTTCGGAAAGTGGTGATTGGTAATTTGCCTTTTTTACTAACGGATACAGTAGGTTTCATCCGAAAATTACCCACTCAATTGGTAGAATCCTTTAAATCGACTTTGGATGAGGTGCGGGAAGCGGACTTATTAATTCATGTCGTAGACATTTCACATGAAAGTTTCGAGGATCATTATAACGCGGTGAATGAAACCTTAAGTGAAATTAAATGTGCGGACAAACCAACGATTTTGGTTTTTAATAAAATTGACAATTTCAGCTACATTCAAAAAGACGAAGATGATTTGACCGATGTTTTACGAGAAAACATTTCGTTGGACGAATGGAAACGAACGTGGATGGCAAAGAGCGGCGTTCCTACTTTGTTTGTTTCAGCGACTGAAAAAGATAACTTGGAAGAGTTACGAAAAACAATTTACGAAGAAGTGAAGAAAATTCACATCACTCGTTTTCCATACAATGACTTTTTGTTTGAATATTACGATGAAGAATTGTAAACTTAAATGATTTAAGACTGAACTTCATGCCATCAAAAGCTCCGAAAGTATTTGGAGCTTTTTTTTATTTCTTTAACTTTCAATGGAAATCCCTCATAATCAGTTGAAACTTTCACATCTTTAAATCCATTTAAAATATGTAATTTTAACCTTTTTAATTTTAGTCTAAAAAATAATAGAATGGATGTTACAACCCTAATCGAGGAGTCTTTTGCTGGTGTTTTTGAACCGCAATTAATCAAAGAAATTGTAGATGTAGCTACTTTGGTGGAGTTCGATGAAAATGATATTTTAATCGATTTTGGTCAATATATGCGTGCGATGCCTTTGTTGATGAAAGGTGCAATCAAAATTATGAGAGAAGATTTTGACGAAGGAGAACTTCTACTCTATTTTTTAGAAAAAGGTGACACGTGTGCGATGACTATGGCATGTTGTGTTGGGACTAAAAAAAGTGAAATCCGAGCCATTGCTGAAACTGCAGGTGTAGTTGCTATGATTCCCGTAGCGAAAATGGAAGAATGGATGGGAAAATACAAATCATGGCGTGCTTTTGTTTTTCAAAGCTACAACAGCCGTTTCAACGAGCTTTTATCCGCCATTGACAACATTGCGTTCAAACACATGGACGAACGTATCGAAAGTTATTTAAACGAAAAGTCCAAAGTGAATAATTCCCGAATCCTTACTCAAACGCATCAAGAAATCGCGTACGAACTTAATAGTTCACGTGTGGTTATTTCACGCTTATTGAAAGCCATGGAAAACGATGGGAAAATTAAATTGAATCGAAATAACATAGAGCTTCTTTAATGCTTTTTCGTTTTTTTTATCCCGGTAATTAATTATTTGTATTGCTTTTTATCTAAATATTGGTAGAACGAATTTCTTTTGCATCTCCTTGTGTAACATTTATTACTGTCCATGAGTTTATGAGCATCTAATTTTGCGCTTAATAAGAATTTAACCATTTAAGTACATCAAAATTAGATTTTTTAACATGAGAAAATTAGTTTTAGTTTTATTTCTCTTCACAGTATCCTTTGCGTTTGCGCAAGATACCATCCAAATTTCTTGGAAGGAACTTTCAGAAAAATCATTGGATAATAACTTACAACTTCAGCTCGCTCAAAAAGAAACGGAATTGGCGGAAGCAGAGCTTTTGGCGTCTAGAGCTTTGTATTTACCCAATATTACAGCGTCGTATTCGGTAATGAATACCAACAGTCCGTTGAATGCTTTTGGATTCAAATTGAATCAATCCCGAATTACGATGGAGGATTTCAATCCTGATTTTTTAAACAGGCCCGATAATATCACGGACTTTAGTGCGAAAATTGAAATTCAACAACCGATTATCAATAGGGACGGTGTCTATCAGAAAAAAGCAGGAAAGGTAAAGTCCGAAGTATTGAAAATAAAACAGCAAAGAGCCAAAGAATATCTTCAGTTTGAATTGAATAAATCCTATCGAATGCTTCAATTGGCGTACAAGATGTTGGGAACGTTGGAAGATGCCAAGCAAACTACTTTGGCCAATAAAAAAGTAATCGATAATTATTACAACAACGGTTTGATTCAAAAATCCGAAGTTTTGTATATGGATGTACGTGTGAATGAAATTGAAAGTCAAATTCATTTTGCGAAATCAAATATCCACAATGCATCCGATTATTTGTTTTTGCTTTTGAATGAAGATTCTACCGAAAAAGTGTACAAACCGAGCGAGGAATTAAGTTACGAAAGTGCGATGTTGGACACGGATTTAACTTTAAATCCCAACCGTAAAGATTTGCAAGCGTATGAGAAATCGCTGGAAGCCTACGATTGGATGATTAAATCCTCGAAATCAAAATTCTTACCTCGATTGAATGCTTTTGGAAGTTTTGAATTGCATGACAACAAAATGCATGAATTCGATGGAAGAGGTTATTTGGTAGGATTGCAATTGTCGTGGAATTTCTTTGATGGATTAAAATCGAAGAGTGAACAAGCAACCTACAAAGCAGATTACAACCGAGCGCAAGCCGAAATTAAACAATACAGTCAACAAAGTGAATTGGAATTGAGAAAAGCGTATCGCCAAGTTTCAGATGCTGACAACAAAGTGGTTTTAACCGCAAAAGCATGGGAGCACAGTAAGGAAGCATATAGAATTCGAAAAAACAGATACGACCAAGGATTGGAAAAATCAGCCGATTTATTGACCGCAGAAACCGTGATGGCTCAAAAAGAATTGGAATACCATCAAGCGATTTTCGAATACAATGTGGCTGTTGAATATTATCAATTCTTAAAAGCATAATCTTGATTCTTAAGTCAAGAATTTACTAAAACAAAAAAATTAAACACTAAAAAAACACAAATGAAAAATATAGTTTACAGTACAGCTTTTATTTTCTTTTTGATTTCACTCACCCACTGTTCGTCAGAAGACACTTCGTCTGCCGCTTTCAGTGGTGAAGCCGTAAGCGTTACTTTGAATAAAACCGAAGCAAATTCTGCAGGAGGTTTTGCGGTAGCCAGCGGAAAATTAGTTTCTAAAAACTCGGTAAATGTTTCCACGCGTATGATGGGTTACATTACATCCATGCCCGTTGAAGTCGGTCAGAGTGTTCGAGCAGGACAGCAGTTGGTTTCTATTAACAATACAGAAATTCAAGCAAAAGGAGGACAAGCGAATGCGCAAATTATGCAAGCGCAAGCAGCGTTTGACAGTGCGAAAAAAGATTTAGATCGTTTTAAGAATTTATTTGCTTCTCAAAGTGCATCTCAAAAGGAGTTGGACGATATGCAATCGCGTTACGATATGGCACGTGCAGGTTTGGAAGCAGCAAAGCAAATGAAAAATGAGGTAAATGCACAATATCGTTATACCAATATCACCTCACCAATTTCAGGCGTAGTTACTGCGAAATTTGTGGAACAAGGAGATTTGGCCAATCCAGGAATGCCTTTGTTGACCATTGAATCTTCGGCGACTTTGCAAGCGCAGTTAATGGTTTCTGAACGATACATTACCCAAATCAAAGACGGAATGGATGTCGATGTGTTGATTAAATCTTCGGGAAAAGAATCCAAAGGAAAAGTGGCTGAGATCAGTAAATCTTCCGCGCATTCAGGCGGACAATATATGGTGAAAGTGAATCTTCCGAAATCCGACGAATTGTTGCCAGGAATGTTTGTAAATGCGGTTTTTCCTTTTGAAAATTCAAGTTCGACAGAAACGGATGAAGCATCCAGCATTTTAATTCCAAAATCCGCTTTGGTAAAAAATGGACAAATGACAGGAGTTTATACGGTGAGTTCACAAAATACAGCAGTTTTGCGTTGGTTGAAATTAGGAAAAGAAATGGGCGAGGAGGTAGAAGTACTTTCTGGATTGACTGCAGGCGAATCTTATGTTGTTTCGGCGGATGGGAAGTTGTATAACGGTGTGAAATTAAGTGTGAAATAATTCAGTTTAATTGAATTCATAAAGTTTGAATGCAGTAGGAATGAAGGAGTTTTTATAGAAACTCAGATTGAAACTACATCTCTCAAACTTTAAATTTAAACAAAAAACATGGAAAAAGGAATTGCAGGTAGAATAGCTGAAATGTTTATCAATTCGAAGCTTACCTTATTATTGATATTTGCTTTGATGATTATTGGAGCGTATAGTTCCACTTTGATTCCAAGAGAGGAAGAACCGCAAATTATCATTCCCATGGCGGATGTGATGATTGGTTATCCCGGTGCGAGTCCCAAAGAAGTGGAAAGTCGTGTGGTGAAACCTTTGGAGAAAATTATATCCAACATCAAAGGCGTTGAACATATTCACTCGACGGCGATGAATGGCCAGGCGATGTTGATTGTTCAATTTTATGTGGGTGAAGATACTGAACGATCGTATGTGAAATTATACGATGAATTGATGAAAAACAGCGATATATTTCCGTCGGGAGTTTTTCCGCCCATGGTAAAAACCCGTTCGATTGATGATGTTCCTATGTTGGGATTAACGCTTTGGAGTGAGAAATACGACGATTATCAATTGCTTCAAATCAGTGAAGAAGTTTCTTCAGAAATTAAAAAAATAAAGGACGTTTCGTTGACCCAAGTTATTGGTGGACGTTCTCGTCAATTGAAAGTAACGGTTGACAATGCAAAAATGGCCGAATCAAATGTAGATGCATTGAGCATAATGCAAATGATTCAAGCGTCCAATAACAGTTCCCAAACCGGAAGTTTCGACAAAGGAGATACCGAATATTTATTGACGACGGGTCAGTTTTTAAAGACGGAAGAAGATGTTGAAAACTTGGTGGTTGGAACGTCGCAAAACATGCCTGTTTACTTAAAACAAGTAGCAAAAGTAGAAGACGGACCGTCGTCCTCCACAAATTATGTGAGTTTTGGATATGGAAATGCGGGCGAAGATGTAAAGGAATTCCCATCTGAATATCCAGCAGTTACAGTATCTGTTTCTAAAGTGAAAGGGGCGGATGCAATGAAAATTTCAGAGCAAATTCTGAATAAAGTAGAAGAATTAAAGTTGAATTTAATTCCAGACGATATACACGTAGTCGTTACCCGAAATTACGGGGAAACTGCTTCTCAGAAAGTATCTGAATTGTTGACGCACTTAGCGATTGCAATTATTGCTGTAACGCTTTTGGTGATGTTAGCCATGGGATGGAGAGGAGGTTTGGTCGTGTTTTTCTCAGTTCCTTTAACCTTTGCCTTGACACTTTTTAGTTACTATATTTTGGGGTATACACTCAATCGAATTACCCTTTTCGCCTTGGTTTTTGTGGTAGGAATTGTGGTTGATGACAGTATTATTATTGCCGAAAATATGCACAGGCATTTCAAAATGAAGAAATTGCCATTCAGACAAGCCGCGATTTACGCGATTAACGAAGTTGGAAATCCAACTATTTTAGCCACGTTCACTGTAATTGCAGCGATTTTGCCGATGGCTTTTGTATCCGGGATGATGGGGCCTTATATGAGTCCAATGCCGATTGGAGCTTCGATTGCGATGTTGTTGTCATTGTTTATTGCACTAACGGTAACTCCGTATTTAGGATTTCATTTGTTGAAAGTGAAAGAAGGTGAAGAAGAAAAAGAAGAGGCAGGAATTGAAACCGGTCGAATTTATAAAATCTATAAAAGATTGGAACTTCCGTTGTTGGAAAATAAAGGGAAAAGATGGATTACACTAGGAGTAACTGTGGTTTTATTATCGATCTCTATGTTTGCATTCTTTGGGAAATGGGTAGCAGTGAAAATGCTTCCTTTCGATAATAAGAATGAAGTACAAGTAGTGATTGATATGCCGGAAGGAAGTACGTTGGAAAGAACTTCAGCCGTAACTCAGGACATTGCTCAGTATTTGAAAACGGTAACGGAAGTGGTGAATTATCAGTCCTACGTGGGTTCTTCGGCACCGATTACATTCAATGGATTGGTTCGTCATTACGACTTGAGAGGTGCGAGTAATACCGCAGATATTCAAGTGAATTTACTGAATAAAGACGATCGGAAAATTCAAAGTCATGACATTGCTAAGAAAATACGTCCACAAATTCAAGAGATTGCAGCAAAGTACGGCGCAAATGTGAAAATTGTAGAAGTTCCACCCGGACCACCGGTTCTATCAACGATTGTGGCAGAAGTGTACGGTCCCGATTACGACGAGCAAATTAAAATTGCAAGACAAATTGAAACCATCTTACACAATACAGAAGATGTAGTCGATATCGATACCCGAATTGAAGACCCACAAAATGAATTGAAATTAATTTTCGATAAAGAAAAAGCGATGTTAAATGGAGTAGCTCCGCAACAAATCGTGGGGAATTTAACCTACTTGATGGGTGAGCATCCGATTGGGAATTTATACGACGAAGTTTCAAACAGTCCAGTGGATATAGTTTTGAAATTGAGTGATGCAGATAAAACCTCAATTGATGATATTACATCTTTGCGTGTAAAAGGTCAAATGGGAATGGTTCCAATAAGTGATTTGGTTCAAGTGAAAGAAGATGTTTTACAACCTTCGATTCACCGAAAAGACCAACAGCGTGTGGTGTATGTGTTAGCAGATATGGCGGGAGAATTAGAAAGTCCAGCGTATGCGATTTTGGGAATGGAAGATAAATTAAAAGATGTCAAAGTTCCAACTGGATTTACATTGGATGAATTGTATTTGGGTCAACCCGAAAGTGAAGCAAATTACACAGTGAAGTGGGATGGAGAATGGCAAATTACATTGGAAGTGTTCCGTGATTTGGGAATTGCATTCTTGGTGGTAATGATTATCATTTATATGTTAATTGTAGGTTGGTTCCAGAACTTTAAAACACCGATTGTGATGATGGTTGCAATTCCACTTTCATTGATTGGAATTGTGTTAGGTCACTGGTTGTTGGACGCGTATTTTACGGCAACTTCGTTCATTGGAATGATTGCCTTGGCGGGAATTATGGTTCGGAACTCGGTATTATTGATTGACTTTATTGAAATTCGATTGAATCAAGGAATTCCAATTAAACAAGCGATTATTGAAGCGGGTGCCGTTCGTACAACGCCTATTTTATTGACAACCGGAGCGGTTGTGATTGGTGCAGCCATTATATTATTTGACCCGATTTTCCAAGGTTTGGCTATTTCACTGGTATTTGGAGCGGTAGTTTCAACTTTCTTGACTTTGCTGATTGTTCCGGTGGTGTATTACATTACTGAAAGAAAGAAATGGGAGAAGAATAAGCATTAGTACTTGGTACTTGGCCGTGTCCGCCGTGGCGGATATCAAGTATCAGGTATAATTTAAAAATTGAAACATGAAATTATTATTAATAACCTGTATTCAGGAATACGAAGAGAATGTCAAAGGAATTTTGAAACATTCGGGAGTGAAGTCTTTTTCCTATCAATCGGTAAAAGGATACAAGAACGAAAACGGAGGCGAAATCAGTAATTGGTTTGTGTCCAGCGATATACCTACCGAATCACTTTTGTTCACGGTTTTCATTGAGAATCAGTGTATGGATGATATTTTCGAACAAATAGAGAAATTTAATACAGATACAACTGCTTTATCCAAAGTCCATGTGGCTTGTTTGGCGGTTGATCAATCGATTTAATTATATTTAAAACAACACTATGTACACACGAATTGCACACGCAGTAGCAGGAACTTTAATTTTAACAAGCTTATTGCTAACTGTACTCACAGAAAATAACAATTGGCTATGGATTACCACATTTGTTGGTGTGAATTTACTTCAAAACGCAATGACCAATTGGTGCCTATTGCATCAGATTTTGAAAAAGATCGGTGTAAAGGATGAAGGATCAAGTTGTAGTGTTTGATACTACTTGAAATGGTTTAATTTTTTTAGCACACTAAATGGACTTTTGGCTTAGAGCTTCGCTTTGGGCCAAAGGTTTTTTAAGAACTTTCTTAAAATCCCACAAAATATTTAATGGGTTACATACGGATTGTATTCAATCAATTCCGGTTTTCCAAAATCAAAATCCATCAATTCATAATCCGATATTTGGAACGTGTTGGTTTTGAGCATATTATCTCCTTGTCCTGGAATGGTGTTGTACCACGCAAATGAAATCTGGAAATTACTAAACACCAAATAATCATTGGTTAACAACAATCCAAGCCCCACTTTTGCATAAACTTTTCCGTTGGTTATACTGTTGTTGGAATCACTGATGAGACCGATTGTAGATTTGAAAATAGGTGATAGACGGAAACCTAGAAATTGATAAGGGGAATAGGATTGAATTTGAATGTCGGTCAACCACTTTTTTGTGCCAATGACTTCGTGACTGTAAAATCCATTAATTCCCAAAGGATCATTTTCATTCAACGTCAATCGATCACCTCTTGAATTTGCACGGTTATTTCCAATGATTAAATTCGAAGAAATAAAACTTCGGAATTTCCATCGATCCCACGTCATCAGTCGCGTAAAGTAATTTGCGCTCAGTGAAAAAACAGATTGTTCGGAACGTTTTCTTTTGAGATAACCGCCGTACTGTATTTCATAACCGAGATATCCGAATTTATAATAATTTCCCTGTTTAAATCCACCCGACAAATAAAAACGATCTATTTCATTTTTTCGCTGAATTCCAGAAGTCACGCCAAACGACATTCCCACCGGGATATCTTCAATGATATCGTAGTTTCGAATGAATTTATCCTGTACATACGCTCTTTGTGAAAATCCAATTCCCAAAAGAAAAAAATCTTCATTGGCATAAAATTTTTCAGGATCCAATACCATTTCAGGTATTTTGTTGTAATCCACATTAAAATAACGCGCTGAAACAATTAAATTGCTAAAACGATTGTTTTTTGCGTTTTCTACATTGAAAAGTCGAAAGGCATACCCACCCCAAAAATCCTTTAAGTTGTATTTGAAATCTTGGGCTTCAAATCCCATATTATTGGGAATGGAATCTTGATACGCTCTTTGCCCCATATACGCGCCTCCAGCCCAGCGAGTTAGCGGCGAGAAAAAACGTCTTTGAACCGAAATCCCTTTGGTGTATTCATTTTCTTCATTGCTCGAATAACCAACGCCCAAACTGATGAAAGTTTTTTGAATATTGGGAATGGTGTATCGGGTCTGAAAACGGTTGTCGCCCGTCTCAAAATTTTGGCGATAATAATTGTCGAAATCATGTCCCCATCCCATGAAATTCCGATCGCGTAAACGAAAACCTAATTTTGAATTGGAATAAGTGGCATTGGGAAAAATCGTCCAAGAATCTAAGGAACGCACATACAAATCCACACTGTCTGAATTCTCATTCACCATTCTGTAATCGATTTGAACCCTTCGAGAAAACCGTTGGCGTCGTAATAAACGCTCGGATTCTAAGATTTTAACGGAATCAAAAACGTCTCCTTTTTTTTGCAATAAATAATTCCGAACGACAAATTTTTTGGTTTTGATATGAAGTGTATTTCCTGCTTTTTCCGTAAATCGTGTTGGAGCTTTTGTTGAATCTGTCACGGAATAGCCAAAGGGATCAAAAGTTTCAATGTGAATATTCCGAATGACTTTCCCTTCTGCCAAATCAAAGGATTGCTGGTGAGCTTTGGATCGTTCAGAAGTTATTTCCGCTTTTCTAGATTTCGGATTTCGGACGAATAGTTTGTGTATCAGTTTAATAAAACCGCTTTTGTTTTCGTTGTTTTCCAAAATTTCTACAATTTCTCCTTTTTCAATGGAAGTAGAATCCGTAGGAACCTCGGTAATTATTTGCGCTGAAATAAAAGAATAAATCAGCACAAACACTAGGAAAAACCACAATTTATCGCTTCGAAAATTCATCCTTTAAAAATCATTCTTACGAAAGTAAGTAATAAATTCAAAAAATGGTGAGGTTTTTTGACTTCAAATTTATTTCGACTGAGTTTTAACGATTGGGTGTGACTTTTGTGTCTGTAACATTTGTTGCGGTGGGCTTGTTGTTTTTACACGACCTTTGCACTATAAAATAAAAATAGAATGGAAAATCTTACACAGTTAGAATGGAAAGAAGGAATCTCAAATGACTCGAATTCCGTAATAATCGACGTTCGGACCAAAGAGGAATGCCTTCATGGAATGATTGAAAATGCAATTCATTTGGATATTTGTGATATGGAGAATTTCACTTCAGAAGTAGAAAAATTAGATAAATCCAAAAAGTACTTTTTGTATTGCATGGCTGGTGGTAGAAGTGGAAGTGCATGCCGAATTATGGAAAATTTAGGATTTGAAAACACGTATAACTTGAATGGAGGAATCAGTTGTTGGACGGGAAATACGGTGGATTATGCTTAATAAGATTTTCACTGACTGGAGTTTATTTCGCATAGTCCGATTATTAATTGGAGGATATATTCTCGTCGATGGAATTCGATCAGAAAATTGGTTGTTTGCCTTGTTGGGATTGATTTTTACGGTGATGCCTTTGTTAAACATCGGTTGTTGCGCGACGGGCGGTTGCTCGACAAAACCTCAATCGAGTGACGATGTAAATGTAGATGATGTGATTTTTGAAGAAGTAAAATACAAACCCAAAAAAAAATTAAAATGACATTTCAAGAAATAATAAATCAAGACAAACCCATATTGGTTGACTTTTTTGCTGAATGGTGCGGACCGTGTAAAGTGCAAGGGCCAATGCTGCAGGAATTAAAACAAAAAATGGGCGATGGCGTAAGAATTATAAAAATTGACATCGATAAAAACCAAGCATTGGCAGCACAGTACCAAGTACGAAGTGTTCCTACCTTGATGATTTTCAAAGGAGGAGAAACCAAATGGAGAGAATCCGGTGTATTTCCAGCCGTTAAATTGGAAGAATTGATTAACCAAATCGGTTAAAAAAAAAAGAGATTGTTTTTGAATTATACCTTAAAATAAAATAGTATGTGGGAAGATATTAAGCAATATACAGACAGTAAAACACCGGTATTGATCGAGTTTTATACCGCTTGGTGTGCACCCTGTAAAATGCTCGGTGCTATTTTGGACAGCATCCAAGAGGAATTGGGCAATCAAATTATCGTGAAAAAAGTAGATATCGACGAAGATAAAATTACGACCATTAACTTTGATTCGACCTATCAGATTATGGGAACGCCAAGTATGATGCTTTTCAAAGAAGGTCAACTTGTATGGAAGCATGCAGGCGTACTTTTTAAAGATGATTTGCTGAAGAAATTAGAACCGCATTTGTAATAAAACTCCCAATGTAACTTAGGTTACCTTGGGAGAAATGCGAAAGAATTACTTTTAACCTACAGAAACGAAAAGATGAAGAAAATTATATATATAGTATTTGGTTTCGGCTTTTTAATCAGCTGTTCCCAACCCAAACAAGAAACCGAAAGTGTTGAAGTAGCCGATGCGGTTGATTTGGTTCAACTAAAAGCGGACTATGACACCATCGCAACTTCTTCTCAAAAAGCGTTGATGATGAATGTTGCCGGTGCTATTAAAAAAGGTGGGACGGAATATGCCGTTGAATTTTGCAATGAAAAAGCAATGCCCATCACCGATTCGCTATCAAAACAACACCATGTATCCATTTCCAGAATTACCAATCAAACCCGGAATTCAAGCAATTATTTGAAAACCGATACCGATAAAGCTGTTTTTAAATCCTTTGAAGACAACCCAAGTTTAATCGATAGTTTGGTGAAAGAAGGCGAGAAATATGCATATTACAAACGAATCAATACGGCACTTCCAACCTGCGTCAAATGCCATGGAAATCCCGAATCCGATATAGAACCTGCAACCTATACCAAAATTAAAACTCTTTATCCCAACGATAAAGCAATTGGATACCGTATAGACGAATTGCGCGGTTTATGGAAAATTGAAAAAGAAAATTAACAGTTGTGTGTTAGTTGTTTAATTAATTATCATGCTAATTCGTACTGTTAACTTCGGTTTTCAATACGAATTAAAAAAAAAACAGATTAAACCTTTGGTTTTGTGTTTTTAGAGGATTTCTTTTAGAGGTCCTTTTTTTGGTTTGAGATTTTAATGTGAGATTGTGAAATTTAGGCTGAAAAGGATTAGTTAAAATATCATTTAACTTTAGCCTACTGCGTGCCGTCTCGGTATCGGCAGGCCGAATGCTTAGTTGTTGTGTGTTCGTTTTTACTTTGTCGTTATGATTAATAAATCACCTTGAATTCTTCTACAAAAAGTCATATTATTAATCTTCTCTTCAGATACGATTTCAAAGGATTTTAGAGCATTTGGGTCAAATTTTATTTTGTCTTTTAAACTATCTGTCACAACAATTCCATTAAATATTATTATATCAATCTTCTTTTTATCCCAGCCTCTTCTCCAAAGTGATAGACTGTCCAAATTAATGTTTTTTAGTTCAAATAATTCAGTAGGCTTTAGTTGAGTGATATATAAATCTTTTGTTTTTATGTCAAGTCGCACATTCTTAATATTCTTTTTGTCCAAATAAATGTTTGTTAAATTGACTTTCACATTATCGAGATAAGTCTGATAATTTACTGCATATTTTTTTGCAATTTTATTCTGGTCGTATTTTATTTGACGAGTTGCACAACCAAATGTCATAAACAGCAAAATAAAAAGTATAATTATTCTCATTTTTAATTTCTTATTCGATTGTTTTTTGTGAGTTGTTTTCTTCCACTCAGCACAAAAATGACGCACAACGGTTTTGTATATGAAAAGTAGCGGATTTTAAAGCACTAACTTTTCGGATTATAACAGACCGTTGATTTATTCATTAAATTTCGATTAAGCGATTAAACCGCTATTTTTTATATACGTTGTTGTGCCTCGTTATTTTATTTCAGTATTGTTCATTATTTGTTCCCTATACTTATTCTTAATGAATTTAGAAAGTTCCACTCCTTTTAGCTTATTTGAAGAACTTAAATTTCGGACATAAATACTTTCTTCTGTATCACCATTTTCATTTTTTAGTAAAAAGACTTCTTCTGTGCTCTTTTTAACTTTTACAATGAGGATATCTCCTTCTGGAAATTTTAAAAATTCCTTTTCCAGTAAAGTAGAAGAGAAGCTATCTCCGAAATAGTCTTTAATCATTGCATCAAAAAATTTACCAAAACCATCTCTATCTTTATCTTTTTTAAATGATTTATAGTCTTGTTCTAGACCAAATATTTTTTTATCATCACTAACTCCTAACAATAAAACTCCTCCGTTTGTATTTGCAAAAGCACATATTGTTTTTAAAGCACTATGAATAATTATTTTGTCAATTCCTTTGACGTTTTTATTTAAGTCTTTAACCTCTTCAATTTTAGACTTAATTTTATTGATTTTTTCTTCTGATTGTTCTTTTTTTAATTGCTTTTCTAGACCTTCGAGAATTCTATTTTGGTCATTTGTTGGTATAGGTGTAATAAAAGTAGCCTTGAATTCTAATTTCTCTCCTTCATCTTCATTGATTCTTTTTTTCCAATAAACTATCTTTTCTTTTAACTCTTTATCAAGTTTATCTTCAATTGATTCCTCAACCGACAATACGCCTTGGTTAATATATTCTCGAATTCTTTTTAGGTTCTTGAAAGTATAATCATTTAAGTTATTGTCATTTTCTTCATCAATTTCAGTTAAAATTAAATTATTAGATAGAACTGTTTTTGCGACCGCCTTTAACAAAATGTCATTTTCTTGAATTGATTTTTGAACTAAATTAAAAACTATTTCCAGGTCATTTTCATCTTTACTATTAAATATATGTAGGATGTCAATGAAAAATAAAAGGTTTTTTGATTCAGGAAAGTTTTCTAAAGTTTGAGTCTGTACTTTGTCTTTTATTTTGATTATATAATTTCTAAAATCGTTATATTTTACAATTGAATAATCTTGAATTAAACTATCGAGATATTTAATACTGTTGAAATATTCTATGTAAATATTTAGAAGATATGACCTAGCATTTTTTGTATTTGAAAAAAACGCTTTAGCAAATTTTATATATTTTATTTTATCATCGATAGAATCTTTAAAAAACGCAAATTGTTCGAAAATAAAGCCTTTTTCAAGCTCAATTTTAAAGTCAGAATTAATTTCTTCCTCTGTTAAGTTTTCAGTTATTTCGACATCATAATTGTTTACTATATCATAATATTCATTTTCAAATCGAGTGCCAATTAATTGTTTAAACCCTAGAACGAGATTGTCATTGTTATAACCTAATACATATACTGGTATTTTATCTCCTTTGGTGAAAATATTATTTAAATCGTAATAATCATATTTGTTGTAAGCAATCTCATTTTGATGAATTAACCCATCTCCAAATTCGGTAGAGATAAAAACACCTTTATTATATGAGTCGAATGTTGTTACATTTTTTACTATACCATAGATTATTTTTCCTCTATTTAATTTTTTATCCTTTTTTAGGTTTTTTGAATAATAATTTCCAGATTCGTTTTCTAATTGTTTGCAAATAAAATATTGAAATTTGTCACAATATAATGTTATTGCAATGTTGGTTTCCCATTCCAAACTTTCTTGTTTATTTTGCTTTAAGCTTGTATCTGTTATGTTCTGAAATGGTAAAAAACCTTCTGTTTCTCCAATTGTAGCTTTGAAACCATTATAGTGTTTTTGAACTATTTTGGTTTTATAATATTCTTCATCTAAATTTAGAGCAAAAAATTTATTGGTATTGTCTTTTAATTGTGAAAGTTTAATTTCAATACTATTATTTTTTAAAACTACAGGTATATTGTGTTTTTTAGTTGAATTAGAAATTATATTAAAAGCATTTAAAAGTAATTTTTCGCTGTCAGTTTTATTGTTTTGTAACAAGGTGTTAAATCGATAAAATTTAGATATTAGAATATTGGACTCTACAACAAAATCCGCAAGATTAGAAAGGTAGATTTGAATGTAAATCCAGTTTACATATTTTACTATCTCCTCTTTTTGTTCAGTTTTTAAATTTTGAGATAAAATAAAATATTCTTGTTTTAAAGAGTTTTTATATATTTCCAAAGACCTATTTATATAATATATAAGTCTCTTTATTATATATTTATTCTCATTATCTGTTGGTTTTATTGTAAACAAAAACTTTAAAAGTTCTATTTCGTTTATGTTTTCAAAATTTGAATATTTAATTAAATAATATATTTCTTTGAAGTTAGTATCATCTACTTGTCTTTGATATAGTTCTGAAATTTTGAAGTCAAGAATAGCCTTAATAGCTTTTTTTTCTAAACTGTTATTTTCTATTATTTGTAGAACTTTTAATTTAGTTAACTTTCTTTCATCATCATCTTGTATAGCTCTTAAAATACCACTTGAAAGAATCCAATTTTCGAAAAAAGTATGTAAGTCTATAATTTTTAAAACCTCAGAAAGGTTTCTTCTATTAGATTCTTCATATTTTATTTTTGTTAAAATATAATTACAATATGTGAAAACCCAAAAACCACTTTCTTGCTCATACTGTGATTTCAATTTTAAATTATATTCATCGTCTTTTTCAAGTTCATTTAAGAAATATTTCTTTTTTAGGGATTTGTCCTCTAATATTTCATCAAAATCATAAAAAAATGGATCTTTAGTATTGACCTGCCTAAGATGTATTCTCGTGTTTATATTATCAACTTTACATTCAATTTTTTCTCCAATTTTGATTTTGTTTTCTTGATTAGGAATTGCAACTACCTCTAGAAAATTGGAATATTCATCAGTTAAATTTATAATCTTAATTTTGTTACCACTTCGTGTAATTTTATCAGTAAAACCAGTCACACTAAACTCATATGTCTGACTTACTGAATAATATGGGTGACGAGAATCAAATGCGATTAACTTTGGTAATCCGTTTCCCAAAATACCCACAATTTTACAATGAATATTTTTATATAACCAATCTTTTGAATTTTGCCACGATAGAGTTCTTAAACTAATTGTTTCATCTGAATTTGGAATCTCTAGTATTACGCAATCAACTTCATTATTTTTTTTATCTCTAAATTGGCTGAATTCTTTAATAGCAAAAGGACGTACTTCGCCAATTTTCCATTCACTATTTCCAGTTTCTATATTTTTTAGTCTAGGTATACCTCTTCTGTAACCAACAACTTTACATTTAATTTTTTGAAGATTATTTTGCCAATTTAATGCCTTAACTGTTAGTGGTTTTTCGTAGTCGCTTTCTAACTCAAAATATGTCTTCTCGTCAATTTCAAATGAACCAATTATTTTCAAATCTTTTTCTTGTCCGATTTTAAAATCAGGGTGAATAATTGAGAGATAGGTTTTATTATGATTTGGATTATACTCTTTTAAGAAATTATACTTTGTAAATGGTTTTATATTTTTAAAGGTATGTATTTGATCTATGGGAATTAAATGTTCTTTTTTAGAATCACTTTCCTGAATGATGTAAAAATTCTTATCATCTACAGTTGTTTCATTTATTATTAAACAACATATTTCATTCATAAATTATTCGTTTTTTTTAATGAGGCACAACAATTATATAAACGCAACGCATTACGCCTATTTCTTTTATATCTACACCAAACTTATTGTTTTTTACGGTAGAATCCAAAAGCCCATCAATTTTAATCCACTTACTATCTTAAAAATACAAAAGCAGTACAAGCCTGCTTTTGTGTCCAATTCTATTTATACTTATCTCTTATTCAAGTGATTTTAGGTATTATAACTCCAAATAAAATGCTTTTTTATTGTAAAACATTTTGGATTAGGAAGCAATGATCATTAAGTTTCCCGCAGCAAACATCGTCCTCGCGGTTCATCGCCTTCATAAAGCACGACATTCGAATGTAGGAATTCAGCTGCTTTTGCAGAATCTTTGACTTTTTTAGCGCTACGTTTGAGCATTTCGGATTCAAATTCCGTTAAAACACTTTCTCTGATTCCTATTTTTCTCCAATTTGAATTCGGTCTACATCCTTTTGAAATGCTGCGAGCGAGTGCCAAAGCATCGAGTAAAGCTTGATTTGCACCTTGTCCTTTGAATGGACTCATCGGATGTGCTGCGTCGCCGATTAGTGTGATTTGTTTTCCTTTTGCCAATGCATCTGGATGAAGTAACTCGCGGTCATAAACGGGGTATCCTGAAATCTCAGATTCCAAAGTAGATGACACAATTTGTGGAATGGGCGAGTGCCATTTCGTTCGGCGACAGGCTTCTTCCTTCAGTGCTTTGGGGCCTTTTTCACTCAAAATTTTCGCCTCTTTTGCGGACAGTGGAAAGCTGAGTTGCCACATCACCGAATCGGATGTGAAAGGCATGATGTAAATTCGTTCATTTCCATTGGCAGTTTGAAAAACAGTCGCTGAATCCAACAAAGAACTGTCGACCTCTTGGAGTTGGGACAACGGACAAATGCCTAAAATAACAATACAATCCAAGTAACGCAAAGGGGTCGTTTCTTCGCCAATTACTATATTCCGAACGGCACTTCGAATTCCATCTGCGCCCACTACCAAATCGGCTTGGGTCGTTTTTATTTCATCGTTTACTTGAAAGCTTAATTCCACTTGATTTCCTTCCACTTCTTTGCAATCGATAAGTTGGTGATTCCATTGTACGCCCTCTTTCCCACCGAGTTGCTCCAAAAGTGCCAAACGCAAAGACTGACGGGCGATATGGACATTGGTCCGTTTTGAATAGGTTTTTGAATCCACTTTTGAACCGGTTTTTAATTCGGACTGCATCCACTTTCGCATTCCCCATTCCCCAATTATTTTTCCATCGGTCGTATGAACTACATGCCTTGTGGATATGACTCCCTCGTTCAAATCAAACAGCCCCAAACCTTCAATGGCTTTACGGGCTTGTTGCAAAGTAAGTCCATATCCTTGCGATCGTACATCGAAACTGCTATCGCGTTCATAAATTGTAAAAGGAATACCCCGATGTAAACAAGCTACCGCAAGAGCAACGCCACCAATTCCACCTCCCACAATGGCTACATGCGGATAGTTCTCTCTATCCACTTCCGGCGAATGGGTAGTAGAAATCAATCCCGAACCCTTGCAATTCGGACATACATACATTGGACTTTTCGGACGAATAGGAGGTGGGCCTTCGGCATTTGATTTTTCAAACTCCTTAACTTCCGCCAAATAGGTAGTTCTTAATTTTTTACGCAATTTTCGGGTTTTTCTACCTTGTCCTTTGCATTCTGAACAAAAAGTCCAATTTGATTTTTTCATTCAATTGGGATTTTGGGGATTGATTAAAATATTTTGTAGGTGAGTTAGGCTCCTTCAAAGTAATCATTAACTCATTCTTTCACTAAGATTTCTGTGTACTTGGGTTTAAAATTTGTCCCATCTAATTCCCAAAGGCATTTGATAGTAAGAAGCTAAAGTCCATTCCAGATGTTAATTTAATAAAATTACTTCGGGTCCTATACGTATTGACTCTCCCTATTTCATTTATCTGTATAAAAAAAGGGACAGTTAAAAACCGTCCCTATCCTTGTAGCGAAGGGGGGAATTGAACCCCCGACCTCAGGGTTATGAATCCTGCGCTCTAACCGCCTGAGCTACCTCGCCTCATATTCTAAAGGAGTGCAAATATAAAATCTTATATCAATTCAGCAAAACTTATTTAAAAAAGTTTGCTTATAAGGACGTATTTTATATATTGCGGTTCAATAATTATGAAAATGACAAAAGAAAAGTATCAAACTGAAATCGTGATAAACGCGTCACCTTCAATGCTTTATAACTATATTTCAAATCCGTCAGGTTTGTCGGAATGGTTTGCGGATAATGTGAATTCACGAGGAGAAAAGTTTACTTTCATCTGGGATGGCGATGAACAATCTGCATTATTGATGAGAAGTAAGCAAGATACCTATGTTCGTTTCCAATGGGAAGAGGATGAAGACACCAAGTATTTCTTTGAATTAAACATCGTTGAAGATGATTTGACCGGTGACGTTTCATTGGTTATTACTGATTTTGCAGAACCAGATGAAATTGAAGATTCTAAATTGCTTTGGGAAAGTCAAATCGACGATTTGAAGAAAATATTGGGTTCGTAATTAAAAAACTCTTTCTACGTGAAATATATTTTTAACGGAAATCTTTTCGAAGAGAGCGACGCAATTTTTGGGTTAACAAATCGTGCGTTTCATTCAGGAGATTTTATTTCGGAATTTGTGAAAGTATCCAATGGAAATCTTCTTCTTTGGGAAGAACATTATTTTAATTTAATGGCTTCGATGCGTATCTTCCGAATGAAAATACCGATTGAATTTACCCAAGAGTTTTTTGAAGATAAAATAAATCGCGTTCTGAAAGAAAATTCAGAAAGTCAAGTTAAAATCAAAATTTCCGTTTTCCGAAATTCAGATAAGAATGATTTTTTGACGCATTCCTCTGTTTCGTATGCCATTCAAATTGATAAAGTTTTCTCCGAATCTACATACAATTGGGAAAATGAAGTTTCTGAAATCGATGTTTTTAGAGATTTTACAGTAAATCCAAGTTTTTTCGCTCAACTCGATCTCCATCGACCCGAAGAAATCATTGCTCACGCTTATAAACAAGAAAATGAGTACCGCGATTTGGTTTTATTGAATCCCGATAAACGGATGGCTCGTTCGTTGGAAGGAAGTCCGTTTTTGATTCAAGGAAACCGTATGGTAACTCCTCCGATTGCCGAAGGAGGAATTCGAAGTGTAACACGAAATCATTTGGTGAAATTGTTGAAAAGAAATCCAAATTTCGAATTTGAAGAAGCTGAAGTATTTCCATTTGAAATGCAGAAATCGGATGAGCTTTTTATTTGTGTGGAAAGTGAAGGCATACTTTCGATTCACCAAAGCCGAAAGAAAACGTATGCAACCGAGAAAACAAAGTGGGTGCACGATATGCTCAATGAATCGATTGAATTAAATTAATTCATCGTAGGATCCGCAGGTGTATTTAACCAAATCAAATGTTCACCCCCTAAATTTTTCAATTGTTCTTTCCAAAGGTTGTTGTCCCAATCTTTGAAAATATCCACTTCTTCATTCACAACAATCCATGCATTGTCATTTACTTCATTTTGTAATTGATTTTCTGCCCAGCCACTGTATCCCAAATAAAAACGGATTTCATCTTCTTGAATCAATCCACTATTTATCGCATTCCTTACATCATCATAGTCGCCCGACCAGTAAAGTCCATTCGTAATAGGTTCACTGTTGGAGATTAAATCAGGACGTTTGTGTAAATAATACAGATTATGGGTTTCAACAGGACCGCCTTCATATACTTGAAGTTTCGTGTCAAGTTCTGAAACATAGGTGCTAACCGGTTTGTTGAGGGGTTTATTCAATATGAAACCAATGGAACCATATTCGTTGTGATCCGTAATGAAAATTACAGAACGATTGAACGTATAGTCATACAATGCCGGTTGGGCAATTAAAATATTTCCTTTTGTAATCGTTTTAATTTGCATTAATTTTGGATTTAATTTACGTGTCTGTTCTATAAAGATAAAAAAAAAATCGGATGAAGCAAGATTTAAGTGACAAAAGAAAAGATTATTCCAAAAATTATATTGATTTCTCATCGATTCCAGACAATCCAATCAAACTGTTTTCGAACTGGTTTTCAGAGGTTTCGGAATCAAAATTAATTGATGAGCCGTATGCGATGAATTTAGCAAACTTAGATGAAGATGGGTTTCCGCGCTCACGCGTTGTTTTATTGAAGGAGTTTAATTCGGACGGTTTTGTTTTTTATACCAATTACGAAAGTCAAAAAGGAAAAGCTTTGGAAACGAATCCAAATGTATGTCTTTCTTTTTTTTGGGATAAATTGGAACAACAAGTTATAATTCGAGGAAGGGCTGAAAAGATCGCTCCGATCCAGTCCGATGCGTATTTCCATAGAAGACCGTTAGAAAGTCAAGTGGGCGCGCTTGTTTCCGCTCAAAGTCGAGTGATTGCCTTCGATAAGAATTTGGAATCAGAGGTTGAAAAGAGAATGTCGGAATTGAAAGGACAAGAAGTTCCAAGACCGGATTATTGGGGTGGTTATTTGGTTCGTCCCGTTGAAATTGAATTTTGGCAAGGTCGTCCAAGCCGTTTGCATGATCGACTGTGTTATCGTTTGGAAGGAGATGTGTGGAAAAAAGTTCGATTGGCTCCGTAAAAAACGGTTTCTAAAATTTATTCCATAAAAAAAGTCATCTTAAAAAAAAGAGATGACTTTCTAACATTTAAGCGTATCGCTTATTTTTTCTTCTTCTTTCCGTTTACCGCTGTAGCTAAGTCTGAACCTGCTTTAAATTTCGCAACTGTTTTTGCAGGAATTTGAATTGCTTTTTTAGTTTGTGGATTGATTCCTGAACGTGCATTTCTATCTGCGGTTGAGAAAGTTCCAAAACCTACCAAAGCTACTTTTTCTCCTTTCTTCAAAGAGGATGTAACGTTTGAAGTAAATGAATCCAAAGCTTTCTTAGCAGCTGCTTTTGTGATTCCGGCGTCGGCTGCCATTGCATCAATTAATTCTGATTTGTTCATGATTTTTAAGGTTTTAAATGATTTATTGTATTACAAATATAACGGAATCCCTTATTCCTACAAGTTTTCAGCCCGATTATTTTCGGAATTTGTTGAAAAAACCCATTATTTGTTAATAACTCATTCTCAAAAGGTTGAATGTTTAGCTGAATTCAGCAATCTTCCACCCGTTTTTGTTCTGTAAACCGTTTATGAAATCCTTGGCCATCATTCGCTTTTTTCCTTCCGGTTGTAGCTCTTCGATGTAATAAGTCCCATCTTCTAAATGGATTAAGATTTCATTGCTTTCAAATGAAAGCGAAAATAAAGTGGAATTTTCTTGTTTTTCTTTCACAAAATAACCTTTGAAAATCTTAAACGTCTTCTGTTCTTCTTCATTTTTGAAAGATGTCCAGGCTGCCGGATACGGACTCAATCCTCTGATTTTATTGTGAGTTTTTTCTATCGATTCTGTCCAATTTATTTTGCAATCTTCTTTGAATATTTTGGGTGCGGGTTTTAGTTCGTCTACCTCTTTTTGCGGTTTGGCGTGAATGGAATTTTCTTTCAGTCCATCCAAAGTTTTTAGAATTAATTTTTTGCCCACTTCCACTAAATTATCGTGCAAATCTCCCGCATTGTGATCGGCCGAGATTTCGACTTTTTCCATCAATAAGATATTTCCAGTGTCAATTTCTTCATCGATTAAAAAAGTAGTCACTCCCGATTCGGTTTCACCGTTGATTATCGCCCAATTAATCGGCGCTGCACCTCTGTATTGAGGTAGAAGGGAAGCGTGCAAGTTAAACGTTCCTTTGGCCGGAATTTGCCACACTTCTTTGGGTAACATTCGAAAAGCAACCACTACAAATACATCTGCATTCAAAGTTTTTAACGCGTCCACAAAATCAGAATCTTTAAGTTTTTCAGGCTGAAGAAGTGGAATGTTTTTTTCAAGTGCTAATTTCGCCACGGCAGATTGAGTGATTCGTTGACCACGTCCTGCCGCCTTGTCGGGAACGGTTACTACGCCGACTACGTCATGCTTGCTTTCCAAAATTTCTTCCAAACAAAACGCTGCAAATTCGGGCGTACCCATAAAAACTACCTTCATCTTCTCTTTGATTTAAGAAGCAAAAGTAACGGATTTTTTAGTCGAATGAAAATGATTGACAAAGGCATCCTGAAAATAAAATGAATTTTTACTGCTCTAAAAATTCATGTGGATTAAATTTTTCGAATGATGTCTAAATTGCTGTTGTCAATTTTCTCTTCATCGTTCAGTAATTCCAAACTTTCAAGGATTGTTTCTTTTGGGTATCGACTGAAGATTAATAAGATTTGCTGAATACTTTTTGGAGAGTCATCCAAATACTCCAAGATCTGGTTTGAATCAAAAGCTAAAGTCGCTTCTTTCTTGCACACATCACATGCCCCGCACTTTTCTTTGGGACTTTCACCAAAATACCTTAAAATCAATTTCTCACGACAAACTTCGGTTTGTGTCGTATAGAAAATCATGTCTTGTAATTTTTTCCATTGCGAAATCTGATACGCCTCGAACTCTTTCCACAACGTATTTCGCACGAAATTGGATTCACGTGGACGAAGGAAATCAACAAGTTGAATGTCTTTGGTTCGGTAATTTAGATAGCCAGCTTCATTTAATTTATGAAGTTCAATACGTATGTTTTTTGCCGATTCCTGAAGATCTCTTGCTATTAAATACTCGTTTATTCGCATTTCTTGGCCTAAAATTCCAGGGTGACGACGGACCAAACTATCGATGATTTTTGAAGAAAGGGATGAGGAAGAAGGCAAATTTCTGGGGTTTACATAGACTTGAACACCACTTTGGGCCGAGCGATCCTGAAAAGTAATAACTTCTTTCCGTTCCAAGAAAAACAATGTTCTCTGCGCTTTATTTTTATTTAAATTGAATTTTTGAATGAAATCAAACCAACTAAATTCCCTTTTCTCGACAGGACGTTCATTTTCACCGATTTCAAAATAATTGTAGAACATCCGTTCAATGTAGTCAAACTCCTCTCTTGAAGGTAAAGAGGATTTAAATATTTTCTCTGCTTCTTCGACTGCGTGCGGCTGTAAAAACAAAACCGCTTCCGATTTTTTCTCATCCCGTCCCGCTCGACCTGCTTCTTGAATATACGCTTCCAAACTACTTGGAAAATCCATGTGAACAACCGTTCGCACATCCGGTTTGTCAATTCCCATCCCAAAAGCATTGGTCGCAACCATGATTTGATCGGGACTTGCGGTCCAGCTTTCTTGTTTTGTTGTCTTTTCATCTTTCGGAAGACGTGCGTGGAAAAAATCAGCGTTTAAACCTTTGGATAATAAGAATTGTGCGATTTCATAGGTTTGTTTTCGACTTCTACAAAATACCAATCCTGCACCGGGATTCTTTCTCAATTCATATTCCAAATCATCCAATTCGTTTTGAGATTGAATCACTTTGTAGATTAGATTTTTACGTTTTAAAGAGTTTTTAAAAACTTGGGGTGATTTTAGTTCCAAAGAATCTATAATTTCTTCCAAGGTTTTGGGAGGAGCTGTGGCGGTCAACGCAAGTAGATTTGCTTTGGGAAAACGCTCACGAATTAAATGGATTTTTTTGTACGCCGGTCGAAAATCATGGCCCCATTGGGCAATACAATGCGCTTCATCCACCGCAATAAGTTGAATCGGTAAATTATCCAAAATCATCATAAAAGTTTTGGATTGCAAACGTTCGGGAGCGACATAAAGTAATTTCACTTTTCCCAATGCGCACCGTGCTAAAACTTTAGCGATTTCATCCTGGCTTAATTGCGATGTGATTAATTCCGCGCCGATTTCACGGGCATTTAAATTGTTGACTTGGTCTTGCATCAAAGCAATCAAAGGCGAAATAACCAAGGTCATTCCTTCCAAAATCAAAGCGGGAATCTGATAACACAACGATTTTCCACCACCCGTAGGTAAAATGGCTAAGGTGTCTTTTCCTTCCAAAACAGCGTCGATGATTTCTTCTTGCGGATTTCGGAAATCTGCGTAGCCCCAATAGTGTTGAAGTATTTCTTTTGGTAATGGCACAAATGGCGTTTGTGTAAAAGTACGAAATGAAATGAGAACGCAAAAAATAAAATATTAGATGGTTTTAGAGAATTTTGGAATTGGATAATAAGGTGTTTTGTTACGTTAAATTGAAATATTGTTTAATTTTATTTAGTTTTTATTAAATAATATTTATATTTGTTTAAATTAAAACGGTATGAATCCAAAGTTTCCCATCCAATGTCCCAGTTGTGAAGATACGTTGACGGTGGTTCAATTAAAGTGTGATAACTGCAATACCCAAATTTCGGGTCAGTATTCGTTGCCCATACTTTTGAAATTAAATAAGCAGGATCAAGAATTTATTCTGGCTTTTCTTTTGGCTAGTGGAAGTTTAAAGGAAATGGCCAAACAAATGAAGGTAAGCTATCCGACAATGCGGAATTATTTAGATGATTTAATTCAGAAAATCCAAAAATTGAAGGCAGATGAAGATTAACGAATGGAATGTATTTGAACGTTTTACGACACAGAAATTACTGTCGATAGGAATTGTAGGCGCTTTGGTAGGATCTTCTTTGGCGGTGTTTTTCAAAGGTCGTTTTGACGGTGTATTGGATTTGCATTTTGTAAATGAAATCGAATGGTATCAGCCGTTTGTCGATAATTTCTTAGCGATCTTGATTTTAAGTATTTGCTTGTTTTTTACGGCAAAGTTGTTGAATTCCAAAACGCGTTTCATCGATATTTTAAATGCGGTTTTAATCGGTCGGCTTTTGATTTATACGCTCTTATTTTCCAATATAAATAGCTTTATTTCTGCGCTTTCCGAAAAAGCGATTGCGGATCCAATGAACATTCAAATCGATGGAGATACAATTTTATTGATCGTATTTGGGCTGTTTTCACTTGCTTTGCTATTTGTGTTTTTCTGTGTGGTTTATGTCGGATTTAGAGTGGCGACGAACTACAAAAAGTGGCGAGGTTTGTTTTATTTCTGTTTAACCGTGATTGTCGCTGAGTTACTTTCATTATTTCTATTTACTTATTTTCTATGAAAACATTATTTCTAACCCTAATTAGTCTTATTTTTTGTATTCAAGGATATGCCCAACAAGAGTTTTCAATTCAACCTTTAAGTGTAACGGAATGGATAGATGGTGATTTGTATTCGGCCACCAAAGATTCCAAAAACGCTTCGTTGGTTATCCTAATTCCTGGATCTGGACCCACTGACAGAAATGGAAATCAAATGGGAATGCAAACAAATGCCTATAAATTATTAGCGGAAGAATTAAGCAAAAAGGGAATCAGTGTATTTACGTACGATAAAAGTTTTTTTAAGCAAATTGAAAAAGGTGTTTTTAAAGAAGACGAATTGGTTTTCGAAGAAAGTGTCGAGGATGTGGAGGACATCGTTCAATTCTTCAAGAAAAATAAAAAGTATAAAAACATTTATTTAGCAGGACACAGTGAAGGATCTTTGGTCGGAATTCTGGCAGCGCAAGAAGAAATAGTCGCTGGTTTTATTTCCATTGCAGGTTCGGGGAAACCAATAGATCTCACTATAAAAGAACAAATATCTAAGCAGGCTCCTTTTCTGATGGACGAAACAACTCAGATTTTGGAGGAACTAAAAAAAGGAAATCAAGTAGAAGAAATCAATCCTTTTCTAATTCCACTTTTTCGAAAAGAGGTACAACCCTTTTTTATTTCGTGGATGAAATACGATCCGAAAATTGAGATTGCGAAGTTGAAAATTCCGATTTTAATTCTTCAAGGAACCAAAGATATTCAAGTTCCGGAAGAAAACGCTGAACTTTTAAATCAAGGTGCGCCTGCTTCAAAGTTGATAGTCATTGAAAATATGAATCACATTTTGAAAATTATTGAAGGAGGTGATGCAGAGAATATGGCGTCTTACAATCAATTGGAATTACCTATTAGTTCAGAATTAGTACTTGAAATTCAAAAATTTATTCAATTCTATGGAAAATAAAATTTACTTTAAAGAAACGCAACGTTTTACCCAATGGTGGGTATGGATTTTACTCCTTGTAATTGGATTTTTAGTATTCAAACCTGTGTATGTTTCACTTGTAAATAATCAACAATTATCGACGGGTCAATGGATAGGATTTTTAATTTTACTCTTGGTTTTGCTTTTATTTTTGGTGACCAAGCTAGAAACCCGAATTCAAAAAGAAGGGATTTATGTGCGATTTATTCCCTTCCTATTCAAAACTCGATATATTGCTTGGGAAGATTTGGAGTTATCTTTCGTCCGGAAATATTCACCCTTGCGTGAATACGGAGGTTGGGGCTGGCGAATAAGTGGAAAAGGGATGGCTTACAATATCAATGGGAATCAAGGATTGCAGTTGGTATTTAAAACCAAAAAAGCTTTACTCATTGGTACGCAAAAACCTGAGGAGTTGGATTTGGTGTTGAAAGAGTTAGGGATGTTTGGAAGAATAGCCTAAATCACATTCGATTTCTAAGGGTTTTATTGCCAATTAATAAAACATATATTTGTTACTTTACAATTAAACACAACACACATGAGAAAGTATTATTTACTACTAACAATGCTGTTAGTTCCATTGTCTGCGTATTTAAACGGTCAATGTACGCCGACTGAGATTACTCCAAAATCCAATTGGAGCGTCTTTTATGTCGATAGCGAAGAAACAGCTGGCGAGGGAAACAACAACGGTCATGCCATACATGCGATTGACAATAATCTAAACACGTTTTGGCATACCCAGTGGCAAGGGTCACAACCCGGTTATCCACACGAGATTCAACTCAATCTCGGAAGTAGTCACGATGTGGCTGGCATTTCAGTTACAAGTCGAAATGATAATCCGTTTGGTAAACCCAAGGATTATATTATTTCATTGAGTACGAATGGATCCGACTGGGTAGCTCAATCAATCGGACAATTTCAATTTCCAAACGTAAATCAAGCCGGTCAAAAAGCGGATGTATTTTTTGGTGCAGTCAGTGCACAGTATGTGAAAATCGAGTTTTTAACGCCGTATGGAAATGATTATTACACGGTTTTGGCTGAGATTGATGTGTATGAAGATTTAACGTGTCCCGCAACGGGACAGAATAATCAATTGGCATCTTTTGACGAAATCCCTAAGAAATATACGACCGATGCACCGTTTACTTTGGAAGCTTCTACGAATTCAGGATTGGATATTGATTTTGAAGTCGTTTCAGGACCAGCAACCTTAAGTGGAAATGTGGTTACTTTAAATGGAACCGGTGGAGTTGTTACCGTGAAAGCCAGTCAAGCAGGGAACAATCAATATTATCCATGGGAAAGTACACACTCTTTTGATGTGATTGATTTAACCCAAATTCAACCTGAAATATCGGTTCGTTTTACCGAAAGTCAAGATGTGAAAATGGCCGAATTGGATCCCTATAAATTGTATGCGTATGCAGTTATCGATGAGTCGGAAGTATTGAGTATTACGTCGGTTGAGTATGAAATTGATGGCGAAACTCATCTTGCAGAATTAAAAAATGGAGCGTATCAATATTGGTGGATACCGAGCCAGTATGGGAATAATAACATAAAAGTTAAAGCAACAGCAAGTAATGGAATGGTGAAAACGGAAACATATAATTTAAATGTCTCTAATTCCATTTCGAATCTATCGTCTGTCACTTTTGATGGGGATGTAATTGATATGGGAACAATTGGTTCACAGTGGTTTTACGGCAGTTATGAATTGCCTCAGTTTGTGGCGGCTTACGATACGATTTTAGCGGATTTTCAAATATCCTGTCCGAATGTACCAGGAGGTTGCGATGATTGGGACCGATTGGGTTGGTTGGACATCAAAGCGCCCGATGGAAGTTGGGTAGAGTTATTTCGATACATCACTCCATACGGTGTGGCGTGTGACGAAACCATTGATGTAACCGATTTCGCTTCTCTTTTGCAAGGGAAAGTAGAATTCAGAATGTATATAGAAACGTGGGGAACAGGTGGATGGAAATTGGATTTGAGTTTGGATTATTTAGCAGGAACGCCAGAATATAAATATTCGCATGTTCAAGAATTATGGCATGGAAACTTCCCGTTTGGAAATCCAGCAAACCTTCAGCCGATGGAAACTGTTCAAGTTTATATGGAGCCCGGTGTGGAGGATGCCAAACTAAGATTGGTAACTACAGGTCACGGTTGGGGAGCAAACAATACAAGTAATGCTGCAGAATTTTACCATGCCTATCATAACATTCAAGTCAATCAGTCCAATACATTTGTTCAAGATTTATGGCAAACTTGTAATCCAAATCCAGCGGGCTGTACCGGACAAATGGGAACCTGGCAATACAATCGTGCCGGATGGTGTCCGGGAAGTATGGGGAAATTGTATTTTTATGATTTGTCTCCTTTCATAGCGCAAGAAAGCATCAGTTTGGATTATCAATTCCAAGAATCGTATGTCGATAAATGTCATCCCAATCATCCAGACTGTGTTTCAGGTTCAACTTGTGCGGACTGTAATGATTCCTACAATCCCAACTATCAAATCGGTGGATATGTTATTAAATACAGTAATTTACCATTGGTTTTAGGTACGGAAGAACAAGTTGAATTGAAAGAATTGAAAGCCGCTTTGTATCCAAATCCATCGAATGGAACTTTCCGAATTCAATTGAATTCCGATTGGACGCATATTTCAACTACGCTATTTGATGTGACGGGTAGAATGATGCAAACGCGCTTCTTTAATAACGAGCAAGACATGAACAAAGCCCTTTTCGATATCCGCTCATTTCCTGCGGGAACCTACTTCATTAAAGTAAACAGTGAAGGGAAATTTGTGAATTTGAAAGTGATTAAAAAGTAAGGATATAGAAATTATAAGAATGTGAAAAGGGTTCAACTTTTAAAGCGGAACCCTTTTTTAACATTCATTTATTTCTTCGATTTACAAATCAAATTTAATTCCTTGTGCCAAGGGTAAATTGGTTGTGTAATTGATGGTATTAGTTTGTCTTCTCATATACACTTTCCATGCATCTGAACCTGATTCACGTCCGCCTCCGGTTTCTTTTTCACCTCCAAAAGCGCCACCGATTTCAGCACCTGAAGTACCGATGTTCACGTTGGCAATTCCACAATCCGAACCTGCATACGATAAAAACTTTTCAGCTTCACGTAAATTATTGGTCATAATCGCAGACGATAATCCTTGTACTACACCGTTTTGAAGTTCAATTGCATTTTCAACTTCACCGGAATATTTGATTAGATATAAAATCGGTGCAAACGTTTCATGTTGAACGATTTCATAATGGTTTTCAACTTCTGCAATCGCTGGTTTAACATAGCAACCGCTTTCAAATCCTTTTCCTTCCAAAACGCCACCTTCAACCAACATGCTTCCACCTTGTTTTATCACTTCTTCCAATGAATTCAAATACATTTTCACAGCATCTTTGTCAATCAATGGACCTACGTGGTTGTTTTCATCCAACGGATCTCCAATTTTCAATTGTCCATACGCTGCAACGATTGCATCTTTTACTTTATCATAAATACTTTCATGAATAATCAATCGACGGGTGGATGTACATCTTTGTCCCGCTGTTCCAACAGCACCAAATACAGCGCCAATTACCGTCATTTTCACGTCCGCATCGGGCGTTACGATGATTGCATTGTTACCCCCCAATTCCAATAAAGATCTTCCTAATCGAGCGGCCACTTCTTGCGCTACTATTTTCCCCATTCGTGTAGAACCGGTTGCGGAAATCAAAGGAATACGTTTGTCTTTGGTGATGAATTCCCCTACTTTATAATCTCCATTAATGATGCAGGAAATTCCTTCAGGAAGGTTGTTTTCTTTTAATACTTCTTGGATAATATTTTGACAAGCGATACTACACAAAGGAGCTTTTTCACTCGCTTTCCAAATAACAACATCACCACAAACCCAAGCCAATGCTGCGTTCCATGACCAAACTGCTACGGGGAAGTTGAAGGCAGAAATTACGCCGACTACTCCCAATGGATGGTATTGATCGTACATTCTATGCCCTGGACGTTCAGAGTGCATGGTGTATCCATACAGCTGACGGGATTGCCCCACTGCGAAATCACAGATGTCGATCATTTCTTGAACTTCACCCAATCCTTCCTGGTACGATTTTCCCATTTCATACGAAACCAATTTTCCTAAATCATCTTTGTATTCTCTTAATTTAAGTCCAAACTGACGGACGATTTCTCCACGTAAAGGGGCAGGCGTTTCTCTCCAAACTTTAAAGGCATCTTGTGCCGTTGTGATTACTTTTTCGTAATCTTCTTGGGTGGTCGTTTTTACCTTTCCAATTAACTTTCCATCTACAGGTGAATACGATTCTATGATTTCACCGTTTGAAAACCAATTGGAACCCGTTGAAGTTCCATCGTTTATTTCTTTAACTCCTAATTTTTTTAATTCGTTTTGTATCATTTTTATGCTTGCTTTTTTTAAAAGTTATCAAAGGTACTAAAAATCAAAATAAGGACAGAATAGACTAGGATAATATTGGTGTAAAATCATGAATTAGAATTAAATAAACCTCCGAATTTGTTGAAATTCTAAAAATTCGCTTATTTTTAGAAAACGAAATCTTTAGAGAAAAACGCAGTACGGAAATGAAATAAGAAAAACGTTAAGTGAAACGATCGGATACCTTAACGTTTGAAGAAAAGGGTGAGTTTAATTTAAAAAAAAACACAGTGAAAAATGAATTCTACTGTGTTTGGTTTGAATCTATTTATGAATTTTAATTAATTCATACTCAGTTCGGGTTTTTTAATATGGAAGTTAAATACTGTTTTCCCCCAAGTTAAGCACGCTGAACCTTCTTCGTCAAAATCAATGGTAAATTGCTCGGTTGGAACACTGGCCTCATGGGTAGGAACTGTAACCCGTAGTGCGTCTTGACTTTCATTGTATGCGGTTCCCCATTGGTCGAATTCTTTATTGAAAATGACTACAGTTTCATCTTCACCTGGAATGGTGTACAAACTATACTTTCCTGCTTTTAGAAGTTTACCTTCAATCAAAACATCTTGGTTTGCCTCAAATACGGTAGCTTCATTGGCACCGGTTCGCCAAAGTCTTCCATACGGAACAATATCTTTTCCGAATTCACGCCCTTTTAAATACGGACGACTGTAAATAATTTCTACTTTTAAATCGTTAAGAGCTAAAACTGCAGAGTCCAAAGGACTTACTCGATTGTTCGAACCTTGCGCTTGGAGCGAGGTAAAGCCAACTAAAATAAAAAGCACTGAAAAGATAATAGGGCGCATAATGTATAAATTTGTATGTAAGTTAATAATTCATCTCCACGTAAGCAAGTTTTGTGCCACTGGAAAGAGGTTGATGTGCTTTTAACATTATTACTATTAAGCCAACATTCGAATCGCTAATTTCACACCGTCGATCAACTGATCAATTTCTTCTTTGGTATTAAAAACAGCAAAAGAGGCACGAACGGTTCCGTTTATTCCAAAGTGACGCATAATCGGTTGTGTACAATGGTGACCCGTCCGAACGGCAATTCCCTTTTTGTCCAAAATCATTCCCACATCCGACGGATGAACACCGTCTAAATTTAGATTGAAAGAAACCGCACCCGAACGAGGAATGTCTTTGGCGTAAATTATTACTTCGTCTAATTCCGATAACTTTGCAGTGGCGTATTTCAACAATTCATCTTCATGTTGATGGATGTTTTGAATACCGATTGAGTTGATGTAATCAATCGCAGTTCCTAAAACAATATTCGCTTCAATATTGGGTGTTCCCGCTTCAAATTTAAACGGTAATTCGGAATACGTTGAATGGTCCATCCAGACTTCTTTGATCATTTCTCCACCACCATGATAGGGTGGAAGCTGATTTAAAATATCTTCTTTTCCATACAAAATCCCAACACCTGTAGGTGCATACATTTTGTGTCCTGAAAAAACCAGAAAGTCACAATCCATCTTTTGAACATCAATCGCTATGTGTGGAGCGGATTGTGCAGCGTCAATTAAAGTCCAAGCGCCTACTTTTTGTGCGCTTTTAATGAGTTGATCAATCGGATTTAGAATTCCTAATGCATTTGAGATTTGATTGACGGCTACTAATTTTGTTTTTTCTGTAAGCAATTTATCCAAATTCTCAAGATTCAAACTTCCGTCTTCTTTTAGAGGAATGTATTTTAATTTAGCACCGCTTCGTTCACATAAAATTTGCCAAGGAACGATGTTGGAATGGTGTTCCATTTCGGTAATTAATATTTCATCGTTGGGCTGAAGAATTTCTCGTAAGGTGGTTGCAACCAAATTGATTCCTTCGGTGGTTCCTTTGGTGAATAAAACTTCGTGCGCATGTTTTGCATGGATGAACTTTCTCACTTTTTCACGTGAGTCTTCCATCATTACAGTTGCTTCTTGGCTGATGGTATGAATCCCTCGATGCACGTTGGAATTGAACTTTTGATAATATTCCTGCATGGCATCCAAAACGATTTTTGGCTTTTGAGAAGTAGCTCCATTGTCTAAATAAATCAATGGAAATCCATTAACTTCTCTTTGTAAAATGGGAAATTCAGCTCTTATTTTTTGGATGTCGAGTGTCAATTTGTCGCTATTTAAAATCATTCTACGAAGATAGCGAAAATCAACTGCTTATAAAATGATTTTAGTCAAAAGCTTGGTAAGTAAATCCTTTTTGTAAATACGGTTTTAAATCTTCGTAAGGAACTAAAATGTCGAAATAACCATAAACATACGGTGTTAAATCATATAGACCATAATGAAATGTGATTCCTTTTTTTGACAAAGTAAAATCATCGGAGAGGTAAATTTTGTCGACGATAAAAATCGAATTCTCACTTTTATTTAAATCGATTTCTTGTGGAATGTTGTATTCTTTACGAACGACTTGATCCAAAACTTGGGTGATTTTTTCTCTTTGATCCAAATCCAAGATGTCGAATAAAGCCAACCATTTCTTTTTCCTTTTGTCGTATGTTAGATGATTTTGATACGAAATCCCGTGTGCACCTCCGGTGTATTGATAGCCGGACTGTCTCATAACCAGATAATTGGAGTTGTTGATCAGCGGTTCAAAATATTCGTTGTAGGTATGATTCCACGTCATAGGGGAGAAGTCTTTTAATTCTTCTTCCGTAAGATTTTTTACATAATCATTGATTTCTTCTTTGTACTCTTGTTCAAATTCATTCAACGCATCTTGTGTATAAGTTTGAAAATCAGTATACGTAGGGTAAACCATTTTCACTAACTCTTTTTGCAATTTTAAATCTTGGGGTACATACCAATTATAAGTGGAAATCCCTTCAACCTCAACGCCGCTTTTTAATTTTACAGGAACTACTTTTTTGTTGGTTAAATAAACCATTTCTGTATAATTCGCTTTGGGTGTTTCTTTTAATTCAAAGGGTAAACTCTTTGTACCTTTGGTCCATATTCCTTTGTACACACCTTTTTCAAAAGTTCCTTTAAATCTTTCGCTGGAATTATCATCACCGCCATGTACCATTGTCAAATTATTTCCTTCTTTTTCATCTAAATAAATGAATATGGGAATTTCTTGAGAATGGTAATAATAATGTCCGTTGAAAGTGGAAATTCCGTTGTAATCTTCAGTGGACATAAAACTCATGCTGATGGGGAGATTGTCTATTTTCCCTTCCAGATTAAAGTATTTTTGGTCCTGCAAATCCGCCTGTGCACTTTCTTTGTTCGAGTTTTGCTTTTCTTCTCCATTCAACTGTTTTTTCTCTTTCGCACATCCCGTAAGGAATAAAAAAAGCACAATTGAAAAAGTAAATAGATTCTTCATGGTATAAATTTGTTTTACTAAGTAGCATACGAAAATAGTTAATTTTGAGAAGGAATGAAAAGGAGTTCTAAATTAAAAAGGCTTTTTGATTTCTTATTTCTTAAAAAAATCAACCACTTTTTCTGCTCTTGATTTTCCTATAACTTCAATTAACTCCTCTTTCGTCGCAGATTTCACTCTTTTTACGGATTTGAATTTCTGTAATAAATCCTGAATTGTTTTTTTACCTATTCCAGGAATTCCTTCCAATTCGGAATGATAACTTGCCTTGCTTCTTTTGTCTCGGTGTTTTTGAATACCAAATCGATGGGCTTCGTCTCTTACTTGTTGTAAAATCTTCAACGTTTCCGATGTTTTATCCAAATAAAGGGGAATGGGATCGTTAGGAAAAAAGATCTCTTCTAATTTTTCTGCAATGCTGATTACAGTTACTTTTCCACGAAGTCCTAAATTGTCAATGCTTTTTAGTGCTGCGCTCAATTGTCCTTTTCCACCATCGATTAAAATCAATTGGGGTAAGTCAGATTCTTCTTCCAACACGCGTTTGTATCGACGATAAATCACTTCTTCCATCGTTGCGAAATCATTGGGTCCTTCCACTGTTTTTACATTGAAAATTCGATAGTCTTTTTTACTGGGTTTGCCATCTTTGAAGACCACACATGCTGAAACGGGATTCGTTCCTTGGATGTTCGAATTGTCAAACCCTTCGATATGCCTAGGTTCCACAGGCATGCGTAAATCCTTTTTCATCTGCGCCATAATTCGTTTGCTATGCCGTTCAGGATCTACGATTTTTATTTGTTTCAACTGTTCCAAACGATGGTATTTTGCATTTCGTTCCGACAAATCCACCAATCTTTTTTTATCACCAATTTGAGGAACGGTTAGCTTTATGTCGGGAATTTCTAAATCCAATTCAAAGGGAATCAATATTTCTTTGGATTGACGACCATATCGTTCTAATATTTCAACAATCGCTTCCTCTAACATCTCTTCATCGGTTTCTTCCAGCTTTTTCTTCATTTCCATGGTATAGGATTGAATGACAGCTCCATTGTTAATTCGAAGATAGTTGACATAAGCCGCACTTTCATCCGAAATCAAACTGAAAACATCCACATTCCCAATGGTTGGGCTTACTACGGTAGATTTGGTTTGGTAATTTTTAATTAAATCAATTTTCTCTTTGATGAGTTGCGCCGTTTCAAAATTTAAATTCTTTGCGAATTCCTTCATTTGATCCGTCATAAATCGAATTGCTTCGTTGTAATTTCCTTTCAAAATATTCCGAATCGATTGGATGTTTTTCATGTAGTCCTCTTCGGATTGTAAATCTTCGCACGGTCCCAAACAATTCCCCAAATGATATTCCAAACATACTTTGAATTTACCGGACTCAATATTTTTTCGATTTAAATCATAGGTACACGTTCGGAGCGGATACAATTCCCGAATCAAATCCAAAAGCGCATAACATACAAATACAGAAGCATACGGGCCGAAATATTCCGAACCATCTTTGATAACTTGTCGCGTACGAAAAACCCGAGGAAACGGTTCATTTTTGATACAAATCCAAGGAAATGTTTTATCGTCTTTGAGAAGAATGTTATAACGCGGTTGGTATTTTTTTATTAAATTATTCTCCAACAAAAGCGCATCAAACTCAGTGTCGACAATTATAATTCGTAAGTCCGCAATTTTTTGAACCAAAACACGGGTTTTTCCGGAATCCACATTCTTTTTAAAATAGGAGGAAACCCTTTTCTTTAAATCCTTAGCCTTACCTATATACAAGATTTTTCCGTCTTTATCATAATATTGATAAACACCGGGTTTATTGGGCAAAGTCTGTATGGTGAGTTTTAATTGATCCTTCATTTCCAACTCCAAAGTTAGGACTATTTGAAGACTTCAGGAAACCCATTCCATCGAAAACTTGTTTAAATTACGTTAAAAATAAAATCGCTTCGAATGGGAATCCAAAGCGATTTGCTTGTTGTTTTAATTCTTTGTATATTTATTTAATAATGAATTTTTTGATTTCTACTTGTTTGTTGGATGTAGCAACTTTCATAGTATAAACACCTGAACTTAATTTTAAATTAAGTTGTATGTTCTTTTGAGCGTTAAACGAATTCGAATACACTTCCTGTCCTAACATAGAATAAATTGATATTTTTGAATCTGCGGATTGTACTAAATTCACATTGATTTGACCATTTGAAACCGTTGGATATAAACTAAAAACTTGACTGGTTAAATCTGAGATTCCCATTTCCGTACATTCCATTGGTTCAGGTGTAAAACCACTAGGAAATGCGTTTTCAAAACTAACTACATTACTAATTGGCCAAATATCCCGTACGGCCAAAGTATTGTCTGGCGCGATGATGCAATAGGTTGGAAAAGCCGAGATACCAAAGTTGTTGGTTACGGGTGTTCCATTTCCTTCAATACTCACAGCGGGTGAATGATTGAAAGGTCCACCATATGTATTTTCAAATTGAATTACTTTGGCATCGGTATCGCCTGGATAACCTGTGATAGATATTGTATAGACTTCTCCTTGATTACATCCATACTTATCGTGCAACTCATTATAATATTTTTGAGTTTGTTGGCAAGGACCACATGTTGTAAAAAAGAAATCTAAGACAACATGTTTTCCACTCGCTGTTATGTCATATAACGTATGTTCAATACCATCGGTGTCCGTAACTGTAAAATTATCGACTACATCGCCTACTTGATAGGCATTTACTTGACCGAAGCCAATCGTACTTCCCAAAATAAGAAGCGCAGAGAATAAATGATTTTTCATACTAAATTGCGTTTTTGTGTTAATTAATTGCAATAAAATTAAGGAAAAATAAAATACGAATTGAAATTATTTTTTGTTTTATAGGTTATTCAAACACAATTAGTATTTTCTCTGTGAACGGGTTAGGCCAGCACCTTCAGTTTTGCGAAATTTAAGAGGAGTTTTTTCTCACCCGCATTTTCAAATAAAATGATTGCTTTTACATTGTCACTTTCTCCTTCCAAAGAAATCACTTTTCCTTTTCCGAAACGGTCGTGCATTACAATATTTCCTGACTTTAGATGAACGGTCTGACCGTTGGATTGATTGGTGATTTTCGCTTCACCAATCGGTTTGAAACTTGCTTTGGGTTTGATAGATGAAGTAGCTTTGGGTTCTGACTTTTTCCGTTCGTAATAACGAGGTGTCGAATTGTCATCGCCAAATAAATCTGCATTCAAACCACTTCGATTGAAAGGTAATCCCGAATCTAAATTCTTCCATTCCAAGAATTTATCGTCCATTTCTTCTAAAAAACGACTGGGTTCGCTGTCCACTATTTTTCCCCAGCGAAAACGTGAAACAGAATACGTCAAATGCGCAAATCGCTCTGCACGAGTCAATGCTACATAAAATAAACGACGTTCTTCTTCCAATTCTTGACGGGTATTTAAATTCATCATCGATGGAAAAAGATTTTCTTCCAGTCCTACAATAAATACGGCAGGAAACTCCAATCCTTTCGCTAAGTGAACCGTCATCAAGGAAACTTTGTTGCCATCTTCGTCCTCATTGTCCGCGTCGGTTGAAAGCGCTACATCTTCCAGAAACCCGCTTAAAGATGGATTTCCTTCGTCCAATTGTTTTTGTTCATCGACATAACCTTGAATGCTATTCAGTAATTCCTGTAGGTTTTCCAGCTTCGAAACGCCTTCGGGCGTATCGTCTTCTTTCAGGGTGCGTATCAACCCAGTGGTTTTTGCAACGTGCATTGAAACTTCATATACATCGTGATTATCCAGCATGACAATGAAACTTTTAATCATGGTGATAAAATCATAAAGCTTGTGGGCAGTTCCACTATTAATTCCAATTTGAGCTGCATATTGCCTAATGTTTTCAAGAACTTCATAAATCGTCTTTCCAGACTGACCCGAAGCAACCCGAAGTTTATTGAGTGTCGTTTGACCAATTCCACGCGCCGGATAATTAATCACGCGTAACAAGGCTTCTTCATCATTTTGATTGATAAGCAATCGTAAATAAGCGACTAAATCCTTGATTTCTTTTCGTTGGAAAAACGAAGTTCCTCCAAAAACGCGGTAGGGAATATTTCTTTTTCGAAGTGCTTCTTCAATCGCTCGGGATTGGGCATTGGTTCGATATAGAATGGAAATATCTTTGGGTTTAAGTTGTTCATTCAGTTGCAATTCCCAGATTTGAGAAGCAACATAACGTGCTTCATCGGCATCCGTCAACGCTCTGTAAATCGGAATGGTTTGACCGTCTTCATTATCCGTCCAAACGTTTTTTTCCAATTGGTCTTTGTTCATCGAAATGATTTGATTCGCTGCACCTACAATGGTTTTGGTAGAACGGTAATTTTGTTCCAACGCAATGACGTTGGCATCGGGATAGTCTTGTTTGAACGATAAAATATTCCGAATGTTTGCGCCACGAAACGCGTAAATACTTTGCGCATCATCTCCAACCACGCACAAATTTTCAAAACGAGAAGCCAAAGCTTTCACGATTAAGTATTGTGAATGGTTGGTATCTTGGTACTCATCGACTAAGATATACCGAAAACGATCTTGGTATTTTGCCAAAACTTCCGGAAAACGAGTTAAAACTTCATTCGTTCTTAGTAATAAATCATCAAAATCCATGGCACCGGATTTGAAGCATTTCTCGACATAAGCTTTGTACACATCGCCCATTCTTGGACGCATTGCAGCAGCGTCGGCTTCGATTAATTCAGGCGTGTTTTGATACGCACGAACGGTAATTAAGTTGTTTTTGAACTGAGAAATACGATTAAGCACTTTTTTTGCAGTGTAAATGTCTTTGTCCAATTGCAATTCCTCAATCACTTTACGCATCACACTTTGACTGTCTTGGCTATCGTAGATTGTAAAATCAGAGGGGAAACCCAAACGTGGAGCTTCTACCCGAAGTATGCGTGCAAAAATCGAGTGAAAAGTTCCCATCCAAAGGTTTTTGGCTTCATTTCCACCTAAGACTTTTGAAATACGCTCTTTCATCTCTTTGGCTGCTTTGTTGGTAAAGGTTAATGCCAAAATATTGAAAGGATCGACACCTTTCTCAATCAAATGTGCAATTCGAAAAGTCAAAACACGGGTTTTCCCTGATCCAGCACCAGCAATCACCATAAGGGGTCCTTCGGTAAATTCTACAGCTTGTCTTTGGGGTTCGTTCAGTTGTTCTAAATAATTTTCCATCGTTTGGCAAATTTACAGATTTAACTGCATTGAAAAAATTGTAGTTTTATTTTAAGTCCAAACTTTCTTTTTAACTTTGGTCGAATTAGCGGATTTAAGGATATGAATACATTTGGACGTTTGTTTCGATTGACGAGTTTTGGGGAAAGTCACGGTGAATTTATTGGTGGAATTATCGATGGATGTCCTTCCGGAATTCAACTCGATTTTGAACGCATTCAATTCGAATTGGATCGTCGTAAACCGGGTCAATCTAAGATTGTTACGCAACGAAAAGAAAGTGATTTGGTGAAGTTCCTTTCTGGGATTTACGAAGGGAAAACCACCGGAATGCCTATTGGCTTTCAAATTCCGAATGAAGATCAACGGTCGAAAGATTATGAGCATATCGAGGACGTATTCCGTCCATCCCATGCAGATTTTACGTATTCCAAGAAATATGGAAAAAGGGATGTACGTGGTGGAGGACGAAGTTCTGCGCGTGAAACTGCAAATTGGGTGGTAGCAGGTGCGATTGCCAAACAAATTCTACCCCACATTAAAATCAATGCGTATGTCTCTTCGGTCGGTGATTTGTTTTTAGAAAAACCGTATCAGGAATTGGATTTTTCCAAAACGGAAACTTCAATCGTTCGTTGTCCGGACGCAGAAATATCCGAGAAAATGATTCAGAAAATTCAAGAAGTCCGAAAAGAAGGTGATACGATCGGAGGAACGGTAACTTGTGTTATACAAAATGTTTCGATTGGATTGGGTGAGCCGATTTTTGATAAACTCCATGCGCGCTTGGCACAGGCAATGATGTCAATTAATGCTGTAAAAGGATTTGAATATGGAAGTGGTTTTTGCGGAACCAAAATGAAAGGGTCGGACCACAATGATGTATTCAATGAAGATGGAACTACAAAATCCAATCTTTCAGGAGGAATTCAGGGAGGAATTTCAAACGGAATGGATATTTACTTTCGGGTTGCCTTTAAACCCGTTGCAACCTTGATGCAAAATCAAACCACCATCAATTCCAAAGGAGAAAAGGTAGAAATGCAAGGAAAGGGTAGACATGATCCGTGTGTAGTTCCCAGAGCAGTTCCTATTGTGGAAGCACTTTCTGCGATGGTTTTATTGGATTTTGTTTTATTAAATAATTCGAGAAAAGTATAAGAATTTCAATTAAGTCATACTTATTAAAGGCGAAGTCACATTTTCGACTTTATCCACAAATATTTTTCCACGAATTACACTTTGAATACTTTTGATTAAGTTTTCTTGGAAAGAAACCCTCAAATTGGATTGATGGTAAATCAGGCTAACTTCACGTGTTGGAATGGGTTCTTTGAAATACCGAATATTCTTTTTGTAGTCTTTGGGTAAATCTTCTGCATGCATAGCCGGAAGAAGTGTCATTCCATATCCTTCATTTGCAAGTTTAATCAAAGTGTCTAAACTTCCACTATCCAACTTTATGGTTTGTTTTCTGAGATTGACAGAGTCACAAAGGTTCATCACATTATTTCGGAAGCAATGTCCTTCTTTTAACAACAAAATATCCTCCACCTCTAAATCTTCGGGCCTAATGAATTCTTTCACATGAAGTGGGTGAGAAGGAGGAATGTAAGCGACCATAGGTTCATAATAAAGCACTCTTTCAATGATTTTCTCTTCCCGTAGAGGTGTTACAACCAAACCAAAGTCAAGATTGCCATTATTCAAACGTTCCACAATCTCATTGGTTTGCATTTCACGAATTATGAGTTTGGCCTTGGGAAATGCTTTTTGAAAATTTTTATAGAAAAGGGGAATCAGAGAAGGCAAAACTGTGGGAATTACTCCTAGGATGAAATCACCTTCCAACAATCCTTTTTCTTCAAAGACCATTTCGCCCATTTTTCGGGATTCTTTGAGAATAATTTTGGCTTGATTTACTACTTTTTCACCGATTTTGGTCAGTTTAATCGGATGCATACTTCGATCAAAAATCTCTATTTCTAATTCTTTTTCTAATTTTTGAATCTGCATACTCAAAGTAGGTTGGGTTACAAAGGATTTCTCTGCAGCAAGCGTAAAATTCTTATATTCTGCAACGGCAATTACATATTCCAACTGAACTAAAGTCATATATAGATATTTTTTATAAAGGTATTACTAATATCGAAATTTTTTGCGTTAACTGGCCTGATTTTCGCAATACTTGATGATAAGAAGCGTGGTGTCACCTTTTCGGAACAAAAATGTAAAATTAAAATTATTTATAAATATGAAACTATCAACTATAGGGCTGGAAAAGTCCACAACCAAAGAATTGTCAGACGATTTGAACAAATTATTGGCTGATTTACAAGTTTATTACCAAAATTTAAGAGGTGTTCATTGGAACATTAAAGGAGATCAATTTTTCCAATTGCATGAAAAATTCGAAGAGTTGTATTTGGATGCACAGGAAAAAGTGGATTTAGTTGCTGAACGAATTTTGACATTGGGAAAAACACCTTTGCATACCTTTGAAGATTATGTAAACACTTCCGATGTGAAAGTTGGTAGGGATATTTCAGGATCCAAAGAATCCGTTCAATTGATTTTGGACTCTATTCAAGAGCTTTTGAAAATAGAAAGACAAATTTTGGAGCGCTCGGCAGAATTGGGAGACGAAGGAACCAATGCTATGATGAGTGATTTTATTGCTTTTCAAGAAAAAACAGCTTGGATGCTGAAAGCTTATTTAGCATAAAAATAAAGCGGTTTAACCTAGTTTAAACTAATTAGGCTCGTGTAAATTTTCGGATTTAGACGAGCCTTTTTATTGTGAGTTTTTTTAAGTCTACCATAAAATTTGTTCTGATTTTTTACTTTTTCATTATTCAGAACAACTTAAATCCCTAGATTCAATAGATTTGAATATCAATCAAAAACCTATTATTTATGAAAACTCTAATTTTAACCCCACTACTTTTACTTTTTTATATTCTGTCTTTAAATACGCTTTACGGGCAAAGACACGAAACGGTTTATGGCATTCAGAATCAAATTTCCGAATCTCTTTCAGGACAAATGATTCATTCCTCAAAATTCATTGGAATTGAATTTGAAAAAACGGAATGCCTAACCGAAGAGCAACGTTTTGCAATGGCTATAGAAAATGCACAGAATCGACAAATTATTTTAGAAAAAAATCCAGAAGCTTTTTCGAAATTGAATCAAGACGCCGTATTATTTATTGAACCTTTCCGTCCAAAAACTGGTTTTTCGGACTATGGCTATCATACCTTACAAAATCAAGTCGATCATGATATGACGCCCAATAATCATTTAAAAGATTACAACTGTGGGGAGAAAACCTACGATTGGTCCAACGGAAATCATCAAGGAACCGACTATATTTTATGGCCTTATCCGTGGCTCCGAATGTCAGAGAATTTGATGGAAGTAGTTGCCGCAGCGGATGGTGTAATAGTTAATAAACGAGATGGTTACAACGATCTAAATTGTTTGAACAACGGAAATCCCTATTGGAATGGATTTGTTTTAGAACATGCAGATGGTTCTCAAACGATTTACATGCATTTTAAGAAAGAAACTTTAAATCCAAAAGAAATTGGAGAAATGGTTTCAGCGGGCGAATATTTAGGCGTTGCTGGGAGTTCCGGAAGTAGTACAATTCCTCACTTGCATTTTGAGGTTCGAAAAAGTGGAAATATATTGGTTGATCCGTATGCGGGACCTTGCAACTCGATGAATACCGAAACATGGTGGATTGAACAAGAAGCCTACAAAATTCCGACAATCAATGAAATAGCAACTCATTCAGAAAGCACGCTGGACAACGATTGTCCCAATGTTGAAAACACCTATTATAAAACCAATTTCACCCAAGGAGATTTGTTGTCATTGGTTTTGTACTTTAGAGATATATCCGACGGTGATGCAACCCAAATAAAATTTATAAAACCAGATCAAACCATTTTGTATGACTGGACATGGACTTCGGATTGGGGCGTTTATTATCCAACCGCAGCCGCTTATTGGGAATTCATTGTTGATTCCAATTGGATGGATGGAATTTATACCATTCAAGCTACATTTGATGGGAGAGTGTACGAAACCTTGTTTGGAATCAATACCGAATTATCCTTGGAAGAGAGTGTAGATTCGAATTTAGAAATCTATCCGAATCCCGTAAAAGACAAACTTCACATCAAATGGAATACAAACATTCAGAAAATTGATGTCTTAGGCGCAGATGGAAGGCTTTATTCAAAAATAAAATGGAATTCAAATAGCGATACAATTAATTTATCTCACCTACCTAAAGGAGTGTACGTTTTGAGAATTTGGACGGACAATGAGGTTGTTACCCGAAAAATACTCAAAGAATAGCCTCACGTAAAAAAAGGAATCGATTGCTAGCGATTCCTTTTTTTTTTACTTTTTTTGGGATGCGTTTGCTTTTTTCGGTATTCAGAAGGTGTAAAACCAGTGTATTTTTTAAAACAGGTATTAAAAACCGATTTCGAATTGAATCCAGCTTCTAGGCCAATGGTACTTAAAGTATAGTCTTTATATTCCGGCAAGGACAGATATGTTTCTGCTTCTTCTACGCGTAAACGGTTAATGTAATCAGAGAAACTTACTTCCATTTCTGAATTTATGATACGGGATAAATAGCTTTTGTTAATATGAAGATGATCGGCAATAAGTTCCAGCGATAATTGAGGATTCAGGTAATTTTTTTCAATCTTCACGAAATTCTCAAATTCGGCAATGTGTTTATTGTGGGTCGGATTTTTAGCATTTTTCGCGAGGTTTTTATGTTTTTTTTTGATGAGTTGTATCTTGTTTGCTTCAAATTCATTCAATCCAACATGCCCTAAAATATAGATGATCAATGAAATTCCAACCCATAAAATATAATAATGGGGTGTAATCGTGTTAAATAAAAACTCTTGAATACTGGCATACATCCAAAATCCACAAAGAATCAAAGCTATTCGCGATAAAATTTTTAACCATCGAAAAGAAGTAGGTAAACAAGAATCCTTATTTTGTTTTTCATACGCTGTAATCATTGCCAATACACTTATCAAAATAATTAATGAGAAGAGACCACTGAAAAATTCATGAAAAGCCAATAAGTTGGAAAAGAAAATCAACGTGTTTTCACTGAATTCGCCAAAATAACCGCCTATTTTGTAATAGGTACTAGCGAAGAAGAACAATACAAAGGGCAAGAACAATACGTACTGAAATGGTTTAACTTTCGAGTTTGGATTCAAGAGAAACTTCACATAAAAAAAAAGAAATACCATATTAATCGATGCATAGGGAATATACCAAAACCCAAAAAAAGTAGAAGGAGATATTAACTCTGTATTTAGTAGGTAATATTGAAGATTATTAAAAGAAAAACCGACAATTAAAGCTGTTAAAAATAAATTTGATTTGCTTTTTCTTTTTTGTGAACTTAATACAATGAAGGTAAATATAAAGCCTTGAATGCTTCCGATTAGCAGTAGCGTATTAAGTACATTGTATAACATTTTTAGTAGATAAAGAGTGCTTGAATTTACTGAATATTTTTAATATTTAAAATTGAAAATGTGAGTGTTGGGTTTTTTGTTTGGAATTAAACCGAATTCTCATTCAAATAAAAACGCCTAAACACATGATTTTAGACGTTTTTACTCCTTTAGTGAAAATATAAAAGACAAAATGATAATTTCTAAATTAAAAGAAAGAAGTATAAAAATCGGGTTTGAGATACATTGCCAAATAGAACAATCCAAATCCAATAAATAAAATGACCATTGCCCAAATCCAAGCGGGAATGGCTCGGGGAGTTTCAGAACCTACAATCTCAAATTCTTCGGTTTGTTCGCTACCGTACGAGTTTATCGTAATCGGTATTTTATCACTAACTACTTCGTTTTTCTTTAGGCCTAAAACATAAATCATCGGTCCATTTCTAACTTCAAAAGGAATAATTTTGATTCCTTCCTTTTGATTGGAAGAATGAGACACAATCCGTAATGTATGTTTCCCATCAGGTATTTTGGTGGTATCCAAAATAAACTTTGTGGGCGTAGCGAATTGTGCAAAAGGTTTTTCTTCGTCATCCAAAAACAAACGTATTACTTTTTTATTCTCTTTCATGATTCTGAATTTTGATTGAGGATACTGTTTTTAATATGATCTGGATTTTTCTCGCCCGGTCGAACTAAATATTTTATACTTAAAACGAGTGTAAAGAGTACAATGATTGATGCAACAATAGTAATTACATAGTCCCAATTACTTCCAGGTCCTGGTCCGTGGGCCACATTCTTTAAAATCTTGGGTTGTTGTGATTCACACATTTCACACGCATAAAGTCGTTGAATTGTACTTATTAAAATGAATAAACTAAGTATGATTTTTGATTTCATTTTCTGTTATTTTATTTGCTCATTATTGAATCTCTTACACTTTTCACTTCTTCTGCCGTTATAGTCGGCGCATTATTTCCCCAACTGGTTTTTTCATGGTTTACGATTGCTGCAATTTCTTCATCACTCAATTGATCTGCCATCGGTGGCATTGAGGCATATTCAGCTCTGGCATCGTATCCTTTCAGAATAATTCCGACCATAAGACGGTAATCTTTATCATTCACAATTGGGCTTCCTGCAAGCGGTGGAAATGCACCAGGTAATCCTTTACCATCAGATTGGTGACATACGGCACAAGTGCTCATAAATAAGCTTTCACCATCGGGTAAATTACTTTCGCCGCCATCACTTGATGCACTTACTTTTTTCTTTTTAGAAGGAATAAAAGCTACGGATGTTTCTCCTGGTAATTCCGGCTGTTTAAGTGATTTCAAATAAGCGACTAAATCCAATGCTTTTTTTCCAGCAACAATTTTGTTTTTAGGGTCGGACAGATATTCGGCGGGAACTTTAAGTACAACATCTCCTTTTCGAATTTGAGCACTATCTACTTCATCAAATAACCATTTATAGGAAGGCATAATCGATTCTTTAACGACCAGTCTTGGATTGTATAAATGCAGTAAATGCCAATCGTCTGAAGGTTGCCGTGTTCCAATACTGGTTAAATCCGGACCGGTTCGCTCACTTCCTAATAAGGAAGGAGATTGCCGCCAAATATCCAACCGTTGTTTGGAAAAGTAATAGTCCGATGGAATGGCGGGACGATTTCCCCAAGTTTTATCCATAGCAATACTTCGAACTTGTTGGGTATGACACGCCATACAATTTTCAGCCACATAGGTTTTAAGTCCTTCTCTTTCATTGTGGGTTAAATCTACTTGTCCTGGCAGCGGCTTCACCTCTTGCATTTGAAGCGCAGGAATGATGGATACAAACGCGCTCAATATAAGATATCCCCAAAAGGATACCAACACTAAATTTCTATGATTTTTACTTAAATTCAACATGATAACTAAAATTATTCGGTTACAATGGGTTCTGAATACCCCGTTTTTACTTTTTTCACCATGAGGTAGAAGTTATAGGCAAAAACGAGATGGGATAAAAACATCATCGTTCCACCCACGGCTCTCCAAACCCAATATTCGCGCATCAATACTACAGACTCAATAAAGGGATTTCCTTCGATCCAACTTAAACCTTTCAAAGTCCCTCCCGCCATCAATGACATCATATAAGCAAAAAGGCCTAAAAATGCTAACCAGAAATGCGTTCCCACAAAAATTTGTTTGGGTTGTGTTCCCGTCATTTTTGGAACGATATAATATATCATTCCCCAAAGCATAAAACAGATGATTCCATACATGGTCATGTGCGAATGGGCTACATTGAAATCGGTGAAGTGCCAGACGTAATTGGTAAATCGGAAAGCTTGAAAACTTCCTTGGGAAGAACCCACAAAATAATAAATGATTCCCACCAAGAAGAAAGGTAGGACATAGCTCTTGGAAATCTGACTCCAACTTCCGCGCATGGTCATCAAAAAGTTCGTTGTTCCTGCAGTTACAGGGATAAACATTCCCATACTAAATACGATTGCCACCGTTTGCAACCACCAAGGAAGGGGACTGAAGATAAAGTGGTGGGTACCAATCATCGTGTAAAATAGCATCTGTGTCCAAAAGGCTAAAACTCCCAAAGAATAGGAATAAATAGGTTTATTAACGGCCGATGGAAGGTAATAATACACCAAACCTAAGCTGAAAGTCATAAACCACATTCCTACCCCTTGGTGCATATAATAACCTTGAATAACCGTTTCACCCAATCCATTTTGATAAAAAGGCAAATAACCGATGGTAACTAAAACGGTGGTCCAAATCAGCGCAGCCAAAATATACCAATTCGAAATATAGATTTCCGAAATTTTACGATGGGCAACGGTTTTATAAAAATTATAGAAAGTGAAAATTAGTCCCGTGAGGAACAATAAAAACACAGGCCAAATGTATTCGCGGTATTCACCGCCTCCATTATTGACACCAGACATCAAGCATAAATTCCCTAACACCAAACTTGTATTAATTAGGACAAAAGCAATCCAAGCCAATTTATTGTTATAAAGTTCACGATTAGACGTTCGGGCAATCACAAAATTCCCCAATCCAATCATTGCCAAAGAAGTCCAACCCCAAAATACCGTATTGGTGTGAACCGGTCGCAGCCTACCAAATGAAAACCACGAAACATGATCGAGTTCAGGATAGACGAATTTTAACCCTAAGTATTCCCCTACAAGTGTTCCGAAAACCAACCAAAAAGTGGCAGCCCCAATATAGTAAATCACTATTTTTTTTAATTCGGGTGATACCTGGATGGTGAGTTCGTGACTGACTTTATCATCGACCAATACCTGGTTTTTCGGATGATTGGTCATTTGGCTAATTAATCCCCGTTTGTCCTCCGCGGACGCTGATCCCGAAAGTGCTGTATTGGGAACTTTATAAGTATGCGCCGCTTTTCGTTGTTCAAGAAGCGCGTCGATTTCTACTTCGGATAGATTGATGATTTCCTCGTCAAAAGCCTTGTTCCGTTTCCGGACTTGTTTGGCTTTTAATAATTCAACATAAGCTGATATTTTAGCCGACATAATTAATACGGCAATAAATGCTACAATTAACACAAGGACAAGCGTTCCAATAATTCCAGGATTTGTTCCCCAATTCGAAGTGTTTATCTCTGTGCTTTGCGCAACAGCAACCCATGGCAAAAGCAGTAATACAACTAATGTGGTTCTTCTATGCATTTTGATTTTGTTTAATAAAAATGGCGGAAGAAATAGATGAATTTGGTTCCGTCTTTTTGAATTTCGATATAAAGTTACAATGAAAAATTCTATTTAAGACAATATTGTCTTAGAATGTAAAAAAAATTGTGAAGCTCGCTAAGAGATTGATATTTAATAAAATACCTAAAAGTCTTTTATTTGCAAAGATGACAACTTAGTAAGTTTTTAAAAATCAGAAAGAATCAACGGGCTCATTTTTCAGAAGTAATAAATCGAAGGAAATCAACTATTTATTGGATAATAACATTTTTTATTGATTTTAGCATAAGAGATTTATGTACGTCTTCTGAAGATTGAAATTTTATGCCCTTGGCTAGATAGTCACGTGTTTTTCTGCCGTAAATTATAATTGACACAGGTTTTTTATAGGAATGAGGTAGAAATTAATAGGGGTTTGTCCTGAAATTGCAAGCTAATTTCCAAAGAAGAGAAAAGTCTTCTACTATCCTCCCGAAGAGAGTAGCATAATGGCGTTTGACTTTGTAATTGCCGATGAGAATGCGCCTCCATTCTCAATGCAGAATTCCTATTGTTGAAACTTTTTACCTTAGAACGATAATGTAAGTTTTCGTATTACGGTAATAATGATGGGTTGATATCCAAAATATTCTCGGATTTGTATTTCTCAATAAATTCATCGGTGAAGTTTTCACTTCCCATCAATTTATTGGACAAGAGAAGTTTTTTCAAATCCAGTTGGTTGTATTCTTCTAACATTGGTTGAGAAAGTTGACGAAACGAAAAATGCCAGGGTTCATACGAAAAACCTTTTCTACCGGGTTTATTGGTATAAACCAGATGAAATCCAAAGTCCTCTGCATTTTCATCCAACCACAATTTGAATTTGCGCATTCGTCCCCCTTCGTTGAAATGTACTTCGCTCAACGGATTCGAAGGAATGCCTCGCGTCGCATCAATAATGTCTAAGTCCGTTCCCCAATGGTGGCGAGAAGTTCCAGGAATGGTGCTGTATTCGATGATTTTTTCAATGGTTTTTTGGTGAGAAAAACCTTGGGTTCGAAAGTTTTTGTATTTCCTTTCCCATATTCCATTTTGGTGGGAATAACTTCGATAACTTGAAATAACATGCATAGTAAAACCGGCGTCTTTCGCTGCTTTTTGCATTAATTCAAACATTTGATGCGCTTCTTTTCTCAATTTGTAATTCTTTCCAAAGAAGGTGGGATTTCCTTTTCCAATCAATTCCTCTTCAGAGAATTCATTCACAACATCGAAACTGTATTTTGGATTGATTAAAAGTAAACCACCCATTAAGCTTGATTTTTTTAAGAAGTCGCGTCTTTGCATTTTTTTAATGAATATGAATATTTCCGCCTGCCATGGTTTTTTGATCCACTTTTGCTCCACCAAAGATATGAATATTTCCGCCGGCTCGGGTTTTTGCATTGACATAATCGGTAGCAAAAACTTTGGCTTCACCTCCCGCATTCACTGTTACAGTGGTTGTTTTGGTTTTTAGACCTTCTCCGTCATAAATTCCACCCGCAATTGAAACCACCGTTTGAGAATTGGATTTTCCTGTAGCAACTACCCATCCACCGGAATTTGTTTTGATATCCAAAGCATTTGTCTCTACCTCTAATTCTATGCGTGCGCCTTCTTTGGAATTCAACACAAGAGAAGGTGTAGAAAGGATTTCATTGGATGAAACCTGCGAACCTTCATTGGCGTAAATTTGATTTAAATGGGTGTAATAAACAATTACTTTGGTATCGTCTCCTTGAAGGAATTGATCGATTTTCATTCGAATTTTCAAGCGTTTGTTTTTGTTGATAAATTCTACACTTTCGGCTTTGTTCCCTCTGATTTCAATGAAATTAGCGTTTGAATGAATCAATTCAACGGTAAGTTTATCATACACTTCAAGAATATTAAATTCTCCTACATCTTGTTTGTTTTGTGCATAAGAGAAACCAAATAAAACGACGAAAAAAAGGCGGACAATAGATTTCATAATTTTTTTTGAGTTGAATTTTGCAAAGATTGCGCCAAAGCGGATGATTTTTTTGTCAAAAGTTTTAGTATAGGCTTTTCTTTCTGTGAATTGTTTAAGCTTACTTACGAATTTACACCTTCATTTAAAGTGAAATATAATCACCCATTCATTTGTTTAGAATTAGTATAAAAAAATGAGAAACATGCTGTAGGGATACCCAAGTTCGCAAAGTTTTATTTATGTTTGTTTTATAGAAGACTAAAAGCTCTTATTTTCAGGTGGATTTAATAATAATGAATCCTTCTTTTTTCCTTGTACGAAAAAGGGAAGGATACAAGGAACAACAATATCGAATTTAGATAATGATACTTCAATGGTTGGTTTTGCTAGAACTGCATATATGAGTGGTAATCATGACCCGAAATATAGTCCGTATAATCCAACAGGCGTTTCTATTTCAATCCACGGTGAAGCAGGAGCTATTTTTGGAAGTGGTGGGTTTGAAGGAAGTTTAGTTATAGGACGAGGAGAACTTGGGCTTGTTGGTAGCTTTTATGGAAATTGGGGTTTTACTCCTAATTTAGGATTGTCTGCAGGTCTAAATGCTGGATATGTTGATTTATATGGGGGTGCTACTAGTTTAGAAAATGAAATGAAAGGGCGCTCTGCAAATTGGGGCGGACAATTCGGAGTATTTGGAGGAAGTTATTCAACAACTATTGATGAAACTGGAAATATATCTAAAGCAGGTGTTCGTCAATATAATGTCAATCTTTTCGGATGGGGAATGCGAGG